>CAZOMV010000036.1:0-48131 GCA_964580995.1 uncultured Pirellulales bacterium
CCGAATTAAGCTCAAACGGTTATACCCACAATTTTAGAGTTGACGGAATACTAGTAATTCCAAGCGTAGATGAGTTTGTAGATAATATTTTGACGCTCTTCAAAAAGAAGCGGGCGAATGAGTAAATCACCTTATCTTGACAGAAACGAACTTATTGAACAGATCGATAGATTTGTTAATAAATTCAGCCCATTCTTTAAGGCCACTGCTGATCGCATGAGTGATCTTTATGAGATGGCTTCATACAATGAAATCATCCGTTACTACAAGCGACGAAAATTTACCCTTACACCACAAAACCTCAAAAAAGGGGTTTTTGTATTTAAATTAAGCCCCACCGGCCTTAAAGAAAATTTTTCATATTTTACAGCGACTCGTAGCTTGGGAGATAAAAACAATACAGACTTAATTGTAATTGAGGTACATCATAATGCGAAAATCCAGTCGCATCATGATCCACATCTGTATTATTCTGCTGATGTATCTGTGTGTTTATTAGATGGTATGGTATCGCAAAAACAAAAAAATGGGAAAAAACATAGTTACATTCCAAATGAGAAATTAATAACCTTTTTCGAGATAAAGAATCTTAATCCATTTCCGGAGATTTTGTTTAGTTTTACGGGCTTGTTAGTAGAATTTATGCCATCTTTGATAATGAATCAAGTTGAAATATATGAAATTAAAGATAAGAAACATAATCCAAAAGGTCATTTAACTCCGGGTATATTTTTTTCTGGAACTCCAAGCAGTTATACGGCAACTGTTATTAAAAAATTAAAAAAACGATATGGTCATAATATAATCTGTGGCTTAGCAAACAATAAAGGTGCAATTCCGACTTTTAACGGTTTAAATGAATATTGCAACTGTGGTATGGGTGGAGATTTACACAATTCAAGTGACTTACATGATGACCCCAATGAAACTACCTGAAAGTGTCATTGAGGAATTTTCCGCAGAACTTCTGGAAAAATAAGACTATAGATACATTTAAAGGTGGTAGTGGGTGGTTTTTAGTTTTATGGTAGTGGGGAAAAGTGAAAAGTTGGGAAGATGGGGCTTGAGAGGCGGGGGAAGGCGGGTATAATATGGGTTTTGTTGAAGTTATGGAATATTTGGCTAATTAGATAAAGGCAGGATATGGCAGAGACACTGAAGAAGCTGGACGAGTTGGTGGCGTTGTGCAAGCGGCGGGGGTTTATTTTTCAGAGCAGCGACATATATGGCGGGCTGGCAAGCTGTTACGATTACGGGCCGCTGGGCGTGGAGCTCAAGCGGAACGTCAAAAACCAGTGGTGGAAGACGGTGGTGCAGATGCGGGATGACATGGTGGGGCTGGATTGCAGTATCCTGATGCACCCGATGGTGTGGAAGGCCTCCGGGCATGTGGACAAGTTTGCCGACCTGATCGCCGAGTGCAAAAAGTGCAATACCCGCACGCGGGTGGACCATTTGAAGGGTGCCGAGGGCGAGGAAACGACCCATCACAGCCACGGGGAGGTGTCGGAGCATAATCTGGATAGCAAACTCTGCCCGAACTGCGGGGCCAAGGGGCAGTTCACCAAGCCGATGCCGTTCAAGCTGATGTTCGAGACGCAGATGGGGGCTAATGCCGAGGACTCGATGACGTTGTATCTGCGGCCAGAGACGGCCCAGGGTATTTTCGCGAATTTCCGCAATGTGCTGGACACCACACGGATCAAGGTGCCCTTCGGGATCGCCCAGATGGGCAAAAGTTTCCGGAATGAGGTGACGACCAAGGCGTTCATCTTCCGGACGCGGGAGTTCGAGCAGATGGAAATCGAATTTTTCTGCAAACCCGGCACGGATGAGCAGTGGTACGAACACTGGAAGGAGCAGCGGCTGAACTGGTACACCGACCTGGGGATCCGGGCGGAGAATCTGCGGCTGCGGAAGCATGAGGACGATGAACTGGCCCACTATGCCAAAGGGTGCGTGGATATCGAGTATAAATTCCCGTTCGGCCAGGGCGACTGGCAGGAGCTGGAGGGGATCGCCAACCGGACGGACTATGACCTGCGGCAGCATCAGCGGGGGATGCGGTCGATGACGAAATGGTACGAGGCCAAGCGCGACACGCTCAAGACGCCGCTGCTGGGGGAGGATGAGGAGTATCAGAAAGGCCCGCTGAGTTATTTCGATGATGAGGCGAAGGAGCGTTATATCCCCTATGTGATCGAGCCGTCGGCCGGCGCGGATCGCGGGACGCTGGCGTTTCTGGTGGATGCATATGCGGAGGAGGAAGTCCGGGGCGAGAAACGCAGTGTGCTGCGGTTCGATCCGCGGCTGGCGCCGATCAAAGTGGGTGTGTTCCCGCTGGTGAAAAAGGAAGGGATGCCGGAGAAGGCCCATGCGATTTATAACGACCTGCGGAAGGGTTTTCCCTGTTTTTACGATGAGAAGGGGGCAGTGGGCCGCCGCTATCGCCGGCAGGATGAGGCGGGGACGCCGTTCTGCGTAACCGTGGACGGCCAGACCAGTGAAGATAATACCGTAACCGTGCGGGAACGGGATTCGATGGAACAAATTCGTATCAACAGCGATCAGGTGGTCAATTATCTGCGGGGGAAACTGCAAATGTAGGAGCCTTGGTTATGCGTTTCATGCAACTTTCCCAGTGGGCGGTACGTGCCTGTATGTGTACCCTTGGTATTGGTTTGCTAGGGTTTTTGGCGGAGAGCGGTTGGAGTCAGGAAGCGGTGGGGGGGCCGAGGCAGGCGGGAAAGGTGATGAAAGCCCAGCCCCGCTGTATGCCGGCGTCGGGAACCGGTTTTCGAATGGGAGGGATAGCGGGTGAGTATGTCCAGGCAGTCTGCGATCAATGGCTGAAAGGTCTGGCCGATAGGAACCCAGCCATTCTGGAGATGTTTGCCGACCGGGATAAGGAGCCGGCCCGTGATTTACTGCCGTGGTCGGGGGAATTCGCCGGAAAATATTTGACGGGGGCGGTGCAGATTCTTCGGCTGACACAGGACGGCGAACTGCGGGAGTATCTGGCGAATTTTGTCAAGCGGCTGGTGGCGTTGCAGGCGGAGGATGGGTATCTGGGGCCGTGGTCGAAGGAGTATCAGCTTACCGGCCGGGGAGCGAAGGTGTGGGGCAATTATCCCACCTGGGACGCCTGGGCGCATTATCATGCCATGCTGGGTCTGATGCTGTGGTATGAGGAAAGCGGGGATGAGGCGGCCTTGCAGGCGGCGCAAAAGATTGCGGATTTGCTATGTAATACCTTTCTGGACCAGCCGGGCGGTATGACGGTTATGAAGGCCTGCTCGGTGAATCATGCCCCGTTGCATTCGCTGGGGATTTTATATACGAAACATGCCGACCCGCGTTATCTGGCTTTGATGAATCAGATTGTGGAGCAGGAGTTTCCGACGGAGGGGAATTACGTGGAACTGGCTCTGGCTGGCCAGCCGATGTCTCAGTTTCCTCACAAGGAACAAACCGGTGATTCCGATTTTCGCCGCTGGGAGAATCTGCACATCATCATGGGATTGGCGCCGCTGTACTGGATCACCGGCCAGGAGAAATACCGGCAGGCCTTTGAGCGCATCTGGTGGAATATCGTCGAACAGGACCGGCATAATACCGGGGCATATTCGACGAATGAGGCGTCGGTGGGCAATCCGTATGCGATAGGTTCCATCGAGACCTGCTGTGTGGTGGCCTGGGCGGCGATGTCGGTGGAGATGCTCAAGCTGACGGGGGATTCGATGGTGGCTGATGAGCTGGAGCTTAGCTTTTACAATGCGATTCTCGGTTATCAGGATCGCTCGGGCAAATGGTGCACCTATCACACGCCGATGGACGGACAGCGGGTCCCCAGCACGGTATCCATCGAATTCCAGAAGCGGCCCGGCAGCGAGGAGCTGAACTGCTGCAGCGTCAATTGTGCCCGGGGCTTGGGGCTGCTGAGCGATTGGGCGTTGATGCAGGATGCGGATGGCCTGCTGGTGAACTGGTATGGTTCCGGGGAAATGAAAGCCCAGGTAGGGGGGCAGCCGGTAATTTTAACGCAAACGACCGATTATCCGCGGACGGGGAAAATCGGGATCGAGGTAGCGCCGGAAAAGGCGGCGGAGTTTGCCCTTCGGCTGCGTATTCCCCACTGGAGCGAAAAAACCTCGGTGGCTGTGAACGGGATGGAACAGAAAGAAGTAAAGCCGGGTCAATATCTGGTGTTGCAGCGGCAATGGCAGCCGGGCGATGTGATTGAGCTGAATCTGGATATGTCGCTGCACTTCTGGGCGGGGGAAAGGGAATGCCAGGGTAAGTGTTCGGTGTATCACGGGCCGATTCTGCTGGCCTATGCCACGGAAAATATTAATCTCAAACTCAGTCCGCAGTGGCAGCGGTTTGGGGAAACCTACGCCTGCAAAGACGCGGGTGCGAGCATTCGCCTGGAATTCAAAGGGGAGCGGATCGAGTGGGTGGGCAACAAGTTTGATGATGCGGGCATCGCCCTGGTGAAGATAGACGGGCGGGAAGTGGGGCGAGTAGATCAATATGACCCGGTGCGCGGCCAGCCGTTCTCCTGGGAATATACCGGGCTGGAGCCGGGGCGGCATACCATTGAAATTTCCGTGACGGATCAGAAAGCGGAGGCGTCCAAAGACCTCTGGATTAACTTTACCAAATTTCTGCCGGCGGAAAAAGTGCCGGTTTTTGATGCCCGCACTCTGGCGGCGGAATCCCGGAATATTCTCGATACCGGCAAAGACATCATTGCCCTGGAATGTACCAATGTGGCGGGGGAAAAGCTTATTCTGCGCGATTTTGACAGTGCCGGCGAAGAGGGGAGATATTATCAATCCTGGCTGGAGGTGCAAAATGTCGAATCCACGCCCTTTAGCCGGACGAATCCCCTGCGCAGCGGTCGAAAAATAAAATGAACCGGTTTTGAAAGATTTTTTGATGAAGATGTGTTTCTCCCAGCTTCTGTTTTTTGTCCTGGTGATAGGAGGATTGTCTGGCAGGAACGGATTGATCGCCAAACCGTACGTCTGGGTAGCCGATGGCATGGAGCGGATCGGACAAACCGATGCGCCGGGGAAAGAAAAACGGATTTGCATATTTGCCGCCCGTGGAGAATATGAATCCTTTCAGGTTATTGTTACGGCCAAAGAAAAATCTCTCACCCAAGTCAACCTGACAATCAGCGATCTGGAGGGTCCGCAAAAAATCAGCAATAGCAATTTCACCCTGTATCGGGAGCATTATATCGAGGTAAAAAAGTCGTCCCCCATCTGGCGCGGGCCGCCGAATCTGCCGCTGGGGGTGGGCTGGTACCCGGATGGACTGATCCCGTTTGTAGATCCGCAGACCAGACAGGATATCCAGGGAGCAAAATACGACGCGGTGCCGTTCGATCTGGCGGCGGGGCGGAACCAGCCGCTGTGGGTCGATCTGTTGGTGCCGTATAACACACTGGCAGGCTCGTATAAGGGGACCGCGACCGTATCGTCCGATCAGGGCAGCGAACAGCTACCCGTCGAACTGACGGTCTGGGATTTCGATTTGCCGCTGCGGCCTTCGCTGCGTTCGCGGTTTGGGGGTGGGGAATTGGTATTGCAGCATAAGCTGATGGGGGAGGGGGACTATACGCGTGTGAACGCCATTAACGTTGGCATCTGGGCGGGGGGCGGCAGTTGGGAGTGTCTGCCGATCCGCCCGGCGGCACCGGTGGAAACCTGGACAGAAAAAGAATCTTCTTATCCGGAAGAAGCACGGCAATATCTCTATAATTACACCACCGATGAGATCAGCAATTGCCGGGATTTATACGAACCGGTCAAGGAATGGGCGCGGAATATCCATGCCGGCTCCAGCATCAAAAATCTGATTGTCATGGTCCCTACTCCTGAATTGTATGATGACGGCACGGGTCATCCGGCGGTGGATATCTGGGTGGTGCTGCCGGCGCAGTCCTATGAGCCAGCGGATGTAGAGCGAATCCGGCAGGCGGAGCGGCTGGGCGGTGAAATCTGGTCGTATAACTGCAATGTACAGGACAGCTACTCCCCGAAATGGCAGATTGACTTTGCCCCGATCAACTATCGGATTCAGCCGCTGATCAATCAGTCGTATGGTTTTCCCGGCCTGCTCTACTGGCGCGTGGACCTGTGGCCGGAGGATCCCTGGACCACCTTTGCTGACTTGGATTATCCCGGTAACGGCCACCTGATCTATCCCGGCGCGCCGGCGGGAATTTCGGAGCCGGTTCCTTCGATGCGGCTGAAGTATTTGCGGGAGGGGGTCGAGGATTATGAATATGTGGAAATCCTCAAGAACCTCGGCCAGAAGGATTTTGCCCTGCAAGCCATTCAGCCGGTGGCGGGGGACTGGAAACACTGGACGGCCGATCCCCAGGCCCTGTACCGGGTGCGGCAGATTCTAGGCGAAAAAATCCACCAACTGCAAAAAAAGCGAGGGAACGGCTGAAATCGGATTTTTACTAAAGTTTTGCAAAACTGTAGTTTTTCGTTTTACAATCCGCGATTCTATGATAAAAAGGAGACACTCGCTTAGAATAAGCTGGGACGCAGGAGGCGTCCGGAACCGGCAGATGGAGCTGCGATGCGTTGGACAGAGAAAGCGAAACGGCTGTTATGGATCTCGGTGATGGCATGCCTTTCCGGCATGTCATTCGGCTGCAAGGGTGAAGGTAAGGTCAATCCTTATATCGCCCAGCGGGTCTGGGAACTGACCAGCGAGGACCCGGTTACCGTGCAGGCGGCCATCGATTTTCTGCTGAATCAGAAACCCAGAAATGTGGTGCCGGCCCTGATGGAGAATCTGGATGACATGCATCCCCTGGCGGTGCGAAAGGTGCTGATCCAGGATATGCGTAATTCCGCGGCCCCCATCCGGCGGTATCAGCCGGAGAAGGTGTGCGATCTGATCGCGGCCCTGCTGCATCAGGTGACCGGTGTCAGCCACGGCAATATTTATAACGGTGCCAGCGACACCCAGCGGATCAAGGCCATCGCCGCCTGGCAGACCTGGTGGAGTGCGAATAAACAATACTACCAGTAAGAAAAAATCTGAGATTGCAAGTTAGGAGTGACATGGAAGCCAAGAGAATACGAATCAGCGAGATGAATCAAAATGTGGGTCAGGAAGTTACCATTTCCGGCTGGCTGTATAATTTGCGGGCCAGCGGCAAGGTGCAGTTTTTGATTGTGCGCGACGGTAGCGGCTACTGTCAGGGGGTTTTCGAGAAAAAAGAGGACAACGCGGACCTGTTCGAGCAGGTCAAGCATCTGGGGCAGGAGTCATCCCTGACCGTTACGGGGACCGTTCGCCAGGAACCGCGCAGCATCGGCGGCTATGAGCTGGCGGTGCGGGATGTGCGGATTGTGCAGAACACCCAGGGCTATCCGATCACCCCCAAGGAGCACGGCATCGAGTTCCTACTGCGGAACCGGCATCTGCATCTGCGGTCGCGGCGGCAGTGGGCGCTGGCCCGGGTCCGGCATACGGTGGTGGAGGCGATCCGCGGATTTTTCAACAGCCACGGGTTCACCCTGGTCGATACCCCGATTTTTGCCCCGGCGGCCGGGGAAGGGGAGCAGACGCTTTTCGCGGTGGATTATTTCGGCGAGCCGGTCTATCTGGCCCAGACGGGTCAGTTGTATCTGGAATCCGCCGCCCTGAGTCTGGGCAAGGTCTATTGTTTCGGCCCCACCTTTCGGGCGGAAAAGAGCAAGACCCGCCGGCATCTGACGGAGTTCTGGATGGTCGAGCCGGAAATCACCTATATCGACCTGGATGGCCTGCTGGAGGTGGCGGAAGATTTTATCTGTTCGATTGTGCAGGCGGTTTTGGCCAAGAACCGGCCCGAACTGGAATTTCTGGAACGGAATCTGGCCGAACTGGAGCAAATTCAAAAGCCGTTTGTGCGTCTGAGTTATACCGATGCCGTCGAACTGCTGCACAGCGAGAAGGTGAAAAATTATTTACAGGAACAACTGACAACCAAACAGAACCAGTTGGAGGAGCAGGAAGCCAATATCGCCCAATGGACCGCCGAACAGGAATCCGCCGCCAAGCAGTGGCAGAAGGATAAGCTGGCGGCCCAGATCATTCAGGCCCGGGAACTGGCGGCGGAACTGTCCGAACAGATCAGCAATATCCCCCAGCATATGGAACTGGCGGCCGGTTTCCGCTGGGGCAAGGACCTGGGCGGCTCGGACGAGACCATTATTGCCTCGCTCCATGACCGGCCGATATTTGTGCATCGCTACCCAAAAGCAGCCAAGGCCTTTTACATGAAGCCCGACCCGGAAAACGGGCAGGTGGTATTGAATTTCGACTGCCTGGCCCCGCAGGGTTACGGGGAGATCATTGGCGGCTCCATGCGTGAAGACAGCTACGAGGCCCTTATCGCCCGCATTCACGAGGAAGGCTTTAACCAGGCCGACTACGAATGGTATCTGGATCTGCGCCGTTACGGCTCGGTCCCGCACGGCGGGTTCGGCCTGGGCGTCGAGCGGACCGTCGCCTGGATAGCCGGCATCAAACACATCCGCGAGACCATCGCCTACCCGCGCATGATGGGCAAGATCTACCCATAAGCCGCGCCAGTATTTTTATCACCGGGGAGCGGTGAAATGATATTGCCCGGATTCTACGTTAAAAACAGCCGCGCCATTTTCCATCCGTATAAATTGGATCCCTTCATTCTGAGGGATGGGTTTATCATCTTCCCTGACATCTTCCGCTTTTGCGGCTGGAACATAGACCGTGGCGGTGGCATTGGCGGGAATAACAATCTCTAAAGAAATAGTGTTGCCCACTTTTTCCCAGGCAGAGCGGATTTCACCCCGGATGGATTGAAAAGTAGCCCGGACATAGGTCAAATCGCCAACCATATGCGGTTTGATAAGGATCCGGCGAAATCCGATATCGCTGGGATCGGGCCGGATACCGGCCAGGTATTCATAAAACCAAATGGTCAGATCGCCTACCAGCATCAAATGGTTGTGTGAGTTCATCGCCGGGTCAGCCGTATTGCCGTTCCACAGTTCCCAGATGGTCGTCGCCTGATTTTCGATCATATAGCCCCAACTGGGATAATCCTTCTGGGTGGCCAGCGTATAAGCCACATCGGCCCGGCCATGATCCGACAAAACCCGCATCAGCCATTGCCCTCCGATTAATCCGGTGCCCACGTGACCTTGGGTACCGATCAGAATTTTGTTTACCAGTGCCTCGAATACCTGCTGCTCATATTCCTGCGGCACCATAGCAAACGCCAAAGCCAGAATACTGGCTGTCTGCGTCCCGTTGTCATAATCGAAACTGCCGGGATTGAAAAATTTGGCATGAAAGGCTTGTTTCACTTTTTCGGCCTGATCCGCATATTCCCGGGCTTCCTGCGGCTTTTCCAGAATCCCGGCAAAATGTGCCAGCAGCAGCAGGTTTTTATAATAATACGTGGTTCCCAAAATCGCTTTACAGGTCACACGCCGGGGATCCTGCGAATGGATCAGTTCCGGGGACTCCGGCGGGACACACCAGTCCCCATATTGATCCTGCGGCATGATCCCATTTTCCAGGAAGCCGCTCATGAAGGCCATCCATTTTTTCATATTCGGATAATGCCGCTCCAGAACCCGCCGGTCCGCATAAAATACATAATGCCAGTCGGGTATGATCGTGTACACACTGGGCCAGGTCATATTATTGGAGCAAATATTCCAAAAGGGCGGGGCCACATCCGGAATTTCCCCTTTTTCCGACTGGGCCAGTTGAATGTCCGTCAGCCACTTGGAATAGAAATTGGCAACGTCATAGAAATACGCCTCGCCCCGCGATTCGGCGGCCCGATCCCCCAGCCAGCCCTGCCGCTCATCCCGCTGCGGGCAATCGGTGGGAATGCTGTGGTAGTTTCCCCGCGTACCCCAGACGATGTTTTTGTATATCTGGTTCAACAGCGGATTCGAACAGGAAAAATCACCCGCTTTTCGCAGATCATCATGGATAACCTTCCCTTCCAGAACAGATAGATCAGGCGCACCCGGATAGCCCGTCATCTCCACGTACCGAAAACCATGATATGAAAACCGCGGCTCATAGAACTCCGTTCCTTCCCCTTTTAATATATAGGAATCCGTTACTTTACACGAACGCAGATTATCAAGATACAACGCACCCTGATCGTTGAGAACTTCAGCATGGCGCAAGCGAATTTCCGTTCCTCGCGGGCCTTTCACCCTCAGCCGGCACCAGCCTACAAAATTCTGGCCCATATCATAGATATACATGCCAGGCTGGGGATTGGTCATCGCTTTGGGTTGAATCGTTTCCGTTACCCGAATCGGTTCGATATACTGACAGACCAATTTCCCTTTCGGGGCTTCCACCTTCTGGACCGGTTTCCAGTTACTGTCATCAAAACCCGTTTCGCACCAGCCGGGCATTTCCTGGCGAGCATCATATTCCTCCCCATCATATTCATTGTTGGAAACGATCGGCCCCTCGCTGGTTATTTTCCATTGTTCATCACTGACGACATATTCAGTACTGCCATCCTCATACTCCAGCCGAAGATGCAAAATAACTTTGGGATAACCATAATATTTATAGCCTATCGGAAGGTTGATACGAGGTCCGTAATATCTTCCATTGCCCAGCCAGATTCCCACGGCATTCCGGCCTTCTCGCAATTGATCCGTTATATCATAAGTCTCGTAAAAGACCAATTTATCATAATCCGTCTGTCCGGGCGCCAGGACGTGATCCCCCGCCTTTTGCCCGTTGAGATACAATTCATACCATCCCAGGCCGCTGATATACGCCACGGCACGATCCAGCTTCTTTTCGATGGTAAACTCTTTCCGCACCATCCGGGCCGGTAACTGAACCGACTCATTTTCCCTCGGTGCCGCTTCATCCCAGCCGATCCACACGGCCTGCCAGTCGCTGGGATTTAACAATCCTATCGTCCACATTGCCGGCTCGCTCCACGCGGAACAAACTCCCTCTTTATCCCAGACCCGCACCTTCCAGAAGCATCGCCTATGGGAACTCAGACTTTTGCCATGATAAACAATACCGCTGGTCTCATTCGATAAAGCCTTGCCGGTATCCCACCAATCTCCCGTATCACGATCCAGATTTTTTCTGTCACCGGCGACAAGAATTTGATACGCAGTTTGGTTCTGGCCTCTTTGGCTGGATTGGACAACCCAACTGAGTCGGGGTTCAACGGTGTCTATTCCCAAAGGATCGATACGATTTTCACAACGTAAATAAGGTACGGTAACCGTAGCTTGGCCATAAGCCGCCGCCACTGGCAAAAAAACTATTATAATCCACAATAAACAGTAGATAGAATTTTTTCTTTTGTTCATCATAATTTTACCTCTGCATTTGTTTGATTTCTTATTGTGTGCAATTGGTATTATCCGCAATCTATGGGAAAAATAACTTACGGCTGGGCGGTCATGGCCTTCCACAGCAGATCGGCGATGGCCTGCATCCCCTTATCGCCGGGATGGGCGGCGACACCGTCGTGCTGGTAGCTTCGTTCCGAGCGGGCCATGTTCGATTCCTCCCGGCCGAGATGGCCGATATAGACATACAGACCGCCGGCCTCCGCGCAGCACTGCCGCATGATCTCATCTTTGACATCGTCCGGCCAGAAACAGCTCCGCACATAGATGACCGGCCGGCCGCTCTGTTTGACCGCCTGCAAGAGATGCAGGAAACTTTTCCGGAAACCGGCCTGTAATTCTGCCGTATTTAAGGGGGTCACATTCTCACCAATTGCCACAACAACAACGTCGGGACGGAACGCCAGTTGTTCTTTAAGCCGGGACTCGATGTCATAGCTCTCGAAATTCCGCTCGAAATCGGCGATATTATTGATGGATGTTTCCGGCTGCCTGCCGGTCAGGGCCGCGAGGGAGCCGGCCAGCAGGTGGACATAATCCTTATCCGCGCTGCTGGCGGCCATGCCCCAGTTGCCGTCCCAATATACCTCCGGTGCGGGCGGGACCAGGGTGATGCTGTTGCCCAGGAACAGGATGCGGTCCGCCTGGATGCCGCAGCCGCCGGAAATGCGGGCCGGCTGGGGGTCGGGCGGAGTAGGGGGGTACAGTTCGATCTCGCTGATCTGGCATGCGTTGGCGTAGGCCGGGTTGGCGGAGGCACGAATCACCAGGCGGAACGTGTCCGTTAGCACCGGCTCGATCACAGCACGGTAGTAGCGGATATTGCGGTTCCGGTAATCATCGACGTCGAACACCGGCCGATCCTGGCCCTCGACGCGAACGATCCCCTGAAAGCTGGTCGGATACCCGGCCGGGTCGGCAAAACGGATGATAATAGTACCAATCCGCGCCGGTTGCGGCAGCTTCACTTCGATCCAGTGGGGATGGGGGGTATCGAGTGTGGAAACCCACCGGTTGGAAAAATCCCACGGCCCGGCGATGATGCCGTCAATGGCTTCGCCGGTACAGGCAGGCTCTTTGTCATACTCACTGTCAGCGGTTGCTATGGCTCCTTTGCTTGCCAGGGCCAGATCGTCCAGCCGCACGCCCCGTTCCGCCTGCAAGTCAGGTGCTGCCTCCCGGATCGCCGAATGCCAGGCGTCGCCCGTCTCATAAGCGGTGCCCAAATCCAGCGGTTGGGGCAACCAGGTGCGGAAACGGTTGGTCTTGGCCCATTGGTTGCCGGCCGAGGCGTAATCACACAAAGTCAGCGAAGTATTTTTGCCATTGATCAGAAACGGCACGTCGAAGGCCATCCAGGTGCCGGCCTTTTCCGCCGCCTGCGGATTCGGCTGCAAATCCGCCAGCGAAGCGGCGTTCCGGTCCAGCGTAATCTCGGTATTCGGCTCGGCGGGAACAAAACGGTCATCCAGGGCCAGCACGATCGATCCGCGTTGTAAAGCCAGTTGCCCCTTGCCGTCCGGGGCCTCGACCACCTGGGTTCGCAGGTCCAGCGTCAGTTCGATCTGATCGCCATCGGCCCACTGACGATTGATTGTCGCATATGTGCCCGGCTGCACCGGCTGTGCTTCCCCGTTCACTTTCAGGGTTGTCTCCCGGCTCCACGCCGGAATCCGCAGTGTTACTGTGAAGGTCTCCGGTTGGTCAGGCTTGACCGATATCCGCACGATCCCTTCACGCGGATAATCCGTTGCCATTTCGATCCGCACCCTGCCGCCGGAGGCAGTCTTCGTTTCTGCATATCCAGGGAAATACAGATTCACCGCCGGTCCCTCCGCCGTCTGCATCACCGACCAGAACGGCGTGAGCATCAGGCCCCGACAGCCGCTGACAATGCAGCAGCTCAAACCAATATCGGCCTGTGCCACCCAGCTCGGTACCCGCTCGCCCAGCAGTCCGTCGTAATAGCCCCACCAGTGGCCATCCGGCAGCAGCGCCCCCAGCAGGGCGTTATAGAGACTCCTCTCCATCTCGTCGGCATAGACCGGATCGCCCGTCAGCCGCAGCAACTGCCAGCACAGGTACATCCAGTGGGTGGTCACGCACGTTTCCGCCGGATTGAACACAATCCGCGTCTGCTGCGAGCGGCCTTTGAACCAATGCTCTCCTTCCGAACCAGTCCCCGTTATAAACAATTCTTCTTCGCGGATACTTTTGGCCAGCGCGACGGCCGCATCGAGGTACTTCCGTTCCCCGGTCGCGCGGTACATCTCGCAGATCCCGATAAAGCAGTACATCTGCTCGTATGCTTTCGGATATCCGATCTCGATGGCTGGCTTACCGGCCAGGGCATCCTCGACCAGCCGCAATCCCTGCGGGACCAGTTTGCCCGGTTCATTCCATTGAGCCACAATCTGTTCGGCAAAATCCCGGTACTTCTGCCGGCCGGTCCGCTGGTAGAGCAACGCCCCGGACTCCACC
Organism: uncultured Pirellulales bacterium; assembly: GCA_964580995.1. Lineage (GTDB taxonomy): Bacteria > Planctomycetota > Phycisphaerae > Sedimentisphaerales > SM23-30 > JAKJEP01. The sequence goes on from CAZOMV010000036.1 coordinate 13,908, forward strand.
ACCACACTGGGCGCCAGGCCCTTAAAATTCGGCCAGCTCAGGTCCGCCAGCCGCAGATCCCGCTGCTTCAGTTCGTCGATCAGGCAATCCAACTCCCGGCAGGCGGCTTCCAGGACCGCTTGATCGTTGGTCAGGTCATAATATGCCGTCAGTCCCAGGATCGTGCACTGGCGTGCCCAGATATCGTACGCACCAATTAACCGTTTATCCCCGTCAAAGGTACCGATATACCCGTCCGCTCCCTGGGTGGCAAGCAAATCATATACCGCCCGGTCCAGCCATTGCCGGTGCCCCAGCGTCGGCTGATGGGCGTAGCCCCAGGCCAGCCCGGTAAACCACTTGCCCCAGTAATCACCCCGCCACTGGTCATCGCGAGTATCGGTCTTATAGCGAAACGGATCGATGATCCGGTTCAGGTCCCACACGGTAATCAGGTTCTCCATGCAATCCGACATTCGTTGCCCGATATGCCCGTCCATATGAATCTGACCGGCGGACAAATGCGACTGCACGTCGGTCACCGCCGCCTTTGGCAAAGATTGCCCCTGGACATTGCTGCTATGGATGCATCCCAAAAATAGTAAAACCAGCAAGGTTATATCTGTGAATTGACTGATTCGTTGGTTCATAATAGTTTCCTTTCGGTCTGGTTGGTCGGGTTGGTCGGATTGGTCGGGTTCAGATCAGTTTGCTCAAGCCCACAATAATCACGGATCCTAACAACAAAAGTGTGCCCCATGTCATCTTTTTTACTGCGCGGGGGTCTGCGCCGCGCCATTCCCCGGACAGAATCCCCCACAAATTACCCACCACCACCGTTACCGCCATCAGCACGAGCCAGGCCACGGTTGTTCCCAGATCACCCATATGCGAGGCTCCGGCCCCATACAGCATAATGCAGCCAAACCACAAAATCCCCATCAAAAACGACCGGCCCCAATGTCCCCCGACCTGACCCTGAACATATCGGCTCGCCGTCCCCCTCCGCACAAAAAGAGCGCCGCAGTACACCAGATACGGCACAAATCCCCCCGGCAGGGCCAGAAACCAGATGGCGTTGTTCACCTGGAAGCTGGAGGCCGTTTCCCCCAGATGGTCGCGGGCGATCTGCGCGATGGGTGCGCCGAAATCAAACGCCAGATTCAGCATCGCGCTCAGAATCCCCGAAGCAATGCACACCACCAGTCCTACTCGAAACGAACTCCCCCTTGCCGAGCCGCTCCCTTGCCGAATCTGCCCCGCCTGCCCGCAGAAAAACACCCCCAGTATCGCCGCCGCCATCGCCGCCAATATCACCAGCCCCGGCCTGCTGAAGATCATCTGCGGATTATGCACGCACATCGGCACCAGTGAGCCCGCCACCGCGATAATCCCCATAATAATCGTATAGCCCAGCGAAAACCCCAGCAAATGCAGCCCCAGCCCGAACGTTAGCGAGCCGATCCCCCACCCCGCCCCCAATAAAAATGTCTGCCACAAAATCCGGTCCGGCGTATCCCGGTAGATGCCCCATAACTCCGGATACGCCAGCAGCAAAATCAGGCCCGGATATAGAATCATGGCCGAAACCGCATACAAAAACCACGTGTTCTCCCATTCCCACTTTACATTCCGCTTCATGGGAACCGCAAAACTGCCGTTTAGAATCCCCGAAAGCACCGCCGATAGCATACCGATTAGTGTGTTCATTACCGTTCTCCGTTATTTCGCAAAATCTTAGAATAATTTCGACAGATTGATTTTGTCCTCGCCGCTGCTTTCCGTCTGCACCGACAGAATCGAATCGTCAATCTTCCGGCACAAACTCCCCGCTGTCTGATACAGGGCGATGATATTCTCCAGCGGCGTCCCCACCTGAATGGCGTGCGTCGGCCCCAGAAACAGTCCCCCCTTGGGAAACATTTTTAACCGCCGCCGCACTTCCGCCTCCACCTCATGGGCCGTCCCCCACGCCATTGTCGTTTGCACGCACACACTGCCGCAAAACGTCAGCTTCTTCCCGAAATCCTGCTGCAATCGGGCAATATCCATCTCCGGCGTCGTCGGCTGCACCACATCATACACATCCAGCCCCAGCTCGATCAGTCGCGGCAAAAACGCCCGCACGCACCCGCACATGTGCATCATACTCCGGGCGCCATACCGATGCACCATCTCAAAATACCGGGCAAACTTCGGCGCAAACAATTTCTCAAAGGTCTCCATCCGCATAATCTGTCCCCGCTGGGTCCCCAGGTCTTCCCCGATATGCGTAAAATCGATCAAACCTTCCGCCGCTTCCAGCGCCCGCTTATGCATCTCATAATAAAATTGAAACCGCGCCTCCATGATCGCCAGATACACCGGATCTTCCGTCGCCAGGTCCATCAATACCTGCTCCGTCCCGCGGGCACGGGCGATACTGTTGATAAAATCCATATCCCCTGCCGTGCCGAAACAGACCGCATGAGTTTTCCGAATCTCCTGACATTGCCGCTTGATCGTGGAAAAATCGAACCAGTCCGCCTGCGGAAAATGCGACCGGTCCAGCTCCTCCAGCGAATGAACATTTGCATAGGGCAGATAGCTGGCCTCCAGGTATTTGCCGCCCTCAAACTGGGCATACGAATACCGCTCCCCCCAGTACCCCTCCGTACTGCCATCCGGGTAGGTCTTCAACTCCGGCCCGTGGTAAATCGGCTCCACATACCGGAAATCATCCCCCACCACCCGCAGCACCTGCTCCATATTGCTCAGCCCGAAATGGTCCATGATCAACCGGTTAATTTCCGGCGTTCCCTCATGCTTGATTGGTATCCGGTCATATCCTTTTCTCTCAAACGCACTTATAACTCGTTCACGGGAATTCATATTTTTTACCTCACTAAAGATTAAAACGGGAACGTTCCCATATTTTCAACCAAAAAACGCCTTTCCATTTCACGAAACCAAAACCGGGCAGTTCCGGCTCTTGTCCGTTGATCCTCGTATAATCAATTCACAGTCCAGCAGTACTTTCCGGCTTTCCATCTCCGGCTCTTTGATTTTCTGGATAATAATCTCCGCCGCGCACCGCCCTAACTCATCAATCTTTTGTGCGATGGTCGTCAGCCCCGGCTCCATCAAATCCGCCAGCGGAATATTATCAAACCCCACCACACTCACCTCCTCCGGCACCGCCACCCCAGCGTAGCGCAAATACTTCATCGCCCCGATAGCCATCACATCCGTCGCCGCCATGATCGCATCGGGAGCCTTTTCCTTTTGCAGAAAATATTCCGCCCCCTCAAATCCGCTGCGCATCTGAAAATTCCCTTCATAGATCAACCCCTCCTCCGCTTCCAGACCCGCCTCTGCCAGCGCCTGCTCATAACCCCGAAATCGTTCGTTCGTTACCCAGTGCCGCGAGGATCCCTTGATATAGGCAATCCGCCGTTTGCCCTTCTCGATCAAATATTCCGCCGCCTTCCGGCTCCACGTAAAACCGTCCGACACCACACAGCTCATCGGCTCATCCACCAGCACCGGGTCCATAAACACCACGGCAGTGGTCCTGGCAATCTCCGCCAACCGGTGAATGGTCGCTTCATTTCGATTATAGGAATTGAAAATAATCCCGTCGATCTTCCGGTTGACCAGAATCTCCAGTGTCGGCAATTCCTTCTCCCCATTTTCCCCTGTTATACAAATCATATTCAGATACCCGTGCTGGCGGGACACCGCCTCGATCCCCTTGAACAATTCCGGATAGAACGGATTGGAAAAATCCGCAATCAGGATCCCGATAGTCTTCGTGCGGCTGGTCTTCATCCCTTGGGCAAAAAAATTCGGGCTGTAGTGTAACTCCTCCATCGCCGCCACGATCTTCTTGCGGGTATCCTCCTTCACCGGCCCGTTGCGGTTGATATACCGCGATACGGTCGTCTTGGACACCTGTGCCAGCTTTGCCACATCTATGATCGTTGCCATCGGTCGAGCATTCCTGTTTCTTATGGGAACGTTACCATAAATCAGGATACTTCACCGGCACAATATTGTCAAATAATTTTCAGGAAAAATCCATCTTCCCATTACCCCTTGCCAATACAATAGATATAGTTTTTTCCCTTCAGGAAAATCTCATCCCCGACCAGTGCCGGCGAGGCGTCGATCTTATCATCCAGCGTATTGACCGCCAGCAGCTCTAGCGTATCCCCATACCGGATGACCGCCGTTTTTCCATCCCTTCCCACAAAATAAATCCGATCCGCCGCTCCCACCGGCGAGGCATAGATTTCATCCAAACCCTCCAGCGGCTGCTTTTCAAAGATCATCCTGCCCGTCCGGGCCTCATAGCAGGAAACATTCGCCTTATTGCCCCAGCAGACATATATCTTCTCACCATACAGCACCGGCGAAGGCACATACGGAGCGTATTTATCAATCTCCCACAGCACCGCCGCCGTCCCGGTCAGATCACCCGTATGCCCCAGCTCAATCCCCTGCAGCATACTGCCCCGAAAACCGCTCGTGCAAAAAACCATCCCGAATCCCACCACCGGTGAAGGAATCACATTGCGGGTCTGCCCACCGCACTCCCAGATCACCTCCCCCGTAGTCAGATCATAACTCCGCACCCGCTGCACGGCATTGACGATAACCTGAATTTTCCCATCCACCTCCGTCGCCACCGGCGTGGACCACGAGGTAGGCTCATCCCGCTTCTTCTCCCACAGGATTTCCCCCGTATCCTTATGCAGGGCATACATCCGCGAGTTCTCCTGGCTGTCCATCACCACCACCAGTGCCTCACCCGCCAGCGCCGGCGAACTGGACTCGCCAAAGGCGTTATGAATCTTCATGATCCCCAGGTCCCGGCTCCATTGGTGCCTGCCTTCGACATCATAGCAATGAACCCCCCGCGAACCAAAATTAATCCATACCTTCTTACCATCGGTCACCGGGGAAAATGAGGCAAAACTGCCGTCCGGATGATGCCCCTCGTGCGGCACCGCCTCACAGGCCGTCCTCTGCCACAGGATTCCTCCGCTTTTGCGATCCAGGCACACCAGATCAAACTGATATTTACTTTCTGTGTTCTGGTTTTTTGCCGCCTGATCTGCTGGGGGAGAATTCGGCTCACTCGTGGATGCGGATTTCTGTTCCATCTGGATCGCCGTCTGGAAAAAAATCTTGTCTCCCCAGATGACCGGGCTGGAAGTCCCCTCACCCGGATACTTGACTTTCCATTTGATATTTTCGGTCTCGCTCCAGCTCAGCGGCGGATTGGCGTTTGGTGCCGCACCGGTGGCATTTGGTCCCCGCCACGTCGGCCAGTTTTCCTGGGCCGTGTTCCCATACGTTTCCAGGGCAAACAAGGCTAGTAATAAAACGATACCGGCAGGGATGATGGGAAAACGTCTCATCAGCAACTCCATGAAATTAAACAGTAAATAAGGTTTTGCAAAACCTTAGTCAATAACCGACTTTCATGGAGCCCATCATACCCAGCTAGGTATTTTACGCAATGGTTTTATGGGGAAATCCCGATTTAAGGCTTGGCCGGTGCGGTCGGACTTGGCGTATTCACCTCCTGGGTGTATTTATCGATCCAGGCCTTGATCTTCGGCTGATCCGGATTGATCTCCAGCGAGCGATGCAGGTATTCCAGCCCATCCCGCGCCATCTGCTGGTCCTGCCGGTTATCGATATAAACCATCAGATAGGTCACGCCCAGGCCGTTGAGCGCCTTATAGCTTTTCGGGTCAAGCTCGGCGGCCTTTTTATAATGGTCAATCGCACCCTGAAACTGCTTCTGTTTCAGAAAACAATACGCCAGGGCGATATGAACCTCCTGATTTTTCGGGGAAACTTCCATCGCCTTTTCCAGAATCAACTGGGCCGCGGAGTATCGCTCCATGCCGATATACACATTGCCCATGCAAATCATCACCTCCGGCTGATCCGGATTGGCTTCCAGTGCCTGCTTATAGGCATTCAATGCCTTATAATCGTCCCCCTTATGCTGGTAGATATCGCCGAGGCTGGCCAGAAATTCGTCATTGTTGGGATCCAGCTCCACCGCCCGGCTGCAGAATTTTTCCGCCTGGTCATATTCTCCCGTTTCATAATAACATTCCGACAGCGAAAAATTCGCCGCCGGGCTTTGCGGATTCAACTGACAGGCCCGCTGCAGTTTCACAATCGCCTCTCCAAACCGCTGGAGAATATAGTACACCTGGCCCACATTCAAATGATCCGAAAACGACCACGGGTCCAGCAGGCAGGCGTTTTCATACGCCACCGCCGACTCTTCATAGCGGCCCGCCTGGCGATAGAGATCGCCCAGCAGCGAATGAGCCAGCGAAAATTCCGGGTCCAGCTTCACGCATTCCTGCAGCTCAAAAATCGCGTCTTCTTCCAGAGCCGCCGACCGCAGCGAGGTAGCGGTCACATAATGATCAACCGCCCGGTCGTGATGGAACCAGCCCCGGTTGCAGCCGCCCAGACAAAACAAAAATACCGATAAAAAACCTACCTGTTTCCATGTCGTTTTCATAATAAGATACTTTACATGATGTCCTGATTGGGGTCAATGGTTCATTTGGAATTTAACCACCGGGCAGATACACCGCCGGACTATTCCGGCATCGCCCATTTATTTTCCTGTTTGAGCAGTTTTTGCTGAAAATAGATACTCCCCACCGTCGGCCCCAGCAGCAGCGCCGGCAGCAGAAACATATGGCTATAGACCGCATTTGAGATATGTTCGCTCAGCGAGGGGTAATCGTTCAGCAGGGCCAGGACTCCCAACACCACAAACGCTGACCCCTGGATGGAGGTGAAAAGCATAATCGCGTTTTTCAGTGAGGAAAAGGCCATAAACGCTCCCGCCACCAGCCCTGCCAGCCCCCCGCACCAGATCAGCGGGTCCGGTAGCGACATCGACCGCCAGATCGCCGCCCCCAGAATCGCTCCCGCCCCCGCTCCCAGCAGCGAAACACTGTATTTCATCAGCGGCAGGCACATACCCCCTAAGATCATCGTCGTCACAATCCCGCCCCAGAGCGGCGACCCCACCCGACGGCCGATATAAACCCCCGCGAACATCCCGATAATCGTAAAATTGATGACCACCAGCGCCTTAAAAATCCGCCACCCATAAATCAGATACAACGCGCCAAAGGCAATAATAATCACCGCCTGTAGCCAGTTCAGGTTGACAATGATTTGCCAGATGTCATTGATCGGAACCCGGCCCATTAAAGAGGGGGGGATTTCTTGGCTTTCTGAGCCGGAACCGGAATTCGCCGCCTGTGCCAGAATTTGTAGCAAACTATTCATTACTCGTCTTCCTTATCTTCACTGTGTGATTTCACTGTTTTCTTCGATCCAGCCAACAGAAGCTGGACCAGTGCGCCAAACAGAACCATAGCCACAAAAATAGTGGGTAACAATCGAGGCCGTCCCTGCAGGCTGCTGATGGCCGCCGTCTGTTTGGCCAGAAGCAGCGCCAGGGTTCCGCCCACAATCAGCGCCGAACCGACAATGCTGCAGCACAGCGCCATCATCAGCCGCTTGAGCAGATACCCCAGCAGCAATCCCGCCCCAGCCCCCAGCACAATCCACAAAATCAGCATCCACTGCTTCGCCCCCATCGCATCCTTCAAATCCTCTATCGCCGACTTAAACTTGGCCAGTCCGCCTGCCTCCCCTTCCTCTTCCGACTCTGCGGCCTCCTCCTCTTCATCTCGCGACGTGGACAAAAATCCCGACGCCCCCAAATCGCTTTCCCGCAGCAGCCGCTGCTTGGCCTTTTCCTCGATCGTCTGCTTCCAGCTTTCATCCAGCGAAAAACTCATATACGTGGTGCCGCATCCCACCGCGAAAATCACCGTCGCCAGCAGCATGATCACCATGTTTTCCAGCAGCACCGCTACTATCGCCACCACCGCTGCCCCGATCCCGGCACTGGCCAGCAGCGGCGTATCAAACCACTGGCTGATCACCAATCCAATCCCTCCCCCGATCAACGCCCCCAGAAATCCCACCACAAAAAACGAAAAGCGCGTGCCCCCCAGCCACAAAAACAATCCCATCGCAGCCGCCACCAACCCCGGCACCCACAGCAGGGTCGGGTTCATCTGCAAACACGCTTCTTCTATCCGCAACAAAAAATCATGCATAACAACATCATTCGCAGTTGGTTAGCGGCCATCCAACCCGGATCTTATCCGCGTCAGCCGCCCAAAATTCGCGTACAATCCATATTTACACTCTTCTATTGTCGGCAAATTATGCCGGTTTTGACCAATTTGTCGGCTTTTTCGAATAGATAAAATTACTATAAATGATTATAGGACGCTAAGTAATGGATTATCGGACGTGACACCCGGCCCCGCACTCAAAACAGGATTTTCACCGCTGCTGATTCCATTCGTCCCCTTCATATTTCTCCCGCAGCCGCCCCAGCCGGCTCAACTCATCCTCGCTCATCGCCCCCTCCACCACCTTTAGCTCCAGATGCTCACCGATGATCTCGATAACCCCCCGGATAAAAAGCTCCATATCCACCTCCCGCTCCGCCGCCTCCGCCACCGCCGCACTGGGCTGCTGCGGAAAATGCCGCCCCAGAATCAGCGACCCATGCTGCAATACCGCCTTCTTCACCCGCCGCTGCGCGCTGCCCAGCAGCTTATCCTCTCCCACCACCAGGTCCAGCCGGTGCCGCCGCGCAAAACAAAAAAACGGTCCCCGCTGGGCATTGCCCCGGTCCTCGCCCCCGCGATACCCCGCCCGCACCCCCAGCCGCTCCAGCGACCGGATATACGCATCATGCACAATCTGATACATCACCTCAATACTGGTAACGCTCTCCTTCTCCGGCCCGCGTATCGGCAGAATCAGCGCATACGTCAGCTCATCATCGTGCAGAATCGCTCCGCCCCCCGTCTGCCGCCGCACCACCGGCAGCCGGCGGATCGCCTCCTCCTGCTCCGCCAGCTCCTCATACTTCTGAAAGTACCCCAGCGAGATCGTCGGCTCCTCCCACCGGTAAAATCGCAGCGTCGCCGGCGACAGCCCCTCATTCACCGCCTCCAAAATCGCCTCGTCGATCGCCATATTCACCGCCCCCGGTTTCGCCTCATCAAGTATTACTCGCAGCGTGGATTGCAGCATGACCGGCCCTATTCCTTCTTCGACTCCTGCATGCTCATCTCCGCATGGTAGCTGCTCCGCACAAACGGCCCCGCCGCCACATGGCCAAACCCCATCGCCTCCGCCTGCCGCCGGATTTGCTCAAACTCCTCCGGCGGATAATACTTATGCACCGGCCGGTTCGCCTTACCCGGCTGCAAATACTGCCCGATGGTAATCATCTCCACCCCCGCCCCCCGCAAATCCCCCAGCATCTCCCCGATCTCCTCCTCCCGCTCCCCCAGCCCCAGCATAAACCCGCTCTTCACCACCGGATGCCCCGGCCGCCCCGCCATATACCCCAGCACCCCCAGCGAACAATCGTAATCCGCCCCGCTGCGGATCTCCGGCGTCAGCCGCCGCGTCGTCTCAATGTTATGGTTGAACACATCCGGCCCCGCCTCATACACCGCATCCAGACTCGCCCGCCGCCCCTTGAAATCCGGCGTCAGCACCTCAATCTTCACCCGCGGCACCCGCCCCCGCACCGCCCGGATCACCCGCGCAAAATGGCCCGCCCCGCCATCCGCCAGATCATCCCGCGTCACCGACGTAATCACCACATACTTCAGCCCCAGCTTCTCCACCGCCGCCGCCAGCCGCTCCGGTTCATCCTCCTCCAACGCCGCCACTGCCCCGTGCGACACCGCGCAAAACTGGCAGTTCCGCGTACAAACCTCCCCCATAATCATAAACGTCGCCGTCCCATGCCCATAGCACTCCCCCCGGTTCGGGCACATCGCGCTGCTGCACACCGTCGCCAGCCGATACTCCTCCAGCACACCCACCACCTGCGCGCACACCTGGCCCTTCACCATCGGCCTCTTCAGCCAACCCGGCAGCCGCCGCACCACTTCTTTCTTTTCCTGTTCCATCCCCCCATTATACCCATCCCCCACCTCTCTGTCAAAAACCGATCCCCGCTGAACCCATCCCGCACCCACAACGTACTGCTGGCCTCTGGCCGTTTACCCATTCGTAATTCATATCCCCCCGTCCAATCCATCCGACTCTTCCCTCCTGTTATTCCCACATAGCCTCACCCCTTCACTAATACCGTAGCGAACTACGTAATCGCCATATAGGTAAAATAATAGACGTTTTCCACCGTGCGGTAGCACCAACCAGTGGGAGCGGCAATTGGGTAAAAGGTCCTCGCACGGCTGTGGCATAACAAGCCGTGCGAGGCCATCATCAACTAAACATCAATTCGGAACATCCGTACAAGTCGGAATCTCCGGATCATTGCACTTCAACCAGTCACCGGCAATCTCTGCATAATCCCCCAGATTGATGTAGCAGTCCTCATTGAAGTCATTCGCATAGTACTCATTTTGTTCGTCACAGGTGAGGATGAACGGCTCCAAAACCAGACTAATCTGCATAATATTCTCCAACGTTCCGTCCGGTCCGGACAGAGGAAATGCGATGGGGGAAGCGCTGATCGAATCCAGGTTGTACACATTCGTCTCATAATAGACGAAATTGGTAATCGTGGCCTGAATCAGCTTGTCATAATTCTTGTAGGTCAGCCCACCTCCAGCAAACGAACCACCAAACGGCCAGCCGGTAACAACAGGTCCGTCTTTGCCAAACCAGGCAGGATTCCCGTCACCAGGCCCAGTCGTATCGTTGGCAGCATAAACCGAAATACCGGCATTACTGGCTGCCTGCTGTCCATCAAAGTACAAATTCAGACCCACATAAGGCAGGGGACCACCCGCTTCATAATGCGGCTTATGAATGGTAAAGTCATACGAATTACCTACCACCAGCGGAATATTAATCATCATATCCGTATTATTATTCAGCCAGTTATTCGGATCATAATTATCGATGGTGCCTGCCTGTACTGCCATATCCCAGGCTGCGTCATTATACAAGGTATTCCAGATCAAACCACCGGCATTACCTGATGCATTCGTATCGGTAAATGTCAAACCGGTCAAATACACCGTATCATCTCCCGGCAATTGGGGCAATGGAGGCGCCGGTTCTGGATCTTGCAATGGACTCATCGGAATCAGCACGGGATGGTTCGGATCCATATTCGGATCCAGCGGATAATCAGCAGGATCAAACGGCTCCGGGAAATCACCCGCATTATAGGCCGAAGAGGTTACCGTCGTGTCAAAGGTGACAATATGGAAACTGCCGTCCGGGTACGCCGTTGAGCCTTCACCCGGAATAGCATCCAGGACAAAGTCCAAAATACCATACTGCGGTAGGGCAACCTTGGCGCTGAACGTGGCGATGTTATTCGCCGGATTATCCTGGAAACCGGAAATAATATCCTCATAAACAACCACACCATTGACCAGCACATACACCGGCGTGTCATAACCTTGCGTGACGCCGCTTTCAAACTGGGCATGTACCTCATACGTCGCTTCAAACGACGACACAAATCGTGCGGTCGTTTTGTTCTCCCGGTACAGCGTAGCAGGAGTCATCAGATAGGTGCTTTCCGCCGGGAAGAACATCCCATTGGGCCAGCCGGGCTTGGAAACGTCCGTGCTGGCGGGATTGATTCCAAAAGCACCCTGTGCATCATCACCCCAATAGACAAACACGGCCCCTTCCGGGTTATAATTATTCGCAGGGGCAAATCGGAAAGGATAATTCCCAACCGCGTTCGTCAGATAGCCATAGTACCACTGGCCATTGGGATTCGGACCACCCGTAGCACTGGGATAATCCGCATAATAATCCCACGTAAGAGCCTGGAAAGGCCCGGGTTCCGGCAGCGGCAGCGGCGGCAGCGGCGGATCCGGAATCGGATCGCACTGATCCGGATTAATTGGATCATTGCACTTCAGCCATTCTCCCGCCAGCAGCGTGACATCTTCCAGGTTCACATAGCAGTCCTCATTCAGGTCCGCTTCGAAATAGATTCCCTGATCCGCACAACTGAAGTCCAGGGCATACTGACTGATCAAAGCCGCCTGAATCGCAGCACTTTCAGTCTCATCTACACCCTGATAGACCTGAATCTCCACAATATCACCAACGAGCAGATCACCGATAATCGCCGCTGTGCCAGCAGGATAGTTGGCACTGCCGATATCACTGGCTCGTAAATTGCCATTGATATACAGCTTCCTTTGATAATCGTGCGAAACCGTACAGGCAATCAGGTAATATTTATCCACAGTTAAACTGGCAGATTGACTCAGACCTGCGTTAGCTGTGGTTAATACCACTTTGTTCAGCGCAGAAGCGGATAATCCTAAATCCCAGCCGTAATAAGCACCCGCATTGGCGATAAAGCTGCTGCTCATTTGATCAGCACTGATCTTGCCCACCACATAAACACTGAAGGAAGACAAGCCCAGCGGATTGCCGAGATTCGGATCAGAATTCGGATCGGTATTGTCATACAGCAACAGAGCATCATCACCGTCAAACCGAACCACCGGCTTATCACCATTGTTGAATGAACCGGTCTCCAGCGTCGGATCGCCGGCATCCAGAGAGGCATCCAGGCCGTTACCCGATTGATCGGCCCAGGCGGTAACTACGCCGCCGCTGGACGTCACACCGGTATCCGCCTTCAGCCACAGAACCTGTTCCCAGACCGGTGGGTCCGGCAGATTGCCCGGATCCGTAATCGCCAGCGTAGCGTTGAAATCAATGATATGAAATCCGCCATTATAGGCGCCCTGGCCGGGGACATTATTCACTCCGAAACCAATCGTATCGCCCTCCGCCAGGTCAAACACTCCGGAAAATTCGGAAATATTTTCCGGTCCGGACTGGAAACCGGAAATGCGATCATAGTGGATCACACCGCTATTGTACAAAATCGCTACATCCGTGGCCCAGCCATTCATTACTCCGCTTTCAAAAAAGGCATCCACCTGGTAAACGCCCGCATAGGGTGCCGTAAACAAGGGGGTCACCTTATTGCTTAGAACCGTTGAGGGTGTTTCCAGATAAGGTCTCTCTGCCTTGAAGAACATCCCATCCGGCCAGCCCGGCTGAACTACCGTGGTTAGCTGGAAATTTTTCCCCATACCACCATTGGTATCATCCCCAAAATAGGTACTGATACCGGCTGGATGATAATCATTCTTGGCGGCCTTGGCATACGGATAGATCGTTCCCAGACCACCCTGATAATAGCCATAGGTCCATACGCCATTGGGATTGAAATAGCCGGTGTATAGCGGAAAATCAGTATTGTAATCCCAACTGGTCGCCAAGGGTTCCACCAGCGGAATAAAATACCGGGGGGTATGGTCGTTGGGATCCGCTGGCTGGCTTACCGAACCGTCAATCGGATAATCATCGGGATTAAACACCGGGAAAACATCCGGATCATAAGCAGAAACGTTGAGCACCGTATTAAAGGTAATAATATGGAAACCGCCGTTCGGATAAGTAACAGAACCCTCTCCATTTATATTGTTCAAGGCAAAATAGATACTTTGACCTTTATCCAGAGCCACGATCGCGTCAAAACTCGATGTATCAAGAAAACTCGTAACGGTATCCGTATAAACCCATACCCCTTCAATTACCACACCAACCTCCGTGTCCCAATTATCGAGCACACCGCTTTGAAACAGCGCATTAACGGTATAGTTACCCTTCTGCGGTGCGGTAAAAGCCGCAGCCGTTTTGTGGGTCATAGTAGTGGATGGGGTCATGAGATAACAGCTATCTGCCTTAAAAAACATTCCACAAGGCCAACTCGGCTGCGATATGTCGGTTACAAACGGATTCTTGCCAAAGGCACCATCCGGATCATTGCCCCAAAAGACGTTTAAACCTGCCGGGTGGTAATCATTGGCAGGAGCCGCTCCATAGGGTGTATTACTGAGTCCGCCAAGGAGATATCCATAACTCCACACACCATTGGGATTGGGACCACCGGTAGCCGTGGGATAATCCGCATTGTAATTCCACGGCTGGGCCTGACCCGCACCCGCCAGGCCGATCATCAAAAACAACATAACTGAAAATACTACTCTTCGTTTCATGAGCTTTCTCCTTGAAATGTGGTTTCGGTTTTCTAATCTCTCACACTATGTCCCCTTCAAAAACCTCTCAACCGGCTTATGTTCGGCCTTTCTCAATAGTACCTCCTTTATTAAATACATGTTCCTGTTGGATAAAAATGTTTCTTCCTAATCCTGCTTTGGGATGGGTTCTTCTTTGCTCATATTTTTTCCATACCATTCCATATCTTAATCCAGATCTTTTCCTTCGTCGGACGGGAATACATGCTTTCCTCCCTGCTCGATTTTCAGAATCCCTGGATAATCCGAGGTTTCCTCCTGGCCGACGGTTTTCCTCGCTTTGATAATATCGTAATTCATTTTTTCTACCTTAGTATGTAGATTAAGCATGATGTGGATCTCACGTCATCATGCTATCACTTCCACCCTTATTTGTCAAGGGAAATCCATGTTTTCCCTTACCTTCTTCTTCCTGCTCTTACACTTTTCTCGCTCATAATGCATCGAAGAAGTAACGCAAGTGTTTCAACCTGGGTCTTCCCTAGTCTCTAGCCTTGCCCATCACGCAGCGCCTAACGGAAACGCCAAATGGGTATTGTACCCCGGGCGCGAAAATAGGCCTCCCGGCCCTGCAGTCTCCGCCTGCTCGGCTATCTTACCATTGTTAATCTAGGCAATCTTCCCCATGCCCCTCTTTACTGATAACTGATAACCAATAACTGATAACTATTAAAATGTCACGTGTAAATACCATTAACTTTTTACCATGTTTTGCTCATGTTTTCACTTGTTTTACCCATGTTTTATATCACTTTCTTCATCTTTTGTTATACTTTATTCAACATTTACCAACTCAACCTAACCGTTACAAATTACCAAAATTATTACCCATAATACCAAAAATCTTACCTAATCGTTACAATCGTTATAATCCCTACTTTATTATCGGACTATCAATTTCCATGTAAAATAAGCACTTACAGCAATTTCCCCAAATTAAAAATAAGGACTTACAGAAACCAGAAGCGACCAGCGGGAGCGTCACCAGGGTCAAAAGCTCGCGGCGAGAGTGGTGCAGGCTTGCCTGCCTTATGACAATTTATTAAAACCAAAAATAAGGACTTACATCAAAACCATCCAACAAAAAACAACTTACATTCATCTGCTGGTCCAAACCTGGCCGGATAACCGATAAACCCTTCATGACCCGACGCCGCAAAAAGAAATCTGTCATTACCAGTTGGCTGTTGCTCTCACCACGGTCACGAAGACAACTTACTGTTGCCAGCGTACTTATGATTCTGTTACTGGTGGCGGCGGACCGGCTGGGCTATCTCAAAACCTATCCGCGGGGCGATCAGGCCAGCTATCATCAGAAGTCCTTTCTGGTGGTCAATGTAGTGGACGGCGACACCCTCGACCTGGATGTTCCAGACGGTGATAAACCTTTTACTCGCATACGTTTATGGGGAGTCGATACCCCGGAGACCAAACATCCGCAAATGGGGGTGATGTACTTCGGCCCGGAAGCGGCCGCCTTTACGCGGCAAATGACTATAAATAAAAAGGTTACAGTCACCCTGGAGCCGACCCGCCAGGCCAGAGACAAGTTTAGCCGCCTGCTGGCCTATATTTACCTTCCCGACGGCAAAATGCTGAACGAAGAACTGCTCCGCTGTGGCTATGCCTATGCAGATCCACGATTTACGCACGTTTTACTGACCCGCTTTCTCGACCTGCAAAAGCAGGCCCAGCGGGAAAAACGCGGTCTTTGGGCCGCGGTCAAACCCGACCAGTGGCCTTCCTGGTATCGACAGCGAAATAAAGCAAAATAATCGTTACTGCAAATTCCACTCCCTCCCCCCAGATAACCCAATTTCACACATATTTCTTTTGCGTCTCTTTCAGGTATTTTTCCTCCAAAACCCGCGATATCCGTGTTATAAGGCTCCGTCGCATCTCCAGTTCCATCGGGGTGTTAGGATCCTGATGCGCCTCGTTAATTCGTGTGCCTACAACGAATTGTATCTGGTCGCTATCCAGCAGCTCCGCACCCAGAATCGCAGCAGGATTACTCGGCGGATCATCCTGTCCGGTCCCTTTTTCCAAAAGCTCCGCCAGGTGTGCCAGCGTCAGGGTCCCTTCGGTAATCAGATCCACCCCCTGCATCCGCGAAATAGGCGGAATATCCGTGTTGAGTTGGTCCAGTGACATAACCACTTTCCGGCGCAGCTCCCGCGCGACAATATTGGCGGTAGTGCCGCCGCAAATCACTTTTCGCCCCGGAAAATTCCGGATCATTTCCGCCAGTTCCCTATCCTTTTCGCGCGCAAAGGGCGGGCCGGTAACCAATAACAGGCGACGCGGCTGACGCGGATAGATCACCGCTACCGTTATATCGTCCTTGGCCACCCCGTTATCCAACTGGCGAGAGTGATTGGCCAGCAGGCGGGCCAGTTCGCCAGCCGATATGGACGGGTGTTGCGCGACCAGGCTGCTGACATATCGCACAAAATTGTCGAAACCCCAGCCCAGGGGCATGGCAGGGGAACCCATCGCCGCCTGCGTGATACCATCCGAAAAAAAGAGCAAATAGTCTCCCACGCAGGTCTTAAACTCGGAAAAGTACACCTCTCGGTCCTGCCAGAGGTCCAGTTTGACCAGTTGCTTGGGGATATAAACCGACCGACCGTTCCGCAGCAGCAGGAAGGGGGGGTTACCATGTTCGACGACTCGCGTGTGCCCCGAAGCACTCACATCCACGATCGTGAAGGTAGAGTAGCTTATTTTCCGCACGCTGCAGACGGGCAGGGTGTCGAGGATTACCTCGGCAGTCTGCTTGACGTTGGTGTAATTTTCCGTGAACTTGGCGGCCATCGTAGCTGTCAGGGTCGCCAGCACATTCGCCTTGACCCCGCTGCCCAGCCCATCCGAAAGGACCGAAATCACTCGATCCTCTTCCTTGATCCGCCGACTGAGGAATACATCGCCATACACGAGTTGGCCGTGTTTGCAGTGTTGCCAGTGGGCCACTTCCAGAAAATACTCACCGTTGGCCATGTGTCTCCTCTTCGGAGGGGCTTTCTTCCGTGTCCGTCTGATCCATATGGGCGAAGGATTCGATAATTGCGTTGAGAGTGACCTCCGATTCGGCGGCATTTTCCCCCAGCAGAAACGCGATTTTCTGGACGGTGGCCAGATTTTTACGGATAACTTCCTGGGCCTGGTGTATCACCCGTTTCTTTTCCACCGAGGGGCGGGTGATGTCCTGGAAGATGCCGCAGACCACGTGATGTTTCTCGATGGAAAAAATCGAAGCGTGCAGCACCGATTGTTTGAATCGAATATCGCGATTGAGAATGTCATCCCCTTTATCAAGAACCGTCTGAAACAGATTGTGGAACGGCGCCAGAACCCGCAGCTCAATACCTTCCAGTCCCGGCTTGTCCGCGAAGGCTTTTTCTGTCTCCGGTCCCAGCATCCGGACAAAATTAGCATTGCAGTCGATAATCCTGCCGTCCGCGTCCGTCAGGACCACGCCGTTGGGGGTCCGGGCCATTAGGGCGTTGGCTTTCTTTTGGGCCAGCTTGCGCATATAGGTGACACACATTACTTTTTCCGCCTTGCCGTCCACCAGGGCCTTGGCAAACTCGCGGCAATTGTCGTAGCCGCACCCCCCGCAGTTCAATTCGTCTTCCGGTTTTTGCTTGCCGATGGAACGGAGGCATTCCAGAATCTGAGCCTCCGTGTACTGTCGCGTCAGATTCAGGTTGACCGCCTGGTAGGTGAGTGACGGGGCGGACGCTGGGCGGGTCGGACGGTGGGGGGGCAGGTGGGCATAGCGGATAATCTGGCCCCGTTTTAAAACTGTGCCGCTGTGACCGGCGGCCTTAGGCCCGTTCACGCAGCCGCCCTCGCAGGCCAGCAGTTCCAGAAACAGAGGATGCTGCAGCGGCATTTTAAGCAGACCGTCCAGGGCTTTTTGAATTGTGGTAATTCCCGAAAAGGACATACATTGGGCCTCAATGGCGGAACAGCCGGCCTTGACTCCTGCCGACATTCCTCCGTCAATGGGATACAGACCGCCTTCTTCGGCTGCCTCCGGTACAAAACGGTCCTCCGGTTGCGGTACGATAAAATTTGGCTGGATTCCTTTTTCGGCAAACCAGCGATGCAAATCATCAAAAGTGATGGCAACATCCAGCAGATTTGGATAGGCGTCCGCTTCGCGTTTCTTGGCAATGCAGGGGGATACGAAGACAATCCCGATATCCCGGCCATAGATGGAACGGAGCAGATGGCTGTGCGAGAGCACCGGTGAAGCCAGAGGGGTCAAAGAAGCGGCGGAGGCAGGCTGGTATTTTTGCAGATAATCCACGATTACCGGACAAGCCGAAGAAATCAAAAGACGCGGCGTTGGATCATTCAGCAGGGCTGCCACGCTGCCTGAAACCATCTGCGCGCCCAGTGCGGTTTCCGAAACTCCGTAGAAACCCAACTGCTTCAGGGCACGGATCAGGGCGGCAGGGGATACGCCGGGAAATTCCGATACAAACGAGGGAGCCAGAGAAATAAAAACCTGTTTTTTCAGTTCCAGCAGGCGGCGGGTGGCATCCAGATCATCCCGGACGCGTTTGGCGCCGCTGGGGCAGACATCCACACAATGCCCGCACGCCAGACAATATTCCTGGATCACATTCGCGCAGGAGTTTCCGATCTTGATCGCTTTTACAGGACATTCGCGCACGCACTTGAAGCAATCCTGACACTCGTTCCGTTCGGTATAGATGGGGGGGGGAGTTTCCATAGATTATTCCTTACCCTTCAGTTGCTGTTGCAGGTACTCGATAATACCCACCGGGTTTGCCTGCTGATGCAATTGGCCATCGATGAGGATGTTCGGTCCGTTTTTACACTGACCCTGGCAAAGGTGTCCTTCTACTACCACCCGCTTTTCCAGAGACCGGCTGGTGATAAAGTCCCTTATGACTGTGACCGCACGATTGTTTCCGCGTGAAAAGCAGGAACTGCCCATGCAGATACCGATACAGATCCGTTTTTCGGTCGGCTGGACCGCGGTAGGATCTTCTTCGGGGTCTGCGGGTTGGCTGGGATTGGTCCCGCACCGGCATGGTTCCTGGACCCGGTGTAAAACGCCGCCAATTTCGCCGCTGAGGGACTGAATATCCAGGTACCGCCGTCCCGGATAACAGCGATACTGGCCTTGTTGCAGGGGGGGGGTTGCGTCAATCACCAGAACGTTGGCGCCCCGGCGCAAAACGGTGGCGTGGATGTTGTTGTAGCTGACGGATGCCAGTGCTGCCAGGCTCGGAATGTCCGCTTGGGGGCAAAGCTGCCGTGCCAGGGCGATGGCCTTGAGTACCGCCTGGGCGGAATTCGGGTCACGTTCGCGCACCGGCATGCTTTCCCCCGCCGGTCCCGCCGGCCAGATATAGGGGCCGATCAGAATAATGTCCAGGTCCAGTTTGCAGATCAATTCCAGGTCATCCGCCAGGCTGGCCAGACTCTGTCCAGGAAACCCGACGAAAATTCCGCTGCCAACGGTATATTCCAGTTGTCGGAGTTTCTCTAGCAAAGGCAAGCGGCGCCGCGGATCGTCGCAATCCAGGGCATGAAGAAAACGGTACAGAGTGGTATTGGCGGTTAAAAATCGTAATAGATAACTGGTCGCTCCGGCCTTGCGCCAGGCGGTCAGTTCCGCTTCGGGCTGTTCCCCCAGACTTAGCGCCACCGCCAGGCCGGTTTCTTCCCGCACGCCGCGGATCAGATCCGAAACTCTCTCCGCAACCAGTTCCGGATCCCGACCTCCCTGTAATACGATGGTTTGGCAGCCCGCCGCCGCCGCCGCTTTCGCCGCGGCCAAAATCTCCGCCCGGCCCAGACGATAACGGGCCAGGCCCTGATTGCTCGTGCGCAGTCCGCAAAAACCGCAATCCTCATCGCAATGGTTGGAAATCTTGATCGTGCCCCAGACGGCCGGCTCATGGCCAACAAACCGGCATCGGGTTTCGTCCGCGGCTCGCCATAGCGATTCCAGCGCCTCGGCGCGGTCTTCACTGAGCCACTGAAGCAGATAATCATAGCGGTCGCGAATATTCGCCGGCAGCACAGCGCTGGGGATTTCAGATGTCATGCCAAATTACCTCATGATTGATTTTTCAATTCCTCTTGCAGTGTATCGCGGGCCATTTCAAAAGTACAGTGCGATAATCGTTTTTCACCCACAATCACCGTCGGGCCGTGGCTGCAATTTTCTGAGCAGAAATTCGCGCGAACATCCACCCGGTTTTGCAGGCTGTTTTCTTCCACATGGTTGATTAGCTCATGCAGGAGCTTCTGCGAGCCGCGTACAAAGCAGGAAGTTCCGGCACAGACCTTGACCTCGATGCGGTTCTCGCCCTGGGCGTCCGTCAGCGAGATTTCCTCGCTGTCCAGCCGGCGCCGGTTGTAATAGTGGGTATGCAGCAGCTCATGCGATTTATGGCCGCCGATGGTACCCAGATGTTCCTGATAGCAGCGGGTAATGAAAGGATTATCCTGTGATTTATGCAGCGGCAGGAATTTGTCCGCTTCATACAGACTCCGCGTACGAACCTTCCTGGTCGAACCGTTTCCGGTGGAAATCGGCTGGCCGGCCCCGCCGATGCAGCCGCCGGGGCAAGTCATAACCTCGATCACATCATAATCGGCCTGCCCGGAGCGGACCTTCTCCGCCACCACCCGGGCGTTGGCCAGGCCGTGCACAATCGCCAGCTTTAGTTCCGTGCCGTTGAGATTGATACGGGCTTCCCGCAGTCCGCCTTCGCCGCGTACCTCATGGAAATCGACCTTCGTTAGCGGCTTGCCGGTAACGGCTTCCGCGGCGAAACGTAAAACCGCCTCGCTAACTCCGCCGGAATTGCCAAAAATCACGCCGGCACCCGTATAAAAACCCAGCGGCATATCGAGACTTTCCGGTTCCAGGGCCTGGAAATCAAGGCCCGATTCCTCGATCAGCCGGGCCAGTTCCTGGGTGGTTAGCACAATGTCAATATCCGGCTGGCCGTTGCGGGCAAATTCCGGACGGCGTGCCTCGAACTTTTTGGCGGTGCAGGGCATGATGGATACAATGACCAGATCCTCCGGCGTCACGTTCAACTGTTTGGGGAGAGTCTCACGGGCCAGCGAACCGAACATCTGCTGGGGCGATTTGCAGCTCGATAGATGCGGCAGCAGTTCGGGATAGTATTGTTCCGCGAATTTTACCCAGGCCGGGCAGCAGGAGGTGAACAGCGGCAGCCGCTCGTTTTTCGTCTTCCGTTTCAAAAACTCCGTGCCTTCCTCCAGCACCGTCAGGTCGGCGGTGAAGGAGGTGTCATAGACCGCCGCAAAGCCGATCGCTTTCAGGGCCGCCACAATCCGGCCGGTCGTCTCCGTTCCGGCCGGAACCTGGAAACATTCGCCCAGCGCCACGCGCACCGCCGGCGCAATTTGTGCCACGACTTTTTTTCTGGGATTATTCAGGGCCTTCCACACCGATTCCGTTTCCGATTTGTATGTCAAGGCACCGGTTGGGCAGAACGAGGCGCATTGTCCGCAGTTGACGCATTCGACATCCCCCAGATTCTTGCCGAAGGCCGGAACCACCGCGGATTGGCTGCCGCGATAGGCAAAATCAATCGCGCCGATCCCCTGGATTTCATTGCACACCCGCACGCAGTCGCCGCAGAGAATGCATTTGTTCGGATCGCGAACCAAAGCCAGCGAAGACTTGTCTATTTCCGCCGGTTTTTGCAGCGGTTTAAACCGGATTTGCTCGATTCCCATCCGGCGGGCCAGCGACTGCAGTTTGCAATTGGCGCTCTTGGCACAGGTTGGGCAATCCCCATTATGGCTGGCCAGCAGCAGCTCAATCGTGATGCGCCGGATTTCCCGGATCTCCTCCGTGCTGGTGCGGATAATCATCCCCGGCTCCGGCGGCGTCGAACAGGCTCCCATGATGCCGCGGCCTTCCACCTGCACCAGGCACAGGCGGCACGCGCCATAAATGCTCAGTTCCGAATGATAACAGAAGGTGGGCAATTCAATTTTGGCCTTGCGCACCAGCTCCAGCAGGTTGCGTTCGCCTTCGATTGGTACAATTCTTCCATCTATAGTTATAGTAGCTGATTGGGTCATGGTTATATTCCTTCCACAGCGGCAAACTTGCAGGCTTCCGCACAGGCGCCGCATTTGATACAAAGTGCTGGATTAATACGGTGCGGCTTCTTCTTCTCGCCGCTAATGGCATTCACGGGGCATTTCGACACGCAGACGGTGCAGCCTTTGCATTTGGCCTCATTAATGGAAGGCTTGCGCAGGGCCTTGCAGCGCCCGGTCGGACAATGCTTCTGGAAAATATGGGCCTCGTATTCTTCACGGAAATAGCGAAGAGTGGATAACACCGGGTTCGGGGCCGTCTTCCCCAGGCCGCACAGCGAACCCTTCTGCACCGCACCGGCCAGTTTCTCCAGCAGGGGCAGCGTATTGGCATCCGCGCGGCCTTCGATAATATCGTCCAGCAGGGCCAGCATCTGTTTGGTCCCTTCCCGGCAGAGAATACATTTTCCGCACGATTCCCGCTGCGTGAAATCCATAAAAAATCGGGCGATGCTGACGATGCAGGTCTGTTTATTCATCACCACCAGCCCGCCGGAGCCGACCATCGCCCCGACCCCGCGGAGGGCATCATAGTCCAGCGGCAGATTGATATGGTCTTCGGTGAGACAGCCGCCCGAAGGGCCGCCGATCTGTACCGCCTTGAAACCATCGCGGGTCAGCCGGCCGGCATCGTCCGTCACCCCGCCGCCGATATTGTAAACCACTTCCCCCAGCGTCGTGCCCAGCGGGATTTCAATCAAGCCGGTATTGGCTACGTGCCCGGTCAGCGAGAAGGTCTTGGTGCCCGGGGCCGCTTCCGTGCCGTTTTTGCGGAACGCTTCCGCCCCGTCCCGGATGATCCCGGTGACCTGGGTGAGGGTTTCCACATTGTTGATAATGGTGGGTTTGCCCCAAAGACCGCTCTGGGCCGGGAACGGCGGCTTGGGCCGCGGCATGCCGCGCTGCCCCTCGATGGAGGCGATCATGGCCGTCTCTTCCCCGCAGACAAAGGCCCCGGCGCCTTCCTTCAATTCGCAGTGCAGCCGTTGACCGGTGCCGAACACATTATCGCCCAGAATCCCGGCCTTCTCCGCATCGGCCACCGCCTGCTTCATGCGTTTGACCGCCAGCGGATATTCGGCCCGGATATATAAGTACGCCTCATCCGCCCCGATGGCCCGCGCGGCAATCATCAGCCCTTCGATCAGGCTGTGCGGATTGCCTTCCATGACCGAGCAATTCATAAAAGCACCGGGGTCGCCTTCGTCCGCATTGCAGATCACGTATTTCTTTACGCTGGTCTGCACACGGGCGGCTTCCCATTTCCGCCCGGTCGGAAACCCGCCGCCGCCGCGGCCCCGCAGGCCCGATCGGCTGATTTCCTGGCAGATACTCTCGGGTGTCATCTGGGTAAACGCCTTCCGGGCTGCTTCATAACCACCCATACTCCGATATTCGCTCATGCTCTCCGGATCCAGATACCCCACATCCCGCAGGACCACATGTTTCTGCCGGTTGAGGAAAGGAATCTCCGCCGCATTGCGGCAGGTCTCGTTGGTGTCTGGTTTATGATAGAGCAGATGCTCGACAATTTTGCCCTCCCCCAGGGTCTTGCGAACGATTTCCTCCACATCCGCCGGCTTCACCCGCATATAGAGTATGTTATCCGGCAGAATCGTCACCAGCGGCGCCTGCGAACAAATTCCCTGGCAGCCGCTGCGGGTAACCGGAATCGAACCATTCTGGGATTCGGATTTAAACTCCACGGATGCTTTCGCTCCGGTAGCGGCGATGCACTTAAAGAACGCATCATAGACGGCTTGCGAGCCATTCGCCCGGCAGCCCGTTCCATCACATACAATCACCCGCCGTCCCGCTACCTGCGGCAGTGCGGCCCATTTTTCCGGGGCGGTGTCTTTCGTGGCAATCATCAGCATATCTCCTTCCGCTCACCGGCGGCTTGTTCTTGTTTTTGCAGTTCCTCGATCAGGTTCACGGCGTTATCCGGAGTCATCCGGCTGTGGACCTCGCCGTTGACCATTACGACCGGCGCCAGCCCGCACGCACCCAGGCAGGCGACCGTTTCCACGGTAAACAGCATGTCCGGCGTGGTTTTCTGCTTTTCCGTAACGCCCAGCTTCTCCCGCAGTGCTTCCAGGATCGGTATCGAATTCTTTACATGGCAAGCCGTGCCGTCGCAGAGCCGGATGACGTATTTCCCCTTCGGCTCCAGGGCAAAATAGGTATAAAACGTGGCTACTCCGAACACCCGCGCCGGCGGGATCCCCAGCGCAGTGGCCACATAGTTCAATACCTCCTCAGGCAGGTAACGGTATTCATCCTGCACCGCCTGAAGGATCGGGATCAGTTTGGACGGCTGGCGCTTGTAACGCTCAAGGATCGCGCAGACCGCCTCAAATTTTTGCGACCGGATCGGCCGCGTTTGGGTTGCTTCCATCTTGGGATACTCCATCTAATACAGTTTGTTGGTTTATATGATCAGCCAGCTTGCGGGATAAGGACGCAAGCGAATAGTACAATTCTTCATTCTGAACGATAATATGACTGGGCAGACTTAAACTTACGGGTGCAAAATTCCAGATCGCCCGGATTCCGCCTTCCACCATCATTTCCGCGGTCTTCTGGGCATGTTCGCCTGGAACCGTGATAATCCCGATTAATACGTGCATCCGCTTGGCCAGATTGGTCATCCGGTCAATCGAGAGCACCGGGTGGCCGTAAATATCCTTGCCGATCTTGGCTGGATCGCTGTCGAACGCTGCCACGATATGAACCCCGTATCCCTTCAGCCGTTCATACCCCAGCAGGGCCGCGCCCAGATTGCCCGCCCCGGCCAGAAACGCATCATTGACATTGTTCCACCCCAGAAAATCCTCAATCGCCATGATCAGTGAGGGAACGTGGAATCCCACCCGCGGCTTGCCGATGATCCCTGTGGCCTCCAGATCCTTTCGCACCTGGGTTGGGTCAAAATTCAGATGCCGTCCGATGTCGCTGCACGAAATGTTCTCGACCTTATTCTCATCATAGCTGCGTAGAAGATGGACATAGATTGGCAGCCGACGCATCGTCGCCTCGGAGATACCGGTTTTGTATTCCATTTCTAACTCCTGTTTAATCGAGAAAATTATATCGAGAAAAATTTCTCGTATTAAATATAACCCATAATTCGCCCCCTGTCAACCGGTACAAAAAAATTCCCCCAAAAAAATAAGGATCAACATCAAATTAGTTGGTGGAAACGCGGCTTATTGTTGATATAAGTGTTTTGGATTTATTGCTTTATGCCACCGGCAGGGCTGGGTATAATATTACCATCAGGAAGGAGGATAGGGCAATGCTGGGAAGCGACCCGAGCGCCTTCCTGGTGCATTCGGCATGGGGCGGGATCTCACGGTACCGCCCATATTTACCACGGCCGCTACTTATGCCGGAGGACTTCATGCGATAAATCCATCTCCTGTAACCATCCAGAAATAAGCGACTTTTTGGAGTTGAACCAATAAATATACAAAAAGAACTATTCAAATATGCGCGGAAGCCGGGGAGTCAATGACACAATGCGTTTAGAGTCCGTATTCTTTGATCTTTCGGTATAAAGTTCTTTCTCCGATGCCGAGCATTTTGGAGGCCATTTCCCGGTTGCCGCCCACCATATCCAGGGTGCGAAGGATGGCGGTTTTTTCCAGTTCGTTCAGGTTGACTCCCGCCAGATTGCTGAGATTGTTTTCATCGCCGGTATTTTTATGCATTTCAAAGGGCAGGTCTCCCACGTCGAGCAATTCCGATTCCGCTAAAACAATCATGGTTTTTACCGTGTTGCGCAATTCACGGATATTACCCGGCCAGTCATAATTTTTCAGAATCCGCAGGGCCGCGGGCGTGAAGCCCCGTACGGGGCGGTTTTCCGATTGAGAAAATTCCTCCAGAAAATGGTTCAGCAGCAGGGGAATATCCTCCCGCCTTTGCCGTAAAGGGGGAATATCGATATCGACTCCCCGAATACGAAAATACAAATCCTGCCGAAACTCTTTTTCTTCGACCATTTTTTCCAGATCCTGATTGGTAGCGCTGATAATCCGCACATCGACCCGGCTGCCGGTGGTGCTTCCCACGGGTACGACAATCCCGTCTTCCAGCACCCGCAGCAGCTTCGCCTGCATTTTTAATGGCATGTCCCCAATTTCATCCAGGAACAGGGATCCCCCGTCCGATACCGCAAACAAACCTTTGCGGTCGGTCATGGCGCCGGTATAAGCGCCCTTGACATGGCCGAACAATTCGCTTTCCAGCAGAGAATCGGTCAGCCCGGCACAGTTGACCGGTGTGAAAGGGGCTTTCTTGCGCGATGAATTGTTGTGAATGGCCTCCGCCAATAACTCTTTGCCGACGCCGCTTTCCCCCTGTAACAAAACCGGCACGCTGGAGTCCGCCGCCCGGCGAAGCTTGTCCAGGATGCGTAACATATGAGGGGATTCGCCCACCACACCCGCGAACCCGAATTTCCCCTCCAGTTTTTCCTGCAACCGGTGGTTTTCCCGGGAAAGAGTAACTTTCTGAACCGCCCGATTCACCACGGCCCGCAGCAAGTCCAGATCAATGGGTTTTTCGATATAATCGTAGGCGCCCTGCCGCAGGGCGTCTTTGCAGGTATCGATGGAACTGTGCGCGGTAATCATGACCACTTCGCATTCCCGGTGGGTATCAATAATCTCCTTTAATACTCCCAGGCCATCGACCGGCCCGCCCAGCTTCAAATCGGTTATGATGACATGGTAATTTCCGCTGTGGAACTTTTGCAGGCCTTCCTCACCATTGCCGGCGGTGCTGATTCGGAATCCTTCCCGCTCCAGCGCCTCGCAAAGTGCCTCGGCATGCGCCGCTTCATCTTCAATAATCAATATATGGGGTTGTTCTGTCATGTTTTGTTCATTCTCAAAACCGGTTTATCATTTTGCGTTACTATATTTTACTCCCTGCATAAGGGCAATGTAATAGTAAAAATAGACCCTTTTCCCACCTCGCTATGTAAAGAAAGCTGGCCGCCATGTTCTTCGATAATTCGCTGGCAGGTCGGCAGCCCCAGACCGGAACCGCCTGGTTTGGTGGTATAATAGGCGTTGAAAATTTTTTCCTGTTCTTCCGGTGCGATGCCCGGTCCGGTATCGATCACATCGATCTGCACGGTATCGGATTGAATCGTACTGCGGATCATCAGTTCACCCCCGTCGGTCATTGCCTGGGTTGCGTTGATAAACAAATTCAGAATGGCCTGTTTCAATAAATCCGAATCCACCGGGCAGTACGCCGGTTTCTCACTCAGGCAATGGCGCATCTGGACGGATTTGGCGATGGCCTGCGGTTCATAAAAATCGATCAGGTCATCCAGGATTTCGTTGATATCATGCCTGCTGGTATGAATCTCCATACGGCCGGCATAACGCAAAAAATCATTCAAGGTATCCGCCAGCCGATCCGTTTCCTTCATGATGGTCTCGATTTTTCGCAACTGACGATTGTATTTCTGGCACAGTTCGGCGGAAGAATCGACCGATCCGGCATCGGAATTTTTAGCCATTTTCAACAAATTGCGAATATCTTCCGAAAGAAGCTGCAAATTCACTTTGACCGTGGAAAGCGGATTTCGAATTTCATGGGCCAGGTGGCTGGCCAGGGCACCCAGTTCCGCCAGCTTTTCCGCACCGCGGGTTCGCTGGAGAAGCTTACGTTCCTTGGCGGTTTGTTTGCGGAGCCACCGCAGGCACATTTGCCATGCGATCAAACCCGCAACCGAAAGGCCGAGAACAAAGGTAATGAGACATACTTTCCACATGGCGAATGGGATTTACCTGTCCGCTTTCAGAATGTCAACTTTCAAAACATCCGCGGTTCAGAGCTTAAGCGGTTTGCTCTTTTTCTTCCAGCAGGGCCGCTTTCCGGGATAATTTAATGCGTCCCATTTCATCAATGGCGATGACTTTGAAGGGCATCATATCACCGGTCTTGCAAATATCCGAAACAGACTGCACATATTGATCCGCCAGTTCGCTGATATGGCACATGCCTTCTTTGCCCGGAGCCAATTCGGCAAATACACCGAAATCTTTCATCGAAACGACCCGGCATTGATACACTTTTCCAATTTTCACCGGTTCGGTGATCAACTCGATCATCTCCTTGGCCTTCAGGTGGCCATCGCCGCCGACACAGGAAATGAATACCATCCCGCTATCTTCAATCTCGATCGTAGCGCCGGTTTTTTCCTGGATGGCCTTGATCTCTCTGCCGCCCGGACCGATGACTTTGCCGATCAGGTCCACCGGAATCTGCATCGAGGTCATCTTCGGGGCATAGACTGAAAGACTCGGACGCGGCTCTTTCAGCACGCTCAGCATGGTATGAAGAATCTGCATGCGGGCTTTCTGGGCCCGTTCCAGGGTTTCGCGTATGATGGAAAAGGCGATACCCCGCGATTTGAGGTCCAGTTGCACGCCGGTGATTCCTTTTTGGCTGCCCGCTACTTTGAAATCCATATCGCCATAATGGTCCTCTTCTCCTATGATATCCGTCAAAAGAATGTAGCGATTGGCATCACTCACCATTCCGATGGATATGCCGGCTACCGGCCGGACAATCGGAACACCCGCGTCCATCAGGGCCAGCGTGCCCGCACAAACGGTAGCCATCGAACTGGAACCATTGGATTCGAGAATATCGCTGACCAGCCGGACGGTATAAGGGAAATCCTCATCGGCAGGCATGGTATTTGCCAGACATTTTTCCGCTAAAGCGCCATGGCCGATTTCCCGTCGCCCCGGTCCCATAATTCGCTTTACTTCTCCCACGCAGAAGGGAGGAAAGTTATAATGCAGCATAAATCGTTTGCTGTATTCATCCAGCAAACCATCGACGATCTGAACATCCCCTGCAGTGCCTAAGGTTGCCGTTACCAGTGCCTGCGTTTCACCGCGGGTAAATACCGCCGAACCGTGCGTGCGGGGCAGAATTCCTACTTCGCCGGACAATTGGCGAATCTCTTCGTATCCGCGTCCGCCACTGCGGCGGCCCGAAAGAATTTCGGCTCTCACATTCTTCTCTTCAAACGCCTCAGTCGCCATCCGGATCAATTCCGGGCTGTATTCGGTTTCGACGCCTTCCGGGCAGATTTCCAGTACAAACTCTTCGAACAGGGACTGAATTTTATCCGCTCGTTCTTTTTTGCCGGTAAGCGATCGGGCCTGCCGATACGCGTTTCCGATTTTCTGTTCCAGCAGTTCTTCCAGTTTCGTGGTGTCAAAAGGTGTGAATTCGTATTTCTCCTTGCCGCAATCCGCCGCCAGTTCAATAATCATTTCCGAAATTTCAATGATCGTTTTATGGCCGAATTCAACGGCGTCGCCGATCACGGCTTCGGGCAATTCCTGCGCGGAAATTTCAATCATGTTGACAGCGCCTTTGTGTCCGCCCAGAACCAGTTCCAGCGTGGAATTCTTCATT
The DNA here is from genome assembly GCA_964580995.1 of uncultured Pirellulales bacterium. GTDB lineage: Bacteria > Planctomycetota > Phycisphaerae > Sedimentisphaerales > SM23-30 > JAKJEP01. The sequence continues at coordinate 43,685 of CAZOMV010000036.1, forward strand.
TCTGAATGCAGCGGATTGATGATGAATTCGTCGTTAATTCTGCCGATGCGAACCGCGGCCAGCGGGCACTCAAACGGAATATCCGAGATCGCCAAAGCAGCGGAGGAACCGATCATGGACAGAATATCCGGATCATTCTGCTGATCGGCGGACAAAACCAGGCACTGGATTTGAACTTCATTCATAAACCCCTTGGGAAACATCGGGCGAATGGGCCGATCAATCAAACGCATGGTTAATATCTCTTTGTTGGTGGGGCGGCCTTCCCGCTTGATGAAACCACCGGGGAATTTGCCGGCAGCGGATGTTTTTTCCCGGTAATCCACCGTCAGAGGGAAAAAATCTATCCCTTCCCGCGGCGCAGCCGACACCACCGTTGCCAGTACCATCGTATCCCCATACCGAACCACCACCGCTCCGCTGGCCTGCTTGGCAAATTTCCCCGTTTCAATCGATAACATTCTTCCCGCTATTTGTCGTTCAACTTTTCTCACCATAGACATCTCTACTTACCTGCTTCCTGCATTCCTGCTTCTTTTTTTCCGACTTCCGACTGTTCAAAATACAAATATTCTATCACTCAATGGTTATTTTTTTTTCAACGTAAATGACTAAAACGCTATTCCATCTGATTCACACACAGAAGAACCCCTTGCACGTATCGAGCCAAATCCGTAAACGTATTCATCTCACTATTTTCGTAAACCAAGCCGGCTTATGATCGCGCTATAGCGGCTCCGGTCATTCTGCGAGAGATATTTCAACAGGCTGGAGCGACGTCCAACCATTTTCAGCAGGCCACGGCGAGTGGCATAATCTTTCTTGTGCACTTTCAAATGTTCCGTCAGCTCTATGATGCGATTGGTTAATACCGCAATCTGCACTTCCGGTGACCCTGTGTCGCCGTCATGAGTCGCAAACTCTTTAATTACACCTTGTTTCTTTTCTTTCGTAATCATGGTTCGTTCCTTCCCCAGCTGGCCCGAACAACGGTACCAGCCAGTAATAGAAGCCTTACTCATTACACGCCAAATTGTTTTTAGTATCGGCTACTTTGCCGCCAATTGGCCACTGGCAAAAATATAATCATTTTTCCTACTATTGCAATAAAAAACTTAATTTATTTTATATTATGGACTTACAGCAACCAGAATCCGTCCGTCATTTTCACTGGCGATCTGCCAATTTGGCGGAACGGTTAAAAAGTCATTGTCGGACCAATCCCCGGAAAGTAATTTCCGGAGTAGGCGCATATCGCCCGATACCTGTTCAAAGTTCAATTTTCGGGTGACGGCTTCCTGTCGGGCCAGCTCAGCGTATTCCTGGTCGAGGGGTAAACCCATATCGATATAGGTGATTCGCTGATAGTTATCTTGCCATGCGCCAAGGGTTTGCAGAATATATTGGGCATTTTCCTCCCCGTATTTTTCGACATACTCCTGGTAGGTTCGGTCCAGTCCCAACTGGCCCATGACGGTGCTGGAGGGATCATCGGGGTGATAGCCGCCGCGTTCGGTCCAGCCGGTGGTGCGAAAGTAGGATCCGGGGTGGCTGAAGAAGTATTTTTCGTAGGCTTCTTTGGAGCCGAAAAAGAAGGTGATGCAGTCGTGGGCGCGGGGGATGATGAGGGGGATGGCGGGGGCGCGGAGGCCGGCGACACCATCGTTGCAGCGGGCGTAGCCCAGGAGGATGGCGTCGTAACGCTTTGTATCTATGGAGTTTATCTTTTCCTGGAGGTGGGTGAGCATTTTTTCTTTGCCGATATCGTGGAGGCCTTTTTCGAGAAATTCGACATCGATGAGGTGCTGGGACTGGGAGGCCAGCAGGCAGGCTTCGCGATAGATGATTTCACAGGCGAGCAGTTTGAAATGGCGTTTGTTTTTGAGATGGATACTGGTGGACCAGGACTTATGATCGGCTGGAGCGTTTTCATTTTTCATGTATCTATTTTAGTACAAAAAATTTGTGCGTCAAATTCCAATCCAGATTCGGGCGGTAAGTGAGTGGAGTATTGCGTCAATTTTCGTTCGTAAGTTCTTGTTTTGGGAAAATGAAAATTATTGTAAGTCGTTGATTGGTACGCAAAGTAACGGGCGTAAAAATGGAAGGATGGGTAGATTGGGTTGAGTTGGTAAATGTCGAACAAAGTATAGTAAAAGATGAAGAAAGTGATATAAAAGCAGAGTAAAAGGCGCGTAAAGTTGAGTAAAAGTGTGGTAAAAGTGGATGATATTGGCGCGTGACAGGGCCAAGAGGCCCTTTTTTTCGCCGCGACCACTATACGCTGGCGGCGCTCCCGCTGGTCGCTGCGAGAACCATAACAAAAAATATTACCCAGGTTTCCCAGATTGACTTTGGTAAGATAGAGGTAGAATTTTTACTTTCAACCCGACCAACCCGACCAGATGAAGAAGGGGGGAAAAGTTTGAACAAAAGATAACGAAGGGTGCTGGGCGCAGGGCGGATCGGCGTTGCGGCTGGGAGCTGGGGAGGTAAAGTCGGTGGGGGGAAGAGCCGGCTAGAAGCCAGCGGTACGTGGGGATAAAATACGGGTAAAATTTTTTGTGAGTTAATATAGGCGGCGGAAAGGAGTTATGATTAATTTGGGACAAATATATGTTTTTATATAAACAAAATATTATTTATATTTGACTATTAGAAAATATGGGGTATAATTGAGGGTAAGGGATAATAGAAACCACGGATTTCACGGATTACACTGATTAAATGATTATTAGCTAAGAATTTATGGTGTTTTTCGACGGTTACAAGAGGGAACGGGAGGCAGAGGGGGAAGGGGAAACAGAAAACGCCGCCCAGAAATCGGAAAGGATAGCAGGATAGGCAGGATTTAATGGTGACAGATAAAAAAAGAAAATGGATCCGCCGATTCACGCAGATAAACGCAGATAAATATATATAAAATAAAGAGTTAATATGTTTTTGAATTTTTCTTGCTAAAAAAGACGTAAAGAGTTTTACCACGGAGCTGGGGATGCTAAGCCGGTGGGGGAAAAGAGCCGGCTAGAAGCCAGCGGTACGCGGGGAAAAGAGCGGGGAGGGGAAAGATTGGGATTGCGGAGGGACGGGGAGGGTGGTATAATGGGCAAAGTCAAAGGAAGAATGGGATTTTTTGATTTTGCGACAGCAGGCAAGTTGGTCAGGAAGACTTGTTGGTTATTGCGTTTATATGGAATGATAGTAAATGGTTGCATGGCAATAAGTTATGGTGATTTTGGGAGAAATGAGCCTGATTCCGGGGCCTTGGCGGAAAGGTCGGGACGGGTTGGGAAATAAAGATTTAGATTGAGATTGGAGGTTATGATGAAAAAGTTGGGGATGCTGAGGCGGGCGGGTTGGCTGGGATGGTCGGGATGGTCGGGTTGGTGGCTGGGAGTGGTGGTTTTGGGGATAGTGCTGCCGGTGTATGGGCAATATGGCCTGGGGACGGGGGAGCCGGATGATCCGTATCAGATCTGGGATCCGAATCAGATGAATGCTATCGGGGCGAATTCGGGGGATTGGGGGAAGTGTTTTAAACTGATGGCTAATATCGATATGTCCATTTTTACCGGGACGCAGTATAATATCATTGGGTATTATAATTCCGAAGCGGATAATATTCCTTTTACTGGTGCCTTTGAGGGCAACAACCATACAATCAGCAATCTGACCTATACAACAACCGCAATCACTAGTTACATTGGACTTTTTGGTTATACCCAGAATGCTACAATAAGAAATCTGGGTCTAGAAAATGCGTTGCTCTCAACTGGTGGCAGCTTAGTTGGTGGTCTGGTAGGAAGAAATTATTCTGCTAGTACCATTACCAACTGTTATACAAATGGTTTTGTCGACGGAGATAACTTTATCGGAGGATTAGTTGGTATAAATGATAGTTCAATAATTGACAGTTATTCAAGCAGTTTGGTAAATGGGGTCGGATACGAGGCTGGCGGTTTAGTAGGAATTAATTTTTTTTATGGTATAATCACTAATTGTTATGCGACGGGTTCGGTTGGTAAAGCCATATATGACGTTGGTGGTCTGGTGGGAACAAATAATGGTACGCTAACTGATTGCTATGCAATTGGTTCGGTCAACGGAGAATATGAAGTTGGCGGTCTAGTCGGATGCAATGATCATGGTATTATGTCTAATTGCTATGCGATTGGTTCAGTCTGTGGTAAAAGTTATGTCGGCGGACTGGCAGGACATAATTATTATGGTACGATTGCCGATAGTTTTTGGGATATTGAAGGTAGTGGCCTAATAATAGGTTATAATCCTGATCCTAACCATCCTGGTACAATATCAAATGTATTGGGTAAGACGACGGCGGGGATGATGATGGAAAGTACGTTTACGGGGGCGGGGTGGGATTTTACGGAGGGGGATGGGGCGGAGTGGATGATGCTGCGGGAGGGGGAGGATTATCCGCGGCTGG
>CAZOMV010000037.1:0-48096 GCA_964580995.1 uncultured Pirellulales bacterium
CACCGGTTTCCCCCCGTGAAGAGCATTCGGCTGGTGGCTTTCCTGCGATACATCCACACGCCCCCGGGCGGCTTTAGGCTGCGGTTCTGGCTGGTGGCGGCGAGCAACGGGAACGCCGAATGGGTAAACTTTAGTTCGCGGCAGGCCGGTGCCTGCCTCGGGCGTATGGAATGCCGGTTTCCCCCCGTGAAGAGGAGGAGAGGTTTTTATGATGCGGGTGCTTTATCCTTTTGACGCTCATGCTGTACGTTCCTTGACGGGCGAGTCATGGTAAAAAATAAGGATTATCATGTGCAAACGAATGCGGATGAGAAAAGCTGGATTCCCGTGCCAATACATAAAATATTGGGACAGCAATAAAATTGCTTGTGAAATACCAGGAAATAGGGGGATTGCAAAGTATGTGAGGGCAAATAACGGTAAAGAGCGAAAAAACATTGACATTTTGTCCTGCTGGCGGGTATAATGGCGGTCAATACATATGGGATTTTCGGCAAAGTTTTTATGAGTACGCGATACCCGTTTATGGTACAACGGTTTATGGTAAAATCGGATATGTCGTATTTCTTACAGGAGGTTTGCGATGAAACAGGCAAAAAGCTTTTTCGCAGTCAGTTTATGGTTGTTGTTTTTCAGTGCCAATATGGAGGCTCAGCAGTTGGAAATCCTTGGTCCCGACCAAGTTGTGGAAAATTCTTCCGCCCAATACCAGGCTATCCTGCATAATGCGGATGGCTCCACTCTGGATGTGACCTCGTCCGCCGTCTGGTCCGTTATCCCTGACACCTATGCCAGTATGGCTCAGAATGGGGTACTCACCACGCAGGACATTGAAAAATTCGAGAATGCGATTCTGGCCGCCGACTATACGGAGGAGGAAACCAATTTTCAGGCGGAAAAACCAGTCACGCTATTTGCCATATGCCCCTCTGGTTCGGCACTGCAATTTGATGGTACCAATGATTATGTGGATTTGCCGGATGGTTTTTCCGATTTCAGCAACGGCCTAACCATTATGGTTTGGGCATATCCGACCGCCAGCAAGAACTGGGCTCGATTTGTGGACCTGGGAAACGGCCAGGCCAATAACAACATTCTTTTCTTCCGCGGGGGAACGTCCCGGGATTTGCTGTTTGAGGTATATCGGGATTCTTCGGGCGGCTGGCTGATCGCGGCGAATACGATCGAACTGGATCGCTGGCAACACTTTGCGGTAACGCAGGACAGTACGGGAAAAGTGATTATCTACAAAAATGGCCAGCCGATCCGAACCGGCACTATCAAAATTCCTAAAAATGTCATCCGGACCCAAAATTACATAGGAAGAAGCAACTGGAGTACGATCGACGAATATTATCAGGGACAAATGGATGATGTGCGGATATTCAACCGAGTTTTGTCACAGAGTGAAATTATCGCGGGGATGAATATACAGGTCACGAATGATTCCCATCTGATAGCCTATTGGAATTTCGATGAAGGCGCCGGGCAAATGGCCGGGGATTCGACGCAACAATATAACGGATTATTAGGAAGTACCGCTGATGCCGATGATGCCGATCCACAATGGGTGGAATCGGAGGCACCGGTGGGAATTTGCAGTTCCTATATACTGGCCGTTCAAGACCTGAAATCCGCTCTGACGGGGAAACTAAAAATGCTGGATGATCTGGAGACTGCTCTGGAAAAGGAACAACATGCGATGGATAACCTGAAAAGCATGATTGGGGAGAATGACCTGGGAGATCTAACCAAAGAAGAGGTCTATAAAGCTATTGCCGATGTTCGCCTGGCGATGGTCCAGCAGAAAATCAGCCGGTTTGCTCTGCGAATCAGTGTTATGCGGCTAGAGGATGCTTTGCGGCAAATCGGCGTGGAGGTTGAATCGCATCCATGGCCCGACATTCCTAAACCAAAATATTACCATCCGGCTGACATCAATCAGGATGACCAGATAAATCTATTGGACCTTGCTATTATCAGTGAAAACTGGCTCCGACCGGATGAATAATGGTATTTGCTGAAATTCTTGGCAGGCAGAATTATGCCCTTTATCAGTTGGGATCGAGGACGGTTTTTAAGATAATAGTGCATGGCTTTCAACCCGACCAGATAGAAATCCGACCAGATGAAGAAAAGAGAAAGAGGGATGAGGAAGGATTCGATGAAGCCGGAAGTAGTTGTCGGTGATATTCTGGAGCAGAGAGTGGAGGTGATTGTCAACGCGTGGAACCGGAATCTGTTTCCCTGGTGGCTGCTGGTGCCGCAGGGGGTTTCTCGGGCGATCCGGAAAAGGGCGGGTGCCGGTCCGTTCAGGGAATTGCGGAAAAAGGGGGTCATGCGGCTGGGCGGGGCGGTGGAAACCTCGGCTGGGGACTTGCCTTTCCGATCAATCATTCATGTGGCAGGTATCAATCTTCTCTGGTTTGCGACAAAATATTCGATTCAGCAGTCTGTACTCAATGCTGTGGCCATCATAAATGAGAAAAAATATGCCTCGGCGGCTTTTCCGATTATCGGGTCGGGCAGCGGCAGCCGGTCGCGGGAAAAAGCATTGGCGTATATGATGGAGGCGTTTGGCAAAATAGAAACGGAAGCGAACGTGGTTATTGTAAAATATTTCCGGGAATAGTGACGAGGCCAGGATATGAGGATTTTTAATGTTGAGAGAGATGTGATAAACATTTATAGTCGATTTTAGTATCATGAATAAAAATATGAGCTTTCGGGAATATCTGGCGTGTTTTTCATTAGGTATGCTTACACCATCTGAATTCGTTGATATGGCTAATACTGCATTAGAAGAATATTTTATCACGGATGAATTTTGTGCCCTAGCATGTGAAAAAAGCGATACTATTGTAACGGAAGAAGTTTCCAAAGAAATTATGAAAGCAATAAGTAAGATTGGCGTACAATTGCCCACCCTTGAACAAGCGGTTAAGATATATGTGTGTTATTGTTCACAGCAAATCATTGAGGGATTAGTGAGTCCGTACAAAGGTACTCAGGAAATACGATTAATGTATAGACAAATTGAAAATAGGATAACGAATGATGTTTATGCCGGCGATAGAGTTGGTATTAGTGAGTTTTTGTCTCTTTATTTTATGTATGATGATGTAGATTGTGTTATTGATGAAGAAAAAAAAAGATGGCAATATAAAGATGGTCCCCTCATGAATAAGAAAGAAGCAATAGAGAAGCTGGATGAACTTACAAGGGAAGAGGCGAAAAAGTTTTGTGAGAAATACGGTACGGATGAATATGAGGGAGGTACTCTGTAAAATACAATCTGAGTAAAATCGTTTGCTACTTCAGATGAATTGCCGTACTCAACGCAACTTGCTGGCCCACCGCCTCGGGGGTTGGCGGATTAGACGATTGATCGGAAGAATATTTCCGGCTCGGGCGCATGGAAGGGCCGAGAGGCCCATTTTCTCGACGCGGGCGTAAATGGAATATGACGTTCCCGCCGGTCACTTCATCAGGGGCGAGAAAGAGGAATCCAAGCCGCTAAGGGAGAATCTGGCTGCGATTCGGATCCGGCCAGGTAAATGAGAAGAAAAGGGTGGGAGAGTTACCTGGGAATTGGCTGGGGGCAGCGAGCAACGAGAGAGCGTCGAGGGGGGCAAATGATCGCGGCGATTTCGGTGTAGGCTGGTGCCTGCCTCGGAGAGCATGGAATGCCGGTTCCCCCCCCGTGAAGAGAAGTATGGGGGCAGCGACGTGGAAGGGGAGGTAGTTCCGGTTTCTGTCAGTATGGTAAAAGGGGAGACGCTGGGCGGGATAAGTGGGAGCGGAAGACACGGCTGGCACGGGCGCGGCACGATTGAAGAACACCTCCCTGCTGGAAGGCAGGAAGGTGGCACCCTTTGCAAGATTGGCCATGGGAGAATCGACCCCCATCCATGTGGGCAACAGGGAAATTGACCCCCTTACTGACGTGCGGGGCTGGGATGAAATGTGTGACCGATAGCGAAGGCGATATCCCAAGAGGCCCTTACGGGCGGGGCTGGGATAAGACGGCATTTCGAGGTTGCCATACTATTGACCACGGGCAGGCCTGGCTAAGATAATAATGACGGAACCGCCAAAAGTCGATATGGACATCCAAAAACAGCTCTGGCTCCCCAATAACGGGGAATCGAAGAGTTTTTGACGCTGGCGTCAATAATAATCCTACTGAACTGGCTTTACGGGGGATATCACCACTTTATTGTCGATTACTTCTACCGGTCTAAAATCGGGGGGCATTTGCGTGAGAAGATTTTCTTTGGATTTAATTTCCTCCTGGGTTTTATTTATATCCTCTTGCTTGATTTTTAATTCTGCTGATAGGCTATCGAGCTTATCTACCAGAGTAACAAAAAATATTGTATCTTGCCGAATTGCTACCGCCTTGTTTTTGCGGGCCAGGGCGCCGACCAATTCTACTTCTACATCGAATAACATTTGATTAACCAACACTGGATTAAGGGTTTTTTTCTCCCATATGGCCTTAATCTTCGCTTCATATCCGGCTATATCAATATCAATCCGGTTTATGATATTGTTCAATTCCGCAACCATTTGTTTGGCTTCTTCACCATCCTGATAAAAAGTTATTTTTCTAAGTTGCTTCAATCCTTCCGAAGTATTCTTTTTATTCTCATTCATTTCGGAAATTTGCTGTTCTGCCTGGGAAAGATTTTGACGTTCCTGTTCCAACTCTTTTTTTAGATCATCCAACCTGGTGAGGGCGTCCTGATCCAATATTTCGATGGCGAGCTGGGCCATCTTTTTCGCATCTTCCTCGCTCACAGCGTAGAGCGTATATTCAAGAATAATGCCTCTTCCGTTTTGATCGACAACGGTTATAAATTGGTTTTGTTGAATAAATTCAAATTGTTTTTCACTTACCACGTCCTTCGCCATCTTAACCCATGCTTCCTGATCAGGCCAACCATTGCGTCGGAAAAAAATATTGTAAACCGCAGCATGGGTTGGAGTAATGATCCCCGCCCCACTAGCGGGACTTAAGTGAGTTCCAATTTGCTTGATAGCACTCGGAAACCATTTAATGTCGGTATTAGAATTCTCAAATTGCAGGGCTTCAGGGACCGGAGGGTTTTCCTGGGTAAAGCCCTTTTGGCAAAATATACTTACTATGATTACGACCGATACTTTTACTATGACAGAGTTAATCATGGTATTCGCTCCTTTCGGAAAGAGATTTGAGTTTGGATTGGGCCGTGACGGCGGCTTCCATATGGGCGTAGGTTTGGGTAATATATTCATATTGTTCCCGTGCATACTTCAATCCGCCCGGCTGTTTGGCCAGCAAGTCGGCGGCGGCCAGCAACTGGGCGGCCTGGCCGGCATGAATGATGTCCTGGAAAGCTTGATCCTGAGCTGATTCATCTGGAAGACGGTCTTCGATCTTAGGCTGGGACAACCATAAAGCGGCCGCGCCGAAGGCTATCACCACAGCGGCGGCGACGGCCCATTTATACTTTTGGAAACTGCTAAAAATCCGATTTTTAGAACCAAGAACAGGGGTTTTTACCCCCTCCCTCACGGTCGGGGCTGGGATAAGGCAATTTTCAGGGGTTGCCTTTTCTAAAAATGTGGGGGATTGCGGTCTGGCCGGTGGGAAGATGCGTTTCTTGAGGTCAGGCGGGGGGCCAACAGGCCGAAAGCGTTTTAACAGGGATTCGATTTCTTCATCATCATGGAACATAGCATTTATTTTTCCTGAATGCTTGGGAGTAATTTTTCCCGTAATTTATCCAGGGCATAGCGGTAGCGGCTGGCGATGGTATTGGGATTCATGTCCAGGAGCCGGGCAATTTCCTGGAGGGTTTTTCCTTCGTAGATTTTCAGGTGGATGACTTCCCGCTGATCGGGCGGGAGGCTGCGGATTGTTTCTTCTATTTTGCCGTTATCCTCTATTTCCGGGATTCCTTTATCCACCTTTTCCAGGAGGGGCCGGGAGGAAGGGTTCTGAATGGACTCCAGGGGCCGCTTTTGCCGGCTCAGGAGGTTAAAACATTCGTTTCGGACGGCGGTGCGAAGGTAGATATAAAGGGAGGGGAGGCGGCGGAGCTGGGGGGCTGCTTTTAAGGTTTTCATAAATACCTGCTGTATCACATCTTCCGCCTTTCCCGGGTCGGCCAGAATCATTACCGCATACCGATATAAGTCATGGGCGTAATCCTCATAAGCTGTTTCCAGCAAAGCTCTGGTATTATGAGTACGATCCTGATCACTCACATGACGGCCCTTTTCCAGCTTATTTTGACTTCTATAATAAGAGACACCTGTACATCCTATATTTGTTTAACAAAATTCGAAAAAAAATAAAAAATGACGCCAGCGTCATAAGCTCGTCGTACCCTTGTTATCAGGCTAAAGGGTAAGACATTGGTATGGGGAAGGAGGGGGGAAAAAACAGGCGAGTCGCCTGTTATTCATTCCGGGCGGGGTAAGGGGCGAAAAAGTAATGATTTCACAGAGGGACCCGATCTGGTATAGTGGAGGAATGCGGTTTTTGTGATAGAGAGGCAACTGTTTATAAAACAGGATATTATGATAATTAGGAAAGAGAGGGCTAACGCGGTCTGATGCGAGTGCTGATTGTTGAAGATGAAATTCGGCTGGCCAGGAATATCAAGCAGGTATTGACGGAAGAGTTATCCTACGTGGTGGATATATCCACCGACGGGGAGGACGGGCGGCATCTGGCGCTGACCAATCCGTATGACCTGATTATCCTGGACCTGCTGCTGCCGCAGGTGGATGGGTTGGAGATTCTCCGTGCGATCCGGGGGCAGGATAACGCGGTACCGGTTTTGATATTGACGGCACGGGGAGAACGGCAGGAGATTGTCCGGGGTCTCAATCTGGGCAGTGACGACTACATGACCAAGCCTTTCGACATGGAGGAACTGCTGGCCCGGTGCCGGTCGCTGATCCGCCGCAGCCACGGCCGGCCCAGCTCGGAAATTCAGGTGGGGCCGCTGCATATTGATACCCGTACGCACGTGGTGGAGGCAAGCGGCAAGAAAGTGGTTTTGCCGGCGCTGGAGTACCGGCTGCTGGAATATCTGGCGATGCGGGCGGGTGAGATCGTTTCAAAGACCGAACTGATGGAGCATTTGTATGATTTCCAGTCGGAAAACTTTTCCAATGTAATAGAAGTGTATATTTCCAGTCTGCGCCGGAAACTGGACACCGAACCGAATTATCCGTTGATTCATACGATTCGGGGGCAGGGGTACCTTCTGGGAGAATTGCCGCAATGAAATCGTGGTCTCTGAAGTGGAAGCTGGCCGTCCTGCTGTCTCTGGTGCTGGGGGCCGTGATACTTACCCTGTCGATCGTGGCGTATGTGGAAATGGAAGAGGCCCTGCAAAAAAACATTGACCGGGCTTTAATGGCGATGGGGAAAGGGATCGAGACGATTCTGGACGATGAGGAAAGCCCGGGGGAAATCGGAAAAGAAATCCAGACGATAACAGGCAATCCGCTGATTGGGAAAAACATCCGGTACCGGATCTGGGAGGAAAAGGAGGAAGGAAACCAGTTTCAATATGATCCGGTCATTAACGGCGTAGGGCCGCTGTTACAATCCCCCCTGCCAGCGGAACCGCCCCAGCCGGAATCCCAGGTATTTTATAATATGGAGGGGTATCCCTACCGGGTACTGTGGATGAGACACCAGGCAAAAGGCAAGGACCTACACGTTTTGGTGGCACTGTCCAACAGTTATACCTATCATGAAATGGAAGAATATCTAACCCTGCTGATTCTGCTGGGCGGCAGTGTGGTGGCCGGATCCCTGATGCTGATGCTGTGCGTCATTTTGTGGGCCTTCCGCCCGATAGCCCAGGCAAGCGAACGGCTGCAAAATATTACCTATAGTAACCTGGAAGATGACCATTTCCGGGATATCCGGGTGCCGAAGGAGTTGAAGCCGTTTCTGGATTCGCTGCAGAAGATGCTGGCACGGCTCCATCAGGCCATGCACAAGCAAAAACAATTTACGGATGACGCTTCGCACGAACTACGGACACCGCTGGCTCTGGCGAAAAGCACCCTGCAAACGGTACGGCGAAAACCGCGGGGCGAGAAAGAATATACCGAAGCGATTGACGATACGCTGCATGATATTGAGCGGATGGAAAAATTGACCTGTCAACTGCTGGAACTGGCCCGGCTGGACCATAGCGGTAAAAACAAAAACCTGGTAAAACTCCAACTGCCGGTGGTGCTGGAAAAGGCAATCGTTCTATTTACCAAAAGCCCCAACCTGCGGGCGAACAGGATCAGCCACGGGGAATTTCCGGAAGCCTGGGTAAATGGGAATCCGGATATGCTGGAACAACTGTTTTACAACTTGATCGATAACGCCCTGAAATATGGGCCGCCCGGCGGGATGGTTCAAATCGCAATATCAGACGATGATTCGGCCTTTTGGACCATTACGATACATGATGACGGGGGAAATATACCTTCGGAGTCGCTGGGCTTGCTGTTTGACCGGTTCTACCGGGTGGATTCCAGCCGGGCGCAGGCGGACGGTGGAACCGGGTTAGGGCTGGCCATCGCCCAGGAGATCGTCCACCATCACGGCGGGACCATCGAAATCCGGTCGGACCCGGCCAGGGGAACCGATGTGTTGGTGTACCTGCCGAAGGTATAACCACATTGTTTTGTACAATATCCTTTCCATTTCAGGTCTATTTCAGGTTGGCTTAAGGTACGGCAGATTATATTCCCTGTATGTGGATTTCCAAGGAATCTTCGACAGGAGAAATATCCCGTGCGCGTTGACTGCCAAAAAGTTGTTTTCGTGCCGATGGTGCAACCATGACAGCCGGTGATATAGATGCTTACATTTGCCGCTGCTGTCAGGGATATCAGATACGGGTTCTCCGGAAGTATAACCAGGAATCGCTGGTAAACCTGGTATGTGAAGGACCCGGGCGGGTGGAAGGCGTTTTCACCGCTGTCAACAGTTCGGAGAATTCGCGGGTATTCTATTTTGAGTGGCAGGGGAAAGGGTTTTATTTGAAGCAGTATCTGCGCCGGAATTGGCTGGAGTATCTCAAAGAGATTTTCCGGGGCAGCCGGTCCGAGCGAACGTGGAAAAATCATGCCATGCTGGCCCAGTACGGATTCGCCGCCCCCTGCATTGTTATGACGGGTCGGAACGGGGATATCGATTTTGCGGTTTCTGAATCGATCGCTTCGTTTTTAAATCTGCGCCGGTATGTTGAAAAGCTAGGACGGGAGCTGCCGGCGGCCGCATTTCGCTGCCGTAAGAAGCAATTGATGAGGGATCTGGGGCATACGGTAGGTTCCCTGCATCAGAAGAGGATTTCGCACGGGGATTTGCGCTGGGGGAATATTCATGTGGACGACACGGAGAAGGATCGATTTCACTTCTGGTTTATTGACAATGAACGGACTGTCCGGCATGTATTTCCGGCACCAAGAAGCCGGCTGAAGAATCTGGTTCAATTGAATATCATTCCCCATCATCTGGCTTCGAGCCGGGACTGCTATCGGTTTTTTCGCGCTTACCTGGAAGAAAATCCGGTGGACCTTCCGCAGAAGCATCAGCTAGCGCAACAAGTTATTCAGAAAACCATGCTGCGATTGAAGCAGAAACAGAAAGGGGTACTTAGAAAATGAATGTACTATATCCGGCCGGGATTTTGGTGTTGGCGATCGCGGGAATGCTGGTTTTCCGGCGAAAATTCTTATACCATTTTAAAACAGTAGTTCCCAGCATTTTGTATCGAAGCGGAATTCTAGGGGATTTCGGCCTGCGATATGTATGCCGCAGGTATAAAATCAGAACCATCGTTAATTTACTCAATGATAAGGAATCCGGATTATATTCTAAACAGTATCGTGCGGAAAGAAGATATTGCGATCAAAACCATATAAAATGGTTTTGCCTACCCATGAAAACCGATTGCCCGCCCACGGTACAGCAGATTGAATCGTTCCTTCAACTGACAAAAGAGAGCCGGAATCTGCCGATTTTAATCCATTGCGCCCAGGGGGTGGTACGGACCAACATGATGGTGACGGTTTTCCTGAAACATTATTATGATATGGATAATCATAAAATCATGAAAATACTCCCCTTCTTCGGGCACCGGCTGGAAAAACGTCCCCGAGTCCATGATTTCATCAAGAATTATTCAAAAGTTACCTCGTGATCCTGCCTTTTTCGGGAACCGGAAACGGCTCCGCTTTTTTTTCGATGGAATTTTTATGCCGGACCTTTCCTGTGGGAAGGGATTCTGGTATGCTGGCGGGCTGCAGCCAGACGCGGAGGCGCTGGTGGTTTGTTTGAACCGTAAAAAGTAGTATCCGGAGTGAATGATGTTTAAGGTGAATGAATATTTTGAGGGGCGGGTGAAATCGCTGGGGTTTACCACGGCGGAGGGGGCGGCGACGATCGGGGTGATGGCGGCGGGGGACTATGAGTTCGGAACCGCCACGGTGGAGGTGATGACGGTGGTCAGCGGCCGGCTGGCGGCGCAACTGCCGGGGGAAACGGCATGGGGCAGCTACGGGCCGGGCGAGTCGTTCACGGTGGAGGCGGGCAAAAAGTTTAAGGTGAAGGCCGGGGAAGATACGGCCTATCTTTGCCGGTATAAATAATGCCCCCACCGCCTCGAGAGAGGGATGATTCTGACGCTTTATCGGATCTTTCGGCTCCGAGAGCATGGAACACCGGTTTCCCCCCGTAGCTGGCACTTTCATAAACTGCCGCCGGGATCAGCAGGATAGCTGGTGCCGGAGGCGGTGTAATTTGGGTCATTGGACGGCTTGCCGCTGCCGAAGCTGCTGGGCCAGGTCCAGCACGCGGTCATAGGTGATGCCGGCTGGGGGTTGGCCGTGGTCGCTCAACTCGGCCATAGCGCCCAGGACCAATTGAAAGTCATCACTGTTTATCACTTTCATTACAGGCTGGGTAGCTAATTTAAATGGATTTTTTGTATTCATGTTATTTTTATATGCAAGCACGTAACTTAACAATTCGAAATTTTTTGGTAAATCCATAGAAGTACAATAGATGCTCCATTCATAATATTTCCCCTCTCTTTGGGTATATGCCAGATGATATCCGTCAAATATAATCTCTTGGCCTTTATAAGTCGTTTTTAATCTATTGATCTCATAAGGGAGTATGGGGAGCGATCCTCCTAATTCCAAGCCTTCAAATTTCCGGGAAATATCCGTTTGGGCATCTTCACTACTCCAACATAGTATTAAAGCACCATCTTCCAGAGCAAACAGGATATGCCCTGTTAAACAGGCGTCACCGGAGCTGCCCATGATTCCCCCCTTAAGCGAATTATCATTGGCAGTCTCTTTGGTATTTTCCAAAGCATAGCCATCCGGAGGGATCAAAGAAAAAATCTCTTGAGGAATTTCCACATTCCGTTCTATTAATTCAATATCCAGCCGCTGACACCATTCCTCCTCTGTGCCCATTTGCATCCAGATTTTGACTTTGGCAAAATCACCGGTTTCCGGCGATAGCCAGCTTTGCATTTTTACATCAGGAAAGCCATCCTGGCTCAAACAGGCTTCCCAGATATTATACATCTGGCCTTCTATTTCCTCCTGACCGATCAACTGGTAAGAATCAAACAGTTCGACATCCCCACAGGCCAATTGTAATAATGTGTAAGCATTCTGATGTGTGAACAGCAATTTTTTATACTCGCTTACCTTGCCATAGAAAACTTTTTTTTCTGTATGGTTGATGGTTATTTCATAATCTCCCCCATCACAGATTGTTTCCGATATATTGATTTTCATTCCTTCCGGGCTGGTACAGACCACAGGATCCGTTTTCCGCCAGCGATTGTTTTTTAAATCCAGCCAATAGTCTGCATCCACAGCCAACGGCTCTTTATCGGAACCGGGACTGGGGAAAAACAGCTTTCCTTTCATGTGGATAGTATCTGCGGTGTAAAACAATTCCGGCACGTCGGCCATGCCATAAACTTTGGTTACGCCGGTATCGGGCCAGAGAACCAGGGCGATCAGAATTACCGCGGCGGCGGCGAGGGGGGTGAGCCATTTGAGGGCTTTGGAATGCATGATTTTATACCTCCAGGACCGGGGTTGCTTTTGGGTCAAGGCGGTCTCAAATTCGGTTGCGGATTGATTTCGCAGTTGATTGAGGAAGGCTACATCCGGGGGAGCGACTTTTTTATCAACCGCTTTTAAAATTTCCATAAATTGTTTATCGTTATTCTCTTGCTTGTGCGGATTCATGGGCGCACCTCCTGCTCTTTCGGAGCGGAATGAGTTAATTTGTTAAAGACCTTGCGGAACAGCTTGCGGGCCCGGGCCAGTTTGGAGCGAACGGCGTCATCGGAAAAGTGCAACTGTTCCGCGATCCGCTGGGACGGTTCGCCCTGCACATATTTGGACAGCAGCAGTATCTGATAGTCCGGCGGCAGTTGCAGCAGAGCCGCGCGCACCAGGGAGGCCAGTTCTTCGGCTTCCAGCACGTCCGGGGGCAGCACGGATTTACCGTCCAGCCAGTCGGCTTTGGCGGCGTCCAGGGACTGCCACCAGCGCTGCGACGGGGCGAGCCGGCCTTTGACGGCTAGGCGGCGATAATGCAGGGCGATCTGGCGGCGGGCGATACCCCAGAGCCACAGCCAGAGAGAGCCGCGTTGGGGATCGAAGTTTCCGGCTGAGCGGGCGGCGGCCAGAAACGTTTCCTGGACCACATCCGCCACGTCCGCCGATTCGCTGCCGACCAGTTGTCCCACGCGCCGCCAGAGCAGTTGGGCATAGGTATCATACAGCCGCAGCCAAGCTTCCCGATGGCCTGCTCGCAAACCGGCTACGATTTCCTGTTCTGTTTTGCTGTCCAATAGGATATCCTTTACGTAAGATTTCGATCATCGATGATTTCCCCCATAGTTTGCGCCCCAAGTCCGGAATGTGTCGGGAAAAATTCGGAAAACCAACAACGATGTTGTTAGAAAAAGGTGTTTTGGGGGAAAAAGGTATTCTTTCTGCGCAGGAAAAAAGCCGTGAGGGGTATGCCCGCACGGCTTTCCGCTGGAAAGCGTTAATTCCTTTCGCGGCGACTGATTTCTTAGAAATCCTGCGGTTTGACCGTACTGCGGCGGTTGGCCTGGGTGCGGGCAATCGCCTTATCCAGACAGCAATAGACACAGTCGGAAATGGCCCCGATCGCGTCCGAGCTGCACATGCAGTCTTTGGAACGGATGTAGGCTTTGATCTTGCTCGCCACGACCAGCACTTCCTTATTGCTGGCGGCCTTTTTCGCGGGTTTCTTAGCAGCTTTCTTCTTAGCCATGTTTTTTGGTCCTCCATGATTAAATAGAAACAATTGAAGAAAACACTCAGGATTGACGCCAATCCTGCCAATCTTTTAGTTATCCGGCAGTTAAAATGCAATAAAAAAACGCTGAAAAATGACGAATTTTGGCTCTAAATCGTATTTTCCGGCACTTTTTTTATATTTTTTATGGTTTTCCAGCCCTTTTTGGGGGTTTTGGAGTTATACTTTGCTTGATCAGGGCTATTTTTTTTAAAGAAAGAAAATTATTTTTTTGACTAATTCCACTAAAATTTGATAACTTTTAGCAGCGGATTTGGACGAAAATAACAGTACGACCCGGTCTTGGGGCCTGGGTAAAAAATCAGGGTTGATCTTTTATCAGCAGGAGTTGAACGTGAGTAAAAATACCGAAGACAATCGTGAATACATCACTTTGTTGTTCGCGCGAAATCTGGCCGAAGCGGAATTCTATAAAGCCCTTCTGGCGGAACAGGAGATTCCCGTCTTGATTGAAGACGAGAACACGGAGGCGATGGGGCTGCCGGACATGGCCCGTGGGGTGCCGGTAATGGTTCCGGAAGACCAACTCGAGATCGCACAGGATATTATTGAACAACGGGCCACGCTGGATGATGATGTTGACGAGGAAGACGAAGAGGAGGAGGAGGACGAAGAGGATGAATTTGAAGACATGGAAGAGCTGGATCTGGAAGAGGGAGAGACTGCCGAAGTAGAGGAAGAGGAGGATAAAGAGGATGAAGATGAGGAGGAATTGTTCTAATGAGTGAATCGAATGAAGCAGTAGAAACCGTACAGGAAGATCGAAGGCAGGGGCAAGAGGATCGGCGGGAGACTCCGTTGGAGCGCCGAGCCGGGGCCGATCGCCGCTGCGGGTGGGACCGGAGGCGAGGACCGGGCCGGCGTCGTCCGGACGAAAGGCGTTCGGCGGAAGAAGGGGAGATGAACGATGAGCAATTCGAGCTGATTATGGCCATCGACGCCTACAAGCGGGCCAACAACCGGCCGTTCCCCAGCTATACGGAGATTCTGGAAATCATCAAGGCGCTGGGGTACCGCAAAATCGCGGAGCCAACGTCCCTTAACGATTCCGGAAACTAGCGGTCATGTCCGTAAAATAGAAATTCGGCGTTTTCCAGGATTACTTCCGGGTCATCGACAAATTCCAGGGTTAATTCCAAAAGTTTCTGGTGTTTTTCTTCTTCAAGCTGCAATTTTTGCCAGATTTCTTTTTCCGGGGCGCCGGGGGCCTGGGCGGCGTTTTTGCGATAGAGTTCCACGCTGCGGGCTTCGAGGTCCACGCCCTTGCGGAGGACCTCGCTTAAACAATCCTTTTCGTTGATAAACGGTTTTTTAGTCTTCGCCAACTTCTGAAAAATATTTTTAATCCCCGCAAATTTTTGACTTTCGATCATCTGCGGTCTGCCGACCTGAATACCATAGAGGATCTCTTCATGCCTTTTTTCATCGTCGGCCAGAATCTCCAGCATTCGGCGGGCGGCGGGATCATTTTGTTTTTTGGCGGATTGGAGGTAAAATTCGTACCCATTCCGTTCCATCTGAATGGCATAATCCAATATTTCCATAAATTAACCTTTCCTGAAAATAGACCAGAAAATCATCGCAAATGGTACCTGGTTGCCTTTTTCGATGATATGCCTTACAATCCGGAAGGTCAAGCGGTATTTCAACCGGCAGGAACCGGGATCGTACCCTCAACTAAAAGGAACACGCAATGACACGAAACATGCCCGAAACCGGATGGGGGACTCCATAAACGCACTGATCGTTTTTTTGATTCAGGCGGTGGGAATATCGCTCTCCGGCGTGCTGGCACCGGGACCGATGACGGCGGCGACGCTGGCGGCGGGGGCCAAATCCCGCCATGCCGGGCTGGTGCTGGCGCTGGGGCATGGGGTGGTGGAATTTCCGCTGATGCTGCTGATTATGAAGGGGATGGGGGAATTTTTCACCTATCCGCTCATTCAAAATTTAATCGGGCTGATCGGGGGCAGTTTTCTGATTTTCATGGCGTGGGGGATGTTTCGCAGTCAAGGCAGGAGTGAGAAGGTATCCCGGACGGCTCGAGAAAAAGGACCGCTGCTGACGGGTATAATCCTGACAGCGGGCAATCCGTATTTCCTGCTCTGGTGGGCCACCATCGGCCTGACGCTGGCCAGCCAGGCCTTGCAATTGGGGCCGCTGGCGTTTGCGATTTTTGCGGTGATTCACTGGCTGTGCGATCTGGTCTGGCTGGAGATCCTTTCCCAGGTCAGTTTCCGGGGGACAGCGTTTCTGGGTCCGCGCAGTCAGGATCGCATTCTGCTGGTATGCGGGATGGCGCTGCTGATTTTCGGCATCCGCTTTGTTTTTTTGGCGGGCCGTTCGCTGGCAGGCATCTAAACCAATACCGGCGAAGCTATGGCCACCGGTCATTCGATAATCAGCGAGGTTCCGGTCATTTCCTGGGGTTTTTCCAGGCCCATCAGGTGCAGCATGGTCGGAATCACATCGGCCAGGCGGCCATTTTCCCGCAGCGTGCGGTTTTGGAATCTTTTATCCACGAGGATCAACGGCACCGGAAAAATGGTATGCGAGGTAAAGGGGCATTTATTCACCGTATCATACATCAATTCCAGATTTCCATGATCGGCGGTGATCATGGCGGAACCGCCCAACTGTTCGATTTTTTCGATTAATCGTCCCACACATTGATCGACCGTCTGGGCTGCGATAATCCCGGCCTCCATGTTTCCGGTATGCCCAACCATATCCGGATTGGCGTAATTGACGATCATCACATCGTATTTCCGGCTGTCCAGCCGCTCCAACACTACTTCGGTAACCTCCAGGGCGGACATTTCCGGTTTCAGATCGTAGGTCTTGACCTTGGGAGAAGGAACAATCTGACGTTCCTCACCGGGAAACGGCGGTTCGGTATAATCGTTGAAGAAGAACGTCACATGGGCATATTTTTCGGTTTCGGCACAGCGGAATTGTTTTATACCCAGGCGGGACCAATATTCACCGACAATGTTTTTCATTTTGGGCGGTTTGGGAAACGCCACCGGTGCGGGGATGGTGGCGTCATATTCGGTCATGCAGACATAATACAATGCCAGTTGTTTGCCCCGATCAAAGGCCGTAAAGGCCGGATCGACAAAAGCACGGGTAATTTCGCGCGGCCGGTCGCCGCGATAGTTGTAAAAAATAACGGAATCGCCCTCTTCCACCAGGGCCAGCGGCTGGGCGTCCTGCCCGACCATCAAGCTCGGTTCGATAAATTCATCGGTGATGTCCTTTTCATAGCTGGCCTGCATAGCCTCTGAAACCGATTTGGCCTTGCCGCCTTTGCCATAGCGCAGACAACTGTAGGCCTTTTGGACACGATCCCAGCGCTGGTCCCGGTCCATGCCCCAGAATCGTCCCATGACCGAGGCGATCTGCCCAATGCCCAATTCCTTCATTTTCAGTTCGACCTGCTGGAGATAGCCTAAGCCGCTGCGGGGGGGAGTATCGCGGCCATCGGTGAAGGCGTGGAGATAAACTCGATCTACATTTTCCCGTCGTGCCAGTTCCAAAATTCCATAGAGATGCTCCAGCAGAGAATGTACCCCGGCATCGCTGACCAGACCCATCAGGTGGAGTTTACTATGATTTTTTTTACAATTTTCCATCGCCTGGAGCAAAACTTCATTGGAGAAAAAACCGCCATCGCGGATTTCTTTGGTCAGCCGCATCGACTCCTGATAGACGATACGGCCCGCCCCCATATTCTGGTGCCCTACTTCGCTATTGCCCATCGTGCCTTGTGGCAGGCCCACATCTTCGCCGCTGGTGGCAATCAAACAATTCGGATATTCGTTTCGCAACCGATCGTCCACGGGGGTTTTTGCCGCTCGTGTCGCGTCGTATTGCCAGGTAGCTGGGTCACTGTTATAACCCCAACCATCCCGGATAATCAGTACAACTGGTTTAACCTGAACATTGCTTTTGGCCGGTTTGTCTTTTGGACTTGACATACGTATTAACCTTATTTTGTTCCTATTGTGTTAAAATAGATAAAATTCATGTTGGTACTATAGCCAAATTATCACGAATTTTTGGCTATGTTGAATAAAAAAAACGTAAAAATCGTCTGTTGACTCTTTCTTCCTTCGTTTTCCGTTTCGCTTCAGTTCCTACGCGGGGTATATTACTATTAGATGCTTCCAATTGGTACCAATTTTTGAAAGTATTGCTGTTATATGAGCGAATCCACCGAAATTTTTTGGCGTTCCCCCATGAAACCGCTTGAAATTCGTGCCCTCCGCGGGAAAAGCCAGGGTTCCCTGCTGTCCATTTTGATGGTTTTTTGTATCTGGATCTGTACCCATACCCAAAAAATTCCGGCTTTCAGTTTTGCCGATGCCGATCCGGCGGCTGCGATTCAGGATCTTCTGGCAAAAGGCAACAGCGCCATGCAAAACTCGCAATGGCAACATGCGGAAAAATGCTTTGATCAGGCTCTTCTTGGCGCGAATGATACCCAAAAGGGAGAGATTCATCAGCTTCTGGAATGGTCGCAGGTAAATTCGATGGTGGAAAGGCGTCACATGGATGGCAGCATCTCCCGCTATATCGAATCCCTGAAACCGGAGGATTCTCAAAAACTCCTGGGGAATATCATCGCGCTCATTAGTGAAAATTATTATGGCCCGCTCGATCTGAATCGGATTTCTCATTTGTCGCTTTTGCAATTGCAGGCAAGCGTGGAGAATTCCCATCTTTCCTCATTCCCTGCCACCGATCCGCAGGGTTTTCGCAAGCTGACGGAAACCATCCGCTCCCTGTCGCAAGGGGACAGTTATCCGGGCGATTCCGGCTGGGACCGGTTTCTCACTCTGGAAGAGAATTTGCGCAACTCAAGCCAGGAAACAGGTTTACGGAATTCCTGGCCGGCGGTGGAACTGTCGTATGCCCTGGCTAATTCCCTGGACAAATATTCCTATCTGCTCAGCCCGGACCAATATCAGACGATGCTCGATCAACTGGGCGGTTTTTATGTGGGCGTGGGAATCGATTTACTTTTCGAAGGAGACTATCCGGCCCTTTTCGATGTCATCCCCAACTCTCCGGCGGAGGCGCAAGGACTTCTGCCCGGCGATCTGCTGATCGAAGCGGCAGGGGTTGATTTGAAAAATTTGAGTTCCGCCCAGGTAAAAAAATTGCTGGCGGGCGAGCCGGGGAGTTCTTTATCGGTTACCGTTTACCGAGATCAGAAAAAATTTCCGTGTCAACTTACCCACGATCTGATCGATGCCCCGAGCATTCGTTATGTCAAACTGCTCACCTCGGGTATTGGATACCTGCGCATCGCCGGTTTTGACTACGACACGGCTTTGGAAATGCAAAAATCCATTCAAAAGCTGGAAAAAAGCGGAGCCCAATCCCTCATTCTGGATTTACGGAGCAACGGAGGCGGCATCATGACCGCCGCGATCGACGCGGTACGATTATTTATGGATCAGGGCACCATAGTGACGGTTCATACGGCAAGCGATAAAACCGAATATCAGGCTGGGGGCGACCCTTTTACCTGTTTCGACCTTCCGGTAGTCCTTTTGGTGGATAAAAATACCGCCAGCGCAGCAGAAATTTTTGCCGCGGCGCTGAAAGATCATCATCGCGCATTCCTGATCGGAGAAAAAACATTTGGAAAAGGGGTCGTGCAAACGATATTTCAACTGCCTCATACTCCTGTGGCGTTATGTTTAACCACGGCTTGTTTTATTCCACCTTCCCAAAAAAGCTTCCATGAAACGGGCATCACTCCCGATATCCTGGTCAAAATGCCAGATAATGGCATTAAAAACGCATTTCCGAGCACTTCTGAACCCTTTGTCGAAGACCCGGTTCTGTACAAAGGGATTTGCCTCTTGAATCGCGAGAAAGACATTTCTAAAACGGCTATCAGTTCCACTTTGCAATAATGACGCCAGCGTCAAAAGCTCGTCGATCCCTTGTTATCGGGAGGGCCAGAGCTGTTTTTGGAAGTTCATATCGACTTTTGGCGGTTCCGTTAATAATTACTATCAGAAAAACTGTTAAACAATTGTTTTTTCTTTGCGTTTTCCCCCCCGAAAATTACTTTTCATTCCTGCTTTTATTTTTCTGTGTGATCGTACAAGCTGATTAATCCAATCCCGCCAAAAGCAAATTATATGAAGTTGTACGGGGTGAATTGACGATACAGAAAAACAAAGTTGATGATCGCAACAGGCTAAGGCAAATACTATTATCAAGAGAAAATTTCGCAGAAATAAAAAATAATTTTGACACCTATAGTTTCCATGGTTATTATTCCTCATAGAAAGGAGGTGATGTATAATGGCGAAGAAGAAAGTTGCGAAGAAAGCTGTAAAGAAAGTAGCGAAGAAAAAAGTGGCAAAGAAAGCTACGAAAAAAACAGCGAAGAAGAAAGTTGCGAAGAAAGCTGCCAAGAAAAAGTAAGGAAAGGGCAGTTTTCGAGAAAGGTCCAAGAGCTGTAAGCGTCACGGTAATGAATAGCTCCTTTGAAAATGGACCTTGTCGAACATTGGGTTCGACGAAAAGTCGCCAAAGTACTTACAAGCTTCGAAGCTTGTGCGAATGGAAGACTCTAACGCCACGGCAGAGTCTTCCATTTTTTTTTGCTTATCTGCCTGTCTTTCGCTATACTATGGCCCATTGTTAGGAACTGAAGAATGACCGGAAACCGTGGAAAAAATGCCAAAAATGGGCTTATTATCGGAAAGAATTGGTAAAAAAGTATGAGAATCATAGCACTTACCAATCAGAAGGGTGGGGTTAGGAAGACGCCCTACAACGTCAATTTATCCGCGGCACTAGCTGCCAATGTCCGAAAAGTGATTCTGATGGATTTGGGATCCCAGGCCCATCTGGCAACGTTTATTGGTCAGGATCCAACCGGGAACCAGCTTTCCGGTTTTGAGGTGTTGGCCCGGGCGGTACCGCTAACCCAGGCGCTGCGGCCGGTACGAGCCAACATGTTCCTGCTGGCCTCCGGACTGGATCTGGCGGCGGCGGAAGTAGAACTGGTCTCGGTGGTCGGCCGGGAAACGATCCTCCGCGATGCCATTGCCAAAAATCCGGCCGAATGTGATTATATTTTCATCGACTGCCCCCCTTCGCTGGGTTTGCTAACCCTGAACGCGCTCGGTGCGGCCAAAGAAGTATTTATCCCGCTGCAACCGCATTTTCTTTCGCTGCAGGGGCTGAGCCAACTGCTGGAAACGCTGCTGCTGGTCCATACGCGGGTGAATCCGCTGCTGAAAGTGACCGGATTGTTTTACTGTATGTTTGACGGGCGCACTTCCTTATCGAACGAAATCGTCAATGATGTCCAGGCGTTTTTCTCCCATGCTCAAATGCCCAACTGCCCGTGGAAGGACATCAAAATATTTGATACCCGCATTCGAAGAAATATCAAACTGGCGGAGTCCCCCAGCCACGGTCAGACCATTTTTGAGTATGAAAATCTCTGTCACGGCGCGGAGGATTACCGTATGCTGGCGGAGGAAGTGGAGGCCATGATCGCCACCCCGCCGGCGTCTTTTTCCGCTCCCCCTGCGGCACCGGTTCCCGCCGTTGAAAATCCGTTACCAGAACTATCGCACCCCAGCCCACCAGCGGATAATCCAGCGATCCATCCAGCTACATGATTCAGGTTCCTATGAAAAAAATACCACATCTGGCTGCGGGACTGGTTTTAACGGTGTATTGGCCTTTTTTGTTTTTTCTGACGCATATCCCCGCTCTGCGACTGCCGCCCTTTGAAGTATATGGCCGGGATACCACGCTGCATTTTGCCTCGTATTTTATGCTGACGGTGCTATTCTGGCTGGCCTGTTATGGAAAAAAACTGCCCAGTCCGAAAAAGATCAAAACCTGGCTGCCGCTGCTTATCATTGCGATTTATGGCGCTCTGGATGAAATCACCCAGACTTTTGTTCACCGCCAGCGCGACCCACTCGACTGGGTCAGCGATATGGGCGGGGCCATCCTGGCAACGGGGCTTTTTTTCCTGCTGCGCAAACCTTTTTATTGGCTGATCGTCTATTGGCCGGCCATGTTTATCCTGTCCCACTGGCCGCAGAAAGACTCCGCATTTGTGCAATTGCCTGAAAACTGGCAGCAATTTCAGGTTGCCTTTGTCCTGGCGGGGTATCTGGTACTGACCTTACTCTGGTGGCGAACCGTCGGGGGCAAACCGTACTTTGTATTTAGCTGGAACCTGCTGTTTATCACCTTATGCGTTCTGGTCAGTTACAACCTTCTCGATGAAACGATCAATTATTATACGGGGCGAGGATTTGACCGGACGGACTTTCTCAGCGGCTGGGCGGGGATTCTGGTGGGCGTGATTTGTTCGGGCCTGTTTGCCCGGCATCATCGGGTCAATGCCGGCGGGGATTCATAAACTGGATGGGGAGGTCTCCAAAGCCCGGTTCATGGCCTGAATCAGTTGGTGATGAATATCCAGCGGGTTTTTGACATGCCGCCAGATGGCTTCGATCCCCCCGGTTCCGGCGGTGGTAAAGGCGATGCTGCCCAGCCCGAAGATTCTTTGGGGCAGGGTCAATTGCAAAAAGGTATTCTGAACTTTCGTCAGCGAACACTGAAAAATGTCGATCGTGAACACGCCTCGAATCCGAATCACACGTTTATCCGTCAGGACATAACTGCGGCTGAGCCATTGAAGAAAGGCGAAACCAACCCGGGCCACCATGGCGATGCCGCAAAAGGATATAATATGACCCGCCATGCCCCCCAAGGGCAGATATGGCCCTACTAAAAATGTCAACAAAATGACCGTTATAGAAACCAACACGGTACGAAAACTGGAAAAGGCGATGGTCCACAGGGAGGGTTTCAGCGCGAAAATCACCGTTTCCTCCTCGCTGAGAAGATCGCTGGGCAATAAGTCATCGATATTGGGATTGTATTGGTTATCGGTACTATTCTCTGACATAACTATACTATACCGGATTTTGGATATTTTTTCTACTGCTATGTCATTTTTCCAATGGCGGCGGGGGCGGGGCGAATTCCACGGGGGGATAGGTTATCTCGGCGGCTAATTGAATCCATTCCAGCTCGCCATAGACGCCGGCCTGAGAAGTATCGAAGGGCTGGAATCCCACCTGCAAGGCGGGGGAATCGCCCTGGAAGCGAAAATCATAATGGGCCGGATCGACAAAGCCGGGATCGGCTGTTATGGAGCCGGCGTCCTGGCCCTTTTCCTGACGCTGCGGGAGGGTCAGGCCGGCAAAGGAAACCGGATTGCCGGAAGCGTCCCAGTATAGATTATTCCGCATAAGAACCTTGTCCTGCCAGTTGCCGGCAAACAAGGTTCCGCCATTCCAGTACACAATATTATTTTCGAAGGTGAAAGACAGGTGCTCCTCCACCCGGGTGCGATGCAACTGGCCTTCCATGCTGAAGGCGAAAATATTGTTGCGAATGATATTTTCTTTACCGTAGTGCTGATGAAAGCCGCCGGTTTTGGTGTTATAGACCAGATTGTTTTCCATCACAATAGCCGTGCTGCCCTCATCGGTATAAAGCCCCCAGCCGCCGTAGGAATAGGAATAAATATCGTGAAAAACATTGTTGCTGACCACCGTGCCTTCCGAGGGGCCGAGGGTATAAATGCCGCCCATATCGCTGAGGACGCCCTTGCCGAGGTGGTGGACATGGTTGAAACGGATGATATTCCGTTTGGCCAGACTCTGGTCATATCCCCATCGCCAACCGACCGAGAGGCCCGTGTAAAAGAAATCGGCAACTTCATTGTGCGTGATCTGATTATCGCCGCTCTGGCCGATCCAGATGCCGACCGCTTCGCCATGAATCAGGCCGCCGGAGCGGATGATATTGTTATCCACCGTGATATGGCTGGTCCGTTCCTTTTCATCGGCCGGGATTCCGCCTTCGCCGATCCGGACACCACCGGCCCCCAGGTCATGGAGATAACTATGCTCGATGCGGCAATCGCGGCAACCCTTGCGAAACCAGATGCCATAACCGCCGATATGGGAAATCTCGCAATCGGCCAGCGCCACGTTATGAGCACCATCCAATGTTACCGCCGCATCCACGGGAAAAGCCGCCTGAAAAGGTTCATAGCCCTGCGGCGGCAAAGAATACCGGGCATGCTGAAAACTCAGTCCCCGGATAGTCAGGTGTTCCACAAATTTCCCGGCGGCAGGTTCGCCTTGAAAAATCACCAATTTTTCCGTCAGCGGGGCATATACTTTCGCGGCGGCCATATCCTCATCGGGCAACGGCTGGTAACAGAGCGTACCATCGCGGTTCAGAAACCATTCGCCGGGTGAGTCCAGAGCCGCGCGATAATTCTCCAGATGATACATGGTATTGCTCTGCCAGGGCGCATACGGCTTCTGCGGTTCCCCCAGGGTAATGATCGCAGAGGCCTGGGCATCGATCCGCTCGATCCGCCGCTGGGAGATGGTCCACTTGTTATAAACATAAAAAATAACATCCCGCAGCGCCTGGGCGTTTGTCTCCAGTAAGGAATCCAGATCGCCCCGGCGGAGTTGGGTGGTTCGGCGATACAGAGAGTCGGAACCGGCCGGCTCTTCGGTGGAATCGAGCATGTAATAATAAAATTTGTTGGGTGTTCGCGCCCGCACGGCCCGATGGCCGTTTACAAACAATTGCTCGAAATACCATTGACCGGCCTTGACCTGCGGAATCTGCACCTGCCAGAGGCCATCCGGCCCCGGCTGAAAACCGGTGATCACCCTGCCGCCGCTGAAAACGGGTTTGCGGCTGGTCGCCGAGCAATACAGAATGGGGCAAGTTTCCGTGCCGCTATCTTCGGCGGTGAAAACCACCGGTTCAGTTAAAAAGTATAAACCTTCGGCGATTTGAACCGTTACCGGTTCGGTCAGGCCGCCATTTGCCTTGAGTTTGCGGATGGCATCGCGAGCGCCGGTGAGGCTGGCCAGGGGGCCATCGGTCTTCTCGGGGTTGGGCCGGTCGAATTTTCCCGACCACTGATCATTGCCGGCCGGGGAAACATAAAAGTCCATCCCGCCGACCATCCTGCCTGAGAATGAAAGTATCAGGCCAACAAGCAACCATCTTGCGTATGTACCTATTCCTTTTGACATATTTTAAACCTCTCTGGAAAAATAGAATTTCAAATCGCAACTTTTCGGTTTTGAAACTGGAAAACCGAACCATTTTTTGGCACAATAGAGCACATGAAAATAATTGTAACCGGAACGGTAGGATTAGACAAGCGGCCCTATCTGGAAAATGTGGCGGAGATGGCCCGCAATAACGGCAAAAACCTGACCATCTGCCATGTGGGGCAGCGGATGTACGCCGAATCGCCGGATATTACAGCGGGCCGAATTCTTGATTTGCCGCTCTCCCGCCTGCGAAACCTGCGGCGCAGCGTTTTCAAGGACATTCTGGCCCTGGCGGAGCAGACCGAGAATCTGATTATCAACACGCATGCCACGTTTCGCTGGAAACACGGCCTGTTCCCCGCGTTTGATTTTGATCAGGTGGCGCTGCTGCAGGCGGATATGTATGTATGTCTCATTGACAACGTGGATGCCCTGCACGCCCGGCTGCTGCAGGAGCACCAGATCGACCATTCGCTGAAGGATCTGCTGGTGTGGCGGGAAGAAGAGACGCTGGCGACGGAAATGATGATGCTCGGCTGCACGTGGCAGAGCTGCCAGATCCAGCCCCCTGCGCACACCTTGTTCGACGGGGCGACCAATTCTCCCCGGTTTTATCTTTTGGCACGGGGGCAAAGCCCGACCACCGAAGAGACATTGTATCGCCTGATGTTCCGGCCGGAGCTGGCCAGGGCGTATCTCAGCTTTCCCATGACCCATATCATGGATATGCCGGACCTGCTGGCGGAAATCCATACCTTCCGTAAAATCCTGGGCGAGTTTTTTATCATATTTGACCCGTCTGACCTGGAAGAACAACAGTTCTATCTGGATGCCCTGGCTGCCTCGGAAAAGGGGCAAAAGGTGATGGAAGTGAAGGTGTTGGGAGAGACATTGCGATTCGACGTGGCGGAAATCATGCAGGTGGCGGGGGATATCCACGGGCAGATCTACGCCCGCGATTTCATGCTGATCGATCAGGCGGATATGATTATCAGCTATATCCCGCAGATGCCCAATGGCAAACCGGGGCTTTCCAGCGGGGTGGAGCGTGAGCTGCAGCATGCCCATGAAGCGGCCAAGGAGGTGTATGTCATCTGGCGGTCGAAAGTGGAGCCATCGCCCTTTGTCAGCGAAACGGCTACTCAAATCTTTTCTTCTACCGAAGAAGCCATTACCTATTTCAAAACCAATCTCTACCAAAATTCTGAAAGGAGATCCATATGAAAGTAGTCGCCTTTAACGGCAGCGGCCGCAAGAACGGCAATACCGCCATTCTGATTCAGTCTGTTTTTCAGGAACTGCAGAAAGAAGGGATTGAGACGGAAATGATCCAGTTGGCCGGCAATCTTATTCGCGGCTGCACGGCCTGCTACCAGTGCGGGGAACGGAAAAACCAGAAGTGCGCCATCGACAAGGATGTCGTCAACTCCTGCATCGAGAAAATGATCGAGGCGGACGGGATTATTATGGCCAGTCCCACCTACTTTGCCGATGTGACCGCGGAGATGAAGGCCCTGATCGACCGGGCAGGTTTTGTGGCGCGGGCCAACGGGAATCTGCTGCAGCGGAAGGTGGGGGCCGCGGTGGTGGCGGTGCGGCGGGCCGGTTCGACGCACGCCTTTGACACCATGAACCACTTTTTCCTGATCTCCCAGATGATCGTGCCCGGCTCGATCTACTGGAACCTGGGCATCGGGCGAAATATCGGGGAAGTGGAAAAAGATGAGGAAGGCATCAAAACCATGCAGGTGCTGGGGCAGAACATGGCCTGGCTGCTGAAGAAAATAAATTCTAAGTAAAACCTGAAAATATTGTGTAAGTACAACAAAGATAAATAATTATAGATAATTTATTCGACTCTTCCTTTTTAGTAAACTCTTATTATGATGCCAGCGTCAAAACTCGTCGTCCCCTTGTTATTGGGGGGCCAGAGCTGTTTTTGGAAGTCAATATTGACTTTTGGCGTTTCCGTCTATTATATGTCGATAAAATTCGATTTCTTCGACATATAGTAAGACTATGTATATGAGATCGACATATAAATAACGATGTTTAATGAAAGGGATTTTATGCTGTATCGAAAACTGGGAACTTCGGATATTGAGGCGTCGGTGGTGGCGCTGGGGACGTGGGCTATTGGCGGGTGGATGTGGGGCGGGATTGACGACGAGCAGGCGGTGAAGGCGATTCAGGCGAGCATCGACGAGGGGGTGAATCTGATCGATACCGCACCGATCTACGGCTTCGGCCATTCGGAATGCACGGTCGGCCAGGCGATCCGCGACCGGCGGGGCCAGGTGGTGCTGGCAACCAAATGCGGGATGGTCTGGGATAAGGAAAAAGGGGATTTTTTCTTTTACGCCGATGAAAAAGGCAGAAGCCCCAAGCCTTCCGAGAAAAAAGTCTATAAATATCTGAATCCGGATTCCATCCGTCAGGAGGTGGAAGTGAGCCTGCGCCGGCTGAACACCGATTATATTGACCTGTATCAGACCCACTGGCAGGAATCGACCACCCCGATCGGAGAGACCATGTCCACCCTACTCAAGCTCAAAAAAGAGGGGAAAATCCGGGCCATCGGGGTTTCCAACGCCCGGCTGGAGCAAATTCAAAGCTATAGCCAGGTCGGCCCGCTCGATTCCGATCAGGAGCGGTACAGTATGCTTGACCAGCATATCGGTCGGGATGGTATCCTGGAACACTGCCGGAACAACCATATTGCGGTGCTGGCCTATTCCCCCCTGGAACAGGGGCTGCTCACCGGCAAGCTGACGCCGGAGCGAACCTTCCCGCCGAATGATGTTCGTTATAACAATCCCCGCTATACCGTGGAAAAGCGGCAAGAGGCCCTGGAGATGCTGGCGGAGTTCCAGCCGATTGCGGAGCGGCATCACGCCACCTTCAGCCAACTGGCCATCGCCTGGACCTTTTCCCAGCCGGGCCTGACCCATGTACTTTGCGGGGCGCGGGATGCCAAACAGGCCGTCGAAAACGCCAAAGCTGGGGAAATTAAATTATCCGCTGCGGATCTGGCCGCCATGAACAAAATTATCGCCCAATATACCAGTCGCTAAAGAAACTGCGGTGGAGGAACTGAAGAATCCAAGCCCCCATTAATCTAAAATGGACGCCAGCGTCAAAAGCTCTTCGACCCCTTGTTATTGGGGAGCCAGAGCTGTTTTTGGATGTCAATATCGACTTTTGGCGGTTCCGTCAAAATGATTAATTTATCCCCCGATTTCGAGAAAATCCCTGAAAAAAGCGCATAGAAAAACACTCAGCAGGGCCTGAGTGTATCTATCTATTTGTAATCAAGAAGGTTATAGCAATTTTAATTCACGGTTCCCGATTCCTGTCAGTCACCGTCGAATCGATTACTTGCGATGCCGCACTTTGGAACGGGCACGACGCTTCTTGCTGCCAATCTTCCGCCGACGTCTCGGTTTAGCCATTTAAATCTCCAAATATCAATAACTTACATCCAAGGCTGGCGACAGCCCGCCTGAACTATCCAATCGAGCGTTGTACTATACCGGATTTTTATCCGGCTGGCAAGCTTTCATTTGTAAAATAATTATGACGCCAGCGTCAAAAGCTCGTCGCCCCCTTGTTATCGGGGAGCCAGAGCTGTTTTTGGAAGTCAATATCGACTTTTGGCGGTTCCGTCAATTATCAAGTACCCTTAGAAAAATCCCTTTTCCTTGACCTGGGCGATTAAATCGCGGAAATCGGTGATGGCCAGGTTGAGATTTTGGCAGGCATCGACGAAGGATTCGTAGAGGCGGGGGTCGTTCATCATTCGCCCCACCGTCCCATCCCCCTGCGAAACTTCGGATAATACGGTATTCATCGTTTGCAGGCTGCGGGCCATCTCATCGGCGGCGATCTGAATTTTTTCGCCGGTCTGCTGAAAGGTGGTGTTAAATTCACCCGCCATTTGATCAATATGGCCGACGGTATCGCTGGATTTGGTGATCAGTCCCCGGGCGTCCGCCGCCAGGGCCTGGGCCTCCTTGACCGCCTGCTGCATATCCACCGCCAATGTGGAAAATTCGGCCAGGCTCTTCCGGATATTATTCTTATTATCCGCATCGCCGACAATATCATTGAGATTCTTCAAGACTTCATTGAGCCGCATAATGGCGGTAGTAATATTGGCACCCATTTTGTGCTCATCCACCATGTCCGGCGGGGCGGGGGTCAACTGCCCTTTCAAAATCTTACTCAAATCCGCCAGGGAACCGATCAAATCATCCAGCTTGCTCTGTGTTTCTTCGGAGATAAATTCGCTTCCCTGCGAAATATACCCCTTACATTTATCCCCATCACTCAACAACTGATTCGAAGGTTCTTTATCGGCTGAAACAAATTCCACATAGCCCATACCCAGTCCCCGGCGATTGACTTTCGGCACTACATTTTTCGGCACCGAATACTCCGTCGAAACCCCTACTTCCACCACCACCTGGTAGGATTCCTTTTGGGGATTTTCCGGATCGCTCAACAGCGCCGGCGGATGGACCTTGAGCACCTTACCCACCGGATAGCCGCAGAAATACACGGAGGTGTTTTCCTGGATCCCCGGTGCTTCGGGGAAATAGATGGTAACGACATTCGCCTTATAGCGACCGACCCAGGTCGGCAAATCGCCAAAGCGGATGATCAGCCAGCCCAGGCCCAGCAGGCCCAGAATTACAAAAAAACCTACCCATACATTTCGCTTATTCTCATTCATGATTACTATCCTCATTTTCGATTTGATCCCCGGCCTGGCTTTTCGCCCGCCCTTCTATAAACCGGCATACCTGCTCATCCCGGCTGGTCCGGATATCCTCCGCGGTCCCATCAGCGATGATTTTCCCCTTACTCAGCATGACAATCCGGTCGGCGATTTTATAGGCACTTTTCATATCATGGGTCACCACCACCGACGTGATCTGCAATTCATTTTGCAGCTTAATAATCAAATCATTGATAATGTCCGATCGAATCGGGTCCAGGCCGGTTGTCGGCTCATCATAGAGAATCACCTCCGGCGACAGGGCAATGGCCCGCGCCAGGGCCACCCGTTTTTGCTGGCCGCCGGACAACTGGCTGGGCAGCCGGTCCTCAAAGCCGGTCATACCCACCATTGCCAGCTTTTCCTGCACCATCCGCCGGATTTTCGCCGAAGAGTACCGGGTGTGCTGCACCAAGGGAAAGACCACATTCTGCTCGACGGTCTGCGAGTCGAAGAGTGCCCCGGCCTGAAATAAAAATCCGCAGCGCCGCCGAACGGCAATCAAATCCTTTTCCGGAAGATTATCAATCCTCACCCCATCAAAAAAAACCGATCCGCTGTCCGGCCGCAACAACACATTGAGATGCTTCAACAGCACCGTCTTGCCGCAGCCGCTAGGCCCTATCACTACCGTGGTCTGCCCCCTGGTGATTTGAAAATTGAAATTTTCCAAAACTTTTTCCCGGCCAAAGGATTTCGTGATTCCCTCCAGCACATAAAGCGGCCGCACGGATGCGGTTCCGCCCTCTGTATGGTTTT
Organism: uncultured Pirellulales bacterium; assembly: GCA_964580995.1. GTDB lineage: Bacteria > Planctomycetota > Phycisphaerae > Sedimentisphaerales > SM23-30 > JAKJEP01. Next base: position 30,104 of record CAZOMV010000037.1, read on the forward strand.
GTTGTGCCTGAATATCCACGTTTGCGTTTCCCATAATCAAAGAATCGATTTGGCCTGCCACAAGGTTTCATAGATCGCCTTAACCACGATCGCCAGCATGAAATTCAATACCAGAATCGCAATAAAGCTGCTCACAAACGCTTCGGTGCAGGCTTTGCCCACCCCCTGTGCTCCCCGGCCACAGCTAAACCCTTTGTAACAACTGATCAGAGCGATGCTGGCGCCGAAAAACAATCCCTTGGTAACCCCCACCAGAATATCCCATTTTTCCACGATATTCGCACTGAACTGCCAGTAGGCTTCACTATTAATCCCGAAATGCCACACACTGATCGCATAGCCGCCAAAAACGCCCATCACATCGGCGTAGATCGTCAGAATAGGGGTTAATAATAAACATGCCAGGAACCGGGGCCAGACCAGATAACGGATCGGATCGGCCCCCATCGCCCGCACGGCGTCAATCTGTTCCGTTACATGCATGGTTCCCAGTTCCGCGGTCAAGGCCCCGCCGACCCGCCCGGCGAGCATGAATGCCGCCAGGACCGGACCGAGTTCCTTTACCACCGAGATATTGATCAAACTGCCCAGCCGGTCCTGCATCCCCAAACCCCTCAACTGCGAATAACTCTGAACCGCCAAGGTCATCGCCACGAAAGCCCCGGTGACCATTACCACCGGTACACTGCGGGCGCCGATTTCATACATTTGCATCCAGATTCGCCCTCGGGCCGCCGATGCCCGCCCCTGACGCGGCGAGGTCAGCCAGACTACCAGAACCTGGAAAACAAATCGCCAATATTGGCCGAATTCCGCCACGGTCTGCTTCAGTTTGGACTCTTTTTTGGGTTTCTTTTTCATGATACCAGCGGAAATAAACCTATAAACAGGGTTTATGCTTTCCTAAACCAGCTTTCTTATATAATCGGTCCCCAAGGAATTTTCCAGTGATTTTCCCCCTTTTTGATTAGCCCCCCCCTGAATCTTCACTACGGTTTTGCAAAATGGAGGTTAGCATACTTTGGAAAGAAAAAACTCATTCTTCCGTTAAAACGGCAGGAAACAATACCCCCAGCCAAGCCAGTACGGAGGTGTGCAGCAGGTCCACCAAAATTCCCCGAAACGGCTCCAGTAGTATTGTGCCTGGTAATATTTATACGGGTTTATCCAGGTGCGAATCATCCGCCCCGACCAATAAGGGCCATCATACCAATCATAATCATACCCACCCCCAAAACCCGTTACACTTACATAATTGCCGCCTGCCGGATAATCGTCCCGGATTACTTCACAACCGGCCACCGGGGGAATTCCGGCCTGATGGATATAGATGCCGTTGCCGTTATAATAGCTGTACCCACCCTCGTAGAGACAATTTTCGCTATCGGAAACGGCATACTCATCTTCTTCCGGATAATAATCATCATAGTCGTAACAAGGTTCATTGATCTCATAGATGGGAATGGGAGCCTGCTCCACATGCACCATCTGGGTATATCGCTCGACCACTACCACCGGCTGCATGATATGGACATTTTTTTTGACGATGGTGATATTGGCGGACGGCGATCTTTTGCCCGGTTTTCGCACTTCCGGATCAATCCGAATCGATCCGGCCGGTCGATAAGAAGGCCGACCGGGATCGTTTATCTTGCTAATTTTGTCAAAAGTACGAGCCGTTTGTACCGGCTCGGCAACCACAGGCTCCACAACCACAGGCCTGGGAACCTCACGCGTCACTCGATCCTCCCTGGAATTACGAACCGCCGCTACCGGTTCGGACCGCCGTACCGGCTCAGGCACTCTCACTTCTGTCCGTTCCGGCTCACGAGGAGATGCGATCTGAGGTTTCGTTTCTCTTTGGGACTGCTGGGCAGGCCTTTGAACCGCCGCATTTTCCCGTACCTGGGCCCGCTGTGCCTCTCGTGCTGCCTGCTTTTGTTCCACCCGCTGGGAGGCATTTGATTCCCGTTGTGCTCTCTGCTGCTGCTTTACTTCCTGCCGGGCCGGTTCCGTCCGCTCCGCTTTTCTCTCGGTTCGGGGGGCCGATGGGGCTTCTTTTTGTCTTTCGGACTGCCTCGCCGGAGGGGGGGAACTGCCTCTGTCCGCTCTTTCGCTGCGCTGCCCTTTGGCCTGGACCAGTGCCGGGGGTATAATACCGATCATCATCAAAACCAGGAACCCAGCCAGCCAGGCACAAACGTAATTTTTTTCCTTTTTCATCTTTCAACCAGTAGGCCTCGCTGCCTTCCTGCATCGGCAACTATGGCAAACTGCTCCTGCTTGATTGATTTGTCAAGAAATATGTCTTTTAACTAATTAAGCAGACCCCACTTGAGCAAAAAAGTTAGATAAATACTTCCCCCTGCTCTTTCCCCCTTTTACCAATTCGACCGTTCGACACAGAACCCCACCTACAGTTAATGCTAACCTTTAGTCCCTCCCCGCCCTACTATAACATAACTATCTGATTTTTATCTCTTTAAGCTTTTTTGGATTTCTTCGAGCCGGCTAAAGCCGCATTTGGGACATTTGTCACGGTACTGACCTTCCTGGGCCGGGAAGATTTCCTGGCATTTATCGCAGAAATTACCAGACACAAAGGCATCTTTCCCGCATTTGGGACAAGTCAAGGGTATCTGGGTACCTACCCCACGGCCGCGTCCCATCGCGAGGTCTTCATCTGTAATTCCCAATTCCTTTTCTTTTTGCTTAACCATTTCGACAAATTTCATACGATCTACCGCCTCTTTATGCCCACATTCCGGATTGGTGCATACCAAACCAACATTATTGCTAACAACCAGAGTACCACCACCAGAACCGCCGCGTGTCATAAATATCGCACCAATCACCAGCAGGCAAACACTGACAATCAAACCAATTTTGGGAATCGACATGGATTCAACTCCTTATAAAGAATTTTACTATTAGAAATTACTGCTCAATCACGTCTATTACCCTAACGCCGAATAAAATCCAAGTCAAGCATCGTTTTTGCATTTTCTGCTAATTTATTTTTTCACAGATACTTATAGAATCCCCGCCCATCAAAAAAAACCTCTTTTGACCGCCCCAGACAAATTGCTATTTGCCTTTATTTACGAATTTCACCCGCCCCGAACCCGGCCCCGCTTCCCAATTTGGTATGCAAATATTTCTTTTAGCTGAGGCTTAACCGGCAAGCCAGGGGATTGCCATCCACATCCAGAACGGTGGTACCCTGCTGCCCGATGAATTTTTGCCAATGTTCCTGGCCGGCAAAACTCTCATCTGCCGGTAAGGTTACATTAAAAACATCCGCCGGAGAAGAAGCCAGTTTCGGCAAAAGCACGCCGCAGGTGGTATTCAGGATTTCCCGAAAGGCATCGACTCCTTTGGTTTGAACCTCTTCATCCTCCGGGTCGATCCCCAGCACATTGGCCGCCATGGCAACCAGAAAATCTTTCCCGCCCATAATTTCCACCGTCCCCGACACCGGCCCGGTAAATTGCATCGATACTTTCACCATCTCATGCGGTATCGGCAATTCTTCTTCCAGCGGCATCACCATCATAAACGCCATCGTTTCCAGCGCCTCGGAAAATGCCTCAGCCAATATATTTTCACGAATTTCCTGCATGACATGCTCCTAAAATTTCCATAACCACATCCCGAATTTTCTCCGGGGTAAAAGGTTTATGAATGAATCCTTTGACTCCAATCGCTTTCAGTTCCTGGATTCGGGTCTCGCTGGCCTCGGTCGATACTACCACCACGGGCACCCGGCAAGTGGCCGGATTGGCCAAAACCCGCTCCGTCATCTCGATCCCGTTCATCTCCGGCATATTGATATCCGCCAGAATCAAATCGACTTGTACCGTCTCCAGCAATTCCAGAGCCTGCTTGCCGCTGCCCGCATCGTACAACTGCTCAATCTCCAGCCCGGACATCGTGACCGTCCGTTTAATCAGTGCCCGCATGGTCGCTGAATCATCTACTACTAAAATTTTATATGCCATGAATCACCTCGATATTCGTTTGTATATCCTTTCATTTTTCGATTCAAATTGCCTTTTCCATTCCCCGTGATTTTACCGTTACCGTTCCATCCTGCAGGGTAAGGGTAAGGGTGCGGGGAACATCTCCGCCGACATCTTCGCCATCAATGAACATGCCATTCTTCCAGAGCAATTGCCGGATAATGGTGTAATTGCGTTTGCCGATTTTGAAAAAGTCGTTGTCATTCAGCATCTGCGCCCCGCCGGCAATCTTCACTTTGATCCGTTTCTTCTCCGCCCCCAGCGAAAACATCTTTTTCAGCATGATTTCCATGCCGGTATCCGCATACATCAGCGGATTGCGGACCGTTCCGCCCGGAGCATCCTGTTTCGAGGAAGGCAACTGATAGTGGAGCATCCCCCCCACCTTACACACCGGATCATACGCCGAAACCCCGATGCACGATCCCAGCGAATACGTGATGATGGTATCATCCGGATTATTGGAAACCTTGGCGTCAGATATATCTACCACATGTTTCACAAGCGCACTTCCTACTCAGGGATATATTCAAATCGTTACATATATTCCGTACCTTATGCATTTCAATCATCGATCCACGCAGGATTTCGCTTTAGAAGAGATTCGAAGTGCGCGGATTATTCTGTTTTTTGGTTGGTTTACTACCCCTAAATGCCCCCTGTCCGACAAATCCCTGTTATCAGACCTCTCTCCGCTGTTTTTATCGGACTATTTTGGGCACGAAACCAATCCGAAATCACCTTATGTTTCAGAAGCGTTCTGGTGTGGCTCGATTCGATAATACCCTTTTAACAGCGCACCCGCCCGGACTTCCAGCCGGCTGGCATTGACATCTCCTACCAGGCGTCCCCCCGGATACACGGTCACTTTCCCCCGGGCGACAATGTCGCCGTACATCTGTCCGGCCACCTCCAGATTCTGCACCCGCAGCCGTGCCCGGACATGGCCCGTCGGTGTCACGGAGATCGATCCGCTGGTCTCGATATTGGTTACCGAGTGATACGATTGGATTATATGGTCCTCCACGCCCACCCGCTGATTGCAGTACCGGCAGTTCACACTGAACGCCCGATCGCTGACTTCCAGTTCCCGGCCGCAATGGGTACAAATCACCATGCGTGGCATATATAAGCTACCCTATCGTCTCATTGATTCATAGTACGCTTATTTGGTCGCGTTGTCTTCCTGCTTCGGCCTGGGCAGCGGGGAAGCCTTGCCGGATGCAGGCTCGACCACACCATTGCCCACATTGCAATGACCGGTAAAGCTGGCACCGTCCACCACCACCAACCGGCCGCAGCGAATGTCACCCTGCAGCCGGGCTGTCTTCTTCAGCTCGATCAGATCCGAGGCCGCCATATTTCCTTTGACCTCCCCTTCCACCGCGACACTGCCGGCTTCAATATCCGCCAGAATCCTGGCGCTGGGCGCCACCTCCAGCGAACCGGTGGTTTTGATCTGACCTTCAAACGTACCCAGTACCTTTACGCTCTTTTCAAAGCTCAACTCGCCTTTGAATTTGGCATCCGGGCCTATAATTGTCGGGAACTCATTTTCCAATTCTCCACTCCTGACTGTTTGCAGACCTCCGCTGCCTGAACCTGGGAGCCGATCCGTGACTGTCCTCATTTATCATATCCTGCATCTATTCTTTTTTTTCTTTTTCCGCTTCCGCGTTCAGGAGCTGCTCGGCCGCCTTGACCAGTTTCTCCATCCGGAACGGTTTATTGATATACACATCCACCCCCAGCGTTTCCGCGTACACCTTGTGCCGCGCGCCCGGATTGGCCGTGATCATAATCACCGGCGGCTTGCCGGTCTCCTTGCGGATCGGACGGATCTTTTCCATCACCAGAAAACCGCTGCGCCCGGGGAGCATCTGATCCAGCACCAGCAAATCCGGCATCTCCTGGAGGATCATATCCACCGCCTGATTGCCATTGCCCGTGGTCTTGATTGTTACTTCAAACTCTTCCAATGCCGCCTTAATCGCCGTTCGAATATCTTCGTCATCATCGACAATTAAAACTGTTTTTCCCGGAAATTTGGCCATTTTTGCAACCTGCTTTCTTGGGTATTTCCGTTTCGCATCCCCCTACCTTCCGGGACGCTAAAACACAAATACACTTCCTCACGCTTTTCTAGTATATTACCGCTAAACACTAAATGATAACCCATTCATAACCTTTTGTCAAGTAAGGACTGCCTTCATTCCAGAAGTTCATTGCATCATTTCCCTGACTCCACTGCATAATTGCCGGTTGATTGGCCGATGTCTGCCCTAAAACAATCCTCTATTTTACATCCGCCCCCTTCTCATCATAACTTTATGAATAATTACCACTTAGATGATTGCGAACCCCATCCGATAAACAACCACCCTTGATCCATTATGTCAATCTGCGTAAAAGGCACCGATTATAACACTACTCAACCACTTTGATTTCGGTTATGGCAAAACGTCCCATAATTGTAATCAGGGCAAAAAAATCTTCCGGATTGCCGTTGCCCGCCGCCTGGGCAATATGACCGGCGGAATAGCCCCCCGGTGCCCGGGTCGCGTCGATCCCGACCCACTGATTTCCGATATAAACCTGATCCCAGGCATGTCCGCCAAAAAAGTCTTTCTGGTCCATAAATTGCGGGCAATAGACATATCCCATCACCACCTGGGCCGGGATCCCCACCGCCCGGCACATCGCGGCTGTCAATACCGCATGTTCGCTGCAATCGCCCTGACGGCTCTGGGCCACCTCCACCGCCGAGGCGTAGCCGATGGAGAGGTCCTTGGCGGTGATATACTCATGCACAAACGACTCGATCCGCCGGGCCGCCTCCGCGGCATCCTGGGTATTCCCTACCGCTTTTCGGGCCAGGTCGATAATCCGCGGGTCATCACTCTGCAGGTACCGCGTCGGCTTCAGGGCCTCCAGTGCCGCCGGATCGCTGCCGGTATAGGGGAACGGCACATTTTCGGCCGCCGCCACCGGTTGGACCGTCACCAACAGGCCGCCTTTGCCGTCCGGACGAACCGTCTGATTATCATTCTGCGGCAATACCAATTCCTTGCCCTCCCTGACTTCCAGATGATAGGTAATCGCTTTGGCGGTTTTCACATTCGAGAGGGGTACCGGGCTGGGCAGAAAAAACCGATCCAGAAAATCCGCCTCATCATTCTTACTCAAGGCGAACTCCCGGCTGCACGCGACCAGTTCCACGACCATGCCCATCATGGGAATGATCATCTTCTGGGCTTCATAATTATCATCGACATAGCTGGATTGGGTAATCGTGCTGCCATTCATCTGCAAATCCACCGCCACTTCCGTCAAAGGTACCACCCGGCCCAGCAAATCGACTTCTTTGGTAGGCCCGACCCGTATCTGAGCGTCCATGGCCTGGAGCATTAAAGCGGAAAACATCTTGACCGGATAGGCAGTACCTTCCTTCAGCCCCTTTTCCCTGCTCAGCAGCAGCAAACCTTCCGGCATCAACGCCCCCGCCGGCCAGTCCAGGCTTTGCTGTTGCGTGGCCCCGGCTGTCTTCACCGTCACATCAAAATTCCTTTCCCCATTCTTTACCCCCTTGACTGTCATTGACAGCATTCCCATGTCCTGCACGCTCTCAAAGCCCAGCGGCTCCCCCTTTCGGCTTTCCAGACTGCTTTCCTTTACCGCTATACTCACCACCGTTCCCCCGCGATTGATGGACAGATGGACCGTCTCGGTAGTTTTTACCGTTTCCGGGTCCGCCTTTCGTTCATGCGTGCCATAGCCCACCTTCTGGCCGGCCATAAAAACCGCAAAATACTCCTTTTCCACCCGGCCGGCCTGGGAAGAATCCGCCCCAACGCCCGTGCAGGCCGCCAAAAGCATTCCCGTCAGAACTATGTAAAATCGGAACCGCTTCATAATCTTCCCCTTTCCAAAGGAAAACTTTGTTATGGTTTTATTCCCAGTCTCCCTCCAGAAACAGGCGATACGCCGCCAGTCCTTTTTCCAACTCTTCCGTCTCGATATACTCATCGGCGGTATGGGCCTGATGAATGCTGCCCGGCCCGAAGATCGGCGTCGGGATCGACCAGCCGTGAAACGCGCTGGCATCGGTGGCATAGGCGACCGAGGCCGTCTTGCGGATACCGGCGGTCTGCTGGGCGGCATTGAGAAGGGCGGAAACCACCGGATGGGCCGGGTCGGTTTCCATCGGATGATATTCATTGAGCAATTGCAGCTCCACCTTGCCTGCCATCTGCCGATTCAGAAAACCGGCCAGTTCATCCCGGCATTGCCGCGGGCTGCGGCCCGGCAGAAACCGCCAGTCGATGCGGGCCTGACAGCGATCGGGTATCACATTAATCTGCTGGCCGCCTTCGATAATCGTCACCGCCAGGCTTTCCTGCTTCAGGGCCGGGTGGCCGGGACGCCGGGACAAATCCGCGGCAAATTGTTCCACATGAGTAACGGCCTGCGCCATAGTATAGATGGCGTTCTCTCCCGTTTCAGGAACGGAACTATGGACGCTCCGCCCCCTGGTCTGCATAGTCAGCCGCAGCACTCCTTTATGGGCGACAATTACCTCCATATCGGTCGGTTCGGCGAATACCGCCGCAACAATTTTATCCTCGCAATGGCCGGCAAAAAAGCTGGCGCCTGACATGTCGTATTCCTCCCCGCAGGTAGCCAGCAGCACCAGGTTATACGGTAAGCCGCCCTTTTTTACCCGATCCCGAAACGCAATCATCAGGGCCGCCAAAGGCCCCTTGTCATCGCAGGAACCCCGGCCATAAATCTTTCCATCCGCCAACTTCGGTGTAAACGGTTCGACCGTCATCCCCTGCACATCCACAGTATCCATATGCGCGGCCAGCAATAATGTTCGGGCACGATCCGCCCCTTCCGCCCGTGCGAAAATATTCTCGCGCCCCGGCGTTACTGTCTGCCGCTGGGGATGCAGCCCGTTTTTTGCCAGCCAGGTATATACAAAATCCGCCATCCGCTGCTCGCCATACGGCAGATTACTATAGTCCTTCGCCTGCGGATTTACGCTCGATTGAGATACCAGATTGCAACATAATTCTACCACTTCGCTTGACATGGCTTCCAATATACTATATGTAGTGAAAATAGAAAGAAATCTTTGCAGAATTTTGCATGAAATTTCCGGAGAACCAAAAATGTATCTCTCTTTGCCTGTTGTTCAAAACCGCCGTCGTACGCATCTGATTTTGTCTTACCTGCTGGCGGTTTTCGGCGGGGCCGGTTTCGCGCCGGCACAATCCTCACCGGAAATCCGGCCTGAAATTGTCCCTGGTATAGAATATATCCATCAGCGGATCGGAAACCGGCCCTGGTCCGTTCACACCGTCAAAATCGACCGCTCCGTCGACTCGTTCTATTTCCTGTCCACCCTGGCCCAGGGAAAAATCAAAGGGCTGGCCCCTCTGACCCAACAAATCGAATCTATTCCGAAACCGCTCGGCAAACCCGTCGCCGCCATCAACGCGGATTTCTTCCGCATTCAGCCCGGCCCTTACCAGGGCGACCCCACCGGCTTGCAAATCCTTCAGGGCGAACTGGTCAGCGATCCGCAGGAAGTCAGCTTGTGGTTCGATCCCAACGGCCAACCGCATATCGCCAAAGTCACACCCAAATTTCTGTTCACCACACCCGATAACAAAACCATTCCTTTCACGCTCAATCAGGAGCGAGCGGAGAACGCCGCCGTTCTTTTTACTCCCACATTCAGTCCTACAACCTGCACAGCCTCTGGCACCGAGTTCGTGCTGGAAAAGACCCCCGCCGGCCCCTGGCTGCCTCTGAAGGCCGGCCTGCCATTCCAGGCCCGCATTCGAAACATCAGCCAAACCGGCAATACTGCCATCGATCCCGACACGATGGTCCTTTCCCTCAGTCCCAGCCTGGTTGCGAACCTGCCCGTCTTACAGCCGGGCATGATTCTCACCTTCTCGCTGGAAACCCAACCCGACCTGACCGGAGTGCAAACCGCCCTGGGCGGACGGCCGATTCTGCTCAAAAACGGCGAAATGGCCGATTGGGAAGATAAAAATCGCCATCCGCGTTCCGCTTTCGGCTGGAACGATCGTTTCTTTTTCCTGGTCGTTGTCGATGGCCGACAAAAGGATCTCTCCATCGGCATGACCTTTTCCGAACTGGCCCGGCTCATGCAGGAATATGGCTGCCGGGAAGCGATCAATCTCGACGGCGGCGGATCCTCCACCCTCTGGGTAGGCGGCAAGGTGGTAAACTCCCCTTCCGATGGACGGCAGCGTAGTATCGCCAACGGCCTGATTCTCATGCAAAAAATAAATCCCGCTTCCGAAGAGTGAATCCGCCTTTGCCGAAATCTTGTTTTGGGATGGTTACTCTGGCGACGAGACGATCTGGCAAGGCTTCCGGGTGCGTCTCACTTTGCGCCACCCTTCCTTCACCACCGACTGGATCAATCCGCCGGCCCCCATAGCCTGTTCACAGCGGCTGCAAAGGAAACTTTTCGAACTTACCGCCCCACCATATAAACGTTCCACCGCCTCCCGGCGTACCGGTCCATTCCATACTCCCAGAATTCCATCCCGGCCCACATCTCCCCAGATCAGTTCCCGGCCCATATCCTGACAGCACATGACCGCCCGCCCGTCGAACAAGATCACCATCTCCACCAGCGGATGATGTTCCCGGCAGCCATACAGCCGAACCGTTTCCTTCTCCTTTAACCGGTCCGGCAGCAACCGGCCCACCAAACCGCACCGGCTGATCGGCGGCAAATATTCATAATCCACACCATATTCCCGCCAGAACGCCAGCCACTTTTCCCGTTCCCCTTCCGGCCAATGGTCGTCCACCCCACGTATGCAAATCCGCTGGGGATCATAATGTTTCACCAGATACAGGGTATTCGCCAGCGATCGTTCATAATCCAGCCCGGTAATCCGCTGATAAACTTCCGGTGTGATTCCATGAAAACTTACATGAATCTTCCCGTTAAATCCCGCCGCCAGCAGCACCTCGATCTTAGCTGGCGTCATCTCCTGACCATTGGTATTCAGATAGACCCCGACTTTCTGCTCCAGCGCATAGCGGACATACTCATCCAGCTTTTCCGCCAAAAACGGCTCGCCCATATAACAATACGTAATCACCGGATCAAAATGATGCTCCCGGCCGATCTGTCCCATCTCCTGAATGATCGCCCGGTATAACTGCCAATCCATAAAACCCTGGCTCTGTTTCTGCGAAAGCCGCGGATATGGGCACATCGTACACCGGGCATTGCAATACGAGTGGATATCCACCAGCAGCTTTACCGGATACTCGCGCATACGTTGCAAAAAAGGATTCAGCATGTCTTTTCCATCGGCAATTGGTCCCCCTTCTCTGCACATTCCCGCGGAAATTCAGACCCCTTACTCCTTCACCAGTTCCAGGTCTTTTTCCAGGGGGACGCGCCGCTTGGAGTTGGACTTCATATTGTTCCGAATCTCCTTCAACAGCAGGTCGATTCGCTGTTCATCCTTAAGCTGCTGCTTGGCGGATTCCAGACGCAGGGTCGCAATACGCGGGATATCCCCTTCCAGCGAAAATCGCTTGGTCCATTGATTCCGGAACAGTTCGGCAATCAGTTCCTCCGAGCGTACCCACTGATAGGTCTCACAATCCGTACGGCCATCGGCATTGACCCCCTCCAGCGTCAATACCGCCCGGTCCAGCATCATCTGCTCAAAAAGCGGTTTCATCCGGTCCCAGAGAACCTCCAGTTCCGCCATCCCTTTACCGGTCTTGGCTTGATTCGCAGGTACCACCGACCAGCGAAAGCTGCCTCTCAATCGCTCCGTAAAAACGCGTACATTCAGGCAACCGGCATAAATGGCCAAAGTCACCTCCAATAGCACAAATCCCAGCGCCGACATCGCCACCCAAACCCCTTGCCCTTTGACACATAAAATCCCTGCCACCCCTGAAATCAGGGCGGACAGGCTCAAAACCAGCGCCACCCGGTTCACACTCATCCCGCGATGGCGAAGACAGTGATGAATATGCCTATGATCGCCCAGGGCTGGGGACTCGCTGGCACTATAGCGGCGCAAAATCGACAAAAAGGCATCCACGATGGGCACGCTCAGAATGATCCCGGCACAGGGCAAATAGAACACATCCTGGATCGTGGCAATCTGAATGGTTAGCATCCCTAACAATAATCCCACCAGTTGCGAACCGCTGTCCCCCAGAAAGATCACCGCCGGCTTCCGGTTAAACAGCAAAATCGCCAAAAGACCTCCGCCCAGCACCAGCGATAATAAACCGGAGCAAAAATCACCCACCAGAAAGCCCAGTCCCGCCAGCACCAGCGATATCACCAGACCGATACCCGAGGCCAGGCCGTCCATCCCATCGATAAAATTGAAGGCGTTACAACTACCCACCAGCCAAAATAACGTAAACGGCACCGCCAATATCCCCAACGGGATTTCAAACACACCAAAAATATCCAGCCGATGAACCGCCAGACCAGACCCCACCAGTATCATCGCCGCCATAATCTGAAAAAGAAATTTCGTCCGCGGCATAACCCGGTGAATATCATCGCAGATCCCCAACGCCAGAATAATCAGGCTCGCTGCCAGCAACGCCTTGCCTGATACATTCGAGCCAAAATACTTTGCTGCCACATCCTCAAGCCCTCTGCCCATAAAAAGCAGGAAAAGCACCCCGGATAAAATCGCGGCAAACAGCGGCACCCCCCCCAAGGTCGCCGTGGCCTTCCCGTGACGCTTGAGAAAACCATCGGGGCGGTCTAAGGCGCCCCAACGCCAACTCAAACGACACATCCAGGAGGTACAAAGTACCCCTATCGTCAGGGTAAAAAGAAATAGTATCCCGCCCGCCAGTAAAGCAATCTCCCATACAGAAAACATCGAATTTAAATTGTCTTTCACGGCTGTCTTTACCTATCTTAATTTTTCAAAAGCATCCCATTCTTATGCAACCTGGTAACCTACCGATCATCATTCATCCGAATCGGTTTCCGGATTAACTTCCTGGGATTTTCGTAGTCGAGGAAACCCGGCATTCATTGTTCACGAATCCCAGATTGACCGCACCGCACATCTCGATTTGTTCCGTCGTCCTGGTCTGATCCGATGGATCCGTCCGCAATGTGACAAACAGAACCTTGCCGATTACCTGAAGCAGTTCTCGGGTAAATTCATCCGATAACGAACCCGCATCATAAAGTACCCAGTCAAATCGTTGTCTCAGCTCATGATCCAGCGAGGACAGTTGGGATATCTCATGACTCCTCGTTGTTTCTTCATCCGTCGAGTGGTGGATTATCATCAGGTTATTTACTTTCGTGGGCTGTATCACCTGTTCCAGTACATTCAGGTCCGCCAATACCTCGGACAAACCCAGCTGGCCCTCGGCCTTCGCAAACACCCGGTCCAGGGCCGGCGCCGTTTGATTCGCATCCACCAACAGTACCTTTCGACCGGATCGTGCCAGGAACAACGCCAGATTACACGCACATGTCGTTTTTCCGTTTCCGTTCGTATCGCTTGTCACGACTATATTTTGCTGCGTTTTCCCGAATCGCCCCAACAACCGGGTCCCGATCTCCCGGAAAATCTCCGCCGGACGCGAACTTTGATCGGTATGGACAATCTGGCAGCGGGCGGAAAATGCCAAATCGCCGGAACTGTCTCCACCCAATTCCATATCATCCAGATTCCCCAGTACCTGCGACAGGGAAGGGGTTGATCCTGCCATTTCCACCGAAGGCACTTCCACTTCTTCTGCCGGGGTCGGGTACGACATCGCGGCCGGATAGGACGGCTGACCATATCCATTCGCCCACTGGAATCCCGGCTGCATCCCCATCGGCATATACACCGCCGGCGAACTCGATTCCGGCAAGCCGGGTGCCATCGTTAATCGTTCCATCACAAAAACAAAGGCTACGCTGAACAACACTCCTAACAATAAAATCGAGAGTGCCTGATGAACTTTGTTCAATCCGGTCGGCCTGGTGGGGATATGAGCCGCATCCACCACTTTCACCGGGGACTCGCTCATTCCCTCCTTTAAATTGAACTGACGCAACTGCGCAATGCAGTCCGTTTTAAATTTCTGCGCCATCTCATAGGTGGCCAGCAGCTTTTGGTATTCCTGATGGCGATCCGTCAGCCGGACCCCAATCTCTTTCTGTTGATTTAACATGCCCAGCAGCGAATTTTCCTGCTTGGCCGTACCCGAATATTCTTCCAGGGTGCTTGCATAAATCGCCTGCAGCAATTTCTTCTTTTGCTCCAGCAAACTCGCCTGGCATTCTGCAATCTGAATCCGGACATTCCGCAACTTCTGATGGCCTGGTAAATACGCATGCGCCAATTGCGATTCTTCCTCCTGGAGTTGGTTCAAATTCTGGCGAAGATACACCACCCGGTTATTCGTATTGATTTCCGGAACCAATATCTCATCATCGGTAAGTCCTTCGCCGCTGGTCAACAGATTGTTGATCGTGTCTTTTTTCGCTTCCAGTTTCAATCGCTTCATCTGGGCATCGGTTAGTTCCTTCTCGATTAACCCGATTCGGCTTTCCACCGCCGCCAGACTGCTGTCCGCACCCGTGATTAAATTCTCTTGACGAAACTGATCGAGCTGCTCTTCAATTTTCTTGATCTCCGTGTCATAGCCGGCGATCTGCTCCTGCACCTGCTGGACCGTCCGTGCATTCGCCGCCTGACGGGTCTCCGTCGAGGTCTCAATAAAAGCGGCCGTTAACTGGTTCGCAATCGCCGCGGCTTCCGGACCCGTATCCGCCACCCCTACAATATCTATCAGGCGGGAACCGGAAATCGGCTTTACCTTCACGTGCTCTTGTAATTCCTTGACTCCTTCATCCGTAAAGGACCAGTTGCCGCTATCGGCATTCAATTTCTCCGCCGTACGCGACAATACATGTCGCGAACGAAGCAACTGACATTGTGTGGTAAAATAATCACTATTGCCCCCGCCGGCCAATGCGACGATCCCGCCCATCTGCGGCTGATCCATCACCACCTGCACTTTCGTCGTCGCTTCATATTTCGGCTTACGAAGAACCGTGGCAGCAAAGGCAATGCTGCAGACCAGCAGTAAACAGGCTGCCAGTTGCCAGCGTCGTTTCACTAAAATTCGGATGGGTTGAAAAACAAGTATTGCAGCACCGGCATTTTGCTTTTCCGTACATCCATTTCCTTTGGTTTTTTGTTTCTCTTTTGCATTCATAACTTTTTGCCTACTTAGAATTCCCAATGGTAGCTGTCATTCGATGAGTACATGCAATTCAAACGTTAGTATACTCCCCCATCTGACGGCATGCCCATATCCGCTCCGGCGTCATATTGCATCCGGACACCGGTGTAAACACCTCGGCGGAACAAATCGTCAATTCCATTAAAGAATTTCTTTACCGGATCCCCCGGGACCACGATCGTGTCATTCTGTGCTAGCACGATATTCTGCTCCTTGCCTTTTCGGATATTCTCCAGATTTACCACCAAAACCTTCTCTCCTCCATCCGTGGTACGGCGGATAATCGTACACTTCTTCTCCGCCGCATTCCGGGTTGCACCGCCGGCACAACTCATTGCCTGCAAAATATTCAACGGCTTACGAAACGGCTTGGCACCCGGTTGTTCCACTTCGCCCGATACGTAGATATAACCATCACCTGCTATGGGAACATTTACGATATCACCCGGATAAATGATGGGATTGACCGCACTTCCATCTTCGGCAAATAACTTGCAGATCGGTACCAGTTCCCGTTTTACCGCCGGCCCCACGATCGGCGTATTCTTCCAGGATCCGGCTCCCGCAGCCATGGCCTCATTCTCATCCGCCGGATTATACGCACCCCGCAAAATCTCGACATCCAGTCCCGCACCACTGGTGATTCCGCCTGCTTTCGTTATCACGTCCATCAAAGTCCCGTTATCTGACTCCAACGCGACAGGACCCGGTTGGCGAATCATCCCCATGACCATCACCTTCTTGCTGCCATACTCCTTGATGCTCACATCCACTTTCGGATCCCGGATAAATTCACGACCCAACCGCAATACCAAATCATCGCGGATCTGTTCACAGGTCATCCCCGCCACCTGCACATGATTCAACAACGGCAAATAGATCTGCCCCAACCGATCTACTTCTGCCACTACGATCTCCTCCCGGTCCAGCTGGAGAAGCTGATATATCTTTAGCTGCAGAATATCACCCATATTTACATGATATTCCTGACTTACCTGGCCTGCACCCTGGGGAGTATCTCCTGTAACATATTGTGAATTAGAGACATAAGCGGAATTAGATCCCCAGGTGGATTGATCGGAATTCTTCATCACCTCAGCCGATTTCGGCATCGAATAAGCCACCTTATAAACCCTCGGAGGCTTCTGTTGGCATCCGGCTGACACAACCAGAACATAGGCTGTCACTAGCAAAATCGCTGTAACCCTTTTATTTATCTGTATTTCTGTTTTCATCGCTGTCATGCCTACCTTACTATATTCTTTGATTAACAAAACCTTCGCTACTAAACATAATTTTTCCTATATTACCAATTCTTCCTATCCTGCCATCCTATCGACTTAAAATTTATGTTTAGTAAGGCAAATTCCGGTTGTAGGGGATAATTAGGTAATATGAGTTATTTAGGGAATTACAATTATCCTGCTATCGAATGGTCTGATAACCGGATCCCCATCCTGATGCTTACTCGCCGTCATACAGTAAGTAAATGTTTCCGCCCCCTGTCAAAATAGAGTAAAAATACCTTTTTACAGCGAATTACAGGCATTTTATCCCCATTGCGAACCGAAACGGACGTACTTTCCCGCCCCTCAATCATCCTTTTACAGAACCAGACCACTTATAAATCCGCGTTGGAATTCACCTTGGGTTGCCATACGCATTCATTTTTGAAGAGGAAGGAAAATTTACAAATCCCACCCAAATAAAAATTTTTTATTCTCAAGTTGGACCTATAATCCATTGTGCTTGGTCCATATATCTTTGGCCCGGATCCCCTGAAAGCCCGATAATCATTACCCTGAGAATGTTCTTAACCCCCATATATTTCTGGATTAAGAAGGATCCGCTTCCCGCAGTAAGGCTATTCTCGCCAGGAGGCTTTACGCACGACCGCAGGGGGTAAAACGGTGTTTTCCATACGGGTATGAACCATTGCGATCAGGCGATTTTGGGCGGGAAACCAGCGCCAGGCGGGGCGTTTTTGCTGGACAGGCCAGGTTTTTCTTTGGGCACATTTTTCCTGCACATATAACCCTTTGGGATTACAGGTTTTATTCTTTTTTCGAAAAAAATGCCATATCATAACTATGCTCTCCCGGGTCCATTTCGTTTACGTCAATTCACATATCGACTCCGGAAGAATCAAACTTTTCTGAACCGGAACAAAAGCAGGGGAAAAAGTGAATTTATTTTCGGCTGAGGCTTAAAATGATTGGTTTTCCATGTTTATAGCAAAGATTCTTGATGTAACGATTGGAGAAGATCAGATAAGTTATGGTAAGATAGTTAAATTAAGTTGAGTTGGTAAATGTTGAATAAAGTATAGTAAAAGATGAATAAAGTGATGTAAAAGTATGTTAAAGTGATATAAAAGTAGGGCAAAACATAGGTAAAAGTGAATGGTATTGGCACGTGGCAATGGCCAAGAGGACCGTTTTCGCGTCGCGGACATTTGACCCAATCGACGCTCACGCTATTCGCTTCTACAACCAATTCGGTGGGGAAGATTGCCTAGATTAACATCATAAAAAGTCGGACAAATCAGACAGGTCGGACGGGAAACAATAAGAGCTGGCTCACCGCCTCGTGGTCGGAAGGCTGGGCGGTTGGTTGGGGGAATGTTTCCAGCTCGGAGAGCATGGAACACCGGTTTCCCCCCGT
>CAZOMV010000038.1:0-47714 GCA_964580995.1 uncultured Pirellulales bacterium
AAATTCTCCCGACCAACCACCCACCCTTCAGACCATGAGGCGGTGAGCCAGTCTTCTTCCCACCACCCATTATTTCTTGTAATTCGTAATTCATAACTCGTAATTTTCTTCCTCACCCTGTCCGACTTTTTGTTATGAACTTTTCCATTTCTGAAATTTGACATTGTTTAGAATTTCGATATTAGAATTTAGTATTTACCTCTCCCCCCCATATTCTCAATTTCAACCTGGGCAATCTAGGCAATCTTCCCCCTAATTTAATTCGTAACTCGTAATTCATAATTCGTAATTTCCACCATTGCCACGCGACAATATCATTCACTTTTACCACACTTTTACTCAACTTTGCGCGCCTTTTGCTCTACTTTTACATCACTTTCTTCATCTTTTACTATACTTTGCTCAACATTTACCAACTCGACCTAACCGTTACAAAGTACCAAAATTCTTACCCATCTTACCAAAAATCTTACCCAATCGTTAAAACCGCTACAATCGCTACTTTATTATCGGACTATGAATTTCAACGAAAAATAAAGACTTATAGTAATTCCGCAAGACGAAAAATTACGATTTACATCAATTTTCTGTCACCAAAAATAAAGACTTATAGTAATTTCCCTCCCTACAAAAATAACAACTTACAACTCAGCCGGAGGTAAATTGGCAGCTAATATACGGCCAAAAACTCTTTACCCTTCATTTGTTTTACCCATATTACCATTCCGATAACAAATACCGATAAAACAGAAACAATATTTTCTCTTCCCCACCCGATTTACCCACAACCAATATTATTGTAAATATCTTAAAATAAATACTTTATAGTTAATATGTATTTTTTTATATTTTTCCATCATTTTCTGGGACGAAAAATCATTATCCGGCCACTAGTATATAGAGAACGCTCAATAGCGTGCCGATAGAAAAAGTGAATAGAGATTTTAACTAGCGCCTCAAGCCCACTCGGTTGTTAAGGTCTCCTCAAAGCTTTAGAACAGACACTTTGAGGAATTCTTAAAAGCCAGGGGCTTTTTTTTTGTCCAAAATTGCCGTAATCCTCCCCTCCCATCTGAAATCCTCATCTTTTTTCATGGTTATTGGACTTTTTCAAATTTGTCGCTATAATAGAGGCATCTTGGCGTAAATTTACATTAGTACCTCATTAAGAAAGGGTTAACCCGATGTCCACAGAAGTGAAAGCATTCTATGAAAAGTTCAAAACCGATTCCGGCAAAGTCCATCAAGCCCTTCCGGATATGACCAAGGGCTTCATGGGCTTCTTCCAGGCCGTCATGAAAGACGGCGCCCTCACCGTCAAACAAAAGGAACTGATCGCTCTGGCCATCGGACTGGCCGTCCGCTGTGAACCCTGCATTTATCTGCATGTCCAGAAATCCCTCGATGCCGGCGCCACCCGCCAGGAAATCCTCGAAACCGCCTCCGTCGTCGCCATGATGCAGGGCGGACCCGGATTCGTCTATGTCCCCAAAGTCCTCGATGCCCTCGAAGCCCTTGGTAAATAATCCATCGCCGCAGGCGTTACCGCCATTTTGCTCTTGGCATTATGATTTTTAATATTCTGTAATACCTATTTTTTCCGGCTCCGCAGAATATCAATCACAATCCACAGCCCCGCCACAAACGCAATCAAAAAGCCGAACCCCCCGATCACCGGAATATCGAACAGCTTCGGCCCCAGCCCCACATGTGCCAGCAGCGCCGAGGCGATAATAATCGCCCCGATAATAATCCCCAGCGTCACCTTGTCCGACATCTGATTCAACTGCGCAAACGGCGCCTCCAGCCCCGTATGATGAAACTCCAGCTTCAGCTTGCCCGCCCGCACCTTCCGTAAAATCTCCAGTAGATGCTCCGGCGACTCCCGCGCCAGCAACACCAGGTCCTCCGCCGCCATCTGCGCCTCCCCTGCCTTCCGGCGTACCGAAAACCGTTTCAAAAACAGCTTCCGCACAAACGGCTCCACCTGCGGCAGCATCTCAAAATCAGGATCTAGCTGGCACCCGATCCCCTCCGCCGTCCCCAGTGCTTTGATCAGCAGTAGAAAATCATGCCGAATCCCTATACGATGCCGATTTACCAGACTGACGATATCCCCCAGCAACTGCCGTATATTCACCCGTTTCAGCGGGATCCCGTGATACTGCTCCAGGAAATCCAGCACCTCCATCCGCAGTTGCGGCATATTGACCTGATCCGGTATCACCCCCAGATCCCGTGCCGCCTTGAACAGCCGGTCAATATCCTTTTCTACCCCCGCCCGCAGCACCCGCGACAGAATCCCCAGCAGCCCCTCATCCAGCCGCCCGAACATCCCGAAATCCAGAAAACAGATCACATTCCCGTCCAGCACAAAAAGGTTCCCCGGATGCGGATCCGCATGAAAAAATCCAAACGTAAAAATCTGCTTCAGCACCGCATCCACTCCCCGCTTCGCCAGCTCCCGCCGGCACTCCATCGACGCCTCTCCGTTAAAAAACTCCGACAGCGGCCGCCCGTCGATATACTCCATCACCAAAACATTCGTGTGGCTGTATCCCCAGTATATTTTCGGCACATACACATCCGGATCATCCGCAAAATTCCGCCGAAAAATATCCGCATTCCGCCCCTCATGGTGCAGATCCAGCTCCTGCTTGACCGTATGCCGGAACTGCTCGATGATCGACCGCGTATCCCAGTGCCGCGCCTCCGGAATATGCGTCTCCGCCAGCCCCGCCATATGCTCCAGAATCATAATGTCATCCCGGATCACCCGCTCGCTGCCCGGCCGGATAATCTTCACCGCCACCGTCTCGCCGGTCCGCAGCCGCCCCTTATACACCTGCGCCAGCGAGGCACACGCCAGCGGCTCCTGTTCCAGCTCCGCAAAACCCTCCAGAAAATCCCGCGGCAGCGCCCCCTCCACATCTTTCCACGGCAGCGGCGTCACCTTGTCCTGTAAATTCGCCAGCTCTGTCAATATATCCGCCGGCAGCATATCCGGACGCGTGGACAAAATCTGCCCCAGCTTGATGAACGTCGGCCCCAACTGCTCCAGCATCAGACGAAACCGCACCGCCCGGTTGGCCTGGTTCCGATCCAGTTCCTCAGCCGGCCGCAGTTTCAGCTTCAAATATTGAAACAGCTTCAGCCGACCGATCAGCTCCCCGAAGCCAAACCGGCCCACCGTCAGGATTATCTGCTGATACCGGCGTAACGTACGATAGTTGCGATACGGATTAAACATTCAATAAAACTCGTACTATCCAAACTAACAAAAAAACGTTATCCAAGCCGCAAAAAACAGGTTATCCAAGCCCCAACCGTAAGAGAGGGGGTCGAACACACTGTTCAATCTCTTGGAAGTGTAGGCAATGCTTGCTTGGGGATTCTCCAGTCGGACCAACTGTCCGATTTACCTACAGGGTATCATCGCAGCAGGATTTCCCCGCCGGCCGCCCTTCCAGCTCTTCCACACGCTTCTGCAGCGCCTCATAATCATCCCGCGACACCCATTTGAACCGGTCGCATACCTTCTTCACTTCCTCTGAGATCGTCTTCTTCAGCTCTTCCTTATGATGCCGGGCCTTCTCCATCAGTTCCTTCGTCAGCGTCTTCCCCTCCTCCGAGCTAACCTCCCCCTGCTTCACCAGCTCATTGACGATCTCCTGTGCCTTCTGCTCCGTCATCGCCGCCAGCCCGATCCCCGTGTACACAATCTTATGAATCAAATCCAACATAGCATGTCTCCTTTCCGTAGGGTGGGGCTTGCCCCACCAACATCCTTTTGTAGGTTGGTCTCAATCTGTTATTTTTTCCATACATACGGATTGCACGCACAACCCAAAAATTCCTTTTGCCCAAATATTCGGTTTTTAACCGATTCCGTAATTTTGACCTTTGATATTCGATTTCACCAGCCAACCGCCGGTTTGAACTACCAATATGCCATACGTCCCAAACATCTCTCCGGTTCTATTATACTCCACCTCACCCACCTTTTCCACTGAATTCCCCCCCCCATCAAATCCCGCCACCAACGTCCCATAACTCCATCCCAGCCAGCCGTGCCCCGCGTCTTTTCCTATTTCCCCCCCAGTTTCTTCCCCCGCCCCTTTCTCAAAAGGCCCCCCCGGAGCCGTAAGTTTCTTACCCGGGGGCTTGCCGCGATGGCAAAGGCGATAGGGATAAAGCAATCCAAGCTGATGAACGGGGAAGAGGCTTGTTTACAACAAAACGTTGCGTCGTTTTTAGATCGAATACTCGAAATCTCCCCAGGTTATCCGCATGCCGCCGGCACATTTTGAGGCGCCGCCCGCACCCCAGGATTTGACGCCAGCCATGCAGATCTTGGCCCAAATCGGCATTCCCGTCTGGCACTGACATCTTCCTCGGAAAAATAGGCATGTACAATACCATAAATAAATGGTAATGTAAGGGTGGCCTGAAGCGTTTCAAACTTTTGTAAGGAATTTGTCATGAACGCAAATAGTTTTCCAAAAAAATGGTTACTGTTGGCTTCCTCTCTTATGATCCTGCTGTTTATCGGGCCGGGATGTAAAAAAAGTTCATCCTCGAAACAGCCCTCGACCGATTACCCTGCCGCCAAACAGATCGTAGATGAAAAAGAATTTCTGGCGGATCCGGATGTCACTACCTGTGAATTGGAAAAGACCACCCTCTCCAAACTGAATCTTACCGATCAAAATACACCATCCTTTGTTTATCGGATGAAGCAGGAAAACAAAGAAGACCTCTGGCAGAGTGAGATCACACTTGCCAATCACAAATTCGAAATCCTCCTGGGTGAACGACCCGGATTCGAGTTCTACTTGTGCGATACGGAAAAGGGATTCACGCCCTACGGGTGGGGTTCACAGAGTCTATATTCCTATCATAAGCTCGACGATACCTTCTATCAGTTTCAGCTTATCGAAAACGGCCGCAAACTTGCCGCTCACCCTTACCGGGGAGAACTGGGAATAATTCGCATCGGCAAAGGCAGCCGTAACCTCGAAAAAATCGAGTTTAATGGCTCGCTCAGGAAAGCTGACGCAGCATCTGTCCCCGTTGGTACGCTCCAGGAACAACGGCTCCAACCCGTGCAGGAGTGCCTGATTCCTGTCGGAGATTATACACCACATATCATAGATATAACCTATGATAATTTGAAAATTATGGTCTCTAATAACTACCACACCAACGCCCAAGGGCAGTCAAATCGTGACGGTACCAAGAAAACGGTCTATGGGATGACCGTTCGCAAAGATCAGCCTTACACCCTGGATTTTTCCAATGAACCGATGGTCATCTTTGACCAGCCGCCGCAGGATAAAAAAGACTTCTCGCCCGGCCAGGAGATTGAATTTGCGGCGGTACTGATTGACCCGAAGCTGGACATCATGATTCGCAGACTGGATGACACCTCGCAGAAGGTACAAAAAGAATACAAAGACGATGATGGTAATGTCACTCAAACGGTCGAAATAAACAAATCGCTGGATCCGAAGGTGGTGATTACCCGGGGTGGCGGCGAGATAGTGGCTGAGGGCGCCATGCCCTTTGGCTGAGGAGGCACCTGCGGGTACACGTGGCGTGTACCGGACGATTTCCCAATCAGCGGCAGTGAAGAAGAGTTGACCGTTACCGTAACCTATGAAACCCAAAAACTCTATGGTACGGTTACCGCCCAGCGGAAAATTACCATTCGCAAGTAAGCTGCACTGATAATAAAGGGGAACCGGGCTGAAAGTCTGTAAGACACAATGCCATTTACCCCACGATTAGCAGATCGCTGATTGCTGCTAATCTCTGTCAAACTCCCGTTTTACCAGAAGCGGATATACAGATAGAACCATATCACCGCATAGATGAAAAACCATAATGTTAGTTTTGCATACCAGGGGCGTTTAATGCCTTCATCATAGTTTGCCAGCAGAGACGGGCGCCACCAGAACGGCCGCCATTTGCTTTCTTCCGGCGGGGCGGTATTCAAGGCAACCACCACCATGCCGATCATAATTACCACTTCCGCAATAAATCCCAGATATAACCAGTGAAGATGCCATGCCAGCAGTTGATCCGCCAGCACCACCAGCACCTGGATGATAATGCCGCCGATCAGACCGAATATAGCGCTGGCATAGTTGGCCCTCTTCCACAGAATTCCCATGATAATGACGGAAATGAACGGCGTAGATAGATAGGTAACGCCTCGCTGGAAATACAGGAAAATGCCGCCAAATTGCGAAACCACCGGAGCCAGTGTGCCGGCAATAGCTAGAGCAAGGAACGAAGCCGCGCGACCCGTCCAAATCATCTGCCTGTCGGTGGCGTCTTTTTTAATTTTTTTATATATGTCCAGCGAAAAAATCGTAGCGGTGGAATTTGCCAAAGCGCTCGTGGCGGACATTACCGCCGCCAAAAAGCCGGCCAGGATGATACCCTTTAATCCCCATGTCCCCGCAAATGCCTTGAGGGCAAACGGGAAGGTGGTATCCGGATTCGCCAAAGGTTCGGCCTTATTCATTACATGGATGTAATGGTACACAATCAGGCCCAGAAAACAGGTAACCAGGGGACGAAACAGATTGATAAAACCGGCAAAAATAATACCCATAATGCCATCCCACACCGAGCGGGCGGCGAGAACCCGCTGAATCATAACCTGATTCGTGGCCTGATAAAATATGAATAGTCCAACGGTCCCCGTCAGCAGCCCTAAAAACGGTGCAACCTTATCTCCGCTGGGGTGATAAAGATGAAATCTTTCCGGACTTGCCACTTCCATCGCATGCCATCCGCCCGGAATATGATGCAAGGCTAAAAAATAAAGCAATATTCCGCCGCCCAGCAGCATAATACATTGCACGGCGTCCGTGTACATTACGGAAATCAGGCCGCCTTTGATGGTATAAATCGCGATCAGCAAAATAGTCGCCCACAGAACCAAATAGAAATTCAATCCGGTCAGCTCGGAAAAGGCGAGGCTTCCGCCATATAAAATCGGTACCATAAAGATAAACACATACGCGAAAAGCATGGTCAAACTGTAAATATTGCCGCACAGCGGGCCAAACCGGCGCGTCAGCAATTCCGGAACGGTCGCGATGCGATTGTTCAGATAGATCGGAATAAAGAATACGATCAGCAAGGTATAACACGGCAAGGCCCACCATTCCCAGTTCGCTATTCCCATGCCATTCTTGTAGGCAGCTCCTACCGTCCCCACGATCTGCTCGCTGGAGACACTGGTAGAAACAAAGGCGGCTCCGATAATCCACCACCTTAGTTTGCCGGACGCTAGAAAATAACCGCGCGCGGTCTTATCCTGCCGATGAGTGGCTACCAACCCTACCACCACCACAATCAGCAGCGACCCGACAATGATCAATATATCCACTAACGACAGAGAAAATCCCGTCCCCTGGCTCACCTGTGCCAATATGCTTGCTTTCATATCTTCCATCCATAAATTACTTTGTCATTTCACTTTTTAATTTTTGCTCTTTGCCAGGGTGTCAATCTGTCTTCCGACCGGAGGCTTAGCGTTAAACACTGGAGCCAAGTACGCTCCGCTACGAACATAGTCAATCATTGCATCCAGCAGGCAGGCCCCCTCCGGCGTGTCCGCCAGTAAATCCACACCATGGGTAATCAGTTGTCTTTGTCCGTCCAGACCCTTCTTCTGATAGATATAGATAGAATATTGTTTCTGGCCTTCGCCAACCGCGAAAGGCTGGACCTCGCCGTTTTTTGCATCGACCGGCAGCGGCAGTCCCTGCTTGATAAGGCGGAACCACAAGGGAGTGAGTTTCCCGTCGTGGGGAAAATCGCCGAACACCGGATGGTGGGCAAACACCGTCCCCACCTGATTGCCCAGCAGCCACCAGCCGAGCCGGATATTGGGATCCCCCTCCGCCGGGCCGATCATAATGGTGCGTTTGCCTTTCCGAACGGCTTCGATCAGATCGGGGTGGTCCCAGGAGCCAATAACGACCTGTGCAGTTTGGGCCTCCTCTACCCCGGCCTTGGCCATACCGGAGTATCGCTTGGAAAGAACTTCGAAAAGGTCCTTGGTCACTGCGATACTATCGCCCTGCTTCTTAGCCCGTTTCGGAAAAAGCCAGAAGTCCCAGGAATTCGTGATATCGCTTTCCTCAAGTGTCGCCTCGAAAACAGCGTGTACCGGCTTGCTGATCGGAGGAACCTCGAAGGTACAAACACCGAGTTCTTTCACCTCGCCGGCTACGGAATTGAACGGCCCCAATGCCCCAGTGGCAAGGGTATCCGTTGCTGTCTGGAGCGTCCAGGAAATCTGCCTCTGCCGTAATGGTTCGGCATCGAATTGCGAAATCCACAAAGCAACTTTACAGGTTTCTCCGGTCACGGCAATCGAACTGGCCGGTTCCATCTTCGCCAGAATCACGGTAGGCCCGTTGAAGCGGCGGAACTGATCCAGCGTCAGTCCACCCGGCTTCTCCTCCCAGAAGGCATTCAGGAAACCCTGGCCCGTGTACGTGCCTTCCTGGGCAACCATAACATCCACAATCGTCCAGTAGGAGTAACCGTCGCACGCCGGGTCCAGCCGCGCCTGTTCCAATCCCTGTTTCTGGTAATAACCCTGCAGTGAGTGCGCGGCATCCAGACAGCCGTCCCCCCAGCTCCGATCCAGCCCCGCCGCCGCCAGCGATGCCTCATAGTCTGCCATACGCCGCGGCGCCGGAATCGCCCCCGTAAACTTCGGCTCCAGACGCGGATCCATCTTGATCCCCAGGTTCAAATACTCATGCGCAATAAAAGGAACATCCAGTGCGTCAAAGGTACCGGAAAGCCATGGCATAATCGAAGTCGCTACATCATACCCAGCGCCCGGCGAGAAAAAGTCCGCGTTCTCCCTCGTGTTGCAGCCTCCGTCCTGATGCTGAAAGATCCGGTCCGGATCCGTCCGTTTCGCCCATTGATAAATCTCGCGGTCCAGGGGACTGCCCAGATGACCTTCATTGCCGGTCGAATAGGTCGCAAACGAGACATACCGACGGTAGTGCCGGTACAGTTCCTGAATGTCGCGAAACGGATCAAACTCGAAACCTTCCGGCGTAATATCGTGATAATAGGGCAGTTCCGCCTGAATCAGAATCCCCGCCTCGTCCGCCGCCTCAAAAAATTCCGGCGCCTCGCAGTGCGTGTGATGCCTGACATAATTGAATCCCGCCCGGCTGGCCTTCCTCAGATGTGCCAGATGCTCCTGCCGGTCCGGCGGGGAAATCAGCGTGATCGGATAAATATAATCGTCCCCATATCCGCGCAGAAGGTAAGGATTGCCGTTCAGAAAAAACCGGCTGCCGCGTACCTCCAGCTTGCGTACGCCGAATCGCTCCCTCCAGCCGTGGACCGCCGTCTCTCCGGAAACAAGCTTCACCTCCGCCACATACAGGTTCGGCGATTCCGGCGTCCAGGCCCGAAACACGCTCAGCGGCACTTCACAGACAACCTCCGCTCCGCCGTCCGCCTCCAGCTTCACCGGCTGGCGAAACATCCCGGCGGGCTGGCCGTCCAGCGTGTGAATGGCAATTTCCAGGCCCGGATTCACCAAAACCTTACCGCCCGCCCGGCAAATGCTGACATTTACCAGCGCTGTCTTCTTCCCCAGGTCCCCGCGCACCCAGACGTCATCGAGCCGCGTGGTTGGCGTCGCCTCCAGCTCAATATCCCGGTAAAACCCACCGAAACGATGAAACGCCGCCATACATCCCTTCCGGCTGGGGGTGTCGTTGCGAACGGTGGCCACAATCTCCGCTGCCTTTCCTGCCTCTACCAGATCCGTAATATCGTATTTATAGCTGCCGCAGTACGTATTCAGATGCGCCACCCGCTGCTGATTCACCCAGAACCACGCCTCCGTCCGTACCCCGCCCACCTTGAGCCAGATGCGTTTGCCGGCCCACTCATCTGGGATATCCGCAATCTTCCGGTATCGCGCCGTCCCCATATATACATGATTCAGCGGCCGGGGGATACAATCAAACGGCAGCCCCCAGTCGTAACTCATCCCTGGTTCACCCACCCCTTGTGCCTCCCAGCAGCCGGGCACCTCAATCTTACGCACGCCGCTCCAATCCGGCTCATTCCAGCCCGGTCCCTTGCCCATCCGGTGCCGCCCCGTCAGCCCCGGATCCGTCACAAAATCCCATTCCCCACGCAGTGAAAGGATCTCCTGTAGCGGCGAAACCGTTACCGCATGGACCACCGCCGGCGTTGCCGGCCGCGTCCCCCAATGATCGACAAGTCCAGCCTCTGGATTTGCATCAGCAACCACAATAGCAACCAGCAAACTCAAAAAACAATTCATGATAAATATTCTATATCCAGGATTTCCCAGAAGCTAATATTTCATATTCTTCTTATTTTGACAGCACGCTATCATCCATAAATCCTTATCTTACTTGGTCTAGTTCCCACCGCTTCTTGAATGATGTCCACGGCCCCATCTTCCTGCTCCCGCGTCAGCTTCGAGGGAATCGGCAGCAGCAGGGACCGTGCAAATAACGCATCGCTCCGCGGACAGGCACCGGCATGATAATCATAGACACTCTCGGTGTTTTCCGCCAGCGACCAGGGATTGCCACTCGGCGATAACGGCTGTTTGCTCACCAGGGAAGGGATATTGGAGTATATGTGCAGCCCGTATTCCGCGATCCGAAACACATTATGCAAACCGCCTTCGATCAGTTTTTTCTTTACGGCGACAGCCCCGGCTTCCTCTTCGAAGATCATAACCAGAAACGGTCCGGTATCCCCCACCGCATCATGGACCCGACGAAATTTCAACCCTTTGATTCCATCCAGGCGGGCCTTCATCCGTTTTTTGGAGTCGCGCATATGCGACAGAATTTCCGGCAGTTTCTGTATCTGCACGGACGCCACGGCGCCGCACAGCTCGGTCATCCGCCGCCCCTGGCCCCACATGACCGCGTACGGCTCCGGCATCGCCAGCCGGCCGTTGGTCCGGATCATACCCATATCATGAGCGGAAAAGGCTCGCTGGTACAGTTTTTTATCATGGGTGATAATCAGTCCGCCTTCCCCGGAGGTCATATTTTTGTTTAGCTGGAGACTGAAGATTCCCATATCCCCAAACGTGCCCACCTTGCGGCCCTTGATTTCCCCGCCATTGCACTGGGCACAATCCTCCAGCACCGAGAGATGATTCTCTCGAGCTATCGCCAGTATCGCTTCCATATCACAGGGACAGCCGGCCATATGAATCGGGAGAATCGTCCGGGTCCGGGGCGTGATCTTCTTTTGCAGGTCCGCCGGGTCCATGGTAAAGCTCTCGTCCACTTCACACAAGACCGGAATCGCATTGTTCTGTACAATCGCTCCCACCGTCGCCACCCACAGAAACGCCGGGACAATCACTTCACTGCCGGGCCCCACCCCCAGCGCATTCAAGGCAACCGACAGCGCCCCCGTGCCGCTGTTCAGCGCCAGGGCATAGGCACACCCGTAAAACACCTTGGCCGCGGCTTCGAAATCATCCACATAATGCGGTTTCTGCAAACCGTAATACCGAAAGAGCGAACCATGGCGCAACACATCCAGGACCGCCTGCTCTTCCTTTTCATCCAGCCAATAGGCACCAGGAAATTCATAAGGCCAATCGATCTTCTGCATCACTTTCCTTTTCTCCGTCCAGGCAATGATTCCCAAAACGTTCTTGCCGCATTTTTTACTTCCGACCCAGCAAATGGGTTATAATCCGATAATCCAGCTCTTCATAATCCCGCCGGGCAATACAGGCATCCACCTGCTTTTCATCGAGCGAACGTACCAGTTCCAGCAACCGCAAAAATACTTCACGGCTGTTTTGCAGATGCCGGGTGGAAACTTCCTTCTTTTGGGTTCGCATGACCTTGACATCCAAACCGACAAATTCCCCGCTCTGGCCATATTTGTGTTTCTCCAGAATTCGCACCTGATTAAATGCGCGGCGGAGATCGACGGATCCGAACGATTTGTCCTCATCGAACTTCAAGCCGTTCTGATCATTCAAATGCACCGACCACAGCTTGTTATGCGCCAGGGCATAGCCCATTTCATCGGAGGGATCCAGCCCCGCCAGAATCGCATGGGCACTTTCAATCAATCCGCCCACCCGCGCGGGATCCCGCGTCAGCATCCCCAATCCGATCGCATGGCCAATCGTGGGAATATAGGCCTGATCCATCGGCTCATTCGGTTTCGGCTCGATGGCAATCCGAATTTTGGGATCATATTCCAGCATGGCATTGACGGCTTCCACCAGGTGCTGTACCGCCACCTTGCTGTCTTTGGCCTCCCGCAGATATGTCCCTTCCCTTGCCAGCCATAAGACGATCAAATCCGTTCCCAGTTCTTTGGCGATATCGATGGCGATCTTGCTGCGCTGGATCGCATAGGCCCGGCCATCCGGATCGTTGGAGGTATAACCGCCATCCACGGTCCGGGGATCTTCCCATAACCGCGGCGCGACAAACTCGGGCTGCAAGCCCTCTTCCGTCAGAGTTTTTTTCAGTTGTCGGGACTGTTTTGCGATCTGCTGCCCGGTTAATTGATTCAGGTCCGGCACCGCATCATCATCATGAAACTGCACCCCGTCAAAGCCCAGTTGTTTGTACATCGGCAACTTCTCTTCCCATTGGAATGGTGCCCGCACTTCCGGGCCAAACGGATCCGAGCCGGTATGAATGTTCCAGGGGCCAAACGAAAAACGATATTTATGCATATTCTACCTCATAAAAAACAATCCATTACACTTCAGACAGAAACATATCTGCAATATCCATACTGCATACTAACAAAAATCCTTTCAAATTACAATCCTTTTTTAATCCTTTTTGATGGGGATTGCTAAAAGTGGGTGAAATTCCGGTCACAACAGCTATATATTGTTATTATCAAATGGTTTATGTTTAAACCAGACCTTGCTTTAAGGGATTCCACTGCCAAAACGACTAAGCTGGTGACTCATTTGAAGCCCTGTTCCGGGTTTTTCTAATTTTTCTGAACAAATGTATTATCATAAGTTTAAAAATATCATATAATTCGCAGTATTGATGCGTGAAAACGTTATTGCTGGAAGGTTTTTATTATGGTTTACCCTAAAAATCCTATTACCCTTCAAGATGTCAGCCGGGAAGCCAATGTTTGTCTGAATACGGCGGCGAAAGTCCTGGCCGGTCAGGCCAAGAAGGCACGTATTTCCGATAAAACGGCGGAACGAGTTCGTAAGGCGGCAGAAAAGCTGGGGTATGTTCCCAATATAATGGCCCGCAACCTGCGAGCCAAAAAATCACGTAATATCGCCGTTTTTATCTCGGATATGACGGATTATGCCTATGCCGATTGTTCCCACCGAATTGTGGAAAAACTGTACGCCAATGGATATTTCCCCATCGTCAGTATCGCGGAAATCGGATTGGAACTCTGCTATCAACAGTGGCTGCAAAACCGCATTGAAGGGGTCATTCTTTGCGGAACCACCAAAGTCATTAACACGGATTTTATAGAAAAACTGCACCAGCGTCATATAATCCCCATTATTGCCGGCTGTGCGTTCTGTGATCCTGAGGCATCGTTTTTAAGCTCGCTCAATGTTTCGGTTGTCACCACGGATAATCATCTGGGAATTCAATTATTGATCCGGCATCTCCAGGAACGCGGCAAAACCAGAATCGCCTTTATCACCGGCCCCAACTGGCATGCGGACGCCTTGGAAAGAAAATCTTCCTATCTGCAACAGATTCAACCCTGCCACCCCCCCCTATTGGCCGATCCGGACAGTACCCAGCCTGCCTGGAAGCGGGGCTATGCCGGTGCGGCGGAAATCCTGGCTTCCGGCCAATCCTTCCAGGCCCTGATTTCCTATGACGACCAGGTGGCCGCCGGTGCGATCAAATATCTTTTGGAAAAAGGGTATCGAATCCCACAGGATATCGCGGTTACCGGTTTTGACAATACTCCCGTTGCGGAGTTCCTTAGTCCTTCTTTGACAACGATCGCCCAACCCATCGAAGTGATCAGCAAGAAAGTGGTTGACCTGATGGCCGGCAAGCTGCACATCTCTTCCCCCATTGAGCATATCCGGGTCGCACCGTCTTTGGTTATCCGCGACAGCACCTGAGATATTTTTTAAAAAATTCATATGCAACTCATCATAAATCCCTGCGGAGAAAGGAGACATAAAATGAACGTCTTATTTGTCGGAGCGCATCCGGATGATATTGAGGCGTTTGCTGGGGGGACGGCGGCTTTGTATGCCCAGCGGGGCGATAAGGTGTTTTTCTGCGTGGCGACCAACGGGAATGTCGGATCGTCCACCCTGTCGCCCCGGGAGATTGCCGCCCTGCGCCATGAAGAGGCCAGCCGGGGGGCGCAAGTCATTGGGGCGCAATTGATTTGGCTCGATTTTGATGATGAGTTCCTGATTGATTCGCGGGAGAGCCGGCTGCGGTTTATCGAGGCGTTTCGCATCGCCAATCCGGATGTGGTCATCTGCCACTGGCGGGAGGATTACAACCCGGACCATTCCATTTCCGGGATGATCGTGGATGAGTGCGTGCACATGCTGACGGTGCCGAATATTGTAACTGCTTCCCTGCCGGGCAATAAGATTCCGCATGTGTATTATATGGATACCATCGCGGGGGTGAATTTTGTGCCGGAGCTGTATGTGGATATTACCAGCGTTTTTGAGACGAAGGTGAAAATGCTGGGGCAGCATGAAAGCCAGAATTCATGGATGAAGGATATTTTCGGCTATGACATGAAGAGCTTTCTGGAGATTCCCGCCCGGTACCGGGGCCTGCAGGCCAAATGCCCGATGGCGGAGGCGTTCCGGCCGTCTTACCGCTGGGGGAGGACCTTTATAAAGCATTATTTACCGGGCAGTTGAGCAGGATCGCTAGTCCGGTGTTTTCCAGTTGGCGGGGGCAAAGTGGGTATTGACATGGGTCAGAATCTGGAGCAGATGCTTTAACATGCCGTAATGATCGGCTGGGTACCACTTGATTTCCGTACCAGCGGCCTGGGCCAACTGGCGGGCGCAATCGGGCGGCACGATGGGATCGATAGAACCGCTTACCATCAATACATCCGTATTCCGCAGGCGGTCGGCAAAGGTCAGCGGCTCGATCGGCTCGATCATCGCGACCAGCTTTTCGCGGTCGATTCCCATTTCCGCCAGCCGCTGCTTGATCAGGTGAACCTCCCCGGCATCGGTCATCAGCACCGTGGCCAGGTCCCCGCCGGCCATGATAATAGCGGCTTTGGAGAAGCCGGTATCCACCCCGGCGGCCAGGGCGGCGATAAAACCGCCCAGACTGGTGCCGCAAAGACCGAGGCGGGCGGCATCGACATTTTTTTGCCCCGCCAGCCAGCGAGCGGTCTGCCGGATATCCATCACCGCCTGTTCCACGGATTGAATGAGGACCTGCGGATCTTCGGTCATTTTTTCCAGTTCCCCCTTTTGCCCCTGGCGCGGGCCGTAGTGGGGCAGGTACATGATGCAGGCGTGGATACCCTGGCTAGCCAGGCTGTTGGCGATCAAACGAGACACGAGCATGGAACCATCGAGAATATCCAGCAGGATCACGGCGGGGCGGGGGGAATCGCCGCTGCATTGATAATATTCGCAGTGAATGGTGTTATTGGCGGTAATCTCACCCGGAAGCGGGGAAGGAAAGCTCACCTGATACACCGAATAAACCCCGAAGGTTCGCCCGCCTTTCATTTGATAGGTAAAGGCCACCTGGGGCTGGCGATACAGAGCCAATAGCTCATGCACGCGGGGATCGGAAGAGTCCGGCAGGTCACGAATCAAATCGGCGGAAACTTCCCCCTCCATCAGAACGGGCTTCACAGGCTCGTTGGGATCGGCAGATTTTGATTCAGCTCGCGGGGGGATCTTTGCGGCAGAAGCGGCCGGCTGAGCGGGGATCATTGCCAGCAAAGCCTGGAAATTATACGGGTAATACGGTTGAAA
This sequence comes from uncultured Pirellulales bacterium, assembly GCA_964580995.1. Taxonomy (GTDB): domain Bacteria; phylum Planctomycetota; class Phycisphaerae; order Sedimentisphaerales; family SM23-30; genus JAKJEP01. Next base: position 16,028 of record CAZOMV010000038.1, read on the forward strand.
AGCGGCGGAGTAATTCTCTTTGTCCGTCGAGGCGGCGTTGGAGACCCAGAGCAGGTTTTCCGCCGGGGCAAAGAGCACGCGATGCAGGCAGCTAGCCATCGCCACCGGCTCATTCATCAAATCCAGGGCGCGGTCAGCGGTGATTTGGCCGAAATCCTCCTGCACAAACTGGCTCAACTTTTCATAGCGGCTGCCGGCGCTCATCAAAACCACATCCTCGATGGCATGGGGCAATTGGGGGTGGCTCTGGCCGGGCTGAATGACTTCAAAAAGATCGGGGGTGCAGGCCAGGCCGCGGGCGTCGGGGATTTTGCTGTCCGAAACCACGTAATAATATTCGCAGGTGCGGGGGGTATCCCGGAATAAAGAAACCGCCTGGTCCAGGGTATCCGCCTCCTCCAGCACTTTCCGCACCAGGAACGTCATCGGCATACCGTCCCACTTGCCTTCTCCGCGGCCGCCCATCTCCCCCACCACGATCTGCCGCTGGTTCATGCCGGTGACCGAGCCGAGAAAACCGGCATACCCCACGGTGACAAAGGCATGAAAACCGTCCGGTTTGGCCACCGTCACCACCGCCTGATCCTGCAGGCCGGCCTCAGTCATATAGTCCAGAATCCGGCCATGCAGCATCCTGCCACCCTGCGTGGCCTTGCCGAAGAGGGAAAAACCGCTGCAATGAAACAGTTCGGGGAAGATATTCGCAAGTTGGGCATCCTGCAGAGGGATCCCGGCGCCGTCGGCCAGCCCTTCGATTTCGTCCAGGTAGCGATGGTCGATAAACGGCTTGGTCCGCTGCCAGGCATTTTCAATCCCGCCGGGGAAACCGGCCTTTCCGGAATCTTCACCGGCAGCCCGGGCAATCAGCAAAACCGTACGCACCAGTTTCCGCACTTCGTCTTTCAATAAATACCCCTGCTGATACCCCATTTCATAGGGTGTGCCCGCCGCCAGCAGCACCCGCTGGCCCGAAATCTCCAGCAGTGCCCCCCGGTCGCATTGTCCCAGTACTTTAGGCGGTGAATTGGGTTCGATGACCACGGCGGCAGACAAGGGCATAACCGCCGCCATCCCTACCCATACCGAAAATACCCAAACCAGCCCTTTTACCCTCGCTTCAGCCCCAAAAATTGCCTTTGCCATCCGGTTCATGGATCATTCCTTTAAAAGCGTAATTTTGTCTAACTCTGTTACTATTTATACTATACTAGATGCCGCAAAGTTACATCCTTCTTTCAATAATTACCCAAATCCACCACAAATCCTTCGGGTGTATAATAATCGATATTCACAGCATCATCCCGCAAAAGCGAGATCACCAGGCCGGGATAATCGTGCCAGGCGGCATGGCGGATATCGTCCAGGCCGGGGCCGGCCGGCTGGGTTTCCGCATTTTTATTCGTGTGACAATGCCACACCGCCAGCGACAGCACCCGCTGCTGTAACATCTCCCCGGACCAGAAATACTGGTTATCCCCCCCCTGCCGCTGGGAGGCAAACTTTTGAAAGGTTACGGCCCCCTCCTCCAGGAAACACAAACCGCCATATTCCGAAGCGGCATCGGCACGATCGGCCACGACATACCGGCGGATTTGATGGATCGGTTCCGGCTGGGCCAGGGTGTCCAGCAGCAGGTTGATCCGCAGCAAATCGACCGCTGATAATTTTGCCTGCTGGCCGGCGAAATCCTCCGGATAATCGTCCGGCGCACCGGGGTAGCTGGGGGGCCGGCTGGTATGGGAGAGCCGCTCCAGCCGGCTGGCGATGGACCGGACCAGGCGATCCCGGTCCCGGCTGAGCAGTTCCGGGTCCGCTTGCAGAATCATATAACTATCCCGTGCATCGAAGGTATAGCCATCCTGATTATGCAGGCCGGCGATCCGCTTCTCCAGTTCGTCGAACTGCAAGGGCGTCAGGGTAATCCGCTGCAACTGGCACATCAGGAAGCGGGACTTATTCGTGGGGAAATAATGGAACCGCTGCCCCCAAAAGGCCACCTGCTCCAGGATCACATCCTCCGGCGACCGGGCGGCCAGCATCCCCAGCACCGGCTCCTGGCCCTGCGAATTCAGCAGGGAGGCTAAGGCCGCCAGTTTTACGGAGATCGTTTCGCCGGTCAGAAGCTGGGCCTGCAAAACCGCATCCAGCGGCTGCCGGCCAAGCAGCTCGATGGCTAGGGCGATCTTCATTGTAAGGGGATCGCCGGGATCCGCATCACCATACGCTTCTACCAGAAAGGGTATGGCCTGTTCCTGGTTCAATTGGGCCAGCGATTTTAGGATTTGCTCTTGTATTTCCGGTTCCGAAGTAGTCAGCAAGGCCCGGCCCAGCCACTGCGGGGCGTTTTCCGGATACCGCTGGGGAATGATTTCAACGGCCCGGCTGCGGATGACGGGCGAATGCAGCGGTGAGGCAGCCACCTCCGCCAGTATGTTACCCAATTCCGCCCGCTGCTTTTCATCGAGCGGCTGTTTCAGCACCTTATCGATCATCTCCAGCCGCTTGCTATCGGCCAGTTCCCGGTTGGCCACCTGGGCGATCCATTGATCCACATTCCCCTGCGGCTGCTTTACGTGAGAACAACCTGGGAAAACTGCCATTAGCAACATGATCCGCAGCAGCCATTTTATTTTCATACTACTCATCATCAATATATTTTTTACTTCTTCGACATGTGATCCTGGAAAATTTTGAGGAGTTTCTGATCTCCCCATTTTTCCGCTATTTCCAACGGCGTGAGATGTATTTCGTTTTTAACTTTGACATCCGCCCCTTTTTCCAATAACAATTCGATCATATCTGTCTTTGCACTAGACCTCGCCTGATTCATGGCCATGTGTAAAGGGGTAGAACCAAACCGGTCCTGTGCATTGATATCAGCCCCCTTCTCTAAAAGAAAAACAATCATATCGGCCTGCTCTTCTTCTACGGCATAATGCAAAGCAGTCTTCTCATTTAGATCTTTGGCATTCAAGTCAGCACCCCGTTCAACAAATAACTTCGCCGTGTTAAAATTCTCCGTTTGTAATGCCTGGTGCAAGGGAGTTTGTTTCATCTTATTTCTGGCATTCATATCTGCACCATGATCAATTAGCGTATTAGCTAAATTCCCGTTGTTTCCTATAATATGTAAAGGGGTATCCCCATTCGCATCGCCGAGATTTGTATCTACACCATAATCTAATAAAAACTTGATCAAATCCTTATAACCACGCATAATCGCGATTTGTAAAATAGTCCCATCATAAGATATCGCATTTACATCTGCACCATGATCCAATAGCAATTGCACCATCTTTTCATTGGGACGTAAAGTTATGGCTTTGTGTAAAGGAGTTTCATTACGGCGATTTCGGGCATTGACATCCACTCCTTTCTCAAGCAAAAGATTCGCAATTCCGGTATAATCATCATTTCCCGAATCTTCCTGCTCAACCGTTTCATGCAGTAAGACATTATTGCAATCATCCACCGCTTGTATGTCCGCACCTTTATCTATCAGCAATTCTACCATGTCTTTATATCCAGAAAGAACGGCATGAAAAAGAGGCGTACGCTTGTATCTATCTCTTGTTTCCAGATCCGCCCCATTGGTTATAAGCAAATCGGCTATTTCTAAACATTTTTGCCCCGCCGCCCAATGCAGGGATGTGTAACCATTGTTATCCGGAAGATTTACATCCGCACCACTTTCCAGCAGGAAACGAACCATTTTTTCTTCATCGAAGTTTGTCGCACAATGGAGCGGAGTCACCTCGTTATCATAGATGGAGGTCACGGAATCCACAGGAGTTCCCTGGTCCAACAGTTTTTTCGCGGAGGCAACATCGCCACTGATCGCCGCTTCATGCAGAGGACTCCCGGCACGCTGAGCCCATTGATAGCGCGTCATAGAAGCCCCTTCCTGTTTTTCCTTTCTTAGTCTCGCCCTTTTCCTCGCCTTTTGTTCTTCTGTCAAACCGGTTATTTTTTGGCCGGTCTTCTTGCTTTCCTCTAAAATTTCCACAATGTTCTGATGTCCGCTATCCAGAGCATACTGCCGGGCGGTTTTCCCATTGCTACTTTTCAAGTCCGGATCCGCTCCGTTATTCAATAAATACAATACAATTTCTTCATAGCCATTGCAGGCCGCTTCATGCAAAGCAGTTATTCCCCTTTCATTGGAGGTATTTACATCCATTCCAGCCATCAGCAACTGCTCGATAACTTCCTTTTGCTCAAACCGAGCTGCCAGACTGAGACCATCTTTAGCACCGTTATCGATCAGCAATAAAGCCTTGTCCTTTTCACCAAACCGTAAAGCTTTCATCAATGGCGTCCAGCCACTATAAGTCTTCGCGTCAACATCCGCTCCGTTTTCCAGAAGAAATGCTGTGATATCTGTATTCTTAAATCCTACGACATGCAATGGAGTTTCTCGTAGATAATTTACTGCCTTAACATCTGCACCCTTTTTAACGAGTAATTCTACGATACCCAAAAAGCCCTTGTCTGCTGCCAGATGCAAGGGAGTCTGGCCTTGGAAATTAGGCTTATTCACATCCGCACCATTTTCAATTAGAAGTTTGGCAGCTTCCCGACCTGGTTCACTCGCATAAATCGCCTCATACAAAGGCGTCGTCAAGTGAATGGTCCCTGCGTTAATATTTGCTCCCTGCGAAAGGAGATAAGGGATAATTTCCGTATTTCCCCGCCGGGCCGCTTCATGGAGCGGCGTCCAGAAAATATGATCCGCCGCTCCCACATCCGCGCCGTTTTCCACCAGCAGTTTCACCACGGTTACATCGGCACGTTCTGCCGCAAAATGCAAAGGGGTTTTCTGCTCCCGGTTCCGGGCGTTCACGTCCGCTTTTAGTTCGATCAGTTTTTGGGCAATCTCAAAGTCATTTTCAAAACAGGCCCAATGCAAGGCGGTATTGAGATTCTCATCCGTTTGATTTATGTTGCCACCCGTTTTGACGAAATCTTCCAGACCTTGGATTCCGGACAGAAAGGCGGGCTGCTGCGGATCGGGTTCCCAGTGCGCCCAGGCACCGTATGATTTGAGTAACTCGGCCACTTCCCATTTTGCATCTGATTCAGCCCGTTTCAGTGGAGTTATCCAAAAAATATCCGGTAAATTAGGCTGAGCGCCATTTTCCAGTAATATCTTAGCCGCTTCCAATTGCCCCCAACTGACCGCTTCAAAAAGAGGAGTTTCCCCGCCATCGTCCATAGCATTGACATTGGCCCCGTGCTCGATCAGATATTTGCAGCGCCTGGCATCACCGGCGCCGGCCGCTTTATGGAGCAAGGTTTGCCCGGCACTTTCCGTGTCGTCCCCATCGGGAGGAAACACGGCATTCACATCCGCTCCCTTGGAGATCAGGAAATCCACCACATTTTTTTTCTGGTTGGCCGCCGCCATAATCAAGGGGGTATAGCCGTTGTCGGACAGGATATTGATGTCACATCCCAATTCGATTAGGGCCTGGACCACGGCTTTCTTTCCTTCCGCCGCCGCGCCATGCAAGGGGACAAATCCCCAGTTGTTCTTTGGCTTGATGTCCGCCCCCTGCTGCGCCAGCAGCCTGACCGTCTCCGCTTTCCCGCTCAAGGCCGCTATATGCAGTGGGGTTCTGCCTTGATTGTTGCGGGCCTCCAGATTAGCGCCTTTGTCAATCAGACAGGGTATGACCTCATTTTTTCCGTAGCTTGCCGCATAATGAAGGGGAGTAAATTGTTCGTTATCCTGGGCATTGACATTCGCTTTCGCATCGAGGAGCGTCTTCAGAATCTCCAGATACCCTTTGCCCGCCGCAATATGCAAAGCGGTTCTGCCGTCCTGGTCCTTGGCATTTACATCCGAGCCGCCCTGGATCCACTGGTTCACCGCGGCACTATCATTTTGGGACACCGCCTTAAGCAGAGAATCAACCGAAGTTTTCTGGTCTTCGGAAACGGCAGTTCCCGCCCCAATCAACATCAGAACCAATCCAGCCCAAACGAACAGATTCTTTGAATATTCCACCTGATACACTCCTTTCGCCTAAAGGACATTTTCAACCCAAAACCACAAGAGCCATTCTACCCTAGAATTGTATCGCCTGCAAGCCCTTTCCCGCCACGGCGGTGCCGCAACTGGGGCACTTGCCGTTGAGCAGGTTGAACTGGCCGATCTGATAGCCGAGGCGCTCGATCAGCAGCTCGCCGCACTCGTGGCAGCAGGTGCTTTCCCGGCCAAAGGCGGGCATATTCCCGACATACACATAATGCAGCCCCGCCTGCCGGCCCAGGTCATACGCCTGGGAAAGGGTTTCCGCCGGGGTCGGGCGGACGCCGTCCCGCTGGAAATCCGGGTGGAACCGGCTGATATGCCAGGGGACCTGCGGCCCCAATTCGCCGGCGATAAATTCCGCGATATCCTTCAATTCCTGCTGGCTGTCGTTGAGGCCCGGGACCACCAGCGTCGTGATCTCCAGCCAAATCTCCGTCTGCCGGGCAATATATTGCAGCGTCTCCAGCACCGGCCCCAGCCGGGCCTTGCAAACATCCCGGTAAAACTCCTCCGTAAAGGCTTTCAGATCGACATTGATCGCATCGAGAAAATCCCTGGCGTAGTCGATAGCCTCCGGGGTCATATAGCCGTTGCTGACAAAGACATTGGCCAACCCCTCTTTCTTCGCCAGCCGCCCGCACTCCCCGCACAATTCCATGAAAACCGTCGGTTCGGTATAAGTGTAGGAGATGCTGGTGCACCGCTGCTGGCGGGCGGTTCGGACCAGTTCTTCCGGGGTCGCGGAACGATGGACCAAGTCTTCGTGCATCCGCGGATACTGGCTGATCTGCCAGTTCTGGCAGAAATCGCACTGGAAATTGCAGCCGACCGCGGCAATGGAAAAACTGCGGCTGCCCGGCTGAAAGTGAAACAGCGGTTTTTTTTCAATCGGATCAATATGCGTGGCGCAGATTGCATGATAACTCAGCGAATACAGCCGCCCCCCCACATTCCGCCGCACCCGGCACACGCCCACATTCCCTTCTTTGATGCGGCAGCGGAAATGACACAGCCTGCATATCACCTGCCCCTCCTCGGCAGCCTCCCACAATACCGCTTCTTTCATAGGCTCACTCATAACGTAACTCCTCTAAACCATAAACCTGTTTATAATAGATTATAAGCCTGAGCCAGAATTTTGACCGGATGCAGGACCTTTTTACCGGCGGCCAGTTCCATCTGCATCTTGCAGGTGCTGCATTCGGTCAGGCCGAAGTCGGCGGTACTATTTCGCAGCGGCTCCAGCATCGGCTGGCCCGCCTGCATGGACAGGTCGAAGTTTTTTTTCTGGAAGCCGAAGGTGCCCGCGATGCCGCAGCAACTGTTCGGCAGCGTTTCGATTTCCACCCCCTCGATCATGCGCATCAGGGCCAGGGTCGCATCACCGATTTTCAGGGCCTCGTAGTGGCAGGGCTTGTGATAGGCCAGTTTCATTTTCTGCGGTTTCAGATCGGTTCGCAACTTGCCTTGTTTCGCCAGGTCAGCCAGGAAACCGGTTAATTCCCAGGTATTCTCCGCCACCAGATGGTACTCTTGGCTATCGGCAATATCAAGGTATTCCTGCTTTAGACAGAGGGCGGCGGTCGGTTCGCTGCAAATGACTTTATAGCCCCGGCGAACCGCATCGGCCAGATTCCGGACATTGTAATCCATCGCCTGGCGGGCATAAGGAAGATCACCGTAACTGATGGCGGGCATACCGACTCCCATCTGCGGCGGTACGATCACCTCCACACCATTATGCCGCAGGACATCCACCACGGCTTTGCCTAGTTGATGATCGTTGTAGGTGGCGTACAAATCGACAAAATACGCGACTTTATCCACCGGCTTTTCGATCGGTCCCTGCTGTTGGAGATACCGCTGTAGCTTCTTTACGTTGGAGCCAAAATCGAAGGACGGTAGCGGGCGGCGATGATCCAGGCCGGAGGCCATCTCCAAAACTCTGCGGAACCAGCCCAGCGCCAGAAACCGGTTCGCCAGCGGCGCCAGGAACGAGCCGAACCGGCTCATCCATTCACTGCGGGTCAGCACAAATTGCGGCCGGGTCAATCCTTTATGCTTGACGTACTCCGCCCGGGCCTCCATCATCAGCTTGGGGACATTTACCAGGGATGGGCATTGCAGGGCGCACATCTTGCAGTTCACGCACAGATCCGCGATTCGCTTGAACTCCTCCGCCTGCATGATATCCTCATCCAGCAGGCCGTAGAGCCAGTGCCGCATCAGATTGCCCTTGGCCCGCGGGCTGGCGTCCTCATCGCCGGTGGCCCGGAAAATCGGGCACATCGAGATCAGCGGATCCGAAGCACGGCACAGCCCGTTGCCGTTGCAGTTTTCAACCTCCGCCAGAAACTCCCCATCCCGATAAACCAGATTCCGCGGACGATTCTCCCGCACCGAGCTGTCGGAAAAGCGGAGATTCTTCTCCATGACATCCGGATCATCGTTAATGATCTTGCCCGGATTCAAAAGATTACGGGGATCGAAGATATTCTTCACCTGGCGGAATATATTATACACCTCCTGCCCATACTGCTGCTTGATAAAGGATACCCGCACCAGTCCTTCGCCGTGCTCGCCGCTGATGGTCCCGCCCAGCGACCAGACCAATTTGAAGGTTTCCTCCGCCAGATGCCGCATCTTGCGGACTTCCTCCGGCCGGTGCAGGTTCAAAAACGGCCGGATATGCAATTCCCCGGAACCGGCATGGCCATAATACACCATCGGCAGCCCCATTCGCGCCGATATCTCCTGCAAACCGCGCAGGTACTGTCCCAACTGCTCCGGATTGACCGCCGCATCCTCGATCACCGGGATCGGCTGCACCGGCCCCTTGCCCCGGAAGAGCAGCGGTACCGCCGCCTTACGCGCCGCCCACACCCGGGCCTGCACCTTCGGCGCGATGATTTCCTTGGCACCAACGCATCGCGCAGAGGCCGGTAACTGCTCAGCCATCCGCCGGGCCTGCTGCAACTGCCGCAAAACCGCCGCCTCGTCCGAGCCGGAATACTCCACCAGCAGCGAAGCCTCAATATCATCGGGCAGGACATCGGCATATTCCGGATACGCCTCCCGCGCCAGCCGCAGGGATTTGCCATCCATCAGTTCGCAGGCCGCCGGTTCCGTCTGCAAAATCTCCGGCAAGGCCAGGGCCATCTTATCTAATGTCTCAAAATTAAGCTGGAGCAGCATTTTTATCTTTGGCCGAGCCACCAGCCCAATCGCCGCCTGGCTGACAATTGCCAGCGTGCCTTCGGATCCCGCCAAAAGACGGCCCAGATGCACCCGGCCATCCTCCAAAATAGAAAATACATTATACCCGCTGCGATTCCGTTCCGTTCGAGGTCTGGCCCGCTCCAGCAACTCCCGGTTGGTACGTAACAAAGGATAAATCGAATCAGTCCACTTCCCAACCACCCCCCCACCGTTAGTGCCGGGGCTATGATCTGCCAGATCCACCAACTGGCCATCGGCGGAGACCGCCCGCACCCGCCGTACGTGATGGCTGATATAACCATATTTCAGCGAGTGGGCGCCGGTGGCATTATTGCCGATCACCCCGCCGACCGTCGCCCGGTTGCCGCTGGAGGGATCCGGGCCGATCTGTTTGCCATAGGGAGCCAGCCGCCGGTTCAACTCATCCAGTATAACGCCAGATTCAACCACCGCCTCATTGGCCTCCAGGTCGATTTTGTGTATCCGGTTCATAAACCGGCTCATATCCAGAATAATCCCCTCCCCCACCGATTCACCCGCCAGACCACTGCCGCCACCCCGGGCGATAACGGAAATTCCCTCCGACGCGGCATATTGAACCACTTTCACAATATCCTGCTCATCCCGCGGAAGTACCACGCAAAGAGGGATTATCTGGTAAATACTCGCGTCCGTGCTGTACATCGCCAGGCTGAGCGGATCAAACCGCACCTGGCCTGACAGCATCTTGTCTAAATCCCGCCCCACAGAATTTCTTTTATCCAGCCTGTTCATTTCTAAAATCTTGTATCCAAAACGGTTATCACTAAACACTAAATTCCCATATAGCAATATCTTATGCAATGAAAAATGCCAAAGCAAGACTCTATTTGAGCAAATGCCGCCACAGCAAAGAGATAAATTTCCCTTGCTAATAAACCCGATCATAATAAAATCACGGTTTCATATAATTGATTGCCTGGAACCTAGTTAAACAGGAGTGTGAACGTGCTTGATTATTGGAAATATCTCGAAAAAAGCGATCCGGAAATGTTCAACATTATCCGCAAGGAAGAAAACCGCCAGCAATCCATGCTGGAGATGATCGCTTCGGAAAATCATACCTCCCCAGCGGTCCTGGCCGCGACCGGGAGCTGCCTGACCAATAAATATGCGGAAGGACTCCCCAAAAAACGCTATTACGGCGGGTGCGAATATGTGGATGAGGCGGAAACGCTGGCCATCGAACGCTGCAAAAAGCTCTTCGGCTGCGATCATGCCAATGTCCAGCCCCACTCCGGAACCCAGGCCAATATGGCCGTCTATTTATCCCAGTTGGAGCCGGGCGATACCGTGCTGGCGATGGACCTCTCCCACGGCGGCCACCTCAGCCACGGGTTTCGCCTGAATTTTAGCGGCAAATTATACCATTTCATAAGTTACGGTGTCAAAAAAGACACGGAGACCATCGATTATGACCAGATCAGCCAACTGGCCAAAGAGCATAAGCCCAAACTGATCGTCTGCGGGGCCAGTGCCTATCCCCGCCAGATCGATTTCAATAAAATCGCCGAGATCGCCCGCCAAAACCACGCGCGGGTTCTGGCGGACATCGCCCATATCGCCGGCCTGGTCTGCACCGGCCTGCATCCGGACCCGTTTCCCGTTTGCGAGTTTGTGACCAGTACCACCCATAAGACCTTACGCGGACCGCGGGCCGGCATCACGATGTGCAAGCAGGAATTCGCCAAATCGATCAATTCCGCCGTCTTCCCCGGCCTGCAGGGCGGGCCGCTCTGCCATGTGGTGGCCGCCAAAGCCGTCGCCTTCGCCGAGGCCATGAAACCCGAATTCAAACAATACATTCAGCAAATTATTGACAACTGCCAGACCCTGGCCCAGGAACTGCTGCGGAAAGGCTTCCGGCTCTGTACCGGCGGTACCGACAACCATCTCCTACTGGTCGATCTGCGGCCCTATAACGAACACCTCACCGGCGCCCAGGCGGAAACCTGGCTGCACGACGCGGGCATCGTCGTCAACAAAAATCTGATCCCTTACGATACCCGAGCCGCCATGGAAGCCAGCGGCATCCGGATCGGCACCCCCGCCCTGACCACCCGCGGCCTGAAAGAGTCCCATATGAAACAAATCGCCCAATGGATCGACCAAACCCTCTCCAGCGGCGGCAGCGAAAAAACCCTCGCCGCCGTCCGCACCCAAACCGCCGAATTGTGCCGGCAGTATCCGATACCGGGGTGAAATTGCTATTTTAATAGTTTGCTGATCACAAAAATCGAGCAAAACAAATGAACCTTAAAAGTTTTATTATAGCATCAATCTGTACCCTATCTTTACTATTGCTTTTTCTTTTCTACTATGATCATACGTTAGATGATTCATTTATTACCTATAGATACGCCAAAAATTTGGCGGAAGGGCATGGACTTACATGGAACATAAATGAAAATCCAGTTGAAGGCTATACCAGTTTTTTGTGGGTACTATTAAATGCCGTTGGTATAGCATGCAAAATGGATCCGGTTATTTTTTCCAAAGTAATTTCGAGTATTTCTATAATAGCTATTATATGGGTACTCGCCATTGCATCAAAGAACATGCATTGGTCTCTCGCTACTATTTTTATCGGCTCAATCGCGTTCAGCCCCTTGTTTGCCTTTTTAACCATGTTTGGCATGGAAACGACATTAACGGCTCTTTTGATTTTAATAACCGCATCGTTGAGTCTTCGTATTCTGGAACAACCTTCCGCAAAAACCATTTTCTTCTGGTACATCTTCAGTTTTATTGCCGCACTTTCCCGCCCAGACACCCTACCTATAACCGGAGGCATTTTTTTGGGATTGGTTTTTATTCTAGTTTTTCAAAAAAACTACATAACCTTGAAATTATTGCTGCTGCATTCTCTGGCCTTTATTGCTTTAGGATCCCTATACATGATATGGCGGTTTCAATATTTCGGATATCTTTTCCCTAACACCTTTTATATTAAGACGAATCCGGATGCAGGCCTCTTTATAACGGAAGGCAGAAATTATGTTGAATTTTTCATAAAAAAATACATGCTTTTATACATTCCGCTCATCGCGTTTCTCTTCGGCCGCCATCCGATTAACAAAGTAAGATTGCTAAAACTAACTCCAATACTCGCGGGGTGCTCCTTTTTTGGAATATACCTATTTACCATAATTCCCATACAGGGCCAGATGTGGCGTTTTATTTTTCCTGCATTTCCCATATTTTTATTGTCGCTCCTATACTATTTCCAGGATGTTAACCCTACTATACCGGGAATCAAAAAAGAGATTTTATATCTTTTGCCTGTTTTCCTTTTTGCGGGCTGGACTCTGCGTTTTATTCCCGACACCCTTTATATGAAGGATTTGACAACCCCCTATGACCGAATCGCTGTCGGCAAAAAGCTTTCCGATCTAAATGGAACCATGTTTATCAGTGAATCAGGGGCCCTCCCTTTTTTCTCGAATTGGAAGGCCGTCGATTTGTTGGGCTTAAATTCGGAAGAAATCGCTCATCGCGGTTTGTCTATAGAATATTTGAATACGCTGAATCCCGACCTGGTTATGTTGCTTTCTATTGACACCACGTATGATCCCCAAACTCCCAAATTCAGGCTTATTAATAAATATATGACGGAAAACGGTTTTATTGCTGCCGCCGTAATCCAAAAAAACTTTCAGCATTATCATTATTATTTTGTCCGCGAGAACTCCCCTTTATTTGATAAAATTATCGATAGAATTATTAATATAGAAGGCGTAAAATATGGCGATTTAGAAAAGTTGATGCTGGAAAAACGAATTCCAATACAAAAAGTCTGGTAACTTTTTGAAGGTGATAAGGCAATATATGAAACGTTTATTAAAAACACTTATTCCCGCTTCACTGCGGAAAAAGATTCATGCACGCATGATAGATATGCTTACGAAACAAGATACCGTTGCAGAAGGTTGGGATAAATATGCCCAAAAATACCAATCCGCCAAAGGGAATAATCTTGGAGATGAATGGAATCGGCCCGAAGTCATCGGAATTGATGTACCGGCCGACCAAATCGTGGCATACCTTGATCAGAAAATATTTACCCCTTTTTTGGGCAATTCCAATACGATTCTTGAAATAGGTGCTGGCGGTGGAAGATTTACGGAAATACTAGTCCCCAAATGCAACAAACTCATTGCTACTGATACCTCCCCCAATATGATTTCATTATTGAAAAAGCGATTTTCTAATATCAGAAAAGTGGAATACCTGTTGCTGGATGGCTTGGGATTATCCCCTATACCAGACAATTCCATTGATGCCGTCTTTTCTTATGGCGTATTCGTCCATCTGCAACACTGGGATATTTATAATTATCTCCAGGAAATAAAAAGGATCCTCAAACCGGGCGGGAAAGTAATTATTCAACACGCAAATACCTTCTCGGAAATGGGATGGGAATATTTTCTTGGCGATCTTTCTACTTCCCTTAACCGGCACAAACTTCCCGGCTCTTTCACACTAATGACACCTGATATAATCAGGGAATTTACCCAGAGAGCCGGTTTAAAATTAGAAAAATGTATTACGGATGTCGTCCGTCGAGATTGCATCTCCCTGATTACCTGTCCATGAATAACTGATAATGCTGGCGGATATTATAAAAAAAGTGAGATGAATTATTTTACAAATCCATCTCACTTTCATTACGTATTGATCATAAATAGCGGGCAAAATACTAATTACCCAAAAACGAATCTTTCTCTTTTGCTAATTTCAAACCGGCATTATTATAAATCGATGCAGGTCCCCATGAACCTTTCAATTTTGCTAGTGCCGTAACACTAGCCGGGTTGAACCATCTGGTATAGATATTATCATTCGCTATGCCAACAAAGGGGGTATCACACCGATCGACATTGTAACCGGCAAACAACACGTTTTGTGTAGCGGTATCGTGATTTTGGGAATTAACATGATTTAAAACCGTACCATCTATATCCGTACAATCGGTCTCTGCCATAAAAACATTCACAGACGTAGCAGTTGATGTCCAATTCGGAGCTGATGTGACGTCGGTGCGGGGAACATTATCACCGAGTCCATTATCAAACGCATGATTTTTATCGGCATAAACCGCCAAGCCGGATTCGGACGTTGCCGTTGGGACTTGCATGAGATTTTGATATGAGTAATTGCAGCTATTCATAGACGCAAAATCATAACAATCTTTGTAACTCACAATCACTGGGGTAGCCAGGGTCGTCGCGGTGGGGATATCTTTTGCGTTCATATCCCTGCCTTTTTTATAACTGGGACAAAGAAAATTCTTGGGTGCCACATCTCCATACCCGCAGAGCAAATACAAACTGCCGCCCACCGTCTGCACCGTCCCCTTGAGATTCGCGTTACACCATCTGCCATTTCCGATAGACGCTGGCGGACCATCCAGAACGGTATCCAGATTATACGCCCCAGTAATTCCAAACTGGAAGGCAGTACTACCAGCAGTAATCAAGGTGGGATAGTAATCCCGGTACTCATTGGTGTACATCGCGATCGCCTTGCCGACATTGCTTGTCTGCGAACTGCACTGTACCCGCCGGGCCAGTTCACGAACCCTTCCTAACGCGGGCATCAAAATTGAAACCAACAGAGCGATGATGGCAATAACCACCAAAAGCTCAACCAACGTAAAACCATTTCTGCGCTTCATAACTAGGTCCTCCAATAAAATGAGACCACAATCGCTACCTGGATTGTCGGATTTTCGCTTCGGGGTACAAAACTATACATGATAGCATTTCGCAATTTCACCTAAGCTTCCATCCGCTAGCCAGGCAATCCATATATCAGGTAAACACTACCTGACAACACACTTTTTAATGCAACAATTCGACCGCGCGGTAATAGCACAACGTAATGCAGTCATTTGGCAGGAACGATCAGGCTTGATAACGAACTCTCAACAATGGTATATAATGAAATATAATAGCTATAATGATGTATAATATAATAGATATTTATAACTAACCATTACCTACCGATTAAATTATACCACAGCCAATTGACCAGTCAATAGCTAATATCAGTTTTCCACCCTTTTTCTTTCACGTGCACTAAAAATTTTACATATCATAACAAATTGTTAAACATAGATTTACATACACCGACAAGAATTTTAAATTTTTGTTTACAAAATTTTAAAAATACCTGTTTCAATATTCAGACTATGACAGAGAAAAAACCGGCCCTTTATCTCCATATTCCGTTCTGCCGGGCAAAATGCCCCTATTGCGATTTTTATTCCATCCCCATCGCCAACCAGAAGGTTCCCGAACTGGTGGCTGCCCTGGTCTGGGAAATGGAACAATACAGCCTCGATTCCGTTCAAACCATTTATATCGGCGGCGGCAGCCCCAGTTGCCTGCCTGATAAGCACATGTCCTGTCTCCTCAGCACCCTGGCAAAATACTCGGTTCACTCCCCCGAATTTACCATCGAGGTTAATCCCGGCCAGGTCCGGATGGAATCCTTAAAACTATGGCAGAAATGGGGGGTCAACCGCATCTCCATCGGAGCGCAATCCTTCCACCAGCAGGATCTTAAATTCCTGGGCCGACCATATCATTATAGCCAGATCCACGAAGCGGTTCACCTGGCCAGAGAAGCCGGCTTTACCAACCTTAGCCTGGACCTCATTTTCGCCATCCCCGGCTCGAATCTCACTTCCTGGCGGCAAAATCTCGAAACCGCCCTGGATTTGCAGCTCCAGCACCTCTCCACGTATTCCCTCACGTATGAACATGCCACTCCTTTGTTCCAAAAACGCGCCAAGGGTGAATTGACCCCCGTTGACGAAGAAACCGACCGGGCCATGTATGAATTAACAATTGACCTGTTACAAAAGGCTGGCTTTGTACACTATGAAATCTCCAATTTCGCCCGTCCCGGCTTCGCCTGTGAACATAATCTCATATACTGGAATAATTTACCCTATATCGGTATCGGCCCGGCGGCCGGTTCCTGGTGGCAGGGCCAGCGAAAAACCAACCGCGTCAGCGTAGCTGACTACCTGCACGCCATCCAAAACCATCTGCCCCCCCCCTGCGAAATCGAAAGTCCCGATCCAATCCAAAGAGCCTGCGAAACCGCCGTCTTAAATTTGCGAAAAACCGCGGGCATCCACCTGCCGGAATTCAAAGAGCACACGGGATTCGACGCCCTGGCCCTTTTTGCCGACCCGATCACCAAATTCCAGCATTTGAACCTGCTGGCCCGAAAAGGCAATCATCTGGCCCTCACCCCGGAGGCACTGCCCATTGCCGACACCGTCCTCTGTGAATTTTCCAGCCTGTGATTACCCTCTTATTGCACCGGAATCGTTTCCGGCGAACCGACAACTACCCGGTCGCGACCGGTCCGCTTGGCCTGATACAGCGCCATATCCGCCACATACAGAAGTTGATCGAGTGTTTGCCCCGGCTCAAACTCGCTGACGCCAAAACTGGCGGTGATCCGCTCGGGCACGTCCGGTTCGGGAATTTCCCGGATGAACTGACGAATTCGTTCCCCCATATGACCCGCCGCCACCCCATCGCTGCCCGGTGCGACAACCAAAAATTCCTCCCCACCCCATCGCCCTACCACATCCGGCTTACGCAGGTTATGCTTGAAAATCGCACCAAACTTGGCAAGCACTTTGTCTCCGGCCTCATGCCCATATAGATCGTTAATCCGCTTGAAATGATCGATATCCACCATAACAACCGACAACGGCTGCTGGTAGCGCCGGCCTCGTTCAATTTCCGCCTTGAGCAGTTCATGGATGGCACTGCGATTATAGAGTCCTGTCAACTGATCCCGCCGCGAAATGTGCAGCAATTGCCGATGCGCATCTTCCAGCGCCACATGCGACGAGATATCCCGAAATATCTCGATCGCTCCTAATAATTGCCCGTTTTCATCCCGGAACGGAGAAATATGCGACTCTACCGGTATCCGCTGGCCATTCTTTCGCCGAATGAATCCTTTCCAGGTCCCCGGCATCCCCGTTTCCAGCACGATCTGAATCCCACCTCGCTCAGCCGAACTGCTTTGGTCGGTATCATCGGTACGGGCAAAAGAGGTATAAGCTAAAGGCTGCCCCACCATCTCCTGGGAACTATACCCAGTAATCCGCGCACAACTGCTGTTCCAATACGAAATAATCCCGGCATGATCGACCGTATAAACCGCATCGAACAGGCTGTCTAACAACGTCTTATAAAAATCAATCGTAAGCAGCTTTACCGATGATTCGTTCATATATATTCCTGTCTGCTACTACCAAACTTCCAGTACCGTTTTTAAACCCGACGGTACTAGTAGTATCGGATAATTCTATCGCTGTCTTACCCATATTTCCGATACTTTGTAAAACTTAATTGAGTTATCGGAACCGACGTGTATCTCAACGATCCCACCGGGCCGGATCCGTCTCGGGATTCCTTTCCGAAATATCATCTACCAGTTGACCGGTTCGAAATAAATACCCCAGCAAATAACGGCGAAAACCAGTCAATGGCCGGGTCAGCCGACGATGCCAGAGGATCCACGGACTTACCCGGCGAGCCTGACGCAGCCGCTTCCGTTCCTGCTTGTCCCGGCAAAAACGATACCGGTGTTTATGCAGGTGATAGATATCCTCCTTTTTCAGGATCTCCAGTATCCTATCCGCCAATCGTGCGGATCCCAGCACACGGGCCGGAATATGAAACGATATCTGAAAATCAATCAATCGGGGCCTTCCATCGCTTCCTAACAGAATGTTCCCTCTCTTGTTCATATCCACATACACCACCCGATATCCATGAATTCGGGTGACCAACTTCTCCAGTTCCCCAAAAAAATCTTCCGGTAACGCAGGTTTACCTGCTAGGGATTGCCCCTCTATGTACCTGTAGATCAGCCCTGTCTTGCCATACCGCCCTAAAAGCTGTGGCACCGCCTGCTCCTGTTGGATATGCGTAAGTATCTCACTTTCATGTTTGGCCAGCATCTCCCCCAGCCAGGTCATAGGCAAACCCAGAAAATCAACGTAGCGTCCCAGCTTCAACACGATCTTATCGCCTCTGCCAAACGAACCGTTTCCGGTACCCTTTTTTTGATATAGGGCGGTTGCGGCAAAAAAATCATGCTTAAATACTAAAACCAGTGAATATTCTTCACCTTGCAGAATCAGCGATTCAGGCAGCTTTCTCCTGCCGCAGGCTCGTAACTGATGTCCGATTTTCGTTCTCATAATGCGGATAATACCTTGATCCCGATACGTTACCCAGAATAATCATTGTTGTTTTCCAGAAACATCTCTAATACATCTCTAAACTGCTGGTATCATAATAGTTAAATAAATTCAGGAAAGGTTAATTGTTGTTTTTTTTCACAATTTTAATTTTTACTCAGAATCCCAGCCTGCCAAAATCCATATTATATATTTCACTAAATACTTATATAATAATAACTTATGGTAAGAACAAGACTGTTGTGCCCCCTTTAGAAAAACTTGGCATAATGTTTGCACTCTATTACTAGAGTATTATGAATTAATATTCATAATATTTAAATAGTTATATAGTATGTTTTCCATTTAACAGATTTTATGGCTATTTGCAGGAGAGAGATGGTGTGACCAATGTAATGTTCATTCAAAAAATGGTATTGCATAAACGCATTTTTTAACATTTTTATTGCTTTTGCATTACAGAGTGAGTACCATGAAGGTAATATATTTAGCAAGAACTAGACTTGGGATGGAGAGAGAGAAATCCTCCCATTTAATACGATTGAGAAATTTTTTTATCCTGTGTTGTATCGTTTACAATAAACAGGATGAAGGGAGAAAGAATGAGAAAAGTCCGTCATTGGCAAAATGAAACATGCAATCGATTGGTTCTGGTGGTTTTGCTTGGCGCAGTGGGTTTGCTTTTCTCGGCAAATCCGGCCATCGCCGCCCTGGTTCCGATTGATAACACATTTGACATCTATCGAAACAATACCCTGGTTCAAAAATCGTTATCCTCCACCAGCGATTACCTGCCTGGCGGCTTGGTTTACGACTGGAACCAGGATACCTACCCCCAAAATAAAGCGATCGCGCACAGCGGCTCTTCGTCGGGCAATCCCCTGACCAATAATCCGCAGTTGTACCAGCATGTGTATGGCTATAGCCTTCCCGACACGGAAACGGTCTATCAGGCAGCCAATCAGACCGGAAACACCCGCACGTTGACCGTTACCGAGGAAGATGCGAATAAAAAAGCCGGAAAAAGCATCAAAATCAAAAGCAATGCCATGCTCGACGGCTCGCTTTTACTGGTCAAAAGCAGCGATAACCTGAACGGATATGAAGGATTACTCGCAGCCTTCGATATTCTCATTACCCGTGACTATGTGAAAAATGATATAGACGTTTCTAAAACGCTGGCCAAAGGTTCCGTGAAACTTATCGGACTTGAAGACGGTAAGGTAAAAATTAAAACCACCGGAAAAATCAAAAAAAGCCTCTTCACCATCGTCCAGGAATCCGATGATATCTTTAAGATCGTTTTTGATGAAGCGTCGATCACTTATAAGACCAAAGTAAAAGTAGGTGAGGAATTCGCTATTACGACCACAATAACCAGTATGATTGAAAGCCAGGGATATGGAACCGGTGCCGAAGTTATTTTCGCGCCCGATATGCCCGGATTACCCGCGCCTGCCCTGCCTGCCATCCTGGAAACCGGAGAAATCCCCGAACCGGCAACCCCGTTGCTGATGCTGATCGGAACGCTGGTCACCCGTTTCGTTACCAAAAGAAAAAAACAAATAACGAATGTATCGAATATATAATAAATAACTCAGGGCAAATTAATTCAAGGAGAGTAAAAAATGAAAACGAAACTTTTTGTACTGCTGGTCGCTGCGGTGTTGGGATTCGTCCCGCAAATATCTTCCGCTGCCATGATTACCGGCTGGAACGTCACCATCGATAACACGATGGGGTCCGCCGAAATGACCGAAGTGAATGTAGCCGTCTTTGAAGATGGCGTCTTCGACGACGGGCAAACCGTCGTCATCGAAATCGTCAAAGAATTCACCTCACCCGATTTCGACGACTTCGATCTCGGCCAGCCACTCTTCTTACGCTTCGAAAAGATCAGCGAGAATGCCCCCAGCAACATCGTCATTGTCAATGAACATATAACCAACAGCTCGGTTGTGAACTGGCATGATTTCCATATGGCCGTTGCTTCCAACCTTAGAGATAGCCAGGGTGAACCCGCCGTCGGCTTCGACAGCAGCCATATTTTCACCGCCGGTGTCCCCGGCAACCCGTTCCAGTCGGTCACCTTCTCTCTGTACAACGGCCTGAATGGTATGCCGACCAAAATCGATTTCGAGAATGGTATGGTCGCCGCTGGAGATTATTTCCAGCCCGGTTTCGATTCCAGCTATGTCAAGATTGTCACCAATCTGCAAACCGACGGTGTGTTCTGGCTCAAGGAATATCCGACCATTCCCGAACCGGCAACCATCGCGTTTATGACCCTGGGTTCCCTTGCACTTTGGCGGAAAAGAAAAAACGCTTAACCGCTGAATATAACATTGAACGTGCCTAGAAATTTACCCCGATCGAGAAATTCATGGTGGCTCTCGGTCGGGGTATTCTTTTACTCATAGCACAAAGTACACCCGGTCTTCTATTCTATTATTTTTTATCTCTGCCATCTCCGTACATATCTCTCTTCTTTTCATTGGAAAACTCCGTATGGAGGCCGTAGAGTTTCTGCGATCAATCCATCCCATCCTCCTTTCGCATTATTTTGACGGAACCGCTAAAAGTTGATATTGACTTCCAAAAACAGCTCTGGCACCCCGATAACAAGGGGACGACGAGCTTTTGACGCTGGCGTCTATTTTGGCATCTGTGGCCGAAAAATGTCGATTCCCTGTCGGCCTTGCCCTCTTATGACCTCCATTCTTGCTTTTTCACCGCTCTTGAGTGCCTCGCTGCTCTTCTGTAGCTGGCTTACGGAAAGCAGCTTTTCTCCATCAAAGCCGATGATGACATCATCCTTCTTCAACCCCAATAAGGCAGCAGGGCTCTCCGCAGGAGCGTCGAGTACGATCACGCCGAATTCATCCGCCAGTCCATATGCGGACCGGTCGCCCAGGCCAAGCACATTACGTATGCTCGCTCCATACCACGCATGAACCGAACTGTCCCGCAGTGGCGTTTCGAGGATAGCCGCCATATAGTCCGGCAGCTCGGGCGTCCGGGCGATCTTCCTTAATTCCGGTTTGACAACGCCGAATTGATCCATCGCAAAATTCTTAAAACCAAGAGCCAGTGCCGGTGAACCTTCCCGTACCCGGTAATCCCCTTGGCCTGGAGCAACGAACAGGGCATCGGCGACGATGGAGTGTTCATCTCTTTTCGATTGTCGGGACAATTGCTCCGCGGCATCGAGATCGCCGCCTGCCTTGTGAACTATATTATAGTCCATCTCTTTGCCCCATGCCGTCTCCGGCATACCGCCGGCAGGACGGTACTCTTCGATAAAAAAGATATTCCGGCGCACTATATCCTGGCTGTGCCGGTACCAGACGTGCGGGTGGAAACCATTGTTGACCATGATGTTGTTTTCGACGATACGGTAAAAACCTTCCCGATTCTTAATCCCACCGTTAAGGCACAGATTGTTATAGATGTGGTAGTTCGTCGAACCGTCGTCCAGGTCGATATCCCACCCATGATCGCACCGCCAGCGATTGTTGCAGATAATAACGGGATCGACCACATCGAGCAGCGGCACCTCGCTATGATCCGCCCAAACCGCATCATCGTTCAGATCCAGATCCTTCAGGTTCCAGAATCGGTCTCGACCCCAGGAATTGAACGAACCGTGATCGCCGGTCTCCTGGACGGTGTCGAAAACATCACAGTATTCAATCAGGTGGCCGCCCCAGGTACCTTCGGATATATTGATACCCGCGCGCGGCACATCATAGATGCTGCAATGCCGTATCGTGATGCCGCGTGACATCGAAATCTGCACACCCGCGGTCTGCTTCTCGACGCGGCCGCTCAGGTAAATCAGGCAGTCCTCCACACAGCAGTCGCGGGGATAGTTCTCCGTCCGGGGGCCGCGGGCCTTATCCATGTCCTGGTAGGTCTGTTGCTGGTTGTACTCAAATAAGGGGCTTCGCACCGCGTTCGGATCGCCGACAAAAGCCACGCCATTGGCCCCGGCATGATGAATGTGGCATCCTCGCACCGTGATACGGCGATTGTAATGGTTCACAAACACCGCATTGCCGCCGACCTGGTCAAACTCACAATCCTCAATAACACAATCCTCGGCTCCCTCAACCAGGACCGCACCGCCCCGATAGGTGGTCCAGTCGCTTCGCAAGAGCGGTTCCTGGTTCGCCATGAAAGTCCGCCGGGTGTGCTGAAAGGTAATTCCCTGAAAAACAACCCAGCGGACGGGAAATTCCTGGGAGCCTTTCAACTCAATAAGGTGACTCAGGCGTACAATTTCGATCCGGGCCTGTTGCAGATTCAGGTCTGCCGGCGGCATGAAATAAATCGTGTGCCTCTGGTGATCCGCATACCATTCACCGGGGGCATCCAGCTCCTCAAAAATATTCTCAACCATGCGATAGGTGTCATGCATGCCGGAACGGCGATTGTTCTGCCAGCCGCCCTCATACACCAGGTTCCCATCACGATCTTTGCCTTGAATAACATAGTGAAAACCACCCCACATATGGCTGTGCATCGCGTGCATATATCCCCCGGCGGGATCCAGCCAGCGTGAGGCACGTTCGGCGCTGAAAGCGTCCGCCGCATAGCCGTTAAAGTGCTGCACCTTCGCATCGAAATTGGGATAGCGGGCCATAGGCTGGCTGATCCCGTTGACAAAAAGCCGATCGAATGATGTACCGGCGGGAATCGGTGCTTTCCAGATATTTTTCTCGTGCTGTTCCCACAGCAGGTTTAGTCTGGCACCGCCGCTAATAATTGGTTTTGCTCCTTCCACCGCCTTGATCACGAGGGGGTTGGCCTCCGTTCCCGAATCTATGGCATCCAATCGGAGGGGTTTGTCCAGATAGTAGGTCCCATGAGCAAGCCAAATCGTAATGGCCTTCGTTCCTTGCTTACGGGCCTGGCGGGCTGCGACGACGGCTCGGTCAATCGTTGCCAAGGGTTGGTCCCCATCACCTGGGTTGGAATTATCACCCTGGGGAGAAACATAAAACGCCGCATTCTCCAGCCCCTGGCCCGCAGGGACCGAAATGGCGAGACATGCCAATATCGTCATGGCGGAGAGGAATGACTTTTTTTCTTTCCGAAGCATACCTATCCTCCATTTTGCCAAACTTCAATCCATAATATACTTCTTCTTCCGGATTCTCCTGGGGAAACCATGAACTCAATAGGTAGCCTCCACGGTAACGGTTCCTTGCATCTGGACCAGCCGAATAACCTCTTTGTCGCGGTCGAAGTCCGTCCACACCTTGCCGTTGACCGTCACGCTCTGAATCGGTGCGGCCTTCGGATGGCGGAATCGCAGCCACACGCTCTGGGGAGGAATGCGCGAGGGCATCTCCACAGTCGCCGCAATCTTGCCGTGCTCGACGTCGGAGACAATCTCATACGCCGCCGTGCCGAAGTGCGTCGGGGAGTTTTTCACCAGGATCTTCTTGCCTTGCTCCAGCCACGCCCGCGGTGTGCCCCGCGCCAGCCAAAGTTGATCGTCAATCTCCATCACCAGCATGTTACGGAAATTCGACAGGAACACGGCATTCCCGTGCGACTTGTCGTTATCGGCATGTTCCGTATGTTCGTTGAAGGTCCAGCCCTTCTGCGGATTCAGGTCCACCGCGCAGCGGTTCAGCCACGCCCGCAGGAAGTTGGGAATATCGTCCTTTACCAGATAATAGTCCGGCACTCTTTCCCAGCCTGACTGGTAACCAAATCCGCCATGGCTAAACCACTGCTGTTCCGGATCGTAGTTGTTCGTTCGGGCACGCACCCAGGGATTATCCGCTAAATATACGTCCTCCAGCACCTCGAAGTGGCCGTCAATCCGCGGGTCGTCGATAGCAAGCAGCCCGCTGCGAAGCCAGGACTCGATGGCTGTGGAACTAACCACGACATCGCTGGAATAAGGGCCGCAATGGCTGAAGCGATCCACGCCTTCGGGAAGGGCTCGAATCGTAGTGCCGCGATAATGAAAACCCTGCGGCAGGAAAGAATGGTATCTTCCGTCCCTTGTTTTAACCACGGGGGACAACGCCAACGTTTCATCGAGAACCTTCTGTATGTCATGGCGGTAGTTTTCCGTCTCCGCCGCCAGTTCCTTTGCAAATTGCGGATCGACATCCTCCATAACACCGGTTAGCAGCTTGACCGATTGATAGGCGAATCCGTCGTTAAAAAAGTAACACAGGACTGTGCCTCGCACCGTGTCGGCATCCCCCGCTTTAATCGGCGGCTGCAAACCGTAGGGAGCCCAGGTGCCCGTCTTGAGTCCCTCCCTTTCCTCGGGCGAGAGCGTTTCTTTCATGGTGGCGCGGCGGTGATTAAGGATCCACTGGGCGCCCGCTTTTAACCGGGGGGCTTCCGCCTTCAGCCATTCCGCATCCCCCGTAAGCCGGTAATGTTCAGCCATTACCCACGGAATCGCCAGTGCGCCGGCCGCATGCAGCTTGTCATGATCATGGTTCGTCAAAAGCATACCGTCGGGCTGCTGGTTCTTCAGCCACAGTCCCATGCCATCCGCCGCCACCTTGTGCATGCCCATCTGATCCAGGGACCAGAGAATCCGGTCCACTTCCAGCGCGATCGGCCCAAACGGATGATCGTACACCACATAGTTGCCCTGATCGTCAGGCCCGCAGTACTTGATGATCTGCCAGGCACCGATGCGCCATAAACTCGTGAGATTGGCATCGGGCACCTCTACCGTCATTTGCGGCTCATAGGGAACCGCCGGCGGAGGTGGGAACTCTTCCTCCCCATGGATCGCCTGCATCGCCCTGGCCCACGTCTGTTCCGGCAGCTCGCGAACCCTTTGGCGAATCGTTTTCAGATCCTTGGCCGCCAGTTCCTTCTGAAAATCTCGCGCGGTAACCTTCGATGCCGCGTCCGCCACAAAAAAACCGTATTCCGGCGCGAGAATCGGCCCGCTTTCCAGATCGGTCGGCTGGAAGGAAAAACTGCCCGAACCGGTCCGCACCGTGATGATCGTACGCTGCAGGCCAATCTCCGCATCCGTGTAGAGCAGTGCGGCGACGATCCCCCGCCGCTCGCCCGCCCTAGCCGG
Organism: uncultured Pirellulales bacterium; assembly: GCA_964580995.1. Taxonomy (GTDB): domain Bacteria; phylum Planctomycetota; class Phycisphaerae; order Sedimentisphaerales; family SM23-30; genus JAKJEP01. Next base: position 41,642 of record CAZOMV010000038.1, read on the forward strand.
TGACTTCCACGATTGCGGGCCGGTCATCGTCGTCACCGTATCGCCGGGCAGGGGTTTTACGGCGCCTACCTTGCCATAATCGTAGCTGGATTCAATGCTGCCGTCGAATACCGTGTTTTCGGTTCCCTCCTGGAACCCCCATTCCACGGCCACTTCGACATACTTCCATCGGACGTTCCCGCCTTCGACGGCCTGCCCCGCCAACTGCTTCAAATCATCCGGTTGTGACTCCGCGGCGCCGTCGATAGCGTAGGAATTGGGAACCATTACCAGAACCACCAACAGAATAAATAACACATGGACTTTTCTCATAAAAACCTTTCTTGCCTTTCGCAAATTTCAGCAACTCCCGAAAGAGTACTTTCTCGCACTAAGGTTATTATGGAAAAGGAGGATAGGTGTAACAATATAAAATTGCGCATAAATTATAACATTTTGCGCAATTATGTCATCATTGAAAGTAAAGAAGCTAAGGTTTTGCAAAATGGAGGTTAGGCATATATTATTTCCAAAAATCTCTTCCAAGATTTTCGAGAAATAATTTATAAGTATGGAAATAATATTCCGTTAGCGTTCGGAAAGAAAAAAAGAAGAATGACTTTTTTTCTTTCCAAAGTATGCCTAACCTCCATTTTGCAAAACTTCAGTTATATCTCGGCCATCTGCCGTAGCGATTCTTTCACGCGGAAATATCGGACACGCGCCTGAGGAATGCCGCATTGTTGCTGGCGGGCGATGGCGGCGTAGCTCATCTGGCGGAAACAGCGCATGTCGATCAGTTCCCGCTGGCGGTCCTGTAAAGTATTCATTGCCCGGTGGAGTTTGCCGATCATTTCCTGGTGAATCAGAAGCTGGAGGGCGTCCGGGCGGCGTTCTTTGGAAACCGGGCGGCAATCGTCCAACTCGGAGAGGGGGACTGTCGCATGCGTATTCTGGTGGCGGAAATGCTGCTGGAGCTTGCTCCAGGCGACGCGGTAGAGCCAGGGCCAGAAACTTTCGGGTTTTTCCAGATGCGTGAGGCGGGCCAGCAGGGTCAGCAGGGTTTCCTGGGTGAGGTCTTCGGAAAGTTCCGGGTTCAGTGTGGTGCGCAGGAAAAAGGCGAGCATCCGCGGCTGGGCGGCCACCACCAGCTTGTTCACGCTGTACCGGCAGCCCCGCCGGGCCTCTTGTACCAGTTCCGAAAAATCAGGATCCTGCTTTACCATACCGCCTCTGGTTTCCTTACCCAACTCTACCATAAATTCCCCGGGCCGGGTGTAAATAGTTTGTAAAATCCGACTCCAATGAACTCTTGGTTTATCCACTTGCATTCAAAACGGCTGAAACATTTCTTCCGGCTTTGTGAGTGTGGATGGTTCCGTATTGGGGGGAATAATACTAGGTTTGATTAATAGCAGGATGGTAGAATCCGGTGAGTCTTTCTCCTGAGAATATTGCCCCATAAAACCGGGCGGAGTCATGACCAGAAGGGTTTGGCCGGATTCCATCTCGGTTTCCAGGGCGACGGTCTGAGGCGGCGAGTTATCCGTCCGAATCTCACTTGCCTCGAAAGATAAATGCATTCGATTCTTGTCTTCCAGCACTATGGGCAATGCCTTTAAAGAAAAGCCCGGTCTTTTTTCCCCTCCGGCAAAGCTTATTTCTGCTTCCTCACCGGAAAATACGGTGAAATGAGGGCCTTCCAAGAAACCGCTTTTTTTGTGAGCTTTCGTCAACTGCGTCAAATGTTCCATATCCTGATCGGAAATAATGAGGTTCGGCGGATTTTCTTGGGTTATTTCTTTCTCCTGCAAGAAATTTTGTACTTGTTTTTTATCGATAATAGACAGAATGCGGCATTCAAAGGAAACTTGCGGCCCATTGGCTATACCTCTTGTTGCACGTCTTTTTGCCGATGCCATTCGCGCCAAAGTATCCGCTCGTACATCGTCTGGAAGTGATACCGCCACTTCATTCGGTTCATCGGGTTGGGCAGGGGATTCGATTTCGATTTCAACTGGATTGCTTACGACCGTTATGGAAGGCGTTGCGGTGTCAACGGATGCGCGGATGATATGTATGCCTAGCGTAAATACCAGCGGTTTTTCGGTTTTTTTATTTAACCAGAAAGTCTCTTTATCTTTACCCAACTGAAATGGAATCCTTCGATTTTTAATAGCCTGCCCCGGCTTTAATCGGACCGGATAATTCGTAACAAACATCGACTTACTTAGGGCATACTGTTCTCCGTCCACCTCCAGAGTCCAGTTGGTAATCCCATCTATCCATAGCTCGTACGTGTTACCCCCCTGGTTTCGCAGGTCGAAAGAGAAGGGCCGCTCCGGCGTCTTCCCCTCCCGCCATCGATTTTCCTGTAACCGCAAACGCATCTGGACACCACTCACCGGTTCGCCCCAAGGAGTTTCCACCACCGGATTATCGGATAACCAGGCACCCATTGTATTGTCGAGAATTGCAGATACTGTTTGAGCTTTAGTATTTAGTAGTTCATCCAGTTCGTGTTTTTCGGGGGTGCGGATTTTTTCGATTTCGATTTTGACGTCGGTTTTCTGGCCGGGCTGGAGGGAAATGTTTTGGAAAGTCACGCCGTAAAATTTACGATATTCAACGGTAATATTTTTAATTTGGTCTTTAACAGCTTCCAGTAAAAAACTATACTGTATCAGGGATTTTGAATCATACTCAGGATTCACCAGAGTAGGACCGCCCATAGTCAAATAGGGACCTCGGCATACCAAAACGTTGCCATCATTCAATTCATATGACAATCTTACATCTGTATCACCAGAATTAACTGTTGCATCAATCTCGGACCATTCTTTGGGGGCATTGCGGCTATCCCGCAGTCGGGAAAGAATAATGGTTGAACCATCCGCAAGTTCAAAGATTTCCGGATGATTGATATTGGCCGGTCGCTTTTTAGTCTCCCAGGTTCCGTATGCCGCAGCCACATTTATATCTCCTATTTTGGGTAATTCTTTCTTTCGCTCCTCTGGATAAAAACCCGCAAAAGCCATACACATTCCATCGTCGGTTAACGCTGTCGGTCCTCGCCAGTGGCCTACAGTTACATCCATCGCATCCGTTAATCCCAACGAAGGATTGAACCTTAGTATATATCCATATTGAAATTCCCAAGATCCGGGACGTGCCAAACTACTTAGTTCAGGCGAATTAATTTTTTTAACATAGGAATCAAAGACCTGGTCTTCCATAGTGCTCCCATCCGGCTGAAATCCTTTGAACTTGTCGTCCACAAGATTAAATACGGCAAGTAATTCTACGGTTACGCCGTTGGGGAGGGTGGCGGAGAAGTTAGATCTATTTTGCTTTTGTTTCCATTTATCATAATCCAGTTCGCCCTTGAAACACTTTTCGAGAAGCACAGCCTTTTCGCGGACTGCCTCATCCGGACTGGCCAGGTACGGCTGCAAATAATCAAGGATCGCCTCCTGTTGATTCTGGCAGCCCCAGATAATGCGGCCGACATCCTCGTTTTCATAATTCATGCACAATTCCATCAGGCGTTTGAGAATCTGCGGCGATTTTTCCGGCTGTACCACCGAAAGGCCGAAATACATAGCATAATGCCTGACATTGCTATCCGGCGAAAAACTGGCGTGATACATCAGCTCGATGGCCTGTTGATTTTGCGGGGTTTTACCCCAGATGTATTTGTTGCCGATCCATCCTAAAATCAGTGTTTTATGATGCTTGGTTTTTTGCAAACCATTCCGCACGGTGCTCAGGATATATTCATCCGCAAAGGAATCCTTGCCCTCCGATTCCCACAAAGCATCCAGACGCTTGCCGCCATCAATATCATCCGGGAAGTACGATTCGTATTCGGAAATTGAAACTCCCTCCGATGATTCTTCCTCGACTGCGCTGACCACGGGAAGGAGAGTGGTAGAGAGTTCAGTATTTTTTTCCGGTATCATTTCAAAATTTATTACCTTTTCCTTTTCTGAACCAAGCAGTTTGGTAGTAAAGCCTTTCTGCTGGGACTGGTAGCCAGTGGCCTCGGCGGTGGTGCCGTGTTCTTCGTACCAGGTTTTATATTCATAATACCCGTTGGGATCAGTGACGGTGCAGAATTTACCGTCATTGTATTTCTCGTTATCGCCAACCCTAGCCCCGATGATCGGCTGGCCGGTCCGGGCGTCCGTAACTGTGCCTTTGATGATAAATTCGGGCGATTCGTAAGCGGCCCTGGCCATCGGCAGTAAAACCGCCGCCGTGACCAAAACCGCCACCAAACCAACCACCCCCAGCTTCGCTGTCCGGGGAATGGGCCGGCTGATAATATGCTTAATACGCTGCGCCAATGCCTTTCTCGATTCCACCACGCCAATAAGACCCAGGCCCGGGAAAGGCTTGCGAAAGGCCATCTCGGCAATATCAATCAACGTATGGCTGTAATCCGTTGCGTTTTTTTCCAGGGCTACCAACACCATCTCATCCACCGCCTGTTCCCGTACCCGGCGAATCATCCGGTTGGCCACCCAGAGCAGCGGGTGGTAAAAATACCCGATTTGCATTATCGTCTGTATCAGATTGACCCACAAATCCCCCCGTTTAATGTGAGCCAGTTCGTGCAGCATCACGGCTTGTAACTGCGATGGATTAAATTTCTCGGCCAGATAACCGGGCAGCAGGATCGTGGGTCTGATAAGGCCGCAAACCGCCGGACTAACCATCGTAGGGGAGATCTTTACCTTGATCCGGTCTCCGCGTAGGCCTAACTTATCGCAACCGCCCTTTAATATCTCCCCCAGCCGGCCATCCGCCTCTTGGGCCTGGCGCAGTAAACCTTTGACAAACCATACTCGTTGCAGCAGCAGTGCCCCGAAAACAAACAAGCCAAACAACCAGCCCAGCATTACCAATCCCTGCCAGCCGATAACTGCCCGTGTCTCTTCCTCAGCAGGACGGACCGCTGTCCCCCCGATTGCCGGCAGCAGGGCTGATTCCGGTGCGGCAATGGCTTCTTCCGGGGTAGCAGCAAGCCCGCCGCTATCCAGGGCAGCGAAATCTTCTTCGAAAACCACGGGGCCCGCCGCGGTGGCCGGCTCCATGATTTGCGTCTCCACCGCCCACAGATCCCCGGCCCAATACCCGATGCTGGCCGGTGTGGTCAGACTGGGTGGGAGTATCAGCTTTACCAGGACCAGCAGCCACATACAGTACCGGAACACCGCCCGGGTATGCTTCCGCAGCAGCAGATCCAGTCCCAGCAAAAGCACGATCAGAATACTGGACTGAATGAGCATGGCAAAGGCATATGGTCCGAACCAGACACCCATATAATTCAAACCGGAAAGAAGAGAATGTAATAGCTCATGCATGGCCGATGCCTCCTGAATTAGCTAATATTCTATCCTGTTTTTGACGGAACCGCCAAAAGTCGATTTCGTCATCCAAAAACGCACTCTGGCTCCCTCATAACCAGGGGACAACGAGCTTTTGCCGCTGGTGTCATTTTTTCGTTTTCTGCGCCTTATCCACCGTACTTCGCAACTGCTTCAAATCTTCCTCCGAGAACTTCTCGTTCTCCAGCAGAAACTGCATCATGGGTGTCAAGGCCCCGTCAAAGGCCCGTTTGATGGTCTTGAAAATTTCGTTCCGCTGGGCCTGGGCCTCGGTAATTGCCGGCGTAAAGAGCTGTAAGCTCCGGATGCTGTGGGTCTCGAGCAGCCCTTTCTGAACCATCCGGTCCATGGTGGTCTTGACGGTACTGTAGGCCCAGCCTTTGATCTTCGCCAGGGCTTCCTGCACATCCCCCGCCGGGCAGGGATGCTTTTTCCAGACCACCTTCAGAATGGTCCATTCCGCTTCGGTAATCACGGGGGGCAAAGGCTCAGCCTCTGGTTTGTTTATTTTCCTGATTTGGGGCATGATAAATCTCCTATATTCTACCTTCTTAGAATATACACTACAAATATAGAACATGCAAATAAAAAATATGCTTTTTTTCTTTTATTCCCCCACTACCCTTTTCAGCTTCTCCTCCAATTTCTCCACCCCAAACCCTTCCGCCCGCACCACCTGCCCCCGGTCCGTCAAAATCAGC
>CAZOMV010000039.1:0-47560 GCA_964580995.1 uncultured Pirellulales bacterium
GATTCGGCTGGCGGCTTTGATGCGATAAATCCTGCCGCACCCGGCGGCTCTATGCGGCTATTCTGGCTGGGGGCAGCGACCGGCGGGAGCGTCGAAAGGGGCAAATGATCGCGGCGATTTCGGTGCAGGCTGATGCCTGCCTCGGAGAGCATGGAATACCGGTTTGGTAATCCCCGGGGAATTGGATATGGACGGTTTCGACCGTATTTACATACCCGATGTGGACATGGGCGCCGATGAGGTGGACTGTGAAGAGATCAGCCATCCGGCCGATTTTAATGCCGATGGGTGCATCAATATGGGAGATATCCCAAAGTTCGCTGCGGCCTGGTATAGCGTTGATCCCGATTATTATGATCCCAATTATCACGATCCTAATCTATCTCTGGTTAAATGGAACCCGGAGTGCGACATTGCGGGTGTAAATCATACGGTGGACATTGAAGATTTAGTGGCACTGGCGGATGTGTGGCTGGACTGGCAGGCGTGCTGGCTGGATACCGGGGAAATGATGGGTATGATGATGATGGCTCCCGGTGGCGGGGGTGGGATGGAACTATCCGCCGTTTCGGGTTCGGCTTTGGCAGTCCCGGTTGCGGAAGAAGCGGTGGAAGAGGCGGTGCCGATGGCGACGCTGGAGGAGATGACGGCGTGGCTGGCGGAGATATACGGTGACAACGAGGAATTCCAGCAGGAGTACAGCCCGCAGGATTGGGCAGGAGTTTATCGAGGAAGTCCAAAATACCTGGCCGGAGCCGGAACCCTACTAAACTTCTCTCCCACCCACAGCAAGGGGCAGGCGCGAATCGAAGTGCCTGCCCCATTTCATGGGAGGAAAATAAAGATCAGAGAAATCTTGAAACCAGAAATTATAGGAATTTCCGGGGGTTTGGCATATGCCGTATGAGGGGGCGGGGTATCCGATGCTGTGGTGGCAGCGGGATATCGCGGGGGATGTGGCGGGGCGGTATGGGGTGGACCTGGAGGATGCGGCGGTGGTGGCGGAGTGGCGGGGGCAGAGCGGGTGCGGGGCGTGCGGGGGAGCGGATATCGACGGGAGCGGGGCGGTGGATATTGTGGATCTGGCGGAGCTGGCGGGGAACTGGCTGGAAAAGTAAATAGCAAAATGGCGGTATCGCCTGCGGCGATGGTAATTTAATCCTGGATTTCTGCTTGCGCAGGAATGACCATCGGGCGTTCGAGTGGTATATGGGTGACATTGCAAGTGACGAATGAACCAAAGATAGATTCCCGCCTCCGCGGGAATGACAGGCGGGCGAGGGAATGAAATAGGGGGACGCAAAAAGAACCGCGTGTGCAATTCCGGGGAATACCAGAATTGCACACCCTACTCGATAATGTGGGTGTGGTGATTCATTCTTTTTGTAATAGTGTAATGCTAACACCTGTAAAGTGCTATTTATTTTTAAATGCCCTTCCTTTCGTTTAATTATCGGTCCTTCTGCTAACAGACAGAAAAAACACTTAGCTTCCGCCAAGATTTTTGTTATATATTGCTACCTTTTAGTCGAAGTAAAAGAATGTTGCGGAAGGTCATCCTTTAAATCATGCTACTTGATATGGATTCATTGAAGTACGGTATTGTGCTCGGGTTAGGATCATGACAGACCAATTTACTTCTGTAGGAAATATGAACAATCGGCTGGTGTGCAGCCACGCAGGCTTTTTGCCTATCCCGTTACGCTGTGTTCCCGTGGAAACGCTGGCCAATCTTGAAATCTACCTGCAGACGCAAGGGAAATATTCTCTTTATAACGCCATGGATAACCATTTTGGCTCAGGAGATTTACAGCGGCTGCTGGAAGCGAAAATTGAATATGTGTATGTTTCGGTAAAAGATCACCAGAATTATTATCACACCATGGAGAATGCGATCCAATCGATTGTTGCCGATTCCGAAATACAGCAGGAGAAAAAAGCCGAAATATTATACGCCACTTCGCTGGAATTGACCAATCAACTGCTCTCTGTACCACCTGGAAAAGAGGATATAAAACGCGCTGTCAATCTGTCCCGGGCAACCGTGCAATTAATCATGAAAGATGAAATGGCATTCGGCGGACTTTACGACATCTTCAATCACGATTTCTATACGGCCACCCATCTGGTTAATGTTTGCGGACTGACGGTCTCTCTGGCACAGAAAATGGGTATGGGGGATATCCAAATCCTGCAGCAGATTGGCACCGGAGGTTTACTGCATGATATCGGGAAAATATTTATTCCCAATGATATTTTGAATACTACCGAACCTCTTTCGCCCCCACAGTTTGAGCTGGTTAAAACCCACGTTTCGCGCGGGTGCGAGCACCTGGAAAAGGTAATGAATTTAACCCCCGAAATTCTGGCTGTGATTGCCCAGCATCATGAGCGAATGGATGGCAGCGGGTATCCGAAAGGATTGCGTCGCGATGCGATATCACCCATGGGGCGGCTGGCGGGGATTGTCGATACCTTTGACGCAATGACTTCCGTACGGCCCTATCGATCACATACTTTTACTATCGGAGAGTCGCTTCAAAAAATAAAGGATGATACTCCGGCGAAATACGATGGCGAAATATTCCATGCCTTCGCTTCCATGATTGAAAAGGCCGTTTCGTGTAATCAAGATGACAAAATCGAAAATCCGGATGCACCAAAAGGAATTTCACTTTCCATAGTAGATGTATCCGGTCCGAAATATACGCAGTATTATTTTCGGATTCCCATTATAGTAAAAAACTTATGTAGAGTTGGGGGAAAATTGACGATGGGCTTGGAGAGGAAGCTGATCGCACACAAGATTACGTGTCTAAGTATTGGTTTTTTAAGCGATAGGCCATTCCGGGTGGAACAGAATATATATATTTCAAATCGCAGGATGGAAAGCATAGGGTTGAGCAATCTAGTTGCTGTGGTTAGCAACTGTACGAGTCACAATGACGGTTGGTATACCGTTGAGGCCCAATTTCTTACCCCTCAATTAGTTGAGAATATAGAAAAGCTAAAAACCATCACGTCTGTTCGTGAGGTGTCCCCGCTGGAAGTGCATTAATGTTTTCGGGGATCGCCCTTTATTCGGGCTGGATGTCCCAATATTTGTACCTGATCCGCTGGATGGATATCGCAAAATACGTGTTTTGGCGGGCTGGGATTCGGAGAAATAGCGGCCCGGATTTTTTTATATGCAATTATTCTGGTTTACCACGGTATTCGCAGATAAAACCTGAAATTCAAAGGAATCCTTCCCGTTATTTTTGGCCTGATACATTTGATGATCTGACAATTCCAGTATCCGGCTGGCACTGCCGGGATTCGAGCCAGGTTCACAAAACAACATTCCGATGCTGCAGGTAAAATGAATTGTTTCCGCCCTATCATTCGCTCTGGTTGAAATTTCCAATTCGCGTATCATTTGAATAAGCCCCGACGCCTGCGAAAGCGATTCCTTCAGCCTCACGCCAAAAATAGCGGCCACCATCTCGTCCCCGCCAGCGCGGGCCAGACAGCTATTTTTGGGGAAGTACTCTTTGATCGCACTTGCCAGCGTTTGGAGGACCTGATCCCCAGCGACATGGCCGTATTGGCTATTGATGTTCTTAAAGTTGTCAATGTCGATAAAAAATACCGTCAATTCCATTTGTCCTTTTTGGACCAGTTCGCAGGCGGTTTCCAGATACCTTTCCAGGAAACCTTGCTGTACCAGCCCTGTCAGATTGTCCGTTTCCACTTTTGTCAGGATCCTCTCCAGGGAACCCGTCAGCGTTTGGCAGGAATTGTGCAGGCGTGCCACCTCCATCTCCAGATCGGAAACCTTCTGACAGGCATCAAGTGCTAATTCGCAAAGAAGATTCTTGGCCTGGGCCAGGAGTTCCTCCGCATTTGTGGTCTGCGGTAAAATATTCTTAAACAATTGAGATATGGTTGAAAATTCCTTTTGCGATTCTTCCAATATCCTGCTCATTCCCTGCTGGTCAAGGCCGAATACCGTTTGGCAATAAGCCGGCAGCTTCAAATCCTCTTCTGTGATGGTATCCGATTGAGACAGCGAAAGGGTTCCCGTAAAATAGGCAATCTGGGACAATTTGTTTGTCTCGTCCGGTTCCGGTATAGCTTTCATGTGACTGTGATGCATTTGGATGGGCTGGGCCAGGGTTGCCGGAAGCAACCATTGCTCCATCATAATCGATGCTGCCTGCACATGGTCAAAATCAAAGGCGTTCTGTTCCTTCTCCAGCAACGAGCTGTGCGAATCCTGGGACTCCGTCCATAGCTGGGTGTACTTTTCTCCCAGCGCCCTGGCCAGAATGATAATTCCGCAATCCTGCAACAAACCGATCAAAAACGCTTCTTCGCTTCTAGCCGGTACATAAATACGTGCGATTTGACGTGCAATTACCCCGCGTAGCACACTTTTCTGCCAAAATATTTTCATATTGGAACTATCGCCGCTAAACTTATGCAGGGTGTTGGCCAGTTGAAAGCCCAGCGCGATGGTTTTTACATATTTCAGCCCTAATATCTGGATACACTTTTGCAGAGTGGTTACCGGCTCCAGTTGGCCATAATAGGCGGAGTTTGCTATTCGCAAAAGCTGAATTCCCAGTCCGGGGTCCAGTCGGATAATTTCAGCGAAATCCACAAAGCTAGCCATATCCTCCTTGCAGAGATTCACCAGTTTTTGGGCGACCATGGGCAGGGTAGGGATTTTTGTCTCCTGTAAAATTTGTTTCAGCTGGCGTTTAAGAGCGGCTTTGGGATTTTCATCGGTTTTATGCATTTAAATTTTCCCTGTGATAGAGTCCTATGTTCTTGCCACGTGACACCATGAAGGTATAGTTAAACGAAAACTATACCGGGGTATTATCCCAAAATTATATCGACCATATACGGGTGGTGATTAACCGATTTATTTTGAGATTTCAGATCCGAAAAAAGATGGTGAATGAAAGGGGGATTTGGGGAAGAAATGCATTATCCCAGGGCATATTGTATTGTAATTATACGAGATTACGCATTGATGGACCGGAGTACGCACCTTCTGCCAATGTGAAGGTGCGCTTCCGAGGAAACGATATAGCCAACTCATCTAAACATAGAGAGTTACAGGGGAAATTCCCAATTTTATGGTGTTACGGTAAAGGTGGCGGTAGAGTGCCGAAGCCGGAAGATCGGGAAGATCAGGAAGGCTTCGGAAGCATCTAAGTTATCTACCAGCATGACTTTATGCTTACCTGGTTCGCCGCCATGGCTGGCCGCCGGGACGATGAATGAGCCGGGGAATGGATTGCTGATGGAATCTCCATCCCACTTTAGCGAAAGGTTGGCGGGATCACCGAAGGTGCCACAGCACTTGATCCAAACAGGGGTGCCGGGCGGTCCGGAGGAAGGTTCCATTTTCATTATTTTGGTACAGCCGCCAAGTACCAAACCCGCAGATAAGACCAGCATTAACAATAGTTTAGCTTTCATGCTCTGCCCCTTCATAAACAGATTTCTACAATTGTCAGGATTCTATGAGCCTCAAAATACATACATTTACTCGGAATCGAACTAGAAAGAAAATAAAGACACTACAAAGGAAACACCTTACTAATAGAGACGCTAAATAAAGGTAAATGTTTCAAAAAAAATATGTAAAAAGAAAAAAAATTAGTGCGAGCACCAAAATTGACGCCAGCGTCAAAAACTCGTCGACCCCTTGTTATTGGGGAGCCAGAGCTGTTTTTGGATGTCAATATCGACTTTTGGCGGTTCCGTCAAAATTAACGGGTGGGAGCAGCAAGGCAAAAGGGTACCTCTCTGCTGGCGGCAGGAAGTTTCCGTGGATTTTGGGCTGGGGAAGGAATTTAGCGAACGGCTTTGACGCCGCCGCCGGCCTGGGCGCGTTTGACCTCGGCCAGAAGGATGTTTTCTTCGATCATGGTAGTGTCGCCGGGGGTTTCCTGAACCAGGATGCCGTGGGCGGCTCCCCACTGGACGGCGGTCTCCAGATTATGGCCTTTCAGCAGGGCGGCCAGGACGCCGGAGGTGAAGGAATCACCGCCGCCGGTGCGGTCAGCGATGGGGATGTCTTTCCGGATGGGGGCCTGGTAGAAGGTATCGGCGGCCACATCGTAGAGGACGGCGGCCCAACTGATCAAATCGGCGTTGGTGGCGCCGCGCCACTGGGTGCCGATGAGGCTGAGGTTCGGGAAATCTTTGGCTACCGCCCGGACCGTGCCCTTGTAGGCCTCCAGCCATTCCTCGAAACCGGCTTTTTTGGCGACTTTGGTTTCATAACCGAGGGCGTCCTGGATGTCGGAGTCGTTGCCGACGAGAAAACCCAGGTAGGGGGCGATGGTCTGGTTGATCTTGCGGGCGATGGTTTTGTCCGGCTGAACCTTGGAGCGGTAATTCAAGTCCGCCGCCACGAAGGTGCCATGCCGGTTGGCCGCCTGCACGGCTTCCAGGGCCAGATCGGCGGAGGTGGGGGAGATGAGGGTGTAGATGCCGCCGGTATTGAGGACACGAACGCCTTCCCTGCCGAAAATCTGGTTCCAGTCGTAGTCGCCGGGGCGAAGTTCGCGGATTGGGGTGTGGGCACGGTAATAGCAGGTATTGGAGGGGATCACGCCTTTGCCGTTGTAGGTGAAGTTGATGCCGTTCATGAGCGTACCCTTCTGGTCGGTGGAGAAGCGGGAGCCGTCGTTTTTGGTGTTGAACCAGATGATCTTGTCGGTGTGGACGCCCGCGGCGCGGAGTTGGTTGCGGATGTTCTTGCCGATCTCATCATCGACCAGGGCGGTCAGGACGCCGGCGCGCAGGCCGAAGGTGTGGGCCAGGCCGCAGGCGACGTTGGTTTCGCCGCCGCCCTGGAAGATGCGCATTGTGGAGGCTTTGGGGGTGGGCAGGTCGAACGGGTCGAACCGCAGCATTACTTCACCCAGCGAGAGGCCATCCCACTGACAACTGCCGGCTGATTTAATTTCCTGGTAGCTAATAACTTTCTGTGTCACTTCTGATTCTCCTGTAAATTGGCAAAAACTTTATTTGGCTGATTCCTGCAAAATCCAGACCAGATCCGCTACCTGTTTGGGTACGGGGTCGGCGTCCAGCCGCATGGCGAAATTTGCCCGGACTTCCCGGGCAATCGTTTCATAATCTTCTTCTGGTACACCATATTCTGTCAATTTTTTTTTCAGGTATATGGTTTGAATGAGATTTTCAATGGCGTCGATGGCCCAGTCGGCCAGTTGGTCATCGGACATTTGTTCCCGGCAGCCCATGAGGCGGGCGATATGGGCCAGTTTTTCGGCAGCACCTTTACGGGAATGGCGCAGGGCGGCCACGGTGACGACAGCCACCGCCTGGCCGTGCGGGATGTGGTAACGGCCGCCCAGGACCATGCCGATGACATGGGCGGTGAGGACGGCATTGGAGGCCAGCGATACCCCTTGCAGAGTGTCGGCCCAGGCCATGGCGGCCCGCAGTTCCAGATTGCCGCCATCCCGATAGACCTGCGGCAAAACCCCGGCAATGATCCGCATAGCCTCCTGGGCGCAGAAATTGCCCATGGGATTTTCGGCATTCGAGAGGTAGCCTTCGAGGGCCTGGGCAAAGGCGTCGAAGCCGGAGGCGGCGGTCAGGGCGGGAGGCATAAGGCGAAGGATTTCGGGGTCGCAGAAGGCGGCCTTGGGGTAGAGGTAATCGGAGGCCATGAACCGTTTAAGACTTTTTTCCCGTTCGGAGACGACGGCGACGCGGCCGATGTGGCTGCCGGTACCGGAGGTGGAGGTAACGACCAGGATCGGTAGGGCGGCCGGGGTGATGGTGTGGGTGCCGCCGACCCGGTAGGCCAGCAGAGGTTCGGGGTGGCTGGCGGCCAGGGCGATCAGCTTGGCGGCGTCCATCGAACTGCCGCCGCCGAAGCCGACGATGAGGTCCGCACCGAATTTTTTGGCCAGGGCAGCACCTTTTTCGATTTCGTCGTAGTTGGATTCCGGGGAGAATTCGTGAAAGATGGTGCTGGCTACGCCGGCGGATTTTAGGACGTCCGCGATCTGATGGATGACGGATTCGGCCGGTGTAGCGACCAACTGGCTGACGATCAAGGCCTTTTTATAACCAGAGGCATAACTGGCCATTTTGGCCACGCAGCCGACGCCGAATTCGACGGGCACCGGCAGTTTCATGGTCCAGGGGGCGGTTAAAAGGCTAAATTCGGATTTGAGCATTTTGGTATTTTCCACGTAAAAGATTATTTTTCATGGCTGGCTTCACACAGGGCCTGCAAGTTTTCCAGGGGTACATCAGGGGTGATGGCGTTGGCGGCGGCTACGATATAGGCATGGCCGTAGGGGGTACCGAGGGAATCGATGGTACGCCGGACCTGTTTTTTTACCTGCTGGGGTGTGCCTTGGGGCAGCAGGTGCTGCAAGTCGATACCGCCGCTGAAGGCGATCTGGCCGCCGAAGCGTTTGCCGATTTCCTGGGGATCCATAGGGCCGGGCTGAATGGGGTCCAGGATATCGGCGCCCAACTCAATCAGATCGGGGATAATCTCGATAACATTGCCGCAACTATGAAAGAGGACGTCCATGCCTACGCGATGGACCTCATCGAAAAGCGTTTGGTACGGTTTTTTGAAAAATTTTCGCCACATGGGCAGAGAGACCATCAGGGAATTCTGGCTGCCCCAGTCATCACCGAGATAGACCGCATCGGCGCCTATTTCGGCCCAGTAGCGGATCATTTCGAGCAGATGTTCGGTAAGGGCTTCGATGAGGCGCTGAATCTCTTTTTCATTGGTGTAGAAATCCATGAGGACATTTTCCGTTCCGCGTAGGCAGTTCATCCGCTCCAGAATGGCCAGCACCATCATACCCACGCAATACTTGTCTTTGCCGTATCCCTGCAGGATGGGCAGGGCGCCGTCCAGGCGGCCGGGCAGACGCGGATCGGGTATGTGGTTCTGGATATAGTCATCCAGTTGGGACCAGTCCTGGATGGGGTGGGCCAGGTGGGTGGCCCCCACGCCGCCATAAGCATGTCCCCAGGTAGTGCCCCATTCATCGGTCCACTGGGCATCCCGCATCAGGGCGTGGACGGTATTTATCGGACGGTCTTTCGGCTGGGGACCTATGAAGCAATCGTAGGGGTGAATGCCGATGACATCATCGGGGTATTCACAGTAGAGGTCGGCCAGGGCGTCGCCGTAGCGGATAATCAAGTCCAGCGAGGGGCGGTTGCAGCGGGTGGGGCAGCGGTCTGCGCCCCGGTGATGCAGGGCTTTTTTCACCCAGACTTTGGTCGGGCCTTTGGCTGCCAAAGCGTTACCCACCTGATGATTAAAGCGGCGGACGATCTGTTCCATTTCTTCGATGGGTAAATTCAGATAATCAGGCGTCATGTTATTTATTTTCTTCCTCCCAGCCGCGGATGATTTCGCGGGCCTGGGGCAATACCAAACCGACGCGGGTGGCGCCGGCTTCGACCATGCTTTTCAGACGGAAGTAGTTGCCGACCCGTCCGGAGGCCTTCAGTCCCATTTTGGGGCCGATGGTCTGGCGGATGAGCCGGATGTCTTCGTAGAGGGCGACGGGGTCGGGACTGCAGCCGGTGCAGGTTTTGACGAAGGCGGCGCCGGCGTTCTGGATGATCTGGGAGGCCTTGACCTTTTCCTTGTCGGTGAGCCACGGCGTTTCAATGATTACCTTGACTGGCAGAGAGGTGGCGGCCTTGACGACGGCGCGGATGTCTTCTTCGGCGTATTTATAATCGCCGGCCTTGAGTGCTCCCAGGGCCAATACCATGTCGATCTCGCCGGCACCGTCGGTGACGCACTGCTCGGTTTCCATTACCTTGAGGGCGGTTTTAATTACGCCCTGGGGAAAGCCGATGCAGGAAACGACTTTGGCTTTCGAGCCTTTAAGGATGTCGGCGGCCCGTTTGGTGTGCAGGGAGTGGATGCAGAGGAAGCGGAAGTCTTCTTTTTTTACGGTTTGGGCCAGTTCCTCCACTTCGGCGGCGGTGGCAATGGGGCTTAACTGGGCCACGTCCATCATGTGTTTTACTTGTTCGAGGGTTAGTTTCATTGGGTATTCTCCTATGTAAATAGCTATGGTTATGAACGCAAGGCATGGGCGTACATATTCCGGATTTGCTGTTTGTCGAAGACGGGGCGATGCTGCTGGATGGGCCGGCCCATATAGGCGAAGACATCCTCGGTCAGCAGGTCAAGCATGGCGTCGTCAACAGGGGTACTCTGCCAGAGTTTGGCCATGCCGATATTTTTGATGAAGGCGTTCAGCCACTGGACCAAGGCTCTGGATTTTTCCTCGTCGGTCATTTTGGGTTGGGCGACTCCCACTATATCGGCCAGAACGGCGCAGCGTTGGGGCTGAACCTGCCAGGAATTGGCCAGCACTACCGGCAGCAGACGGGACAGGCCCAGACCGTGCGGGGTGTGCAAACGCGAACCAAGCGGCAGACCCATCGCATGGGCGACGGTAGCGTTGGAAATGGCGATGCTGATACCGCCCAGAGCGGCGGCCCAGGACATTTTGGCCCGGGCGTTATAATCCCGGCCGTCGGCGAGGACGCGGGGCAGATTTTCCGTTACCAGCCGGACGGTTTCCAGGCAGAACATATCGGCACAGGGATTGCTGCGAACCACATTCAGGAAGCCTTCCATGCCGTGGGTGAGGGCGTCGAAACCGGTCATGGCGGTGACGCTGGGGGGCATGGAATAGGTCAGTTCCGGGTCGATGAGGGCGACTTTGGGATAGACATAGTTGCTGAGTAGGGCTGCCTTCATGTGTTTTTCGGGATTATCCAGAACGGTGCCTTTGGAGACCTCCGAGCCGGTGCCGGCCGTGGTGGGGATGGCGATGACGGGCAAGACCTGGGCGGTGACCGGTTTGGCGTTGGCGCCGGTGTAGGTTACATAATCCCAGACGGGGCCGTCATGGGTGGCGGCGACGGAGACGCCCTTGGCGAAATCAATGGCACTGCCGCCGCCGAGGGCGACGACGATATCGCATTTTTCTTTTCGAGCGATGGCTGAGGCCTGATCGACCGCCAGGCAGGTCGGGTCCGGCTGGACATCTTCGAAGGTGATAACGGGGATGTCGGCTGCCTCAAGGATTTTACGGGTGAGTTCGGTCAATCCCAGGCGGGTCAGATCTTTGGTAGTAACCAGAAAGACCTTGCGGCCCAGCAGTCTGGCATCGGCGGCCAGCTCGCTGAGTTTGCCGACGCCGAAGACGATTTTCCCCGGCCACTCCACGGTGAATATTTCTTTGTCCATCGTTTCCGCCGTCATGCCAAGACTCCTACAGGTAAAAATAAGGTTATGCAAACCTTTACTAAAAAATTACTCTTTGATTATTTTGGTGATATCCAGTCCCCAGTCTTCGGCCATGCCAACGAGCCGTTCCACGGAGTCGCCGGGGAGGGTACTCTTTTCGCGGGAAGCCTGCTGTTTTTCCCATTCCATTTCGCCGGGCAGAAAGATGCGGTCGGCGCCTTTGGCTTTGGGGGCGCTGCGAATCTCCTGGATCATGGCGTCCATGCGATCTTTGAATTGCTGGACCGGCATCATGGCGCCGATGTTGATGGCCAGAAACGCATGTCCCTGATTGACCGGTTCCTTGAATTCTGTCAGCCAGCGTTTGACACCCTTGGTAAATCCCGCGCCGGTCAGGACACCGGAGAGGACCTCGATCAGGACGGCGATGCCGTAGCCTTTGTGACCGGCCATCGGCAGGATGGCGCCTTCGCCGGGGTATTTGCTGGGGTCGTTGGTCATGTTGCCTTCGGCGTCGATGAGCCAGTTTTCGGGGATTTTCTTGCCCAGGGCCTTGGCGGCATATACCTTGCTAATAGCGGTGACACTGGTGGCGATATCGAGGAAGACCGGCTTTTCCTTGCCGGCCGGGACGGCGTAGCCGATGGGATTGGTGCCGATGACTTCGCTTTTAGCGCCGGGTATGGCCATGCAGGGATCCACATTGCACATGGCCAGGCCGATCATGTTTTCTTTGGCCGCCAGATTGGCGTAATAGCCGGCGGCGGCGAAATGGCTGCTGTTCTTCACACCGACATAGCTGATGCCGACAGTTTTAGCCTTACTGATGGCGGTTTTCATGGCCTGACAGGAAGTAACCATCGGCATGGTATAATTGCCGTCGAGAATGGCCCAGCCGGGACCTTCGGAGATGATTTTGGGCTGGGCTTTGGGGTTGAGGCCGCCGTTTTTCATACTGTTGAGCAGCAGGCGAAGCTGCTTGGAGCCGTGGGTGGTGACGCCGAGGGTGTCGTTAGTGACCAGCACCTCGGCGGTAATACGGGCCTGTTCTTTATTCATGCCGGCCTTGAGCATGGCTTCTACACAAAAATCTTCCAGTGCCTTACGCGGCACAATTTTTTCGGAAAATGCCATAGAGTTTTATCCTTTCAGCGTTGAATCCGGCCGGAGGCATCGCCCTGCATGAGGGTTTTGACTTCTTCCAGAGAGACCAGATTGAAATCACCATGAATCGAATGTTTCAGGCAGGAGGCGGCGGCTGCGAACTCGATGGTTTCCCGGGCGGACATGCCGGTCAGGAAGCCGTAGATCAGGCCGCCGGAGAAGGAGTCGCCGCCGCCGACGCGGTCCACGATGATGATGTTGTATTTGCGGCTGAAATAGGCTTCATGGCCGTCATACAACATGCCGGACCAGTTGTTTTCGGAGGCGGAGATGCTTTCCCGCAGGGTGATGGCAACATATTTCAAGCCGAATTTGTCGTAAAGCTGGCTGGCTACATCGGCATAGCGTTTTTCGTCCATTTTACCGGTGGTGACATCGACGCCCTGGGCCTTGATACCGAAGACGTTGTCAGCGTCCTCCTCGTTGCCGATGAGGACATCGACATATTGCATCAGGCCGGTCATAACCGTGCGGGCCTTTTCCTGGGACCAGAGTTTTTTGCGGTAATTCAGGTCGCAGCTTAC
The DNA here is from genome assembly GCA_964580995.1 of uncultured Pirellulales bacterium. GTDB lineage: Bacteria > Planctomycetota > Phycisphaerae > Sedimentisphaerales > SM23-30 > JAKJEP01. The sequence goes on from CAZOMV010000039.1 coordinate 12,982, forward strand.
GGTCAGGCCGTGTTTTTTGGCGGCGGCGCAGGCTTCTTCGACGATGGCAGGCATATTATCGGCTAGGGCCGGGGCGGTGCCGCAAAAGTGGAACCAGTGTTTGCCTTTGAGGATTTCGTCCCAGTTCAGATCGCCCTTCTTCAGTTCGGTCAGGGAGGAGTTGGCCCGGTCGTAAATGACCTGGGAGGGCCGCTGGGAGGCGCCGGTCTCCAGATAGAAGGTTCCCAGCCGCTTGCCGCCGCGTTTGATGTAGTCGGTGTTGACGCCGTATTTTCGCAGGCAGTTGATGCAGGCCTGGCCGATGTCGGATTTGGGAACCTGGGAAACGACATAGGTTTCCAGGCCGTAATTGGCCAGGGAAACGGCTACGTTGGCCTCTGCACCGGTGAAGCCGACGGTAAACTCCGAGGCCTGGACAAACCGTTCAAACTGTTTAGTGCCCAGCCGCATGAGCAGTTCACCGAAGAAAACCGCTTTTTTTTGACCTGACATAGGCTTATGCTCCTTTCGCCTCTTTGACCAGTTGAATGAATTTTTTGGCGTTTTCGGTTATGGTCTTGAATTGTTTTTCCGCAATCAATTTCTTGCCGCACAGCTCACCGCCGACACCGATGGCGCAGGCGCCGGCTTTGATGAAGGCGGGGCCGGTTTCAAAGTTGACGCCGCCGGTGGGCATGATATCGATGTGGGGGAGGGGGCCTTTGAGATCCTTGAAGTAATTGGGGCCGCCGATGCCGGCGGGGAAGATTTTAACCACATCGGCGCCAGCTTGCCAGGCATTGATGATTTCGGTGGGGGTGATGGCGCCAGGCATGACCGGGATGCTGTAACGGTTGCATAACGTAACCATATCCGCGTTAAAGCCTGGTCCGACAATGTAACTCGAACCGGCCAGGATGGCAGCGCGAGCGGTTTCGGCGTCGAGGACGGTGCCGGCGCCGATATAGACATCCTCTTTTTTGAGCTGGTCGGTGGATTTTTTGATGACGTCGAGGGCGCCGGGGACCGTCATGGTGATTTCGATGAACTTGACGCCGCCGGCCCGCAGGGCTTTGCTGACGTCGATCAGATCATCGGGATTGTCGGCCCGGATGACCGCCACGACGCCGGTATCCTTGAGAGAAGCGAGAATTTCCTGTTTGTTTGCCATTTTAAACCTCGTGTTACATTGTTATATTTTATTTACTGAAAACGACTTACGATTTTCCTTGCTTTATTATCAATTATCGATAATCTATATTTAATCGCCTGGTCGATATTTGTCAAGAGGTAATTTATGGAACTTGTAAAACCGAAAGAAGATCATAGCTTATCCGAGAAAGCGTACCAGACCATCTATAAGCGAATATTGAGCGGGAAGCTGAAGCCGGGCGATAAGATAACGGAGGTGGGGATCAGCAAGTCGATGGGGATCAGCCAGGCGCCGGTGCGGGAGGCGTTGAAGCGGCTGGCGGAGGATAATCTGGTGGTGCTGGTGCCGCGGAGCGGTTGTTTTATCGCCAGTCTTACGCCGGAGGAAATCGAGGAAATTTATGAGATACGCAAATTGCTGGAAGGGCTGGCGATGAAATATGCCTTTACCCATTTCAACATGCATAAGGTTAAGGAATTACGCGATGCCATTATTTCCACAACGCAGATCAAGCAGAATTATAAGGATTATATTAAAGCCAATCTAAAGCTGGATACCCAGTTTCACAATATGATTTACCAGGAATCCCAGTGCCCGAATCTGCGGAAGATGCTGGAGAAGCTGCGTGCCCGGATGCAGGTTTTGCGGGTTCGCACCGCCGATTATGTCGGGGAAATGGCGGTCTCGCCGGATGAGCATATAGAAATACTTGCCTGTATCTTGCAGGGAAACCAGAAAAAAGCTGTCGAGTTGCTCCTGGACCATATCGATAACACCAAAAACATAGCCTTGAGCAGTATCCGCCAAAAAAACCATTGATTCGTCTCTGATGGAATCGTGCCAAGGGGTGGGTACATTTTTCTTTACCCGCGTTAAATCTGTGATAATAATACGGATATGAGTAAAAAGGTTAGATCGATTCCCGGTATTGGATTGGTGGGTATCCTGCTTTGGGCAGGTTTTGGCTTTATTATGCCGGGGTGTCAATCCCGTACAGGAGATGTCGGGCGATTGGAGGCGGGTGAGAGCCAGATTACCGGCGATTCTGAGGCCGGTCCTTATGCGCGGGTTTCGCCGCGGGAGTTGAATCCGAATCTGACGGACGAGCAGTTGTCCAGGATGTATGTTCGGCTGGCGGAGGTTCCTTTTGCAGCCGATCCGAATATTTCCACCCTGCTTGCCGATACGGATAATTCGCAATCTCAGGGGATAAGCTGTAATCCGGCTGCCGGTAAGGATTATCTTCAGGGGCGCTGGCTGATTCGAAAAGGACTTTATAAAGAGGCGATTGACATCCTTTTGCAAGGTTTAGCCGCGGATCCCAATAGTTCCACGATTAGCCAGTTGGTGGCGGAGGCTTATTTTCAGACCGCTAATATATCGGCTGGGAGCGAAGCCTGTAAAAAGGTGCTCCGGCGTGATCCGGCCAATATGGCGGCGTTCCAGATGCTCGGCAATGCGGCGCTGGCCAAAGGGGATCAGTCCCATGCCGCCTGGTTGTTCAAGCAGGCACTGTCCTGCCCTGCCGCCACGACGGATAATTCCATGACTACCGTGGCCCGGCTCAGCTTGGCAGGATCTTTGCTGGACATGGGATATTCTTCTGCCGCGGCGGAACAATACCATCAGGTTTACCGGCTTCTGCTGGAGCAAAGCAGGTACTCGCAATCCAATCCGCTTTTGAAGGAATTTGTGCGGCAGTTGCATCTTCCGCTGCTGACGCAGGCAAGTATTTTCGTGCAGATGGGGCAACTGGATCAAGCGGTCGATGCCCTGCAGGAGGCGCAGCAGTTGCTTTCGGGAGATATCGATCTGGTCAGTGCCTTTACCATCTCTCTGGCCAAGCAGCGAAAGCCCATTCGGCAAAGATACAACCAGGTTTCCTTATTTTGCCGATATTTGCTGACCATCGTAGAGGAGAAGGAAGAGGTCCTGGATCTTTTTTATGAGGCCTGCGGCGAGATGTCCAAGGAGGAAGCCTATCCGATGGAGTTGGCAGGCTGGTATAAACCCAAAGGGCTGGGTAAGCCGCTTTTGTCGGCCCGCGAGTATGCGGCGGGATTGATTTTGTGCGGGGAAAAAGAAAAGGCCCGTGAAATTCTTACTCCGCTTTTGAAAAAAAGCCGCGAACCGGAACGGGTTTATTTTGATTTGGCGCGTCTGGACGGGCGAGACCATCGCTGGCAGGAAATGATTTTCGATTATGGCCAGGTGCTCGAAATGAATCCCGAGTCGCATGCTGCCATTCTTGCCGAGTTAGATGCCATCCGGGAAAATATTCCCGAGTTGAGTCAGCAAATCCAACTCTGGGGCGAAACGCTCGATTCTACCGTTTCCTTCGGGAGCAGTTTTTTTATCGGGCATTTGCTGGATGAGTCGGGGGAAGCCGAAGCGGCGGAAACCTATTACCGGCAGGCGCTCGATAAAAACCCGGATTTTCTGGAGAGCCGAATTCATCTGGTGGAGCTGCTGCTGCGGAGTGAAAAATACGAAGAGATTCTGCAATGGGCGGGGGAGAATGGGGTATCCGATCCGCAGTTGATTTCCCAGGTGGCCCGTGCCTATACCGGGCTGGGGCAGTTCGGGAAAGCCGAAGAAAAATACCGGCATCTGATTGAACTGCGACAGGATGATGTTGATGCGTATCTGTCGCTGGGCGAAGTGTTATATAAAGAGATGGCTCATTCTCAGGCGGAAGATGTTCTGCTGCGTGTTTTGAATAACTGGCCGGGGCGGGAAGATGTGTACCGGGAATTATTAAAACTGTATGCCGATTGGAGCGTGCAGAAAAACCAGGACGAGCAGCTTCGGCTTCGTGCCGAGAAACGGGCCCGGGAAATGCTGGCCCGCTGGCTCGATTATAAAGCGGAATCGGAACAGCGGAAAAATCCTTTCGCTCCGCGTAAAGAGCCGGCTCCTACGCAGGATGTAATCATCACGCTGGAGGCGTTGGCCCGCCAATATCCCGACGGCCGGATCGTGGGCATTTTGCTCAGCGGATTGTATGCCGCCGCCGATCAGAATGACAATGCGGTTCGGGAGATCGAGAGGATCAGCGTTTATTATCCCGACGATGAAGAAGTGCTGAAACTGGCGGCTGAATTAAACGAAAAAGCCGGTAATCTGAATCTGGCGGCAGAGCTTCGATATCGAATCTGGCAATTCAAGCCCGAAAACACACAATTCCTGGCTACCGTTCTGCAAGCCATGCGTCAGGCAGGAAAGTACCAGCAGGCGTTGGATATTCTGCTGCGTGCCGTTGGGGAAGAACCCTGGATACGAAAACCGTCAGAACCGGATCCTCCGCCTGATTCCCATGTGCCGGTTCTTGAAGAAGATATTGCCGGCCAGAGCCAAGAGGACGGCTCTTTAACGGCCATCCGGATCCTCCAGGCGGAGGCGGTTCGCTTATTCATGATTACCCGGCACTATCCGCAGGCAGTGGATTTGTTCGATAAGTGGCTACATGAACTACATGCAATGGATTCCGCGGGAACGGATCGGGAGACTTCCGAGCAGCGGGAGCAACGGGACTCGACTGTCCGGAATGTAACCGAAAGTCTGCTTTGGGCCTTGATCGAGAGCAATCAATTCGACCGGGTGGAGCAGGAGATTGTGCAATATTATAGGCTGGATCATCCCCAGGATGATAACATAGCCCTTTATCTGGTGCGATCTTTGAATGTACGTCAGCTCTATCCGCAAAGTCTGGCGGTGTTGGAAAAACTGCTTGTTGAGAAGCCGGACAATATGCTGCTGCGTCTTTCTATGGCGATGACCCGGATCGAAAGCGGGCAGGCAGAGAATGGCATTCAGATGGCTCGTGAATGGCTGGCGGCTCAGCCCGATTCCCAAGAGAGACAGCGGCTGCTGATTTTAACGTTACGGCGTGCCAAAGAGTATGAGGCGGCAGCGGCGGAAGTTCGCAAGTGGATGGAAGCCGAACCCGATCCGATGTCCTATTCCCAGCAACTGGCCGATATCTGGCTGGAAGCGGGTAAGCTGGAGGAGGCGGAAAAAGTAATATGGAATATTCGTCAGAATACGTCGTCCAATGACTGGCTCGAAACCCAGATCAAGCTGGAAATTGCCAGGGAAAAGCCTGACGCTGCCTTTTATCTTCTCGATGAATATGCAGGCAAAGAAAATTCTTTGCCTGTGCAGTACATGAAAGTCAAAATATACGCCGCCCTGGGGAAGACGGATCAGGCGATCGAGTTATTAAAGCCAATCCTGGAAAGTGATCCGAAAAATAGTGAGATGCGATTGGAATACAGCATCTATCTCCAACGAGCCGGACGAAACACTGAAGCCATCGAAATCTTGGAAGAAATCCAGCGGGAAAATCCGGCCGATGCGGAGATAAAAAATAATATCGGGTATTTGATGATCGAACAAGATTACCATATCGACCGAGCCGGCCAACTGGTAACGGAGTCTCTGGAGGCGGATCCCCAGTCTGCAGCCACTCTGGATAGTGTGGGGTGGTGGTATTATAAAAAGGGTCAGTTTGAAACGGCACTGCAATTTTTGTATCAGTCCGCCGCCCGCATGGTGCGTGTCGATTCGGAAGTGCTGGAGCATTTAGGCGATACCCTGTATCGTTTGAATCGCGAAAAAGAAGCACAGGTTTACTGGCGGCTGGCCCTGGAGGACGTGGAATCCAGATTAATAACGGAAAGGTATTTAAAAGATAGTAAATTGCTGATAGAAAAGAAGTTACAGCAATGCAGAGAGGGTCTTAAGCCCGATATTTCTCCCTTATTTGCAAACCAGCCTCTTGGCGATTGACCCCCGGTCTTGTATAATGGTTTTTTGTGTGTATCGTTATCGTATAAAGTTGCATTGGTAAAAACGGAGTAAGAGTATGTCAGGACATTCGCATTGGTCTGGTATCAAACACAAAAAGGCTGCTATCGATGCCAAACGGGGCAAACTTTGGAGCAAGCTGGCTCGTAATATCATTGTCGCCGCCAAAGCCGGGGGGGGTGATCCTGCTGCCAACCTTTCTCTCCGTTATGCCATTGACAAATCCAAAGAAGCCAATATGCCCAAAGACACGATTGAAAAAGCGATCAAGAAAGGCACTGGCGATCTGGATGGCGTGAATTACGAAGAAATTATTTATGAAGGCTATGGCATCAATGGCGTTGCGATTATGTGCCAGGTTCTTACCGACAATCGAAACCGAACCGCTTCGGAACTTCGGAAGATATTTGACAGTCGGGGCGGTGCCCTGGGCGCTACCGGGTGTGTCGCCTGGATGTTCAGCAAGAAGGGGTATTTCAGCATTCAGGCCAAGGACGCGGACGAGGAAAGCCTGATGGAACTGGCCCTGGAAGCCGGCGCGGACGATGTGCAGCGGGTTGACGATGCCTTTGAAATTACCTGTATGGTCGAATCCTTCCAGTCGATCAAGGAGGCACTAACTGCCAAGCAGATTCCGATTCAGGTGGCGGAAATTTCTCAGGTGCCTTCCTCTACCATTGAATTAAACGAAGAAAGTGCCCGAAAAATTCTTGCCCTGATGGAAGAACTCGAAGATCAGGACGATGTGCAGAATGTGTACGCGAATTTCGATATTCCGGCGGAGATCGCTGCCAAATTAGGCGGTTAAACACGGATGTTGAGCTGTTCCCTGCAAAGTGGCTCGAATGGAAACTGCATTTATGTGGAAACGGAAGATGCCCGTCTTCTTTTTGATGCGGGGATTAGCGGATCGACTGCCCAATTGCGTCTGGCACGGCATGGCCGCGATATTCAGGATGTCCAGGCGCTGATTATCAGTCACAATCACACCGATCATGTCCGTTGTGCGGGTGTTTTTCATCGGAAGTTCCACTTGCCGATATTTATCTCCCATGGCTCCTGGCAGGCGGCGAAAAGCGGCATGGGTAAGGTTGACAATGTGACCTGCTTCGCCGGGGGTGAGGTTTTGCAGTTTGGAAATACCCGTGTCGCTACGATTCCCACCCCTCATGACGGCCGGGAAGGCGTTGCTTTTGTTATTCAGCACAAAAAGGAAAAACTGGGCATTTTCACCGATCTGGGCCATCGCTTTGCCGGGATTGAAGAGTGGATCGCGGATCTGGATGGCCTCTACCTGGAAAGCAATTATGACCCGCAGATGCTGGCGCAGGGGCCTTATCCGCCCTGGCTCCAGCGGCGTATTGCCGGTCAAGGCGGACACATCTCGAATGGGGAAGCCGCGGAAATGATTCGCGATTGCGGCTCCCGGATCAAGCTGGTGATCCTCGCCCATCTGAGCGAACATAACAACCATCCCGAACTGGCACTGCAAACGTTTCGAAAGGTGCTCTCGGACCGTTTTCCCGTTTGTCTGGCCTCGCGTTATGACGGCAGTGACATGTTTGAGATTCTATAGTGCCGGCGGAAGAAAAAAACACCCGGACCAAATGGGGTTCAAAACTTTCGTTATTTAAATTCTTTACGCCGACGAGCGGGGGGGATGTTGAGGATACTTCGGTATTTAGCGATGGTTCGACGGGCGAGCTGGAGGCCGTGTTTTTGCATTTCAACGACCAGATCATCGTCGCTGAAGGGCTTGTTTTTATTTTCGTTGTTAATCACTTCTTCCAGTTTGGCTTTGACGGCATCCCAGCTAACGCTTTCCCCCTGGGCGTTTTCGGTGCCGCCGCTGAAGAAAAACCGCAGCGGATAGATCCCGTTGGGCATTTGAATGTATTTGCCCGCCACAGCGCGTGAAACCGTTCCGACGTGAATTCCCAATTCCTGGGCGACATCGACCATCGGCAGGGGCTTGAGATGCAGGGGGCCGTTTTCCATAAAAGCACGCTGGTTCTTGAGAACATGGTTGACTACCCGCAGGAGGGTGGCTTTCCGCTGTTCGATCGATTCAATCAGCCATTTGGCGGAGCGAACATTATTTTGCAGGAATTCTTTCGCCTCGGAAGACAAGGGTCCTTTTTTCATCATGTCCCGATACATCTGATTGATTTTGAGGGCGGGCATACTGCCGTCGCTGAGCCTGGCTTCATACGTATCGTTCATCTCATTATATTCCACGATGATATCGGGGATAATATGAGGGGAGTCCACCCGACCGATCTGGAGGCCGGGGCGGGGGTCCAAACGGGAAATCACTTTTATGGCGGCCTGAATCGCGGCGATGCTTTTCCCGGTTTTTCGGGCTATGACGGGGAATCGATTCATTTCGATGTCTTTGAGATGATGACTGATCAGATCGATTTCAAAACTTCGATCCTCCGGACTGTTGCGCAACTGAATGATCATGCATTCCGCCAGATTACGAGCGCCCGATCCGACCGGTTCCAGCGTCTGCACCATTTTCAGGGCCTGTTCCATTTGCGCCAGCGTGATTTCTTCCCGGGCGTTATTGCGCAACGTATCGAGAGGAATACTCAGATACCCGGCGGCATCGATGGCGTCAATAATGATCGTGCCGGCTTTTTTCAGGATGGGTTCACATTCGATAAACAACCATTGGTTGTGCAGATATTCGTTGAGCGATTGCCCGGGAGCGGCGGTGTTTTGCATCGCTTCGAGTTTGCGATCCGGTTCATCCGCGGCCCGGCGCGTTTGGACGTACGAACTGCGTAAAAGGTAATCATCAAAATCGCTGTCCAGATTGCCCAGCCGCTCAAAATCTTCCCGTTTGGCGTTGTCGTCTTTAATGACCAGGGTCTGTTCCCCTTCCGGCAGATCGGAAGAGTTATTCGTATCGCTAGAGGAGCTATCCCCCTGGGGAGTCTCATCATATTCCAGCAGAGGGTTGGAAAGCATTTCCTGTTCGATCCGCTCCTGCAGGGCCAGAAGCGGCAGTTGCAAAATTTCCATGGACTGGATCATGCGCGGAGCCAGCATCATTCGCTGTTCCATTCTCATGTTTTGCGACATGTCCAGACGCATTAACTGATCCTTTCTTCTCTGGTTATCGGTCCTGTTTTACGTGTTGGAGCCGGTTTTCAGTATTTTTATCGTCACTTTCGGCGGTTCAGTTTGTTAGTAAATCCATATAATTTCCACTGTAACTAATATACTATATAAACAATTACATGGGTACCCGGCCGGAAATGGCATCGCTCAGAATATTTTTATTGGCAAATTCGATGCTGCTACCGGTGGGCAGGCCGCGGGCCAGACGGGTGATTTTTACATCCATATCGCTCAGCAAAGAGGTGATATATAATGCGGTTCCATCGCCTTCCATGTTCGGATTGGTAGCCATGACCACCTCCTTGATATCGCCGGCCTCCACCCGTTTGACCAGGTCATCGATGGTCAGGTCATCGGGGGTAATGCCTTCCAGGGGCGCCAGGTGGCCCAGCAGGACATGATAGACCCAGTTGCACATCCCGGTTTCTTCCAGATTGATCAGATCCTTGGGCTGCTCCACCACGCAGAGAATCGAATGGTCCCGCCGCTGATCCCGGCAAATATCACACAATTCCTGCTCGCAGAAATTGTGGCAGCGGCGGCAGTTTCGAATCTGGGTTTTCACCTGATGAATGGCCTCCGCCAAAGCCAGTGCTTCCTCGGCGGGCTGTTTCAGGATAAAGTAGGCCAACCGTTCCGCGGTACGCGGCCCGATTCCGGGCAGTTTGCGAAACCGCTCCATGAGCCGATTCATGCTTTCTGTGTGAACATTACTCATCCGAACATCTTTGCTATGTTTTCCAGACCCGGGATATTAAATCCACCGGTCAGCCGGGCCATTTCCTGTTTCATTTCTTCCTGACTTTTCGCGACCGCGGCGTTGACGGCGGCCTTGACGAGGTCTTCGAGCATTTCCAGATCATTGACATCCACGGCCTGGGGATCAATTTTCAGGCCCACCAGCTCGCTGTGGCCGTTGACGGTGGCTGTTACCATGCCGCCGCCGCTGCTGGCCTGGACCGTCTTTTTCCGCAGATCTTCCTGCATCTGCTTCATATTGGCCTGCATCTGTTTGACCTGGCCCATTATATTTCCTAAATCACCGAGTCCTGCCATGGCTGATTCCTTTCTTATGTGATTTCATAATTCGACCGCTCGACCGATTTGACTTTGCCGCCGAGAACTTCCTGCACTTGCTTTACCTTTGGGTCGGAGATGGCGGCGTCGATTTCCTTTTGGCTGGGTTTGGCGCCGGGTGCAATCGGTGAGTGTCCATTTGCCGGGTGAGCGGGATCGGCTGTTTCGCGCAGGGGGGCCAGGACCAGTTTCACCGGGCTGGAGAAAATTCCTTGCAAGGCCTGTTCAATTTGCTGGATGTAATTCGGGTTTTCGGATAAAAATTTATAATTGCCGCTGTGCTGGGAGGGATATTCGATGGTTAACTGGTTATTTTGCCACTGGATCGGCTGGGCCTGGTTCAAAAATAAGCTGAATTGGCTGCGGCCCTGCTTGCTCAGTTCGAGCATGATTTTAGACCAGTTGTTCTGTAAATATTCCAGGGTTACGGCGGGGGCCGGCGTCGAACCGGCGGGATTTTGTTCCGGCTCGGCGGCTTTTGTCCGGGTACTGCCGGGCGGGGCAGCGGGGGCCGGACGAGCACCGGTCATAACGCTGCCCGTTCGCTGGGGAGAGGGAGCACTGCCCGATGGATTTTGGAAACCGGTATCCGCCGCCTGTAAATTCTGGATTTGTTCCAGGATGGCCTTGGTATCGCTGAAACGGTCATTGGCGGTCAATCGCACAATCGCCGCCTCCAACAACGCCCGGCTGGAGCCGCTGGATTTGATGGCCCGGCGGAGCTCTTCCATTACCGTAATGTTATAGACCAGGGCCGCATCGTCAAATAATTTCGATTGCTCCATCGTCTTGGTTCGGATGGCTTCGTCATCGAGTTCCACCAGCTCGGTTTCCGCGCCGCAATTCCGCAAGATCATTAAATCGCGGAAATGGTTTTGCAATGCCTCCGCCAACTGTTCCAGGGCCAATCCTTCCTGGAGAACCAGATCAATGCGATTCAATGCCCCGGCCAGATCATTTTCTCCGATGGCGGAGACCAACTCGATGATCCGCTCGGAGCGGGGGGTGCCCAGCAGATCCTGCAGCAGCGACAGAGACAATTTTCCATCCGACATGCTTAAAATCTGGTCCAACAGGGATAACGCATCCCGCATCGATCCGTTAGCCAGCCGGGCTACCCGCCGCACGAGGGCTTCTTCCGCTTCCACCCCTTCGCCCTGAAGTACTTTTTGCAACTGGCGGGCGATGTCTTTCATTTGAATATTGCGAAAATCAAAACGCTGGCAACGGGAAAGGATGGTTGCCAGGATCTTGTTTGGTTCGGTGGTGGCCAGAATGAATTTTACATGGTCTGGCGGTTCTTCCAGGGTTTTCAGTAGGGCGTTAAAGGCACTGACCGAGAGCATATGCACTTCGTCGATGATATAAATCTTGAAGCGGGCCCGGGCCGGCCGGTAAATGGCGTTCTGTCGCAGTTCCCGGATATGCTCGACGCCGGTGTTGGAGGCCCCGTCGATCTCCAGTACGTCAATATCCTCCCCTTCACTGATGGCCAGGCAGCTTTCACATTTACAGCAGGGGGTGGTGGTCGGTTTATCGAAGGCCAGACAGTTCATCGCCTTGGCTAAAATGCGAGCCATACTCGTTTTGCCCACGCCTCGAGTACCGGTGAATAAATAGGCGTGTGCCACCCGGTCGGTCGCGATGGCATTTTTTAACGTTTGGGCGACCGCTTCCTGACCGACCACATCCTCAAATGAGTCGGACCGATATCGCCTTGCCAGGACTGTATAAGACATGTTCGCTCTCTAACCTGTTCCCTTCACAGGGACTACCTACCTGATTCTAATCAAAAAAATGGCCGTGCACTTTTCTTCGAATCAATTGCCCTGGGTATGTCACCTCAGCAGACTCCCGTCAGGTAATACCACGGCACAACGAAACGATTCGCTTATGGCTGCTCCGTTCCCGGCCTGACCAGGTTCACGTCGTTCGTTTGCATGGGACCCAACGATCAATGTCTTTTGAGACAATAGTGGCCCAAAACAAAGGACCCTTGGAAAAGAATTCAGCCTCGCTAGAGCGGATTGCGAGTTCAAGGTACCGCTAACACCCCGCCTAGCACGGCCAATTCCATTGAATTCCAGCAAAGCACACATTATACCACAGCATCTTAGCAAAGTCTATGCCCAAAACAAAAAATTTATAAAAACTTATAGGTTAAGAATTTATGGGTTTTCTTTACAATGCTCGATGGGTAATTTTTTGGGGTAAATATTCTTGATTTAAACGTTCAATTTGGTATATTCACTTATAGAAGTCCTTTTCTCACAGGCATTTTTGAATTGTTGTGTTTTTTTAAAATCGGGCTGAAGTGCGGATTATTTAACTATTTTACTTTCGATTACATGGGAGGTATTGGACATGATCAAGTTTCATTGTTCGATATGCGAAAAAAAACTGGGTGTGCCAGTCAGTTATGCCGGTAAAAAAGTAAAATGTCCTCGATGTGCGAATCCAATCCGGGTACCCCATCCGCAGGAAGAGCCTGCCCAATACCCTATATCTGAAAATCCCGGCATCTGGACAGATGATATCTTGAATAGCAGTGTCGAAGCCAATACCGAAGCAACCGGCGAAAGGGAAGAAAGTAGAGATGCCATTGTTGCTACGGAAGATGGGAATCGATGTCCGCAGTGCGGTGTTACTATCAGCAAGGGAACCATTTGTTCATTCTGTGGATATAGGGTGGACCCGAACGACAAAAATTTCAGACCACGTGATGCCGAGGAAAAAAAATCTCCGACCAGTTTTAAGGGTGATTTGTTCCGCCTGGTTTCTCCCATCCATTGCCTGGGGGATGGAATCACCTTTTTCTTTCTTTTTGTGCTGTCGGTAATAGCCAGCCTGCCCTTGGGCGGGCCTTTGTTTGGGATGGCGAAATTTATGATCACGGCCTATATTTTTGCCTATATGTTTGACGTGTTGGTATCCACGGCTGGGGGAGAAGATGAATTGCCCAATCTGCCGGTTCTGACCGACTGGTGGGATGACATTATCCGGCCGTATTTGTTGTTTCAGTTCAGCTTTCTATATGCCCTGCTGCCGGGTATCGCGGCCCTGATTTATTTTTTGATTTCATTTTATGGTTCTGAGGTGGAGACCTTTCCTGCGAACCAGTTGGTTTTGCTGGTGGCTTTATTTGGGTTGGGATTGTTCTTTTGGCCGATGACGATCATGGGGCTGGCCCTGGGGGGAAGCATTGTCACCATTCGGCCTGATTATGTACTGCGTTCGATCATGGGAACCTTCTTTCCGTATCTGGCGTGCTGTGTGAGTTTGTACTTATGCTGTCTGGCGTGGGGCATTTCGCATTTTTCCTTTAGTGCCGTTGTTGCTAAAGAAGGTTCGATAGCTGGTTATATCCTGATCGGCCTGGCCGGGCAAATAGGAGGCCTGTGCCTGTGGATATACGCCATGCGGACTATGGGGCTTCTCTACCGGCATTATAAGCATCGGCTGGCCTGGGATTTCGGATAAAATGTGAGCAAATCCAATACTCCTCTGGTGGAAGGGGGAAAGGACAGACTTATTGAGAAGAGGGGGGATAGATATATTTACCGCTAGCGGCGTCGAATTGAATCATGGGAAAGCCCTGGGGAAAATAAGCTTCCAGCATTTCTTTCATGGGTCCGTCAAAGGTTGCCACCCGAATGCCGCCCCAGGTGGCCTGATCACCGGTAGCATAAAAGACATAGGTTTTCCCTTCATATTCGAACAGGTCCACATCGGTGTTATTGATTCCCTCGCCGGAGATGGGATCCAGCATCGGATATTGGGTGGGGCTAAGTTCCCAGGTAATCAAATCCTTTGAGCGGGCGAGCAGCGCAACGTATAAGGTGGTGGGCAGGGCATATTGATAATATCGGCCGACGCCGGAATTCCGCTGGGCGCCGTAAATGACATAATAGTAAGGCTCGCAATAACGGAGGCAGGGGCAGGCACAAAAGGATTGTTCCGCCAGGTCGGCAAATTCCACCCCTTCCACATCCTGCCAGTGCGAAAGATCTTCGGACCGGGCAAATCGAAAACTCCACTGGATCGGCAGATTCGATTCATACGCCATGAGGTACCCCTGCGGGTCGCGGCACACGGACGAATTGAACAGATGGGCGCCTGGCTTGCGCGGAATCACCAGTTCCTGTTTCCAGGTTTTCAGGTCGGTAGTTGTAAAGCGATGGATATCGTGAGTCCAGTCCTTGTCGGTTACTTCCGTGGCGAAAATATTCAGTTCCGGACCGTTTACAAAGGCGCTCACAAAGGAGAAGGACTTACCGAAAGGTTTGGTTTCCTGTCCGGTCACGAGGTCCACAACAAAAAGCCAGATTTCTCCGGAGGTGTCATCGATCCCCCCGCGGCGATTATCCACTAAGAGGGGGCGGTCATTGAAAATGACCGGAGTATTTTCCATGCCTCGAATGAAACTGAAAGGCAGCTTTTGCAGTTTGGGATTCGCCGGCAGTTCCGCGTAACAGGGGGAGGATGCAAACAGGCAAATCATAAACAGGATGGAAAATCGCAAACCAGTTTTGAGAGCGGTCGAAAAAGATGACATACGAAAGCTCCGATATAAAAATTATTCCGAATAGATATACGTACTTTTGACTGTATCGAAGTGAACGACGGGTTTTGCCCCATCCGGAAAATAACTTTCAAAGAGGTTTTTCATGGGGCCGGGGTACATGGCGACGCGGATGGAGGCCCAGTCGGCCTGATTGCCCGTGGCATAGTAGATGTAGGTATTGCCATCCCACTCGAAGAGGTCCGCATCGGTGTTGTTGATGCCTTCGCCGTCCACGGGGTCCAGCATGGGATAGCGGGTGGGGCTGAGTTCCCAGGTTTTGAGGTCCTGGGAGCGGGCCAGGAAGGTGACATATTTGGTGGTGTCCAGCCGGTATTCATAATGAGCGCCGGGTCCTGCCCAGCGCCAACCGCCGTACATGACATAGTAGTAGGGGGCGAAATAGCGGAGGGTGGGATTGGCGCAGGCGGTTTTTTCCGGCAGGTCGGTGTAATGAATGCCTTCGATTTTTTCCCAGTGGGCGAGGTCTTTCGAGCGGGCGAACTGGAAACTCCAGATATTCGGCGTACCGGGCTGGTTGTATTCGTAGGCCATGAGATAGCCCTGATCATCGGCACAGACGGAGGAATTGAAGAGGTTTTCGTCGCCTCCTTCCCGGCGGGAGAGGACCCGCTGCTGGGTCCAGTTTTTCAGGTCGGTGGTGGTAAAACGGGTGATGCCCATTAGATTCATTTTGTTGCCAAAGTCTGTGAATTCGGTGGCGAAGACATTCAGTTCCTGGCCGTTGACAAAACCGCTGACGAAAGTATGACCCTTGCCAAAACGGGCGACCTCCTGGCCGGTTATCAGGTCGAGAACGAATAAATAAGCGTTCTCACCCTTGGCCTCGAGTTCGCCGGGGCGGTGGTTATCGACCAGGAGGGGGCGGCCGTTAAACAGGACGGGGGTGTTTTCCATGGCCAGGTAGATGCTGAAGGGCAGCTTGGTTAATTTGGGGTTATCCGGCCTTTGGGCGAGACAGGAGGTGGAAAATACACAAATTAAAAATAGAATGACAGGCTTATGATTTTTTTGAATACCAGAATTGCGATTCATAATTTAGTCTCCATAAAAATTACATTGCTGTGAAGGCAGAATGCTGTGTTACTGCCGACTGGTCTTACTTACCTTGCCGGCATAGGGGAACCTACTTGCTCTGTCATCAGCCAGAGCACCAGGCCCACGATGGGCATATCATACTCGTTTGCGAATCCGGAGTTTTGCATGAGGATCGATCCGCTGGTTAGTCCCGTGGATACAGCGCCTGGAATCTGTGGGGTAGGCGGAAAGAATTCGCCATAGAAGCCCCGCAACGGTTGGTTGTATCCCACACCTTCCACCGCACTGGCGTCGTAGGGATTACAGCCAAGAATCCAGTCCATTTGCCGCTGGGCGACATGGCGATATTCATCCTTTTCGGTGAGCGCTGCGGCATGTCGAAGAAACACACCTGCCGCCGCAATAGGGCCATTATAGCCGTAAGGCCGGTATTGATAGACAATGTATCGGTTGGGGCCGCCAGCGTCTTGCGGTTTGAGATTTCCGCCGCTATATATTTCCGAGATACCTCGGCTGGCACCGGAGGCCGGGGTGGGGGGCAACGAAACCGGCTGATCCTGTAAGGACCAGTGGGTGGCTACCAGACCCCACGGATTGAGCTGCGATGAGCTACGATACTGTTCGGCGATCCGTTCTACCGCCTTCCGCCACCTGGCGGAGTCGGGATGGTCGGGCTTCAGTTCCAGCAATTCGCACAGCCCCAACGGACCGGAAGCGTGCCAGAAACCGCTAGCTTCCAGCTTGTTGTGGTCCGGTCCCTCCCAGAAACAAGCATCCTGATTGCTGCCGGTCGCAGCGGGCGCAACTTGAAGGTCCACGAGTGCGGAGGCGGACTGTGCGGCATCTTGAAGCAAGGCCGGCTCGTTGGTAATACGGTAAAGGGCGACGGCTGCACACAGGCGATGAGCCAGGTCGAGCGAGGAACCAGGGTAGAAGCCCGCATACCAGCCGTTAAGCCCGTCATGACCGAGCGGCGGCAAAGCCGGGGCCTGATATTTTTCATACTGAGGTTTGGTTGCGGTCATATACTGCCAGACCCGAAGTGCAACCTGTTTGCACTTTTCGGAGTAGGCGGCATCACGCGGCTGGAAGTACGTAGCCAAGAGGGCCTGGTGCCGGATGGTGCTCCACATCGCCGGCGGCGGGGAATCGGACAGATAGAAGTCCCTCGGTCCCCAGCCCAGCGGAATAAAAACCGAATCCAACATCCCGCCGTCCTCGCGTACCAGCTTCTGGTAGTAGTCGCTCCCCCAGCGAAGTTCTTCCGCAATGCATCCATTATCCCAGCGGGGGGATTGCATCTGGCCAAAGTGGGTCAGCCCTAGCAAACCGATAACCTCCAGCGAAATCCATTTCCGCAAATCGCACGACTGGTGGTAGCCGCCGGCCAGATCTCGATGGGCGCCGGTCTCGGCGATCCGGCCGTCGTCCAGATGGCACGGCGCAGCCCAGCCGGTGAGGCTGTCTCCGCAGCGTTGCCAGGGGAAGTAGCTGTAGAGAATCCGCAGGGGGGCGTCATACACGCGGCGCCACACGACGAAACAACGGGATTGCCGTCCGCCGCAGCGTACCTGGTAGATGCCTTCTTCCTGGAGTGAGGTGAACTCGCCGATCCAGCCCGGTTCGAGTCCCAGGCCGCCCTCTGACAACGTTCCTTCCTGAACTGGCGTCCAAACGCAGTCCTTCATCCGATGGATGGTGAAGGTTTTTTCCGGCGGCTGAGGGATCACGCAATACTTCGGGGAGTCCGGCAGAAAACCGACATGATTGATCAGAATCACATCGGACCGAACGGCCGGGTCTGAGGTTTCGGCTGAGAAGGCCGAACCAACGCCAAGGAAAACTACAAAACATGGAACGGCCAACGTGATGGAACGAATCATGGTACGGAAGGTAATAGTCTTTCGCATGGTTTTGTTTTCTTTTACCATGTTTTTTGTTGATATACAATCCAGAGGACCTGGGGGACCTGGGTCGTCGTTACTGACAAACCGTTGTCCATTAACTGCCGCCCGGTCTTTTGCCCGGCATCAGGGCCGAGAACCGTTTCGGGATCAGTTAGCGGCTTGATACCTGCCAGAAGGCTTTGCCCGTCCCATTCCACTGCTTCCCAAAGTTTGAAATCATACGCTGCATTTCCGTTGAGGTTTTGCAGCTTGAATGATGCGGTATCCTTTTCACTGCCGGTGCGGCGGAATAGGACAATGACTCCTGCCTGGGAGTCCGGCTGGTGGAACTGATAGCCGGTCCAATGATTGTCGGCAGGGTCTTCTAAAGAATAGAACGCATAGGCGGTAGTACCCGTATTGAGAATGGACTTCCGGTAGGGGGGTTCCAGGCCGGCAAGAGCCTCCATTACCTGGATGAATTCGGCAGGGGGAGCAGCCGTTTTCTGGATGAGATTATCGATGAAGAGGCTGGGACCCTGGCCATTGATAAAAAGATTGCCCCAGGCAGAGTACACCACATTGTTTTGTATTAGATAGCCGGCGGCGGCGCCGTCCAGATAAATCCCGGCGGCCAGGAAAGGCCCCGGTTCCTGCATAGTTCTGCGGTTGAGGGGGTTGGCGGTAATATCATGCAGGAGGTTGCCGCGGACCAGGCAAGTGCGGTCCTGCTGGGAGAAGGTCAGATACATGCCGGCCCCATCGACCGTGGTTTTCATGGCGCGGTAAATGTGGTTGAATTCGATGGTGTTGTTCGTGGCAAAGGGTGACTGCCGGTTGAGCTGGCTGCCGGCGACCGCCATACCGAAATAGGCGGTGTCGTGAATGAGATTATGGGAGACCACCGCGTCTTTCGCTTCGGCTAAAATGATTCCAAAACCGGCGTAGTCTTCGACGCCGCAGTCATGCACATAGTTATTGGCGATGCGATAATCGCTGAACTCATTCGGACCGGGGGATGGGGCGTGCACGTAGCCATAAGCGGCGTTTTCCATATAACCGGCGCCGATGCCGCCGCCGCCAGTATCAAAGACGTGATTGCCTTCAATGGTGATGGATTCGGTGCCTTCCCGCAGGCAGATCCCCAACATGCCGACATGGGCCACGCCGCCATCCAGGAAGCGGCAGGAACGGGCATGTTTGAATTCGACAGCGGCTGGAAGCCATTGCCAGCCGGGGGTGGGATCGTCGCCGACAGCGGTGGTGCAGCAGGCCATGCCCATATATCCCGTGGCGGGGATGTCCCATTTGGTATGTTGCAGTTGAATTCCTCGGAAATGCAGATTGACAACCGGCTGCTGGGGGGTGCCGATGAGGGCTAACAAGGTTTGATCCACCACCGGAGCGATGGCTTCCACCTGATTCAGGTCTTCGCCGGGAAGGGGCCAGTAGGAAAGGAGGCCGGTCTGCCGGTCGAGATACCATTCGCCGGGCTGGTCCAGCATTTCCGGGGCATTCTCCAGGTAGCAGGCCAGTCCCACATCAGGAATGCTATATCTCCATTCGGTTCCGAAGGCCCGGGGAGCCCACTGATGGGGCGGGGGAAGAGTGAGGGTCTGATCCGCTTCCTTGACGGCGCCCAGAAACTTGCGGGCGTTGTTATTATTGGCGGTGTAAATCAGTTCCACCTCGTTGATATTGCGATACGGGTGGACGGGACCTGTCAGACTTACGATGATCGGTTTATCTACCGGCGGGTGGTTGTCGCCGATGGTGATAGAACAGGTGCGGATATGCCACCAGGGGGCCTTATCGTCCACATTGGGCGTGCGGGCGCGAACGGCACGGCGGCCGTTGACAAACAGTTGCCGGAAATGCCAGTTTTCGGATTTCACCTCCGGTATTTCCGTTATCCAGATTTCTCCTTCCCCTTTTTTCCAGCCGGTGATTTTACGGCCGCCGCTGAGAATGACTTTCTCGCCCGGAGCGGAAGCATAAGTAATCAAATATTGATCCGTGCCGGAATCTTCAGGGCCGAAAAGCAATGTTTCCGTTTGGGTATATGTCCCCTCGCGAAAGAGAACCAAAACATTATGATTCAACCCGGCCGCCGCCATCTTGCGAATCGCATCCCGGGCGCCAGCGACCGTGGCCAATGGCTCTGCTGCGGTACCGGGATTGGTGTCTTTGCCGTCGGGGGCAACATAGAAATCCGCGTTGACATCCGGCACCGGTGAGTGGCGGATCATTTTCCCTACTTTTTCGAGCGTCTCCACATCAATCTTGCGCAGCCGGCCGCTGTGGTCCGGACCTACATCCAGCAGCAAGAGGTTCCGGTGCTGCAAACAGTTCTGATACAGCTTAAAGATCTCTTCGGCAGGCCGTACCTCCTTATCCCGGCCCGGATTGGTGTAGAACCAGCGGTCGTAGAGGCCGAGGAGCGGTTGGCTGACATCGCAGAGCAGGATATTGGGATTCCCGGAGGTTGACGGTCCTGGAGGCAGATTATTATGGTCTTCCATCTCACCCCCTACGATAGCCGCAATGCATCCCGGCTGAAGGCTTTTTATGTAGGCATTGGTCTCCGGGCCTGACAATCCGCCAACGCCGATTCCGCTATCCATGAACATATACTCAATCACTCCGTAATTCGTGAGCAACTCTCGCAGTTGGGCCTTTTTCATTTCGGGATTATTACCGCCCGATTTACCGTCAACCGCACCAGGCCAGGTGAAGTCGCCCTCACAATAATAAAGGCCCAGCTTCAGCCCGTATTTGTCACACGACTTCCGCACCTCCGCCAGCACATCCTTGCCGAAGGGGCTATTGGTCACTTTGCGATCGGTAGTCTTCGTATCCCAAAGACAAAAACCGTCGCAATGCTTGGTCAGGAACAGGATGGAATTCATCCCGGCAGCCCTGGCTGTTTTGGCCCACTGGTCCGTGTCGCAGCCGGTGGGATTGAAGGTAGAGATGGGCGTGCTTCCAGAGGTCCACTCCTGATCAGAGAAAGAACTGAGCGACCAGCACACGAACATCGAGAACTTGATGTTTTTAACCTCCTCGGCTCGTTGGACCAGATCGACCTTTACGGCTCGATTTGCCGGCGGTTCCGGGGTCTGCGCTGGGGCCAGTGAAGTAATAGCCAATCCCAGAAGGAAGGCCGCAGGAAGAAACCAATTTCTTTTTATTCGAATAAGTGTTCTCATGTTATTTTCTCCAGTCAGGTTGGGCAGTAAAATCGAAATAAACCTTTTCGGACAACATAGAAAAATAATATACTCACTCTTTTTTCGCGGAGACCTTGATCATCGGTACCCCTGCGGGGAAATGCCGCTCATAGAACTCTTTCAGCGGGCCGTCGTAGAGGGCGATTTTGGCGGTACCCCAGGTCTGCTGGTCGCCGGTGGCGAAGAAGATATAAGTTCGGCCTTCGTATTCGAACAAATCCACATCGGAATTGTTGATCCCCTCGCCGGGACCGGCTACCATAATAGGATTGAAGGGGGAAAGGTCCCATTTAATAAGGTCGCTGGAACGGGCCAGGAAGGGAGCGTACCCATTATCTACTATATGAAGATAGATTACATAGTAATAAGGAGCAAAAAACCGCAGGACCGGGCAGGCGGAATATTCCATGCCGACGCCGGTGAAGATAAGATTCGGGATTTTTTCCCAGGATTTCAGGTCCTGGGAACGGGCGAATTTGAAGCAGAATCCCACCGGTTGATTCGACTCGTAGGCCATGATGTATTCGTTCTTGTCATTTTTGGTGACGGAACAGTTGAACAGGTGTTCATCCCCTTCCAGGGGGATGGCCAGTTGGCGGTCCCAGTTTTTCATATCGGTGGTGGTGAACTGGTAGATGCTCTTGAACCAGTCGTCGTTGGTGCCCTGGCTGGCAAAGATGTGAAGGGTGTCGCCGTCCACAAAGGCGGAGACGAAGGAGTGGCCGGCGCCGAACTGGGCCTCGCGGACACCGGTGTGCAGATTGTCGATGTAGAGATACATGTTTTCTTCGCTGGTGTAATCCCCGACACGATCCTTGGAATCGTTGCGGTGGTTCATGGCGATGTAGGTATTGCCTTTGAAGATAAAGGGGGTGTTTTCCATGGCGGCGTCAAAGTTGCAGGGGATTTTAATCAAGGTCGGTTTTTGCAATTTGCTGGTATCCAGGAATTTGGCGGGAATGAATTCATCAAAGGTGTCTGTCGGCCAGAAACGGAGCCGCTCCATGCCGTTCGGGACGGATTCCCGATACTGGACATAGGCACGGACGGAACCTTTGGTGGTATAAGAGAAATCGCCTGCGCGGGCGCCGAAGATTTTGTAGCCCATCAGGGTACAATCCTCAAAATCGATATGCAGGAACTTGCCTTCCACATCGCAACTGATCACGCCGCTGGAAGGGGTTCCATGCGGCTGGGAGAAGTTCAGGGTAATCAGGCGGCAATTTTCGAATTTGATTTTCGTGCAGCCCTGAAATCCGGGAAATCCTACCTGGACGGCGTTATCGGGGCTGACGAGGGTGCAGTTGATAAAGATGGCGTGAGGTGTATCGGGCATGGTTTCGCCTTCGCCGCGGACATACACCGCCCCGGCATCGCCCCACCAGTCGAGATTGGCAAAGTAGCAGTCTTTGAAAATAACCGGCTCGCCCGGGCGAGCACTATGGCCCATTACCGCCGCGCCGGCAAAGCGGCCGATCCCGATGCAATTTTCGGTAATAATGGTAAATTCTTCGCCCTTGGCATTGGTGATGTCCACACCCATGCCGCCTTCGGAGCCGGTGGAGTATAGATTTCGAAAGATCCAGCGGTCGAGAATGATACCGGAGAATTCCGGGGCGCACTTCCAGGGTCCCCACCAGTCAACGCTTTTCAATCCCCATTCATCGGGAGAGGATTTCTCATCCGTAACCATCCAGGTCGGATTGCCGGTTGGGGCATTGGGATTGGTGCGGATGACGTTATCCGGAGCGCCGGAATCAATGATGACCAGGCCGGTGGTGCCGGAGCCATACAGGCCGGCGGTATCGCCTACGATCAGGTTGTAGGAACCGGCGGCGCCTTTGAAGGAAGGATACAGATTGGCTTCGGGATAAGCATCGGGACGAATAATGATGATGTGGCCGCCTTTATCGTCCGGGACCGCCTGCAAACCGGCCTGGATGGTGTGAAAGGCCTTGGCCCAGGTGGAGCCGTCCGAATTGTCACCCAGTTTGGAGACATAGATCGTGGCTCCCTTGTGGCCGGTGTAATCGGCGGCGGAGGGATCATAAGGGGCAGCCCAAATCAAGCCTGCCGAAAAGGAAATCAGGAAAGAGATAAGAAAACAACGTTGGACCAGCTTACACATCATCATAAGACATCTCCTGTAAAAAAAAAGGTGAGTATTTTATTGCTCCATGGTAACGAAAATACCAATCCATTCAACTGCGGAAAACATTTTGTTATTTACTTTCCGGGCAGGGGGGCAATGGTTTGGATATCTGACGGAAAAGCGGCAGCCGTTCGCCCTGGGGTTCGATATGAACCGCGGTATTGCCGACCCAGGTAATGGTATAGGTCTTGACCGGCAGTTGCAGTTCTTCCTTGGTTTGTTTTTGTACGAAGGTAATCAGCGGATAGGTGATGGTCAGCTCATCGCCTTTTTGGGCGTTCTCGAAGAGGACATAGCCGTCACGCCACAGCAGCGGCTCCTGTTTTTGATTACGGTATGCTTTGATCTGTCCCTGGGGTGCCCAGGCGGGAGGCCGCAGATAGAAATCCTTGGCGATTTTGGCGTTGACCGCCATGCGGCCGGTAAAGGGCAGGAAGGATGTCACTTTCGCTTCGGGCGTTTCGCGGTCAAAGCACATATTCACAAACACTCCGCCCGGTTTATTCTGGACGGTAAAATTCCAGGCGGTATAGATCGAGCGCATCCCTTCCGGTACGCAGCAGCCCATCATGTCGTAGCTGGTGGGATACGCACACTTGTCATTCAGCCCCATCCTCCCCTGGAAGCCGCCTTCAAATTCGCGGGTCATGGCCAGCCCCTTCTCGCCTTCCTCTCCCGGATGCAGTTCCCGATAGATGGCTTCGTATTCCGGGGTGATGAAAAACTGGGCTTCGCGAATGTAATTGCGCACGAACCGCTCGACGGTATCCCAATATTCCGGATAACCCGCCTGGGCCATATAAGCCGCCATGCTGATGACATCAGCCACGGCGCAGGTTTCGGAGTTGTGCGTCCAGGTCATGGACTCGGGGATCCAGCCCCAGTCGGTACCGCGTTTGAGGAAGAAGTCCAGCAGCCGTTTGGTCCACTCCACCAGTTCCGGATCGCGGGTGATGGAGGCCAGATGGGCCATGCCCCAGCCGGAGTGGCCGCGCATGTGGCTGTGATGATCGAACGAACCGTCCGGCCGAACCATGAGATTCGCGGACATAGGTGCGGTGGGCCAGACTTCCATGAAAGAACTGGTCAGCTTGGCCTGTTCCTTCTGTTCATCGGTGATCTTGCCGGGATCTTTCATAATCCAGTTGTGCCATTGATCGTGAGCTATTTCCCCTTTGGCAAACGCGATGGCAAAATCCAGCGCCTCCGGGTCGCGGAAAGTTTCATAATACGTCACCACCGCTTCCAGCAGCATGGCGGGGGAATAGGGGGTGGAATCGGTGATGGCCCAGCCCTTTTCGTTCCAGCAACTGTTGCCGCCTTTGCAATAGGCCCGGCCATCCACATAATCTACCACCGCGATCATTGCCTCGAACATCTTGCGGCAGCGGCTGCGGAGGCTTTCCTCGCCGCTGCGGCGATAATCTTCACAGAAACTTACCAGTTGCTTGCCGGTGGTCCAGTGGGTCGCCCAGAGGCCCGGCAGGCGGGCAAAAGCGCCGGTCGGAATCCAGCAGAGATTATCTTCTTTTAAATGTCCCAGAATGCGATTGCGAACTCCTCTTGCCGTTTCATCGGCAAAGGTTTCACCGCACATGTCCTTCATATAGCCGAACTCCCAGTCCATCCGGTTTTCCGTATCGCCGGCGGTAATGGGATCATGCTGGTCAGCAAGGGGGCCGGGCGGATAGGCCAGCATGTCCATGCTGAAACGGCATTCATAATCCAAATGGGGCCGCGGATTGTTATTCAGCGCATGTAAGGCCCAGCGGGCCATACCGACCAGGTCCATATCCGCTGTCGCCGGTTTACCAGCGGCGATATCCTGCGGTTGCGAATCCGGTACCAATCGAACATTCAATAATTCATCATGGAAAGCACTCAGGTCTGCTCCCAGGTCCGCCGACTGCCCCCGCAGCCGGGCGATCTGATCATTATGGAAGCGATCGGGCAGCAGGTTTTCAAACGCTTCCACCGGCCAGTAACGCAGCCGCTCGATGCCTTCCGGTACCGTCTGTTCGAATTGCACATAGGCCTGTACTTTACCTTTCACGGAGTAGGAAATGGGGCCGCCTTCCGGCCGTTCGGGGCAGTTGAACTGGGTGCCGCCGCTGCCGAAGACCTTATAACCCATCAAAATGGTGTCTTCCAGATCGACATGGAGGAGAGGGCCTTTTAAGGTATGATAGATGATACCGGTGGAGGGCTGGCCGCGCGGCTGGGAGAAATTCAGCGAGAAGAGGCGGCAATTTTTCAGCAGAATCTTGGTGTAGCCGTCGAAGCCGGGATTGCCGCATTGCAGGGCATTATCCGGGCCGGCAATGGTGCAATCTTCAAAAATCGCGTCATAGCAATCGCGCTTTTCGGGATTTTCAGCGCGGACATAAACCCCGGCGGCGTCACCCCACCAGTCAAAACACATAAAAAAACACCGACGGAATATAATCGGCTCATCGGGGCGACCGGTATGACCGCCTACTCCCGCTCCACAGAAACGGCCGGTGCCGACGCAATCTTCGGCAATAGCGGAAAATTCGACGCCCTTGCTGCAGGTCATATCCCAGCCGATACCGCCTTCGGAGCCGGCGGAATAGATATTGCGGAAGATCCAGCGGTCGAAAAGTTCGCCGGAAAATTTTAAGTCGCATTTGGTGGGTCCCCACCAGTCGATGCTTTTCAGGCCCCACTGGCTGGCCGGGTCGCCTTCGACAATCTGCCAGGCCCATTCGCTGGGATGATTGCGCAGAACCACGGCCGGAGCGCCGGAATCCTGCACCACCCAGCCGGCTACGCCGGAGCCGAAGCGGCCGTCGAAGTCGCCGACCAGTACATTGTAGGAGCCTTGGACGCCTTTGAAGGCCGGATAAAGATTGGCCTCGTCATAGGCGTCAGGACGAATGATGACCATGTGGCCGCCTTTATCGTCGGGCACGGCCTGAATGGCGGCCTGAATCGTGTGGAAGGCCTTTTCCCAACTGCTGCCGTCGGAATTGTCACCCAGTTTGGAGACGTAGATTTTGAGACCCTGGTTACCGGTATAATCAGCGGCGGCGGGATCAAATGGTGCTGCCTGTAAAAGGGAAAATATTATTCCCGATAGCAACAAGGAGAGGGTAAGGGGTGGATTTATCATACATTTTTTCATTAAGCAAACTCCTTAAAATATATCATTCTTTTGACATGGCCAGACAATAGGTTGTACCGGCCTGAGTAGAAAATTCCAGCACCTCACCGGATAGTGCGGCTAATTTTTTATCTCCCGCAATCAGAGTTACAGAACCATCCTTCCAGGGATTCAAAATCCGGCAAAGAGCCCCGCGGCGGCTGAAAAGCTGAACTTCCGTCACCATCCCTTTTTTCCGTTCAGCGGCAACCTCAAAGGCACCTTCCCCCACCAGCCCGGCAAAACGGCCGTCCAGTGTTGCCGGAAGTACAGGAAAGAGCCGCAACAAGGGTTTGCCGGTGGCATCGGGATGCGATTGCAGCAGGTGTTCGGCAATCACGCCGGCGGCGGCGAAATTCTCGGTATAAACGCCGCCCTTCATGAAAGCAGGAATCTTCTCCGCCAGGGCCAGTTCGATCACGCCGTTGGGATACAATCGTCTTCGCACATCGGCAAGAAACTGGGCTAGGCTGTCATCCAGACCCAATCGCGCACGGGCCACTCCCAGCGTTACCATACTGTTCGTACCATTCGTTTGGATTACCCGCGCGGTGCGCCGGGCCATCTCGACCTGTTCTGAATTGGCCCAGAAGGTGGGATCTTCCGCCGGAAACACCGGGACCAACGGGACGGGAATGTTGTATTCGATTGGGGGGGCACCCGGAACATCCACAAATATTTTTCCTTCCGGTGTCTCAAAGGTCGGATAGTCGGGCAACTGCCGCGCCAATTGCCGCCAGCGGGCCGCTTCCTCGGAATCACGCTGCAAAATGTCCGCCGCCTCGGCCGTGGCCAGCAGATGATAGCGAATAAAGGCGATAGCCGACGCGCTGTCGCGGTTCCGCTCGAAATTCCGGGTAACGATTCCCCAGTGTTCCGGCGAAAAAGTCGGGAATATGTGCAGCCGGCCGTCACGGGGAACATAAGGCGTGCAGTCCTCCCGCTGACTCCGATGTAAAAACCAGTCGTAAAACCGGGCCACATCTACCAGCATCGGATAGGTATGCTGTTCCAGGAACTCCCGGTCGCCGGTGTACTGCCAGTGACGCCAGAAATGCTGCATGACCCAGGCCGAAACCTCCATGGTCAGATCATACACGAAGCTGGCGAGCATCAATCGGTCCCGCCGGATGGGGTAATCCCCCGAGGTAAAACAGGCTCCGGGTGTGTCCGGGCCATAGGCAAACTTGGAATACGCCAGAGCATTGGGAAAGGTCTGACAAAAACGATCAAAATACGGCTGGACCAGCTCCGCATGATTGCAGATGAAAGCCGGCCAGAACTCCTGCTCGAAATTGTAATTGAGCATGTAGATCCCATGCCAGGGGGCCAGATCCGACCAGATCCAGTTGCCGAGTAAACCCGGTGCTACCGCCCCGGGTCGGGAGCAGCAGGCCAACAGATAGAGATTCCGGTAAAACAATCCCTCCGCCAACGCCGCATCCTGAGCGGATGCCTCGTCTTTTTCATCGGCCGCGTTGATCTCAATGGAACTGCGGGACCAGAACCGCTGCCATTGACCGGCATGCCGGGAGTGAATCGTTTCCCAGTCGTCATGGGCGGCAGCGTTGGCCAGTTGGTACGCACTCGCCACCGGAGCAGGGTCGCCGTCCCCTGTCGTACGGACCGCCACGGCCAGAGTTACCCACGGACTTTGCGTCGCACGTATTTTGCACACGGCCCCGTCCGTCTCCAGGGAGAATTTTCCCTCGGCCCCCGCAAGCGTGGCGGCGGTGGCAACCGCGAAACCGTTGGGAAACGTCGGTTCGGCCGGAATCCGCTGCAGCGTCCAGAAGGACTCACCGGTAATCCCTGTCTCCGGAGGGACCAGCGGCGCGTTGAACGGATCACTACCATTTTCCGGAGTCGGAGTGCTCATGAACTGCGCCGGTGGCGGCGGCGGTTTGGTCCAGTCGAGCTTTTCCCGCGGCCGGAACACTTCCGCCCGCAACCCCGCGGCGGCCTCGGCTGGCAGGCGGATGAATACTACATTGCGTTCATACTCGATGAACACGATTCCCTGACCAAGGTGTGTGTCAAAGGTAAGCGTGGCATCCCTCAGCCGAAGATGCAGGTTGGAAATCGCTCCCAGACCGGTAAAGCGGATCTGGCCGACCGGTTTGGGCGTCGGAGAATAATTCTTCTCGATCGGCTGGGAGCAGTAGTAATTTCCGAAATCCCAGGTTCCATTGGTTACCTTCTGAATCAACTCATCGCAGGTGGCAGTCGGCCGGTCATGGCTGGTATTGTACCGCCGGTCCCAAACGTCGTTCTTGCCCAGGGTAAAGACCAGCGTTTCTCCATCCGCCCAGACCGAGGCGCCCAGATCACCGTTGCCCAGCAGCAGGCCCAGCAAAGGCTCGGTGGCCGGTTGTGTCATTATAAAATCGTGACGGGACACCATAGTTTGATCAGCCAGGGAAGATCCGGATAATAGGGCGGGTGTATTCAAATAAGTCAAAATAATGAACCATGCGAGAACCAGTTTTATTTTCTTTTTCGTTTTCATCGCTTCGACTCCATAAACTTCCAGGTAATATCGGAATACTGAAAAATGGTGCCCGACAGTCGCTGCTGGGAACCCTCCAGATTGCCATCGGGACCTTTCCTGGCAGTCAATTCCGTCCACGAGCATTCCCCGTTTTCGTAATCGAAGGTTTCCCCATCGTCATCATACAGCAAAAAACGGCCGGGAGCAGAGCCGTAATGCCGAACCTCCAGCGGCAGGATTTCCCCGGCTTGCGGGGTGCGGAGCTGCGGGGGGATCATGGGAATAATTCCGCCATCGGGTACAAATAACGGAATTTCCTCCAGTTTGGCTTCGACGGTAATGGTCTGATTCTCCCCGGCCAGTTTCCCGGTATAAAAATCATACCATTTTCCTTCCGGCAGGACCACCGTGCGGGATGTTTGCCCGGTGAATACCGGCGCCACCAAAAGGCATCCTCCCAGCATATACTGATCTTTAATATCCTGTTTCAACGCCAACTGATAAGGATTTTGCGTATCATCCAGTTGCCCTTCGATGACTTTCTGTTGATCCCGAAAGCCCTGCACCAGCGGCATCGGGCGAATAGGGGGGGTACCATGAAAATGATATTCCGCAAATGTGGAATACAGGTACGGAAGCAAACGGCTTCTCAGCAGGGCCGCTTCTTTGACTGCCTCAAATACCTCCGGATAGGACCAGGGCTTGGTACCGCTGCCCCAGGCATTGATCATCGCCAGCGGCGAAAAACAGACCGACTGCATCCGCCGCAGCCATTCCTCGCCCGTGGCCGAATCCCGCACCTCCGGCGTCCAGAGCACCCCGGCAAATCCCGAATTAATCAGCGCGGTGATAAAATCTTCATGCCGATAATAATCATTATATAGTACAAAGGGGAAACGGCAGCCGCCGGCGTTTGAGGCCCGCACCAGACCGTAGGTGCGCCGATTGATTTTACGATATTCAGCCGTCAGCATATCCTGAAGCAGCAGCCCGTAAACCTGCCTCATCTGCTCTGCCTCCGTTCCCGAAGGAAAGGCGGCCACGTCTGGCCATAAAAAAAAGTCGTATCCGTCGCATTCATCGATCTTGAAACCCGCCACCCCACCCTGTATCAATTGCTTGCCAAAATAATCAGTAAAAATACGGCGGGCTTCCCCCAGCGTATAATCCGGCACAATCCCGTTCCATACCGTATGGGTACCGGCATAGGGCAGCATCCGGTCATATAGTATAGATGCAGGAGCAATGTAGGGATTGATCCACAAATTGATTTTTACCCCATTTTCCCTCAGGGTTTGCAGGAAAACTTCGGGTTGGGGAAATCGCCCCGGATCCCAGGCATACGAACAGGGATAGGACCGGTCCATCCAGCCCGGCTCCAGCCCGATAAAATCCAGAGGAAAACCCTTGTCGGCAAAAGCCTGTACTTCCTGTAAAACCTCCTGGCCCGAAAACAACGTATGGGTCCGGTAAGTGAAGCCCAACCCCCACTTGGGCGGCAGGCAGCCGCCCCCGCTGTACAGATTGTACTTCTGGACCACTTCCAGCAGCGAGGGGCCACCGAATACCAGAATTTCCGCATTCTCCGCCGGGACCAGAATCTCCACCGCATCCGATTCCGGCATGGCTTGCCAGCCGGCATCCGTATTCCGGTTGTATATCCGGGGCGGATGGGGACTGTCAACCCGTACCGCCGTACCCGCATAGACCGTAAGATAACGTGCGGAATTAATCAGCACCCCGTACCCCTTGCTGGAAACATAAAACGGTACCGGTGCGTGGGTCCGCCCGTTGTCCTGCCCGTCATAGTGATCCACGTGCAGATGGTAAATAGAACCCCTTCGGTGTATCTGCTTGAATTGCAGCCCCAAACCATAAAGCTGCTCTTCTTTTTCGAGAGGGAACTTGATATAGAGCTTTCCCTGCTGGCGGGTAATGGTTATCTCTTCCGGATTCAATGGAAACGACGTTTCCGGAAATTCATTGATTCTTGCCAGGTTGGGTGTAATCCCTGCCGCATCCAGCAGATTGATTTTTTCCTTTTCCCCTTCGAAGTATCTCCAAACTCCATGTGCCACGGCCTGCCAGGCCGTATTTTCCTTTGCGGTTACATGATTCGGAATAACAATCCCTATTGCGGTAAGCAATAGGAGATACCATTTTGTCAGAATTCGATGTTGGATACTGTCATGCATAAAAGATTCCTCAGGGGCAGAGAACCTTTATTTCTTGTCCGTAGTTGAGATTTTTTTTATACGTTATGATGGCCGAGCCGGGCTGGTCCTGAATGGTAATGATCAGACCTTTTTCCATCAGTTCCCGGCCGGTCATTTCCGTGGTGCCTGGCACATCCAGATTCGTCAGGGTGTACGCAGCGTCGGCTTCCAGCCCGTTGGGTTTTATTTGCAGGGAATCCCGGCCGCATTTTTCCCGGCGAAAGGCTTGAATCATCCCGTCACCCTGTTCAGGGCGATGGAATTGCCAGGCGATCCAGTCGGTACTCAAAAGGCTGTAAGGCGTCATCGGATAATAATCGCCCAGGTAGCAATCGGCCACCTGCCGCCATTGCCGGATCAGCCGCCGGTAAATATCCCAGTCCACTTCGTTCTTGCGGATATCGAACTGAATCCCGAAAGCCGGGCACATGTAACTGCGTGTCTGATAGAGATATTGCTGCATATTCAGCATCATATTATGGCCGAAATAGGGAAACCAGGACGCGATCCCATACGTATGCCCCTGATTGCCATTGTCACAGGAGGGGTGGCCGGAAAAATCCTGATAATCGCTGCGCAGCAGGGGGACGGCCCGCCGCAGGGTTTCCAGGTCATTGCGGCGGCCGCCGCCGGCGCAGGAGTCAATCCACAGCCTGGGATTGCGGCGGAGCAGTTCATCCCAGAAGGCCAGGTACCCCTGGACATGCAGGTTTTCTGTAATCCCCTGACGATCCGGCGTATCATTGGCCCGCCAGCGGCCCAGCGGCGCCATGTTGAAGTCCTGCCGATACACATCGATCCCTTCCTCATGAATCAGTTTGTCGATGCAGTCCGTCATCCATTGCCGGGCCGAGGGTTCTCCCAGATTGACGATATATTGCTGGCTCGGGTCCCACGGTATCTTTAACAGGGCATCGGGATTGCTCTGGGCCGTGATCGACCAGGGGTAGGCGGATTCCGGTTCAAACCAGGCAATCAATCCCATGTTTCGCTGGTGCACATAATCGCTGATGGCCTTGAGTCCGTTGGGGAACCGGTCCCGGTCCACCATCCACTGGCCCTGCCCGCCGGGAAACCAGCCGGCGTCCATCCACCAGTAATCCGGCAGGGCTTCCTGTTTGGTTAATTCATCAATGAAAAATTTCTCGATCTGTTCGTTATTGTTGCCCCAGCGCAGGGTGCCGAAGGTACAATAGGTCAGAATCGGCCGCAGCGGTTTGTCACCGAGCTGACGCGGCACATTATGGGCCAGCATCCAGCGGCGCCACAGATTTTGGGACCGAACCGCATCCTCCCCTTTCCAGAACAGCAGTACCATCAGCGGGCTGCGCACCTCCTCACCGGGTTTCAGATAGAACCGCGTCAGCTCCTGCCCGGCGGTAATCCGTAAATCGCTATCAGGATTCCGCTTGAATAAAGCAGACCATTGTCCGGTCCAGCCGATGGCCAGGATGACGCCGCCGCCCGGTCCGGCCACATTAAAATAGGGAAAGGCCATATCGCAGGGCCGCCCGCCGTCCGGTGCAAACGTCCGGCGCATATTGGCAACCATGACCTGCTCATAGGGAGCATAGCTGTCGGGCATGCAGGCGTCTCCCTGGCTGCCGCGCAGGATAAATTCACCGTCCGGACCGCGACGAAGCACCAGGTTCATACCCTGAATATTCTCCAGGATGGGGGTGTCTTTATCGCCGCTATTTTTGAAGTAGAGCGTCCATTCCACCGCCGGAAAATCCCGGTATTCGACCGCCGCGCAGCGGAAAACCAGAGCGGTGTTGGGATCGGTATAAGTAAGCGTATGTTCGGTTCGGTTTTCATCCAGTTGGCGACTGGCCCGCTGGAGATCCCAGGACCGCAAACAATCCGCGGAGGATTTGCCGTCATAGGTAAAAGAAAAGAAATCCTTTCCGAAGGTGAACCGGTTTCCCAGATCAGGTTCTGGTTCCTGTTTCCCTTCAAAGTGCACAGCGGCAAACCGCCGGGTATCCGCCAGTTCCTCGGCTACCGGTGAAACAGCCCCTGCCCATTGAGGAATTACCAGCCATCCGGCGAACAAAAGAAATCCATGAATAGAGAATTTCATCCTTTTAACTCCTTAGGTAGTAGAGTGACTATACTTTGACATACTATATTTCTGCTCTAATACTTTCCATAGATAGTGGTAACATTATAATGGATGAAAGTAACTTTCCATCAGGAGAATGATTTTGGCAAAAACGCCAAAAATCAATGTTGACTTTCCAAAACATTTCCGGTTCCCCAATAATAAGGGGACGGCAAGTTTTTAACAGCGGCGTCTTTTTTATAGATTATCAGCATGGATCCCGGCTGGTCCTTGATTTGAATCAACAAGCCGTTTTCCATCAATTCCCGCCCGGTCATCGCTGCCGAACCGGGAGCGTCCATATTGCTCAGATTATAAACGGCATCCGGCTCCAGGCCATAAAGCCTGACGCGCGTGGATTCATGGATGCTTTCGTTCCGCCGGAAGGCCTGCACCATGCCCTGGCCCAGATCCGGCCGGTCAAATTGCCAGGCAGCCCAGACTGTCTGATCCAGACTATAGTCCGTAAACGGATAAAAATCACCGAAGAGATACGGGCGAATGGCGATATATTCATTCAGCAAATTCCGCAGGAGATTCAGGTCCATTTTCGCCCAGCGTTCTTTAACATCCGGCACCCCGGCCATCGGCCAGCCCATCAGGAAGGCCGGGCAATAGGCACTGCGGAAAGAATACGCGGTAAGATTCTGCATCGGTGTCACTCCGCCGCACAGCGGAATCCACGGCAGCAGCCCCCGGTTGTACCCCTGATTCACCACCGGGTCGAAGGTCATCGCCGCCTGATAATCGCTGCGCCACAGCACAATACTGCGGCGAATGGCCTCCAGGTCAATCTTCCGTCCTCCCTCCGCACAATTGTCGATCAGCAGATGGGGGTGGTTTTTCAGCAGGCCATCCCAGAATTCGTAGAACCCCTGGATATATCGAATCTGGCTCATGCCGATCCGGCTGGTATCGGTATCTTCCGGCCACAGATTCCCGCCGTCCTGGCGAAATACATCCACGCTGTAGTCGCTGACGATTCTGGAAAAATGCTCGATCATGTACTGGTTCACCTGCGGATCCCCGTGATCCAGTCCATGAAAGACCATGCCGCCGTAATCGGCATGTCCGTACGGCTGGCCCAGCCATTCCGGATGTTCTTTCCCGATTCCCACTGCCGGGTGAACGCTTTCCGGAACCATCCATAGCAGAAACTTCATGCCGCGCTGATGGGCGGCATCCGCCAGCGGGCGCATACAGTTGGGGAACAGTTCCGGATTGGGTACTTGGTGTGACTGATGTGCCTCCCAGCCCAGACTCATGTCGGTCCACCCGGCATCCACCCAGTAACACTCCATCGGCAGATTATTGTCGGCCCAGAAATTAATTTCCTGGATATGCCGCTCCGCATTCATCCACGACCCCCAGTTGCCGTCGGCAATCAGCCCGGTAAAAGGCTTGCCGCCCGGTTGCGGCGAGTAATACCCCAGCAGCAACCTGCGCCAGAGATTATGGGCACGCAGACGGTCGCCCTGCCAGAATAGTAACAGAATCCGCGGACTGCGGATTTCCTCACCGGGGTGCAGCAGCAAATGGGTCTCTTCCATACCCGCCCGAACCTGGAAGG
>CAZOMV010000040.1:0-47441 GCA_964580995.1 uncultured Pirellulales bacterium
CCATTCGCCTTGTTCCCGACCGCTTTCATGGTGACTGGAACTACACCATTAAACCACACCATCGGTAGCGGTTATTTATTTACAGACCCTAAGCGTCGTATCATACGAGATCACCGTGGCCAGAGAGGGTGCGACGACACCCAGCCAAGCAATCACGCAAGCAGCCAAACTGATGAATCGAGTCATTTGTTTTTCTCCTTTGAGCCTCTTGCAAAACCTCACGAAGTTTGGCGAAACGTCCGCCGTTTATAGCTTTATAAAGGTTTTGGGAGGATTCTTAATGATAAGACTTTTGCTTAAGAGCGATTTCTTACAAATAAACGCTTAAAAAACAACACTCCTATATACAAGTATGTCATATAGTATTGCCAAGAAGTTTGAATCATCAATAGGCATAATCCTACTTATGGATTAGGAATATGCTTACCTCCATCCAGCAGAAAGACCATCGGTTGACCATAGGGTAATGTAAAAGTAAGCTCCATTGTTCAATCCAAACCGGCACTCTTTCCGGATGGCAAACCTGATCAAGTATATTGGACCAAATGTAAAAATGGTACGGTATTGATTTTAAATTTTTGGATGAGAACCAAATTTTTCCAATCAGACCTATAAAATTGATGATGATTTGATGGAGCCGGGAGAAATATTTCAAAGGAAATTCTGACCACAAACCGCAAAGACCGATCTTTTAATTTATGTCGTAACTCAAAATGGAATGGTACTGCGCAATACTATGTTCCCTCAGGGAAACTCGGGTTGCTTAGAACGATGGGTCAAGTTCCATAACCCGGACTTGAACAATCATTTCGACGCCATTTTTCCCGAATGGCTGGTATCAAAACGCCCTCCGTGCCGTTGGCGGAACAAAGAACCCTGGGAGCACCAAGTCTCCGGCGACTCCCAGGGTTTGCTGGCGGTTATCGAAAAGGTGATACGGCTCCTTTTCTTCAGCGGAAAAGTCTCCTAACGTGTTCCCAAACTTTGGTTACGGTCCCGGTGTGAGCCATTGCGCAGCCAGATACGATAAGTCAATCAGGTTGACGATATTGTCGTGGTTGACATCGGCATTGGGCGGGCCGGCAGGGTCGCAGATCTTGTTGGTGGTCAGCTCAAAAGCCAAATCCCAGGAGATGCAGTGCGGAAACTCCAAGGGTATGCCGTTGCCCCAGACGCTGCCAATCTTGGGCGGCCAGGTACCATCGGTCAACTGAACGATTTTTACCGCATCATCATTACAAAAATGCGGCCGGGTCTTCCAACCCCACAGGTAGATGGGCTGCGTGGGAGTGTCGTAGATCGCCGAGATGCTGATCCAATAGACGTTACGGCCGCAGGGACCAGGATCCTGATAGAACCATTTGGCCGTCGGCAAGACGCAGGTGAACGCGAAGCAGGAATCGGCAAGTTGTGGACGGATATTGACACTGGTGGCCAGCGCCGACGTCGCCGTTGGCGAACGTGGATCCATATCAAACCCGACAAATTTCCACTGGAAATCGGTACAGAAATACTCCCAAATTAGTTGGTCCGGATGGCTGAAGGACTGCAGGTCCTGCGGGATCCCGGGCACATCGGTCCAGATGGCGATGTGGAAGGCCCGCGGCATTAGCGGCGGCCGAGAGGCACGCCAGTTAAGGAATGAGCCCCACCAGTGGATATCAGTCACGGGGCGCCAATCTGTGCAGACCCAGTCATCGGCCATCAAGGGTCGCTGCTCCCTGATGGAGGGTTCATCCCAGCCGAGGAAGATACGGGGCTTGCAGGCGACGGGTGGTTGGCTCCACTTGAGGATCTGGGCCGGCTGGGGCGGCGGGTTGGGACAGACAATCAGGTTGTACCAGTAGTTCCACATCTTCGAGATGGTCTGGCCGGGCGGAGGCACTCCCTGGCCGGCAACCCAGTTGGCATTCTCATCGACAATCAGAGTTTGGACGTGGGTAATATCAAACGCAGGGTTGTTGGCGTAGCTGGCTGCGTTGGGATTCGCGGTGCCCACGCCGACCTGCGAGGTGTCAATGCTGATGGCAGTGGGGACCCCAGCGGCGAGGGTGCCGGGGCCGGCGGCTGCGGCTACGTTCCAGTACCAGGCCCGGATATTACCATTGATATCCTTCATCCCGAAAGATACCACGTTAATCCAGGGAGGAGGCAAAACGGTGATGTTGATGGTCACATTGGACAGATCGGGATCCGCCGGGTATTGATATTGCCAAGCACTGCTATAAGACCCGGATGTTTGGGTGGGGCTTCCCCACGCCATGACCAAGCCGGGGGCATCGGGTTGGATGGGATCAGGACACGCCACTCCCGCAAAGACGCTCAATTCTGCGAGTTGAAACATGTTCTGTGGGTAGGGGGGCATCCCCGATGGCCGGAACTGTTGCCATTGGGCCAGATAGTTTTCCCAATCAGCGGAGGAAACGGGCATGATCGACTGAGAATTCAAGGCCTCCATCCATTGGTCTTGGGTATCCAAGGCGACAAACGGCTCCACCGGCGGTTTGACCGGGAATTGAACGAAATCAATGGTTTGGGCCATGTTATTCTGACCATCAACCCGGTAGCGCAGGATGATGTTGGCATCCGGCGGAAGCATGATTGGCAACGGCAGACTCATAGTACCGGCCGGTGGCAGCGTAAATTGCTGACCTTGCGGCAGGAGTTGCAGGCGGTCATTTAGTAATGTATTCTCCAGGTTCAACTCTTCCAGCGGGACCGGCGTCGGGGTAATCTCAAAGAATACGTCAAAAAAACTTAACGGGACATTGTAGGGATTAGTCCACTGCAGGATCACTTGACCGGTGGCGGTTTCATACGTCCATTGCGTGGTAACGTTGTAGACAACACTGCCGGGGATGCGATTGCCGGAGGCATCGGTCCAATACATGTCAAGGATGCTGCTGGAGCGATCGGCAGTGCTCCAGCCGATGTGGATGGTTTGATTGGTATCGATGCGGTTATTCCCGCCATCAGTGAAATTTTGCCAATGCAGTTTGGTATTCGCGCCACTGGGACCGTGGGCAAACGAGCCAAATTGCCCTTGTTTAGAACCCGAGGAATAACCATTAAACTGGGCAGTAACTGTTTCGGGACCAGAGAGAATCACCGCCACATCATCGGCGGTAGGGCCTAAGTTGGTGATGTCTTTGTTCACGTCGTACGCCCAGCCTATATTGGCTATTATGAAGGCCAAGACATAACCATAAAATACTCTCTTTCTCATTTTTAATCTCACTTTCTCACTTCCCCCTTTCATTTCTCTGTCAAGATCGAACGCTATAACTTGTTTGGTCAACCATATCGACATCACCTCCTTCTGGGAAATTTTACTTCTAGATCACAGACTTTTCTTAGACCGACACGGAAAATTTGACTTGGCTCGGTCTCACATTCTGACTAAATGCCTACCATTATGGTATGATTTTATTTATATCCTGAGCTCCAACGAAGTCAAATGTCGCTCCAAAATTTCTGGTATGACCAAACGGAAATATCTTGGGCAGTCTACCATTGATATCCCATCCCCCCATCTGACTTGCCATTTAGTACACTATAGTATCCGGATCCCGGATCGGATTTCTCCGGTCTAGCGCTTCCAGCCTTTCCTGGATTTCCTCCGGATGCATATTCAAATAACTGTAGTAGCGGGCCAGGCTCAAATACAAGAGATGCCGCCAACCATCCGGGATCACTGCCTGTTCCATGGCTTTAATACAAGGCGGCATGCGCCACCCTCTTTTAAATTGGGGATTTATTTTTCGGCTGCGGAGTGGCTTGGGTTTCCTGAGTGCATAGTGATCTATGGCTTGCCGATACCATACCCCATGGCGGCGGGTTGGCCCCCGCAACATTAGGGGGGAAGGATTCTGTCTTTTTTTCACCGGACATCTGCTTGGGTTATAAATATTATACCCAATTTTCAAAAATAAGCAAAGAAGAGGATGGGTATCTTCTCCCGCCGAAGGGCCCGCCCTGAGCAAAGTCGAAGATCCGCCTATGGTGGGTTGTAAATCCGCCCTCTGAAAGGTTCACCTGCTCTAAACGCAGCTTCGTCAATCCTGTCTATTAAGTCCATCAATTCTTCATATATAACAAATATAGTCATATAAGGTTTTTCGAGGCTGCAAATAAGGATTATCCTTATAGCCTCGACTTTTTAACAAGCATATAGTTGTATATAAATGAAAACTATAGGAGTTATTTTAACCATGATAAAAGCCGTGGTATTAAGTGGCGAAAATAATATGAAATACATAAAACTTTTCTCACTCCTTCCCTCTAATGGGTTTGACGATAGGTATTCAATAACCCTTCCTAAACCTGTTTGAAGACAATCGCCTCATCTATTTGGGGATTTTAAATACATGGCTGATCTTAGATCCAAATTCTGAATGCAAACATAAATTTTTAACAAGTCCGTCAGTCATTATAGCGTTTGCAGGAGTAAAATAGTTGTGGTTTATTTTGACCTGTCAATGAAATAGCTGATTGCACCAGTAATCAGGGGAAAGGAGATGCCTATAGACAAAACTTAGCATCGGCAAGTTGAGAAAGAATCAAGATGCTGTGGATTAGCTGCAGCGAACAACAAAAGAATTAGAAATTTTTAAAGGAGAATGCTTATGAAAAGAGTAGTTATTACAATTGTATGTTTGTTAACATTTAATGCGATAGCATTTGGCGATTGGCTGCCGGGTCAGCCGGCCAAGTGGGTACAGTTGCCCGATTTGTCGCAAACGGGAATTGATGTCTTAGCCACAAGCCCCAAAATATTAGCTGACGATTTTTCCTGCAAAACGCCCGGACCTATAACCGACGTTCATATCTGGGGCTCATGGCTCCGTGACTTCCTGCCGCAAAATGCTGCGGGTTTACCCGATGCGTCCTTGGTATCGTTCAATCTGAGTATCCATAGCGATATTCCCGTAAGCGAGAACAACCCGTTCAGCAGACCAAGTAATCCCCCCCTCTGGCAAGAAACATTTAATCCGGGTCAATTCACTGCCAAACTATACGCCGACCATCTGGAAGAAGGCTGGTATAATCCCAACACCGGAGAACATATATTTCCCGGCGATTCGCAGGTCTGGCAATACAATTTCCTCATCGACCCTGCTACGGCGTTTGTGCAGCAAGGTACCTCTGCTAATCCAATTACTTATTGGCTTGACGTTGAGGCATTCCCTGTGTCTCTGCCAGGGGTGCAGGCTCTGTTTGGCTGGAAAACCTCTCTTCAATCCTGGGGCGACGATGCTGTTTATAGCGATGCAATAACTGCACCTACTCCCTGGACAGCGTTAGTCTATCCGTCCAATCATCCCTTGGGGGGACAGTCTATGAACATGGCGTTTGTAATTACGCCTGAACCGGCGACACTGTGTCTGCTTGGACTTGGCGGTTTGAGTCTTATTCGCAGAAAGAAACTTACATAAGTAAGTAAAAAGGATGGAAGTCCAAAATGCGGAGCACTTTATGTGCTCCGCAGGAAGGCCTCAAGAAGTGCAAAAGAGGATAAGAATATGAAAAAAATCAATTTTATAATTTGGATTGTTGTTAGTGTTTTCTCTTTTGCCAATGGCGCACAGGCGATCGAAGGATGGACATTCGGAGCTGTCGGTTTTACCTATACACTTGATTCTTATTTTCCAAGTACGAGCGGGCTTGGTACAATAAGCACACAGAACCCCACATTAACCGTCCAAATAGGCAAGCGATATCAGGTGACGGTAACCAATTTTGGGATTCACCCGATAGAGATCATAGCCAAAGCTGCCACCACTGTAGGGGACACTGTACTCTTATCGCAAAAACCTCTGGTAGTAGGGACATTCGAATCAGATCCGGGTGTTAACTGGCAGGATACAGACACAGGTACAGTCACCTTTACCTTAACACCGGGTCTTTACAATGCAATGATTGCATCCGGATTAGTTCCAGGCTATCGCTGCGGAAACCATTCTGTCTTTGGGATGCGCGGCAATTTTAATGTAATTCACCCGCTTGCCAATCCAATTCCATCGCCAATTCAGAAGGGGACGATAAAAATCGAATTACAAATGGTTGCTGAGGGATTGACTGCTCCTGTTGATATGAAACCGGCACAGGATGGTACGGGCCGGCTTTTCGTTGTAGATCAAGCGGGCAAGATTTATATTATTCAAAATGGAGTTCTCCAAAACACGCCGTTTCTGGACGTAGCAAGCCGTTTGGTCAGCCCGCTTGGGATTATCGGCACGCATGATATCAACGATTACGATGAACGCGGGCTTCTCGGTATGGCATTGCATCCGGGGTTTACAAATTCAGCAAGCCCGGGCTTTCACAAAATTTATACATTCACCAGCGAACCAAGTATTGTACCTGCGGACTTTGTTACGGAATTTGACCCAACTGTTATCGATTGCCAGAGCGTTATCGCAGAATGGACTGTAAGCACAGTCGATCCCAATTTGATCGACACATCTACCAGACGTGAGATTCTAAGAATTAACAAACCACAATTCAATCACAATGGCGGCATGCTTGCCTTCGGGCCTGATGGATATTTGTATATTTCTCATGGTGACGGCGGAGCGGCAAATGATTCTGGTTTGGGGCATGGACCAAACGGCAACGGCCAGAATCTCAATGTTGTGCTCGGGAAACTCCTGCGAATAGATCCTCTTGATCCATTATCGACGCCGGGTAACGCCGATCCGGTCAGCCTCAACGGTAAGTACCGTGTGCCTGCGTCAAATCCATTTGTAGGCGTTGCGGGAGTGGATGAAATATACGCATACGGATTCCGAAATCCATTTCGTTTCAGCTTTGATTCATCGACTGGAACACTGGTAGTAGCCGATGTGGGTCAGGACCATGTTGAGGAAATTGATATTGTTCAGGCGGGAAAAAATTACGGATGGAACCTGAAGGAAGGTACGTTCAGATTCGATCCTCAGACAGGGAATGTATCGGATTATCTTACGGGGCTGCCCAATACATTGGTCGATCCGATAGCCGAATACGACCACGATGAAGGTATAGCCATTATCGGAGGATATGTTTATCACGGCTCTACTGTTCCGGAACTTGTAGATAAATATGTTTTCGGTGATTTTGCGAACGGCTTTACAGTTGCAAACGGCAGATTGTTCTATACCGATGTAAACACGGGGATAATCAATGAGTTTGCCATCGGCCTTGACAATAGAAATCTCAATCTATACCTTAAAGGACTTGGCCAGGATAATTCAGGCGAACTTTATGTGCTTGCCAGCCAATATTTAGGACCGTATGGAACGGGCGGTAAAGTTTTAAAAATCGTTGACCTTTGCAGCGCAAGAACGCCCGGCGATTTCAACAATGATTGTGTTGTCGATAATCTTGATTTGAGGCAAATTGCCATTAACTGGCTCGGCACAGGACCGGCGGATTTAAACGGCGATTCGATAGTGAACATCGAAGATTTTGCAATACTGGCCGAACATTGGCTTATATCAACAGCCCGTTAAAATTATTAAAAAGAATTAGACAATTCCGTTTTTGTGGCATGGGTAAAAAAGAGGCTCATCGGCATAGCTGAGCAAGGATATATAATGTTATATGGGACATCCCAGCTCGACACTCTCATTGTCCCACTTTGGTTGAAGACGTACAATTGATTCTACCCCCGGATGAAATTCAGTACCAAATGTTGCCCGACAACGTTGTCAGGCGAGTTTATCTGTGAAATGTCTGTGAATGGAGAAAAGTCATGAAAAGAATAGTCTTTGTCAGTTTATGTTTGCTGGTAGTAAATGCGATACCGATTACGGTCGAGGCGGCGTGGAGTGTGACTGTTCTGCATCCGACCGGTGCCAGCCAGTCTTTTGGATGGGACATTGACTCGACCCAGCAAGTCGGCTCAGGACGATTTTCAGGCAATGACAACGCTGGGCTATGGACCGGCACGGCCGGAAGTTGGGTGAATCTCCATCCTGCCGGTGCAACCGAATCCGAGGCGTACGATGTACAGGGTGGTCATCAGGTTGGTTATGCACGAGTGGGGGGCCAGCAGAGGGCATCGCTATGGGCCGGCAGCTCGGGCAGTTGGGTTAATCTGAATCCCGCGGGTGCACAGGACTCAATAGCGAATGGGGTATACGGGAACCAACAGGTCGGTGTGGCCAGTGTATCTGGCAGTGGCGATCAGGCTTCACTTTGGACCGGTACAGCCGCAAGCTGGGTCAGCCTTCATCCCACAGGTGTATCCTCATCCGTTGCCCAGGCAACTGATGGTACCATGCAGGTCGGTTGGACATCCGTTGTCGGCAACCTTGCCAATGCCGCTCTCTGGACCGGTACAGCAACAAGTTGGGTGAACCTGAACCCGGTTAACGCGACCGCATCCTATGCTTTCAGTGTCTCTGGAGGGCAACAGGCAGGTTACGCCATCATCGGCGGGTTTGAGAGAGCATCACTTTGGACCGGTACAGCCGCCAGCTGGGTCAACCTTCATCCTGTTGGGGCTACCGCTTCCTGGGCATGGGATGTCCACAATGGCTATCAGGTTGGAGCGGCCGATTTCTTCGGGATCAAAACTGCTTCGCTGTGGACGGGCACTGCCGCCGGTTGGGTCGATCTGGGCAGCTTCCTGCCTAGCCAGTACTATACCTCTGAGGCCCGTGGGGTCTACAGCGACCAGAACGGAATCTGCGTCATCGGACGTGCCTTCAGCAGCCAGACCAGCCGGTGGGAAGCCGTTATGTGGTGTAACCCTGTTCCCGAACCGACAACAGTGGGTCTGTTGATAACGGGATGTATAGCCCTATTCTGGCGCCGACGCCGATGACAGGTCTGATTAACAAAAAGAAGGCGCAGAGGGCGAAATCCAACTTGAACGCCCTGGTGCGGAGCAACAGCCCACTGAGCCGAGCGGGGTATATGAAGGAGGATTTTTCAGCGGTTCGGCAGCACATGGTTCAGGTGGAAGGGTTTAGCATAGATGAACTGGATGGTAAATTGAAAAATGTAATAGAGGAATAGTATCTGTCGTTGATATTACGGAAAACACCGTCACCATTCCTATTCCCACTACGCCCTCACTGCACCAGAATGTACACCATTAATGTACTATCCATCGACTATTCCACTCCTATTGGACTACTATTCCAATCATAAGTCATTATTTTGCAGTGATAATTTATTG
This sequence comes from uncultured Pirellulales bacterium, assembly GCA_964580995.1. Lineage (GTDB taxonomy): Bacteria > Planctomycetota > Phycisphaerae > Sedimentisphaerales > SM23-30 > JAKJEP01. The sequence goes on from CAZOMV010000040.1 coordinate 9,170, forward strand.
TATATCAAGCAGTTAAAAACCTGCATTACGGATTGTCGATCCGAGGGTTGCGGGTTCGAGCCCCGTCGGGGTAGAGTGGTTTGGTATCTGTTTGGCATATAAACGGATGCTTTCGCCCTTCCGTGCTTCAACACCGCCCAGACACGGCACACATTTACCTTCAACCAACGGCTTCTCATTCATAAAATACCCCATTCTATTATACGAACTTATTGATAAGACTTTGCAGTTTCCCGAAATCTGTTTCCTGTCTGAACAGAGGCTGATCCGCCTTTTCGTGGACTTTGACATTTTCTTCGAAAGTCGGCTTTTCCGGACTCACGTAAAAAACACCCAGCGGAAGTTTTTCTTTTTCAGTCGTCTTCTGGAACGCCAGGGTCCGATTTTTACAATCATGCGTATCGTCGAGATAATAGGTGTTCTCCTTGAACCACTGATAGGTATTCTGTTTATTGAAGGTTATGCACGGCTGGAACACATCAACCAGGGCATAGCCCTTATGAGTGATCGCCCTCTTGAAAATATCCTTTGTCTTTTCCATGTCGCCTATGAAGGCCCTCGCCACAAAACTTGCATCCAAGGCAATCGCCACGGCCAGCGGGTTGAAAGGCTCCATATAAACTCCGGCAACCTGAACCGGCGTTTTAAATCCGAGCGGACTTGTCGGTGAAGCCTGCCCTTTTGTCAAACCATACACCATATTATCATGTACGATATTAGTAATACCCGGATTCCGGCGAATCGTGTGGATGAAATGATTTCCTCCTTCTCCGTACATGTCGCCGTCTCCGCTTTCCGCGATAACAGTAAGCGAAGGAGTGCTCGCCTTTATCGCAGTTGCCGGAGACAGTGCCCTTCCGTGCAATCCGTTGAAGAAATTGGTCCTGAAATAATGCGGTATCTTTGCAGCCTGTCCTATCCCAGACACAAGAACCATTTTCTCAGGCTCGATTCCAAGCTCGTCCAGCGCCTTCTTCAAGACATTCAGTATTCCATAGTTCCCGCATCCGGGACACCAGGCGATATCATTCAAGCTCAAGTCAAATTTGTTCATGGCAACACCTATAAGACCGATTGAAGTTTTCCTGCAAGTTCGTCCGCCGCAAAGGCAAGACCGTTGTATTTTAGAATCCTGTGGCTGAACCCGGTACCGGCATGGATTTTTAAAATCCGTGCAAACTGGCCTGTCGCATTATTTTCAACAATCACGGTTTTCTCTGCCTTTCCGATCACGCCGGCGACAGCGTCGCCATTCAGGGGATATACCTGGCTGAAATGAAGCACTGCCGTATCATTCCTTCCAAGGATTCCCACCGCCTCACAGACGGCATTCAATGTTGATCCCCAGCATACAATCAGATTCCTGTAATTCCCTGGCCCGATCAGCTTCGGCGGGATCGATTCGTTTTTCATCAGCCCGAGTTTTCCCAGCCTTTTGTCCACCATTTTGATCCGCAGATCGAGATCCTCGGTGATATGTCCCTCCTGGTCGTGTTCGTCACTGTCAACACATACAAACCCTTCACCGAATCCCGGGATACCCCTCGGAGATATGCTGTTTCCGGTCAGTTCATATCTTCTATATTCCTTTTGAGTTTCAATGAAATGTTTCTCGGCTTTTATATCCTTCAGGCTAAAAGCTCCGGTATTGTAATAGGAGTCTATATAAAACTGATCCGTCATGATAAAAACCGGGATCTGGTATTTATCCGCAAGATTGAATGCTTTCTGGGCCAGATAAAATCCTTCCTCGAGATTGCCGGGAGCCAGTATTATCCTTGGGAAATCGCCGTGCCCGGCATAGAGTGCGAATTCGAGATCCCCCTGCTCCATCCTCGTCGGAAGGCCGGTTGCCGGGCCGGGTCTCTGGGCAAGATGCACCACCATTGGCGACTCCAGCATTCCCGCCAGGCTCAGTCCTTCAACCATCAGGGCAAAACCGCCTCCTGAAGTTGTTACCATCGCCCTGGCGCCAGCATACCAGGCACCTATCGCCATGTTCATGGCGGCTATCTCGTCTTCAGCCTGCTCGACGATGATACCGAATTGACTTCCATTCTGGGCAAGAAACGAGAGCACTCCGGTAGACGGAGACATGGGATACGAGGAAACAAAATTGCATCCGCCGGCAAGCGCGCCCAGCCCCACCGCCTCGGCGCCATTCAACAGAATCTGCCCTTTGACAAGTTGTGCGGGTTTGAATTTTATTTTAAAATCGTCGGTCTGAACTGAAGACAGGGTTTCAAATCCTCTTTTTGCAGCCTCAATATTCTTTTTGACAATCTCCTCCGTCTTACCCGGAAAAAACGGCTTCATGTAATCCATGCTTGACTCGAGATCAATGCCGAGCAGGCTCACGAGAGCCCCGGCTGCCACGGTATTGGAAAAAACTTTATTCCCCAGCTCTGTGGCTATTTTTGTGAATGGCACCTCCAACAGCCTGCTGTCAGCCTGCAGTTCCCCTCCGCATACTTCCCTATCGCCAAGAATAATGCTCCGGGAAGATAATCTACGGCTGACATGTTCAAAGCCTCCTTTGTCAAGAGGAACCAGTATGTCAACACGGTTCAAGGGACCATTGACCGGATTTTCAGATATCCTTATCTGTGTCGAGTTCATCCCGCCGCGGACGCGGGACATATATTCCTTGGTTGTGAAAATATTGTATCCGTAGAATTTCAGGATTTTCATCAACAGATGCTCGACCGTCTGTATACCATGCCCGGCCTGGCCGCACAGGACAATGGAGATATCCAAGTTTTGTCTATTGTTAATTCCTTCAGCCATAATCCACCGTCCACATTTTTTATTCAATCTTTCCCTGCGATCAAACCTTTTTTATTAACGGACGCTGTTTGGTCATGTCTAACAAATGTATATCATGGCCTAGACAGTAAAAAAGCGAATCTTTCGCCTGTGTATACAGTCGCCCAAGCTGCGACCATATTAAGTAGATACTCGAACAGATCCTCCTCCCCCGGCGGATCGATTATACCCTTCGTTTTCGTAAAAAAACCAGACTGCCCACAGCCAGCAGAGACAAGATAACTGGTTCGGGAACCAGTTGGCCACGAATTTCACCGCCCGGAAAAACCGAGGTATGGACATTCATGTAGTAGAGCCCCTCCTGCAGCTCCGTTATCTGGGCTGCGTTAATGGAAAAAATTTGCTGGGGAATAGTCCCAGCGGTTGCGGCTGGTACCCCAGAGAGGGGGAAGATCACGGCCGCGTTGACGCCGGGCAAAGCCGGGCCGTGAATATGGGCTGCGGTGGCGGCGGTGGTCAGACCGGACCACAACAGATTGACGGTAATCTGATCCATCGCGTCGTTCAGTACTACCGTACCGAATCCCGTAGCCGGTGAGTTATTGGGCGATACTTCCTGGAGACCATCCAGGGTGGCGGTAAAAAGCGTGTCCGCACTGGTGGACGTCCCCGCTAGAAGCAGGCATCCCAGACACAACGCCTTGACTAGTTGAAAATATTTCATACCTCTCTCCCTGCGGTTTTACCGCTTTAGGAAAATAATTTAACTTCCAGCTGTAACAGTCGGAAACGATTAAAACACAAACAATCCTCTCGAGAAGTTCGGGTATCGCGTAAATTCACAGGAGTTTCTCGATTTGAGTATACCAATTGAAGCAGGCTAAGGAGTATTTCCTCGGCGTTTTCGGTATAAACCTGCCCCACCCAAAGTCAACAGAGTCAGTAAGGTCGGTTCAGGAACCACGTCAATTCTCCCGAATAGCCCGTCGGCTTCGGAGTTGATGCCGGCCGCAAAAAACAATTGATTGGCGGTGCCGGCGGCGTTGGCCCCGTTGCCGAATTTCAGTCCCCACAGCCCGTCGATGCTGATGGGATTGTTTGCCGTGTCCAAAAGACTTCCCAGAAAAGTGCCGTTGATTGGATCAAAGGCGTTAATTCTGCCGTCGCCAAAATTGCCCACTAGCAAATCGTTGCTAAAAGGCCCAAAATCAAACGGTGCGACAACCATACCCCAGGGCGAGTTCAGTGCTCCGTTGGAAATCAGCCGCCGAATCAGGTTCCCGTTGGTATCAAAGACATCCACAAATCCATTACCTGGACCGGCCATGTCGTCATGACCACCTGCGTCCTGCAGGGCGTAAGACACTAACAGGTTACCGCTTGAATTGAAAATATTGAACGGTGCATACCCCGCGGGCAGAGTCGGGTCAGTAAAACCGCCGGACAGCATGGTGGGCATGAAATTTTTGTCAAATACATCCATTGTGCCGCCGCTGAAATTGGCAGCATACAGAAATTGCGCCGATGCGGTGGTGCCGATAGCTAATCCCTTATATACGGCGGAGGCGGCTGAGTTATCGACTTGGATCAAAGCGGAGGTACCATTCGAGCCAGACCAACTGGCGATGGTGCCGTCTTCGGTGGCGAACAGGAACCTGGCGTCCAGGAAATCCGCTGTACCGTTAAATACCACCCCCGTCGGCTTTGCCACCGCCGTCGATCCCAGCGGCGAAGGAATCGTTACCACCAAAGCCTGCGGTGATCCTGACCCATTATACAACGTGCTAACACCAGTCCCGTTGTCACTTACCCAGAACGGGCCGGTCGGAGCGTAGTCCAATCCCCAGGGATTGACCAGATGGTTGTCCGTGTTGGGCGCTGACACCGCCCCATTGGACACTAAATTTACCTGCTGGTAGGGTTGTCCGTTCGCCACCAACATATTGGCTTCTCCGAATAACAATACCACCACCAGCAACTCTTTTAAAATCCGATATGATTGAATGCAGGTATTCATGGTTTTCTCCTATTGATCATCCCTGATTTCGGCTGATCCGTTTGTGGATGAATTCATTCGGCGTCTGCGTAGTGCCCCCAGGCAACCAAGGCCCATTAGACTCAACATCATCGGTTCGGGAATAAAGGTGATGGATGCTGCCCCGTTGGCGTTGACATGGGTATTGTTGACTGAATTGGTGTCCGTGGCCAGTTCCAGGTCGAGCCGATACGTACGTCCCGCCTGAAGCAATCCATCGGCGGCGGGAATAGTCAGTGTCTTGTTTATGACACCAGAAGCTGTTTTAAAATTGTTACTTACATCAGTTCCTGGTTCACCGGCAGTGATGTCCTGAATACGGATCCACAGCGTCGGCGAGTTAAATCCCCCCGATGTCTGAAGCGACCCGCTAATAGTATAGGTTAGGTCCACATGGGGGATCAGGCGGTAAGTCGTATCCACCGCGGCAAACGCCCCGGGATCCAGCGAAAACTGGACATTACTCAATATTATGCCCGTGTCCGTGTAGCTGTAGTCGGCCGAGGCCGAGGCACCGGTGCCGGTCAAAGCGAGTGTGCCGATAACCGGCAGCGGCGAGACGGGGCCAAATTGAGCCTGAGTCACGAAGTCGGATCCTCGAAGGGTCAGTTGGTTGTTCGCCCCGTCGTACAGCGTGATAAGGCTGCTGTATAATGGAGGGGGAAACATAGCCAAGGCAAAAGTCACAACAAGAAGTAATGGTACTGGGGCAAGTTTGGGACTATTCAAGACGTTCATGGAAAACTCCTTTCAGTCGAAAAAAACGCTCATTTTGACTTTATCTCCAGTCATTAGATAGGCATAACAACGACATACAAAATTTAATCCGTAATTTGATAATATCGCCGAATCCTTCAAAGTCAAATCGGTGCCTTGTTTACCATAAAGAAATCCTACCTTTCGACAGAATATAAGTATCTGACAATAATAAGCATAAGAAATACTCCAGGAAATATAAAAAAAGACGCGGCGATTTAACCAACGGGAAAAGTTTTCTTTGCGACCGATCTTATCATTGATGAATCTCCAAATGAAACCATGAGCCAATTCTCCACTTTTCAAAATTCTCCACAAGATGCATATGGCTAAGACCTTATAAAAAACGGTGTCTGTATATGTTTTATACAGCCATTGGTAAGTAAAAAGATGAGAAGATTTAAGGATATTCCTTAGTTTCCATTGATCAATGATGTCTATAATAAATATGAAGTAATCAAGAGCAGAAGCTCGCCACTTCTTTGGTTACGAGTTGTCACAATGAGCCAAATCCGTTTTATTTCAGATAAATAATTTACGGCGTTTGGATAATCGCGGCGCTGGTAGGTAGAGTCTGGTGACATGCGGCCAGGTTATTCTGACGGTAAAAAGGCATGGAGATTGGATTTGGGGGATAGTAAAAGAGTCCAGGTTGGCGCAGGAGAATTGCGATGAATAAGCAAGAGGTTGAACTGGGGGTAGTTTATTATAATAGGGAGTACTGTAGTTTCGCTGGCTCAAGGTCTCGTCCGTCAGCACGCTTGACACAGATGCGGCAGGTAAGTGTTTTTATTGTCGAAAAAGTTCATGATTGCGGTAGAACCGAGTTTAGGAGCCGGATGTTTTACGTCTTTTTCTTGGATTTCTTGAGATCTTAATTTCCGTGTAAGGACGAGTCAGATACAAAGAATTAGAAAGGAAGTAAACCAATGCGTACGAGAACCATCCAACGGTGGTTTTTTCTTGTCGGCCTATCGGCCTTTGGTGCAATCGGGGTTTCCTGTGTCCAGGGCGATGCACTGGTAAGTAACGCCTTCGACTTTGACACCGAGGGCTGGCTGGCGGTGGAGCTGCCGTTCGGGTACGCGTTGCCGATCACCGACAGCACAACGCCGGGCTGGACGGACGAGGGCCATCCCGGCGGGGCGCTGCTGATCGCCGATGTGTTCGCCGAGACGTTCTTTGCGGCACCGGCGCGTTATCTCGGATCCCAATGTTCGGCTTTCGGCTCCACACTGCGTTTTGACATACTGATAACAGAAACGGACAACGCCTGGTATCCGGCGGTGATTCTAGAAAGAGCCTCCAAGGCGCTTTATTATAATCTGCCGCCGACGCCGGTGGGCGTCTGGACGACGCGGAGCATTCCGTTGTCCGGGGCGGACTGGCGATTGAACAGTTGGACCGGACCGGAGGCGTCGGATCGCGACATGTTTGAGGTTCTTTCGGATCTGCAGGGTCTCTACATCAATGCGGAGTGGCATACCGGTTCTGACTATACGCTGCTTGACAACGTTCTTTGGAACGGGTCCTCCTGCGGCGATGCGGATCACCCTTATCCCGCGGGCGACATAAGCCAGGATTGCTACGTGAACTTGATCGATTTTTCGCTGTTGTCCCATCGTTGGCTGTCCAGCGGTTGCGACGACATGAACAACTGGTGCGACAAGGCGGACGTCACCTTTAACAGCAGCGTCGGTCTGGAGGATGTGCTGGTCTTGGCGGAGGCTTGGCTGCAATGCACCGATCCGGGTCCTCCCTGCAACTATTGTCTCCCGCTGCTGCCGGTTTTTACGGTGACCCACGATGGTATCTCGTCGCAGGCCGCAGTCGCGCTGGGGCAGCAGTTGCAGATTCCCGCCAATCAGCTCATTTACCAGAACGGGCAGGCGCTGTATTTCGATCCGGCCGTGCACCGACAATTGCCGATGCTAAGCATCGTCGACGAAGATTTGATCAACGCCCTAACGGCGGATTCGGAGAACGCGTCCGACTCCCCGCTTACCTTTGAGGGGCTCAATTTCGCCGCCATTCAGACGATGCCGATATTCGACTCACAGGCGGCGTTGGATCGCACCGCCGCGGCGTTCGCGGGCGCGGGTCTGACGCCGGACGGCGAGCCTCAGATCATGCACACCTACTTCGAGGCGTTCGACCTGCTCGATCAGGCCGTGGTGACGGAAACGCCCATTGATACCCATGTGCGCTACAAATTCATGTTGAATGGCGTGCCGTTGGTGGGTCCGGGGGCCCACGTGGCGGTCGCTTATGATGCCTCCGGGAACGTCACTCAGTTGCACTACGCGTTGCGCGAGTTGACGGCGGGAGCGGAATACCCGACGATTACCCGGGAGCAGGCGATCCAGGAATACCTTCAGTCGTTCCCCGGCCAAAACGTCAGCACCGATGCGTATCTGGTCTATTATGCGCCGGCGTTTGACGGCTTCGTGACGGCCCATACGATCCTGCCCTACTGGGACTGCGGCGGCACGATCGTCAATGAAGGTCAGGAGGTTCAGCTCCTGCGGCGGCGTGTCCCGGCGATTCGAGACGCCGCTTTGATTCCGGCGATCTCTCTGGGCGTGTATGAGGAGGGCGGTACGATTTATGTCTCCTCAGACGTCAGTGCTGGAAACTGGGGACAGGAATGGAGTTCAAACGCGGCCGACTTGAGCGGCTACAGCGATTTTTCCGCGTTTACGATTTTGCCGCAGGTGACGTCGGCCATTTCGCGCATTTCGGTGCAACTGCAGGTGCGCAACAACAATGGCGTCGTGGCGCAACGGACCTCCTGGATCTCCCTGCACCCGCCTCAGATCAATAAGCCATTACCGGCGGAGGGGCGCGGCGTACTGGATTTCGGCGTTGAGCGCGCGGTGTCGGACCTGGGGGCGGCCAATCAAGCGGGCTTTGCGCGAAGATTTCAGAACGCCGGCGTGACGCAATCGTTCAACTTGAATCCTCCCGACGCCTGGCAACGGGACTTTAAGGCGGGAGAGACGGGCCTTGACGCCTACTTCGCCGACAACACCGACATTGTGCTTTACATCGGGCACGGTTGGGGCGGCGCATTCACCTTTGAGACGGCCGAGGACAGCAGCCAGCTTCAGCCGAGTGACGTCTATCACACCTGGGGCAACTGGGACAACGAATGGATGGCGCTGCTTTCCTGTGAAGTGCTCAAAGGCGATTATAACGGACAATCATGGAATCAACGCTGGGGTCCGGCTTTCGACGGTCTGCATCTGCTCCTGGGCTTTCAGACCCTGGCTTCGGACGACCCGGACTTCGCGCCGCGCTTCGCGGATTACCTGCTGGGTCGCAACTTTCCGGGCGTGGGCATAACCGTGACGCTGCCGGTGCGTGACGCCTGGATGACCGCCAAAGAGGAGGAGCAACCCGAAGACCGCGAGGTTGTGATCATGGGTGTTTATGGCGATCAGGGTGTGTCCAATTACCAGGATTACTACTGGGGCCAGGGTCAGGTCGGACCGGACATCCGTGCCGACAAGGTCCGCGGCTACTGGCGCACGGTTTTTCGCTGAGCCGACGCGTAATTGGCCACGCTGGTGCGAACCAGTTGGCCGGAAAGGAGCATGTCAATGGTAAGGATTACAGTATTTTTTTTATCGGTGATTGTAATTTTAATAATGAGTGTCTGCGCGCGTTCAGCCCTTGCCGCGCCGCTGGGAACGGCCTTCACCTATCAGGGGCAGGTGCAGATCAGTGGCGTGAATCTCAACGACACGGCGGACTTGCAATTGGGCCTGTGGGACGACCCCGGCGCCGACAGCCCGCCGGTGGGCGGTACGCAAATCGGCACGACCCAGACGGTCACCGGCGTCCTGATGGTTGACGGCTACTTCACCGTGCAGGTTGACTTCGGGACCAACGTCTTTGATGGCAACGCCCGCTGGCTGCAAATCGCCCTGCGCAGCCCCGCCGGTAGCGGTACATACACTACCCTAGCGCCGCGGCAGCCGGTCACGGCCGCGCCCAACGCACTCTTCGCGCTGAACGCGTCGGGTTTAAGCCTGCCCCAGGTCGGCAGCGCCGACGTCCCGAGCCCGAACGCCGTGTTCAAGCTGACGAATACGAACCCCATCAATGGCTCCGCGCTTTGGTGCGAGTCCAATGGCACGAACGGGATCGGTGTCTACAGCAACAACACCGCGACGACCGGTTTTGCTTACGCGGGGTTATTTCAGAGCGCCAGCCCGGACGGGCGCGCCGTTTTCGGATCGAACAGCGCTACCACGGGTGCCGCCCTCGGCGGCCGGTTCGGGAGCGCCAGCACGTCCGGGACCGCGGTGTACGCCACGGCCAGTTCTCCCACCGGAAACACCAACGGCGGAGTCTTTGAAAGTGTCAGCAGTACAGGGGGCATCGGCGTTTACGGTCATGCCACCCATTTCGGCGCGAGCAATACCACCTACGGTGTGTACGGGCAGAGCGATAGCGGGGGGTTTGTCGGCGGGATCGGCGTCTTTGGCTATGCCAGCGCCACGTTCAACACCAACTACGGTGTATTTGGCCAAAGCAACAGCCCGTCCGGTTTCGACTTTTTCGCCGGTGGCGCGGGCATAAACTACGGCGCTTCATCTTCGAGGCGATGTAAGAGCAATGTCTGCAATATCGACCAGCCGCTGGAAAAAGTGGCCCAGCTGCGCGGCGTCTATTTCGACTGGGACGCTGCGCACGGCGGGCATCACGACGTGGGCATGATCGCCGAGGAGGTCGGCGCGGTCCTGCCCGAAATCGTGGGTTACGAAGAGAACGGCATTGACGCCATCGGCATGGACTACAGCAAGATGACCCCGCTGCTGGTCGAAGCCGTCAACGCGCTCCGCGCCGAAAAGGACGCCCAACTCGCCGTGTTGCGTGCAGAGAAGGACGCTCAGATATCTGAACAGCAGGAGAGGATCAACGTATTGACCGCTCGCCTGGAGCAGTTGGAGAAAATGATGTCCCAGACGGGCCAGGTACGGAAGGACACGGACTGAAACGCTGGATTCGGTCGTCTCAAACCGGACCTCGAACGGCTTTCGGACGGAAAGGAGAAGCACGTGAATACTCGACTGACCGCAGCACTCTTGCTCGTTCTTCTCGCCACGGCTGCGTCGCCGGCCCAGACGCCGCTGGGCACGGCCTTTACCTATCAGGGCCAGGTGCAGCTCAACGATATTACCCAGACCCCCTCAACTTCGTCGCCCGAACCCCAAAACCGTTTTCGGAGGTAAACATAATGAAACATAAATACCTATTCCTGACCCTGAGCATACTCCTGCCCGCTGTGGCCTCCGCCCAGAGCGGCGGCCCTTACAATATCCAGCGATCCGTCATCGCCGGCGGAGGCGGCAGCAGCATCGGCGGCGGCTTCACCCTCCAGGGAACCATCGGCCAGGGCCTGGTAGGCGCCATGAGCGAGGGCGCTCACGACCTGGCGGGTGGCTTCTGGCCCGACTTCCACCTCTGCTATATCGACCTGCAGGACTTTGCTCGTTTCAGCTCTGAATGGCTTCTGACCGGCCCCGACCTGCCTGCCGACCTCAATAACGATGCTATCGTGGATCTCGATGACCTGGTCCTTCTGGCAGAGTCCTGGCTGGGCCCGTGCTCCATCCAATGGCCGCTCTAAAGGGCAGTCGGAACAGGGCGGTAAATCCGTTGCCGGCCCTACGGATTCTGTAGAACCCAGTTCCGAATGAGAGAGAGATGCAAAGGGCAAATGGGAATGTTGGATAAAGAAAAATTTCAGTGGTCTTTTTATGGAGGTGTCCTATGAACATCGGAATTAAAATCCTCATCGTTATCTGTATCGCTGGTTTTGGGGCGGGGGCGGCTTGGGGGGCGTGTCCTTCCGCGGACCTGACGGGGGATTGCTTTGTTAACTTGGCGGATCTGGCCGTGCTGGCCGCCCAATGGCTCACCGGCGACGGGGTGCCCGCAGATATGGTCGCCATCCCCGCCGGCACGTTCCAGATGGGCGACGCCTTAAGAGGAGACCTAAACGAACAGCCGGTGCACGCCGTCCACGTGGACGCTTTCATGATGGGCCGGTATGAGGTTACCAACCAGCAGTTTTGCGAGTACCTCAACAATGCCAAATACCAGGGCCAGATCAAGGTCCGCGCCGACAACCTGGTCTATGCTGTCGGCGGCAGCAATCCCTTCTGCGCCACGACAGCTGCCGACGCCACGAGCCAGATATCCTTCAGCAGCAGCACCTTTATCGTTACTGTCGGCAAGGGAAATCATCCCATGGAAAATGTCACTTGGTGGGGTGCGATCACCTACGCCAATTGGCGCAGCCAGCAGTCGGGCTGGCAGGCGTGTTATAACCTGTCCACCGGGGCACTGGATCCTAGCAAGCAGGGCTTCCGCCTGGGCCCACCGAAGCGGAGTGGGAATACGCCGCCCGGGGCGGCCTGCCGGGCAAGCAATATCCGCTGGAATTCTATCGGTTCGTCAAAGAAGAACCGTGCCGGGAACGGTAGATCGAATTCGTGGATCATAATGAATATGTTCGCTGGCTGGTCGATTGGGTGATGGAACGGGACATCCCCGGTGATTTCACCTTCGACAGTTATTTCACCAACGCCCAGACGCTCAACCACATTCACGCTTATCACCGGGCGTATGTCGGGGATTTGAAGTTCAATCGCAAGATTCTCTTCCAGGGCCAGGAGATCCGGGCCGATGCCTGGGCCGAACAAATCCCGCCGGACGCCCGTAAGTCGGTGCTGATCAACGGTTTGCGGCAGTGGTACTTCACCAAAAGCATTCGTATCCCGGAGGTCGATCATAAAGTCCGGATCGTGATTCTCTGGGAAAAACAGAAAGATAAAGAAGCGAAAAAGATTCTCATCTGCAATCGTCCTCATTGGGAGGTGACGCGGATCCTGAAGGTGTATCGCGGTCGCTGGCGCGGCACGGAGTGCTTTCATCGGGACGGCAAGCAGCATTTGGGCATGGGCGACTGTCAGCTCAGGAATGGCCGTGGCCAGACCCGCCACTTGTATCTGGTCTTCCTGGCGTATAGCGTTCTGATGCGTCAACTGCGGCAGGGCCGTGCGTGTGAGTGGGCACGAGAACGCCTGACGACCATCGGGCAGGCCTGTATGTCGGTATTGCGACAAACCCTCAGTGACACCATCTCCTGGGTGATCGAGCGGATCGAGAACGACGGCTGGAATTTTCAACGTGTTAAGATTCATTTGACTTTATCCTAATTTTGCAAAAGTTCAGTTTATACTTAAATCATATGGATGTAGTATCTTCTATTATTTGTCAGTCGGTATATTATCCTACTTCCATTTTATGCTGCACCCCATGCTGGGTTTTTGATCGGTCGAAATCTTATCCCCTTTCAAAACGGCATCTAGGGCAGCTCTGAGTTCGGCTCCGGTAACCGGTTTATCACTGCCGGGTCGGCTGTCGTCCATTCGCCTGCGGTAAACCAGTTTTTTGTCTTTATCGAAGAGAAAAAAATCGGGGGTGCAGACGGCTCGATATGCTTTGGCTACTTCCTGGGTTTTATCGTAGAGATAAGGAAAGGTGAAACCGGATTTTTGGGCTTCGATGGCCATTTTTCCCGGGCTGTCTTCCGGATAACTGTTAATATCATTGGAACTGATAGCCACCACAGCCACCCCTTTCGGCTGATATTCCTTGACCAGGGATACTAGGCCATGTTTAACATGCTGAACATAGGGGCAATGGTTACTCATGAAAATCACTAAAAGGGCGGAGGCATCCTGAAAATCGTCCCGAGAGACCATTTTGCCCTGGGTATCCGAAAGTCTAAAAGGAGGCGCGGGGGCACCCAGCGCAGGCATGGGAGAAACTGTAGTTACCACAGGATTCTCCTTTCGGCAGCCATTGGATAGAAAGTGGAAGGCAATACCAAGACAAATTACCAATCCGATACTATCCAAATACAATTGTTTCATACATTTCGTTCTTTACAGCAATTCTTCACCCTTTTTTTGGATTCCAGCACCTACCCCTTTCCCAGTATAGCCGGTTTAACCGGCTGGGCGTAGGACTTGAACATACCGGTGAAAACAAATTAACGGGTATACATGAACAAGTAGGAAGTCGTGTTGTCAGGTACGACCATTTTAATTTTTGCTTCTTTTTCGGCATCCGTAAGTCGGTCCCACTGCTCCATCTCAGCTTTTTCTCCAAATCCCACTTTTACACCTTTATGCATGCGAACCTTCTCTTGGGGGACTTTGGTAATATCAATTGGTTTTCCGCTTAATGGGCAGCAGACATTGGCGGGGGGCATTTCCTTTATCATCTGGTCCATGGTTTTTTGAGTGGCCCGAATTGCAGCCAGAGAATCACTTACTTCTTTCTGGGCCGCAGCGGTATCGCCGGATTGCAAAGCCTGATTTGCCTTATCCAGGGAAACAGCCGTACTCTGCAGCGTATCCCTGTTTACCTGGCTCATTTGTGTACAGTTCACCATACAGGTCTGGATGGTACTTATTTCTTCCGGTGTTAAAGGCCGATTTTTTGCATACAGCCCCGTGCTGCTCCTGGTTTCGGTATTCTGACACCCGCAGAATACCCCTGCCAGACATAGACAAAGGAAAATTGTATATACACGATAAAGAGCATTTTTTTCCATTGTTACCATTGGTTTAAACTCCTTTCGAAAATATACTACTGTTTTGTTATTATTTCCAATTCTCGTATCTACCGGTCTGAATGCGTAATGAATCGGATCAGCTAATCATATCGTTTTCAAACGGCAACCAGATCCAGCATCAGGCTCGGACATGATAGGAAACGATTTCTAATAGTGTATAATAAAGTGCTGTGGCGATCTTTCAATAGAACCATTTGTTCATGAAACTCCTTTAACTCCTGATCGCCACACAGTTTTGATATTTTTTTATAGAATTGAGATATTCGTTTTATTTTGGAGATGAGTCGGTTTAACCAGTCCACTGGATCATCGGCATCATACTGAAGCGGTATCTGGGGCATCTGCAAAACATGTTCCGCCGGCAACACGGGAAATCGTTCACAAATGGCTGGATCGGTTTTATAATAAGTCAGAATATCACAAGGACCTAATTCCTCTTCAGCCATCTCCTGAAATACTTGTCGTGAGGCAGGCAGATTCCAGTGATTTGCCAAATCCATGAATAAATGATATAACTTCGCTTCATTTTTAAAAACCTGTGACAATACGTTTATACCGGTTTTGGGCTCGTCTGCAAAAATGATAGTATTCATTGGTTTCTCCATTCCCAGCTTTGAAACGCTGCTTTTTTCTCCAGCCATTGCCCCTTGCAATGTTGCTGCCTGCATTCGTACCAGATGTAAAAATAACCCTTTTCGCTCACTCTCTCTGCCTCCGCCATCGATCCGCCGCAATCCGGACAGGTTCGTGGTTTCATTTCTTTCGCTGAAGTTGTTTCTCTTTGGTTTTCCATTTGCCCAATCATGGTAACTCCTCTATTTCGCTTACTCATGTTCCTATTCGCATACAAAAATACGCTAAAAATTCATCGTCACATCTCATTCTATTTGTATTCCTAAATCAAGGATGGGAAAATAAGGATTTTCCGTAAAGATAGTCTCTGATTTGCTTAGAATCAAAAGGAAGAAACGGCTTGCCCGAAATGGGATTTCAGGATCACAAAATCCGCCAGGTTAATAAAACCGTCTTGATGGATGTCGGCAAATGGATGGGGTCATCGCCTTTTAATTGATGATTCGGGGGGTATAGTTTATCTATACTATCAAGCAGACACCAACGCTGCTTTGACGGCTGTTGGCGTCTACCTCAGTCAATCCGTGATCGGACTTATCAAGCCCGGAGCATTAACGGATTCTTCTCAATAGTCCACTCCCTGAACGTACGTCCGGTCCACAGCGTTGGGGATCACCACATAGGGCCTCATCATCTCGTTATCTTCGTGATCGACGATATGGCAGTGCCAGACATATCCATAACCCAGAGCGAACGGATCGAACTGGAAATTCAGGTCCGGGTCAGTTACATCCTTATCCTGTGAGGCAAAACGGGCCACAAAGTGGGTATCCGCCGCCGGCTGGAATCGGACAGACGACGCACACCGCGAGTATTGCGGTAATTATGAATAATTTAACTTTCATCAGAAATCTCCTTATCAATATGTTTACACCCGTAATCCCCAAAAACTCGTTAAGAGCCTTTTTTTGTCACCTTCTTGATTGCGGCGGGTCTTACTATGGTTGTTAACGCCGCAGCATACTTGGTCATGGTATAGACCTTGCTGTCAAGGGTACCTGCTTCATCGGTATCATGGTGGACAACGATGAGATGGTAATTGGCTTCCTCGAAGGTAAAACTGACCATCCCGTTCATATCGGTCATCAAATCATAGGGATTGGGTTCGCCCATAGGCGGCAGGGTTTTTCCCCTGGGGATTACCGATACTTCCGCATCCACCAGTGGTTCCCCTTTGAACAAGACCTGAAACGTGAGCGTATCGCCCACCGCCAGGTTCGTCGGGTCATTTTGCGGAATGATTTCCAGATCCTGCCCGAGGACAGCGTCAAAACCTCTCATGGACTTGCCGAAATTGCCCTGGGTCACGGGAACCGAGGCGACAATGGCCTTGGTACACTTGATGGACCGTTCCGGGGCATAGCTGACCACCATATCCTGCCCGACATCGGCTATGTAGTAACCCTTCTGCTGGGCCGGGAAGGAAGCCACCAGATAACCGTTCTTGTCGATGTAGGTGATAACTCCATCTGCAAAGGTCTGGGTGACATCAGCGCCAACATCGATTACCGATTCCTTCAGGTCAACGACATCGCCATCCGGGGTATGTAACAGGAATATACCTTTATCCAGGTTCCACTTGGAAGGATAGATTTTATAATCCCGGTGCATATTCCCGTGATTGCCGAACTGCATGTCAAGATAAACCATGTCGCCCTGACTGACTCTGGCTACATTGGTTTGAATCCAGCCATCATGAGCATAGGCATTGGTAACAGCCAGTACTACCAGGATTGCCAGACCAATTCCCCACTTTTTATTTTTTGTTACTGTTTTCATAAATCGCACCTTTCTACTTTGAATGAATTGTTTAGATAACGTAAGATTTCTGCCTTCTCTATATTTCTGTTTTGTCAGGTCATATCGCACTTCCCTGTTTTATGACATTTTTTTCAAGACTCAGTGTCCGGATATGCAGATTGATAAAGTCTGTTCGCATCATTTCCACCGGTACTTCCGCGTCTCCACTGTCGTTCCGGGTAGAGAGTTTTTTTACGCATATAAAGTGAATTGTTTCTCTACTTACGGCATCGGCATCGGCATATCCATGATGTGCCACATGCCCATCATGCCGATGTCCTCGTGTTCCAGGATGTGGCAGTGAAACATCGTCATACCTGGATAGTCCTTGATGGGAATCAGCAACGTCACACTGCCCATTTTCGGAACCAATACGGTGTCTTTCCAGGCAGGCGTACCTGTCATCGTGGCGGTGTAGCCGGCATCACCGCCGGAGATGGCAAGAACCATGCCTGGATTGACATGTTGATGGAACGGATGATCCATCCCGCTGTTGTTGACGATGGTCCAGATTTCCCAGGTTTCCAGATCGGACATGATCTCAAAGGGATTCACATCGAAATCCTGGCCGTTGATATAGCCGCTGCCCTGGCCCATACTCAGCGTCAAGGTGCGGCGGGCGGCGATGGGCAGTAGATCGGGATTTACCCGCTGGGCGTAGGGATTGATACTGGCCGGCGGGTTCTGTACCGGGGACTGTTTGCCCTTGTAGGTTACGGTCATCAGGGTAATCATGTCCCCACCCATCATACCCATCCGGGAATAAGGCAGGGCCCGCAGACGATAATTTCCCGACGATCGGGTGCCTTTGACCAGAACATCCACCCGCTCGCCGGGTGATAATAACAGTTCCGACTTGGTGTAAGGCTTGTCTAGCAGCCCCCCGTCGGTCCCGATCAGGCTGAAGGTATGGTTCTCAACTGCTAGGCGGTAAAACCGGGCGTTGCTGGCGTTGAGAATCCGCCAACGCTGCACCTGCCCGGTCTTCAGATACAGCCGCGGATTGACCTTTCCGTTGACCATGATGACATTGCCTTCCTTGCCGTGCATATAATCCATCATCATGCTGTGCGGGGCTGGGACGCTGCCGCTTAAGGTAATATCCTTAAGGACCAGGATATGCGTTTCATAGGGGGCCAGCAGGCTGTTCTCATCTTCCACGATCAGCGCGCCGACCAGGCCGGCCCAGTACTGTTCCGCGGAAACGCCGTGCTTGTGCGGATGATACAGGTTAAACGTGCCCGGCTCCTGCATACTCAGGTCATATTCATGATCGTATGTAGCGCCCGGCATCAGATCATACATGACAAAATCAGCTGGTGCTTCCGGTGAAACATGCCAGCCGTGCGTGTGCAGGTTGGTGATATTCCGCTGGTAGCCCAGCAAATTCGTTTCCTCGGTATAAGGCAGGGAATTGGTCAGATGGATGCGTACCATATCGCCGGCATGGGCACGAATCGTGGGTCCCGGGTAACAGCCGTTATAGGTCATCAGGTTCGCCATCGTCCCGTTCACGTTGATCGAAGCGATACGAGCCGCCAGATTGATTTCCACGATACCGGGTTCCGTGCTGGCATTGACTGCCGTTGCCGGGTCGGCAAACAAGGCGCCTATCGGCGGATCGATCACCGTCCCGCCGCCGCTCCCGCCACCTCCACCGCCGCAGCCCCCCCCACCACAACCTCCGCCGCCCATACCCCCGCCACCCATCTGTGCCCATACCGGTGTCATTCCCAATAATAAGGCTACCATAATCATAATGATCAATTTCCGAGGGTCCATAAATTTCTCCTTTCAATGAGAATAGCGAAACAAAGTGAAATAATAACGTTCATTTCATTGCCGTTACTCACAGGCTATCCCGTCACCGGCCAAAATCCATAAGGAAAACTTGTAAAGGAAGGGTGTAAATTGCTTAGACGCTTTTGCCATTCCAAAGAAGACCTTTCGCACCCCACGGCTGCACCTCAAAACCCATTTCTCTTGTCATCCGTTTATTTCGCTAAAGTGGCCAGGGTTTTGGTAAGGGCCTCCAGATGTTTGTTGGAACCTGCCAACAGATTTGCCAGGATCCGCTTGACATCCAGCCGCGCGGCATCGGCCAGCATTTCGTCAATGTCGCTGATGCCCATCTCTTCCACAATCACACCTGTCTCCAAAGCCTCTTTTAACGAAACAGAACCCTGGTTTGTCAACAGGGTGTATAGTTCTGCTAATTCCGGATTCGTGAAGGCCCCCGGTGTGTTGCTGACCACTGGATCCTCCAATCCATACTTGGCGATCAGAATCTTGACGGCATCCATGTGTTTTTGTTCGGCAACACAGAGGCTGGCAAAGACCTTTGACTTATGCCGGACAAACATGGCAAAATAGACATCCCGTGCCAGCTTTTCTTCTTCCCGCAGGTAAATAAGATCCGCGGCGGTTTTTTCACTTAGAGCCAGTGTAACATTTCCGCCTTCCGTCAGTTGTGCCCACAACGGCGCCGCTGCCAATAACAGAATACTCATACCCCAAAGAATCCATTTCTGCGGGGTCATATATGTCTCCTTTTCTTTTATAGAGTGAAAACAGGACATTCATTTCATCACGCATATTTACACGGTATCTCTGCCGCTCGGTAATACCCATAAGGAAAACTCGTAGAGGAAGTCAGTCATTTGATTAGTTTTCGCTGGCCATGGTAAAAAAAACCTCTGCCTTGGGCGGTCCGAAGATAGAATGTCTCGGGGATGCCCGATGGCATTTACCATTTGCCTGCTGCGATCAAGAATTTTATCCACGAACGGAAAGATTTACCGAAGATAGATTCCGCCAGGAACGCAATTGGTAAAATTAGGTCACCCATCACGTCGGCAACCTATGCACTTCGATAACTTAGAGGAGTCATTTTGAATGGAAAGAAGGCTCTAAGTAATAACGAAGAGGTGTTTAGGAGTTTTCCCTATTGGCTTTGGAGAAGGATCAGAGATATTGTCAGATTAGTTAACTTCAAATTTTTCATGGCACATTCCATTAGGAAACATGTAAGAAGATGGAGCATGTTCAAAATATGAGATGCAAGTACCTTTTCAAGATCCTCCCTTCTGTGTTTTCGAAAAAAGAACAGGTTTTCAAGAATAATCGATTAGATAAAAGAAAGGAAGGGGCCTTTCGCAGGCGTTGCCAGGAAAGGGATTTCGCTCATCCCCAGGCGACGTGAAAAACCAATGAGCATGGAGGTAAGGTATATGTGATGACCAGAACAGGAAGATTCGTAGTTTTTCGTGAAATGGAATTATTTTTTGAATAGATGGCACTGAATGCCAGTAAGGAGTCAAATCATGAAGAAATGTACATTTAGGTTTCGAATGTATCTAGTAATTGCTGTCGCCGCGTTGTTTTTAATCAGCCCGGCGATGGCCCAAATGGATCCTGGCGGGATCCCCCATTATTTTGGCCCGTATCCCAACTGGGCCTATAGCCCGATGCCGATCGGCCCTGTGGCCTCTATCACGCTTGATGCGGTAGGCAGCGGCTATACCGCTCCTGTGGTTACCATCACGGATGTATATGGCGCAGGTATTGGGGCTACTGCTTCGGTAACCTTCGATCCGGTATCCGGGGCGATTACTAGTATCGTTTTCGATCCGCTGCTTAACGGAGGTACTGGTTATACCGCTCCGGTGGTCACGATCACCGATCCCACGGGAGGCGGCGCCGCCGCTACAGCAATCATAGGCGGCACGCTCACCGGTGGAATTCGGAAATTCGTTGACTCGCTGCCGCTGCTGGGACCGACCGGGGCCAACACCCTCGGACAGTACCTACCTGTTGCGGTGGCGGATCCGGACGCCTTTCCGGGTTCTGATTATTACGAGATCGCCGTTGTCGAGTTTGAGGAACAAATGCATACCGACCTGCTACCCACCCGGCACCGCGGCTATGTGCAGTTATCGACAACCGCTATCCCGGGGCTTCAATTTCCCCTGACGTATATCGACGGCACTCCGATTTACAAGGCTGACGGTGTAACACAATACACGGCCGTGGATAAGCCTCATTTTCTGGGACCTATTATTGTCTCCACGCGCGATGTGCCGGTTCGCGTCAAGTTCACTAACCTGCTTCCCACCGGTGTCGCCGGTGACCTTTTTATCCCGGTGGATACCACCGTCATGGGCTCGGGAATGGGTCCCCTCGATATGCCGGGGATGCCCGGGATGAAGGAATATTATACCCAGAACCGCGCTGAAGTCCATCTGCACGGTAATAACACGGTTTGGATCAGCGATGGAACACCGCATCAGTGGATTACACCCGCCGGGGAAATGACCTCGTATCCCAAAGGCGTCAGCGTGGTGAATGTTCCCGACATGCCTGATCCCGGTGACGGATCCTTGACCTTATTTTATACCAATACCCACTGCGCCCGTCTGATGTTCTACCATGACCATTCCTACGGGATTACCCGGCTGAACGTCTATGCCGGTGAGGCGGCGGGTTACCTGGTTACTGACCAGGTCGAAGCGGACCTGATCAACGGCACCAACAATTCCGGTGTCAATCCCGGCCTGTTGCAGGTCCTGCCGGATATCGGAATTCCCCTGGTCATCCAGGACCGGACATTCGTGGACGCCACCACCATCGCCACGCAGGACCCAACCTGGAACTGGGGAACTGGACTTCGGGATCCCGTCACTGGCAAAATTACCGCGGCAGTTACCGGCGACCTGTGGTATCCCCATGTGTACATGCCCGCTCAGAATCCCTGGGATCTCAGCGGCATGAACCCCTATGGCCGATGGATGTATGGCCCCTGGTTCTGGCCGCCGACCAATAACATTACCTATATGCCGATTGCGAATCCTTACTGCAATTTGCTCGATCCCACTACTTGGGCGCAGGAACCGCCTGAGATGCCCGCCACACCCAATCCCTCCATGCCGGGTGAGGCCTTCATGGATACTGCGGTTGTCAATGGTACGGCTTATCCTTATCTGGACGTGGAACCCAAAGCCTATCGTTTCCGCATCCTCAATGCCGCCAATGATCGGTTCTTCAACTTGCAGCTTTATGTTGCCGATCCCGCCGTTATTACTGCGGACGGCAGAACCAATACGGAAGTCAGGATGGTCCCGGCATCCGTATGCATGCCCTTGCCAGCGAATTGGCCAACAGACGGCCGCGATGGGGGCGTGCCGGATCCTACGACGGTAGGTCCCTCCTTTATCCAGATCGCGACGGAAGGCGGCTGGCTACCCAAACCGGTGGTAATACGCAATCAGCCGGTCACCTGGAACATGGATCCGACCAATTTCAATTTCGGCAACGTTCTTGACCATTCTCTGGTTTTGGGCACGGCGGAACGGGCGGATGTCATCATTGATTTCTCCGCCTATCCCGGTCAGACTATAATTCTTTACAACGATGCGCCCGCGGCCTACCCGGCGCGAGTTGCCCAGTATGACTACTACACCGGCAGTCTCGATCTGACCAGCACCGGTGGTGCACCGGTCATTCAGGCAGGGTATGGTCCTAATACCCGCACCATCATGCAGTTCCGGATTGGTACCACGGTAACCACACCAACGACTGACGTCACTCTGGCCAATCTCCAGGCCGTGTTTGCCAAGACGGCAACCAAGCGGGGTGTCTTTGAGGTAACTCAGGACCCCGTGATTATACCGCAGGCTGCTTATAACTCCGCTTACAATCCCACCACCAGTTTTCCGAGCGCTCCGGTACAGGCCTTTGTTCAGCTCGGCGACTTCACCAAGACCTTTACCCCGATCGGCGCTGCCGCACCAGTGAATGTACGCATCGAACCAAAGGCGTCGCATGATGAGATGGGTGGTGTTTACGACACCGACTATGGACGGATGAGCGGGATGCTGGGATTGGAGTTGCCGATCCCTGGATCCACCGTCCAGTTGTTTATGGCTTACGGTTATGCCAACCCGCCCGTGGAAATCATCAAAGGCTCTGTAGCCGGCACTCAGATAGGATCGCTGGGCGACGGGACCCAGATCTGGAAGATCACCCACAACGGCGTGGATACCCATACCATCCATACCCACCTATTCAACGCGCAGCTTGTCAACCGCGTGGCCTGGGATGGGAAGATGATCCCGCCCGACGACAATGAATTGGGCTGGAAAGAGACGTTCCGGGTGAATCCGCTGGAGCATACGATCATCGCGCTGCGACCTGTGGTTCCCTCTTTTGCTCAGGTCCCATTCCAAGTCCCCAACAGCATCCGTTTGATCGACCCGACGGTGCCCGAGGGCGCCATGCTCATACCGCCGCCGCCCGCCGGATTCCATGATCCCCAGGGAAATCCGGTTAACGTCGTTCCGAATCATTATGTCAATTTCGGCTGGGAGTACGTCTATCACTGCCACCTCCTGGCTCACGAAGAGATGGATATGATGCATGCGATGTGCTTTGCGGTGACGCCGGATGCACCGAGTAATCTAACCGCCTCGATTGTGCTGTCCGGGAATAAAGCGGATACTATTTTGAATTGGACGGCAAACTCCGCGAATGCGACCGGCTTTACGGTCCAGAGGGCCAACAATGTCAGCTTTACAAGAGGATTGGTAACCGTCAATGTTCCCGGAAACGTGACGACATACACCGATCATTTCCACAACGCCAAGGACACCTATTACTACAGAGTGTTTGCTACGAATACGGTGGGTGATACGATGGTGTACCCTGCTCCATCAATCGGCTTCCCCAACACGACCCTCAATTCAGGATACTCCAATATCGTGACCTATCCCGCCAATGCTCCTCTGACCCCCCCGGCGGCGCCCGCCACCCTGACGGCCACGGCCGTGAGGCAGGGCAACAACGTCAGGGTCACACTGGTCTGGCCGGATGTTGCCGGTGAAACTGGATACACAATCCAGAGAGCTACCAATGCTAACTTTACCAACCCGATCATCAGCAATATCGGAGCTAACGTGACCACCGTAACGCAGACAGTTAACCGTCTTACGAGCTATTATTACCGGATTCAGGCCTTCAACAGCGCAGATCCCTCAGCTTGGACGAATGCTACCCCATTGCCCATTACTACACCGTAAGGTTGGTAATTGGATGGGAAGTATTTGGGTTGGGGAGGGAGAGTTTTTCTCCCTCCCCATTAAAATTAGTAAAAAACGAGTATCTTTATTTTTAGAATTGGAGTACTTTTTTATCGGAGGTGGTTTTTATGAAAAAACTGTATTGTCTTGTTCTGCTGGCAATATTATCGGGTCAGGCCCCAGCCGGCAATGTGGTGTTCACGCAACCCCATAACCTGAGCAGCACGTTGTATCAATCATCGGGGAACGGGTCGCTCTGGGACCGGTTTGTCTGGGATGATTTTACCCTGAGTTCCACTCAGACAATCAGCGCAGTTGTCTGGCGTGGGGGATATATCTACGGAACCGCCGATCCGTTTGGCCCAGTACTGGATTTTAGCATTTCTTTTTGGCCCGACAAGCTGGGGACGCCTGATCTCCTTTCCGGTCCCTTCGTGACCTATGCTTACGGCACGGGTATCGGTACTGCCGGGGAGATGCAAATCGGGACGTTCGGGGGGATGATCATGTATGATTATTATTGGGCACTGCCGGCGCCTTTGGCGTTAACAGTGGGAACCAAATACTGGATAAGGATTGAGGCGTCCCAGGCCGGCATTCCCGACTGGGGCCTGGCGGCAGGATTAAATGGAGACGGCCTGCGCTTTGAAAACTTTTCCGAAACGTCATACAATATCTTTGCCGGTGACACCGCCTTCTCCCTGATCGCTGAAATTCCCGATGTGAATAGCGATGGCATCGTAAACTTCGTAGATTATTTGATTTTGAGCTGGTTTTGGCTGGACAATACCTGCGGGATTGACAATAATTGGTGCTCTTCCTGTGATTTTGATCAAAGCGGTGTGGTGGATATCCTGGATTTAAGCCGGCTCGCCGAACACTGGCTACTCATCGCCCCCGTTTATTAGCAGAGGACGAATGAGCGGCAGATTACCCTAAATAAACTCAGGGTTCCGGCGCTGTCAGGCCTTCCTGAATGGCATATTTGGTCAACTGGGCGATATTGTCGATATTCAGTTTTTCCATGATATTGGTGCGATGGGCTTCCACTGTCTTGGGACTGATCCCCAGCCGCTGGCCGGCTTGCTTGGTAGTATGACCCTCCACCAATAGCTGCAAGACTTCCCGCTCCCGGGCCGACAAGATCGAAAAGGCGGACTCTTTATCCGGTTTGGTTAGATAGTCTTTGATGATCGTATCCCCGATCGAGGGGCTGATGTAAGTTTTGCCGCTTACCACAATCCGAATCGCCTCCACCAGTTCATCAAAGGGGCAATCTTTCAATAGATAGCCACAGGCTCCTGCTTTGAACATCTCCCGGACATATTTGTCACTGGAATGCATGGAAAGACCGATCACCTTGACTTTCGGATGCTCAACGGTAATTCGGCGGGTCGCTTCGATCCCGTTCAGCCCGGGCATGGAAATATCCATCACTACCACATCCGGCGACAACTCTCCGGCCAGCTTCACCAGAGACAGGCCGTCCTGGGCCTGACCGACCACTTCCATCCCCTTTTCCTGTTGAAAAGCCCGGCTTAAACCGTGGCGCACAATGGCATGATCATCTGCTAATACTACTTTAATATTCATGATTGCCTTTCTGTTAGATTATGGGTTCCGGATCCAGCGGAACGGTTAATAGTACTTTTACTCCCTGGCCGGGGGAAGATTTCATCTCCAGTTTTCCGCCGATATGGCCCAGCCGCTCGCTGATGCTATACAATCCGAATCCCTTGGCTTGATTCGACAGGGTCTCGGGATCAGGAGCTACCAGACCCCGCCCGTTATCTTCCACTCGTATTTGAAACTGCTGATCGCAGCGGCTCAGGGAAACTTTTACCATCGTGGCCTGGGCATGTTTACTCACATTGACCAGCAATTCCCGAACCGCACGATATAAAAGAATCTTCAGAGGATCGGCCAGGGGAACTCCCAAGCCGTCACTTTCATAAGAGCACATCATTTTTTTCTCAGCAGAAAACCGTTCGGTTAACTCTTCAATAGCCTGCTCCAAACCTAAATCATACAGGATGCTGGGGCTTAGGTCGAAGCTTAAGGTACGGGTCTGTTTGACGGCCAGGTCCAGTTGCTTGGTGACTTCCTGCACAGTCTGGCTGAAATTTTTCGGCAAAACCTTTTGCAGTCCTTTGAGTTCCCGGGCGGAAAAGGCCAGGATTTGCCCGATGGAATCATGGAGATCGACGGCGATTTGCCGCCTTTCCTGTTCTCCGGCCTTTTCCAATTCGGTGGCCAGCAAGCGCAGTTTCCTCTGGCTGTCGCGCAGCTGCGATTCATTTTTTTTCTGTTCGGTTACATCCTGGATGGTGCCCCTCAAAATCAAAGGTTGCCTCTGGGAATCGAAATGGGGTTCCGCCTGCACCTGCACGGTTCGTTCCGTCTGATCCGGCAGAACAATCCGGTGGATTATATGAAAGGTTTGTAGTCGCTGCCGGGCATCGTCCAGCGTCTGCCGGACCAGATTCCGGTCCTCCGGATGCGTATGGTCCACAATCAATTCCAGGGTAAACTTCATTTCCTGCGGCGGTAATCCGAAAATACGATACACCTCATCGGAACACCAGATTTCATCGGCAGAAAAATCCCATTCCCAATTGCCCAGATGGGCAATATGCTGGGCTTCGCTTAACCGCATTTCACTCAGGCGAATGAGTTGCTGCTGGTATTTCTCTTCGGTCATATCCCGGAAGAGTACCAAGTAGCCGGGTACATCGCGATGCCCCATCAAGGAGGCCGAAACTTCTACATCCACCATCGTACCATCGAGGCATTTCACTTGGATTTCCCGGGGCTGGATGTGCTGTTCAGTCTGATGCACATCCTGCAGAATCTCATGGAACTTGTCCGTCGCCAGCAGAATATCCCGGATCGAGAGCCCTAGCAGTTCTTCTTCGCCGGCGGCCCGGAGAATTTTACAGGCCGCCCGGTTGACATACGTCACTTTTCCTTTATACACCGCGAAAATCGCTTCCGGCAGGAGTTCCACCAGATGACGGTATTTTTCCTCGCTTTCCTGCATCGTCATCTCCGCCTGTTTGCGCTGGGTGACATCCCGGAGAGAAAACACCAGATATTCCACCTCCCCGGTTTCATCCAGCAGCGGATTCAGGTTCCAGTCCCAGTAGGTTATCCCCCATTCCGGATGATCGGGGAAGCTAAAGGATTTCGCTGTTACCTGATAAGGAACTTTGGTCCGAACCACGGTTTCAAAGATTTTCTGATTTTCTTCATGGGGATACAATTCAAAATGATTACGACCGGCAAAATCCGCGATCTCCCGCTGACAGCCCCGGGCATAGGCGGCATTGACCCGGACAAAATTGAACTGCCGGTCCAGAATCACCAGCGGAGTAAGGGAATGAGAGAAGAAAGCTTCAAGCATGTCCGAACTCTCCCGCAACTGGTTTTCGATCTGAATCCGCTGTTTGACTTCCTCCTGTAAGATTTTTACCATGCGCCCCAGTTCGGCGGTTCGCTCACGGACCTTAACCTGTAGCTGGTCATTGGATTGACGCAGAGCCAGTTCGGCCTTTCTTTGCGCGGTGATATCCCGACCGTAGATATTCACATAACTTATCCCTGGTATAGCAGTAAGTACCAGACTATAGGTATGTTCCCGGTGCTGGATTTCTTCGACCCGATTTCTCCCGCTGCGGATCACCTCGGTTACCAGCTGACACCAATCATCCGGAACCGTTTGCCCTACTTTCCGCTGCCAATAATCCAAGACGACAGCACCGGGTCCGTTGGCATACAATATTTCTCCCTGGCTGGAGATTCGTAAAACCGGAAACGGATTTTCGGATGGGAATTTGGCTAAACTTTTAATTTCATCTTCATATTTTTTAATTGCGGTGATGTCCTGCGTAATTCCGAAACCCGCCAGTGGAGCGTCCGCCGCATCGAATTCCAGTAACGCCCGTTCCCGGACCCATTTGATCTGTCCATGGACCAAAATCCGGTGTTCAATGTCATAGGGTTCCCCTTGCAGAGCGGCCAGCCATTTCTCATTCACGTACGCCCGGTCGTCCGGATGAACCGCCGACAAAAAGGTATCATAGTTCAAGGATGTCCCTTTGGGTATTCCGAAAATGCTATGATTCTGATCCGACCAGGTCAGTTCATTCTTGTGGACATTCAACCGCCAGCTTCCGATATTTCCCACCTCCTGGGCGCGGGCCAGATCGTTGCGGCTTTGCCGCAGCGCCTCCTCTGTCTTTTTTCGCTCGATGGAATAACGAAGGATACGGATCAGAGTCCGTCCGTCGGTCTGGCCTTTTACCAGGTAATCCTGAACGCCGGTTCGCAGGGCTTCGACGCCCATATTCTCGTCGTTGATTCCGGTAAGTACCACAATCGGCAAATCAGGCGAAAGGTTTCGGACCTGCCGCACCGTATCCAGACCGGAACTATCGGGCAAACTCAAGTCCAGCAGTACCGCATCGATCTGATTATGATTTAGATGTTCTATGGCTTCGCGCAGCGATGAAACCACGCGCATGGAAATATCTACGCCAATGTTTGAAGAAATGCTTTCCTGCAGAAGCGCAGCATCGGAAGGACTGTCTTCGACAAGCAGGATATGCAAAGTAGTAATTGGTTTTTCGTTTTTCATATGCTCAGATCTTGGGCGGCAGGGTAACGACCGTCAACCAGAATTTTTCAATGGTTTTGATTACGTCGATGAAATGTTCAAAATCAACGGGTTTTGTGATATAACAATTTGCGTTCAGCTCATAGGATTGCAGCACATCCTTGTCGGCCCGTGAGGTGGTCAGTACAATGACGGGGATCAGACCCAGGGCCGGATCATTTTTTAGCTCTCTGAGAACCTCCCGGCCGTCCTTGCGGGGCAGATTCAGGTCTAACATGATGAGGTCGGGCCTTGGCACTTTGGTGTATTTTCCTTTCTGCCGTAAGTAATCCATGGCCTCGATGCCGTCCACGACCCGGTTGAGATTATTGGCAATTTTGCCCGCCTCCAGCGCTTCTTTGGTCAGTTGGGCGTCGCTGGGGCTGTCCTCAACGAGCAAGATTTCGATTGGTTTTGCATCCGATAGATTCATTCGTTGGATTCTCCTTTATCTGGAACAGTGAAATAGAAAATCGAACCGCCTGCAGGTTTTGAATCGACCCAGATTTTTCCGTTATGACGTTCGACGATTTTTTTACAGATGGACAGGCCGATGCCGGTGCCGGGATAATTTTCCCGGCTGTGCAGCCGCTGGAAAATCTGGAAGATTCTCTCGGCGTATTGCGGCTCGAAGCCGATGCCGTTGTCGGCAACGGCGAATTGCCAGCCGTCCGCGTGACGGGTGGCGATAATATGAATGCGAGGGGCCTTTTCGCTGCGGAATTTGAGGGCGTTGCCGATAAGGTTCTGGAACAATTGCGACAACTGGACGCTGTCGAAATAAACCGTCGGCAAGCCATCGGCGATGATCTCCGCGCCTGTCTCTTTTATGCTGGTCTGAAGACGTGTGATCGCCTCATCGAGGGCGGCTTTCGAATCGGTTTTTTGGGGTGCTTTCCCCTGAGTACCGATGCGGGAATATTCCAGCAGGCCGCTGATGAGTGTCTGCATTCGCCGGGCGCCGTCAATGGTAAAGTTCATATATTCCGTGGTCTTGTCATCCAGCGTGCCTTTCAGGTTTCGCCGCAACAGTTCCACGAAACCGGCGACGGCCCGCAGCGGCTCCTGCAAATCGTGGCTAGCCACATAGGCGAACTGTTCGAGGTCCTTGTTGGACCGGGCCAGTTCCCCGGTTCGTTGCCGGACCAGATACTCCAGGTGCAGGCGATACCTGGCCAGTTCCGCCTCAACAGCCTTTTTTTCCGTGATATCACGGGCGGCGGCGAAGACACCATGGACCTCGCCAGCCTCGTTTTTATATACCGTGGCATGATACAACACATCGGTGGTGCGTCCCTCCGTGTGCCGGATGGTGAGCGGATAATCCTTGACCAGACCTTCGGCGAGTACCTTCTGGTAACCGTCCCTGGCTTTGTCCGGATCGGTGAAGTAATGGGAGAAATCGCTGCCGATCAGATGTTCCCGCGAAAGGCCCGTCACCGTTTCGGTGGCCTGATTGACATCGGTGATTTTTCCTGCGGGACTGATGGTGACCAGCGGGTCCAGCGAGGCTTCCAGCAGGCCGCGGGTGTAGAGCGACGCCGAGCGCAGGGCCGTCTGGGCCTGCTTCTGCTCGGTGATGTCCATACCCATTTCGAGAATGAGCTGAGAGCCGTCGGTATCGGTGAACGGGAAATCGTAGATGGAGTAATTTCTGCCGTTGGGCCCGGTCCATTCCCATTGTTGGGGCTGGTGGGTTTGCAGAACTTTATAGGTTTCGCAGTTCTCGCAGGGTTCCTGGCGGTTGAACAGAAATTCATAGCACTTCTTGTCCGGCTGATAGCCGAACCACTGGCGGAAAATGCGGTTGGCGAAGGGCATATAATAATCCGGCATCAGCAGGCACACATAGGCTGGCAGGGTTTCCAGAACGTCATAGAATCTCTGCCGCTCGGCCTTGATAGAATTCTCGGCCTTTTTGCGCTCGGCGACTTCCTCCGTAAGCTCCCTGGTTCGTTCTTCCACCCGTATTTCCAGCTCGTCCCGCGAGAGGCGGAGGGCTTCCTCGGCCCGCAGGCGTTCCATCGCCGTGGCCACATGATCCGTTACGGTTTTCATCAGGGCCAGATCATCGGCGGAAAAGCTCTTTCGGGACCGGGTCCCAAAGGAGAGGGTCCCGATTACCTGGCCTTGCGCCAGGATCGGATGGCAGGCGTAGGCCCGGATGCCGACGGAGCGGACCAGGTCCGCGCGGGCGTCGCAGGATTCCTGGATGTTCTCGGCCACGATGCGCTGGCCTTCGGCGGCGACGCGGCCGCAGATGGCCTGGCCGAAATCCAGCCATTCGATATCGGCGGCCATCTTTTCCGGCAACCCGCCGCAGGCGTTGAGATGCAGGCGCCGGGCTTCTTCCTCGACGAGATAGTTGACGAAGATGTGACAATCCAGGTGCGCCATCACCCGTTCGCAGAGAGAATTTATAATTTGCTGAGGATTTTTGCTTTCCAATAATTTCGCCGCGGTATCGGAGAGAATCTCAAACTGGGCCGCGGCCTTTCGGATCACTTCCTCGGAGCGTATGATTTCGTGGATGTTGGCGGCGACGCCGAACCAGCGGACGATCCGGCCGGCATCATCGCGGATGGGACGGCCGATCACCTTGAACCACTGGTATTCTCCATCGTAGCGGCGGACGCGATACTCCAGATCATAGGCAGCGCGTTCTTCCACCGCGTCGCGCCAGGCGGCGAAGGCGTGGGGGCGGTCGTCGGGGTGGAGCAGCTTGTTCCACCCGTTGCCCAGATGTTCGCTCATCGGCACGCCGGTGAAGTCCACCCACGGCTGGCTCTGGTAATCGCAGTAGCCGTCCGGCCGGGTGGTAAAGACCATGCCCGGGATCGAATCGAGGGTCTGCCGGTAGAACAGTTCGCTCTGGCGCAGACTCTCCGTCAGGGCGTCCCGCTCGGCCAGCAGGCGGGCGAGTTTGACGTTACTGTAGCCCAGTTGAGAGAGCATGTCGGCCAGCTTGAGGAAAAAGGACATTCCGTGATTGACCGTTTCGCGGCTCAGCCGGGGGACGCGGTCCAGGGCGGCCAGGTACTCTTTTTCGTCAAAGCCGAACTGCCGGGCCTGGGCGCGGAAGATCTCGATATCGGGTGTTTCGTTCTCGAAGAAGAACTGCCCGGAAAAGATGCCGCCCAGCCGTTGGCCGGCCACCAGCAGGGGCGTGGCGATGTCCCACATGTGGTTTTTGCACTGGTAGAGGCGAATCTCCCCCATCCGCAGGTCGGCCGTCAATTGCAGGTCACTTTCGAGGCAATGCCGGCAGGATTGCGGATTGGCCCGGTGGAACCGGGTGCATATTTCCTGCCAGCCGACCCCCACCAGAACTTTGCCTTTCTCGTCTAGGATGCTCATGGGAATGCGGGTGACCTGGTAGTAGTTTTCCATGAGTGACTGGAGGGCCGGGATATCCACGAGGTCGGCCAGATCAAGTATCCCCAAGTCACCCTCGGGGGAAAGCACGCTTTCCAGTTTCCGGCGCACCTGCTGCTCGCTCTGGAGCAGGGCCTCTTCGGCCTGCCTGCGTTCGGCAATTTCCTGGTTGAGTTCATCGCGGGAGGCGAGGATCCGCTGCAAATCCCCGGTCATTTTGTCAAAGGCCTGGGAAAGCTGGCCGATTTCATCCATCTGGTTGATTGCGACCTTATGGCCCAGATTTCCGCTGCCGATGATCTCCGCTCCTTGCGCGAGATGCCGGATCGGTTCGGAAATCGACCGGGCGATGGAATAGGCGATGATCCAACTGAGAACCATGACGATCGCCAGGATAATCGCCGCCAGATGGCGCAATCGGGTCACGCCGGCAAATGCCTCCTTGCTATCGATTTTCGCCACCATGCCCCAGTCCATGGATGGCAGATACCGCCAGGCCGCCACGACCTTTTCGCCGCGATAATCAAGGTACTGGCCGACTCCGGCCTGCTTCTGCACGGCCTGCTGCATAGCCAGGCCCAGCTCGGTTCCCAGCTTTATTTTTCGGACCAGGGTGGCACCGGGGTCATGCCGGAGGGGATTTAAGAATACCGCCTCCTCCCCGATTTTCTTGCCCAGCAGGGTCTCGCCGGTACGGCCCAGCCCGGTGGTATCCTGGACCAGATTATAAACGGGTATCATATCGACTTCAGCGGCAATCACCCCGATGAAATTACCGTCAAAATCCCGAACCGGGCCGGTAATCAGCATACCCGGCCTGTCATTATGGGCTTTATTGAAAAAGATATCGGAAAAGTAGATCTTATCCTTTCCTTCCGGAAAGGCCTTTTGCTGCGGGTCCGGCAGAAAATGCAGGAGGTCTTGGGCGAAATGTTCCGGATTGCCGGAATAAACGATTCTGCCTTGCGGATCGGTCAGCATAAGATCCAGTAGGTATAAACTCGCTGGCAGCTTGCCGTACACTGCATCGATCATTTCTCTGGCCGCCCTAAACTCCGGGTGATCCGGGTCGCCGGCCAGCCGGATCATCACGGACAGATTCTTCTTAATGACCTGCGCCGCCTGAGCTAACTCGAAATAAATCTTCAAACTCGCAAAGTGAGTTTCTATTTTATCCGCCTTAAAAGCGGCCAGGTCCTGCATCTGGGCCAGGCGACCGTCCTCCAGGGAATGTTTGTAATTGATGTGAATCAGCGCGGTGACCAGCAACAGGGGGATCGAGGCCACCGCCAGAAACAGAATCGTAAGTTTTGCTTTTATAGACATAGAAATCCTGCCCCCACGAGCACAAATAAAGCAGCCGTGTGAAAGGCGATGGCCGAGTTGATACCTTCCACATAATAATACAGCAGAGGAGCCTGGAACAGATAGCCCACTAGGGCGATGGCCCCGATGACGCTGATGACGAATCCGATGCTCTTGACCCGCCAGAGGCGATCGGGCGTCAGCAGAGTAATCAGGCCGGCGGCGCCGATGAGGATAAAATTGATCATGGTAGGGATAGAGGGGCGGCCCGGGACCACCGTATTCCGGTCGATCGAGGTGTCCTTGATAAACAACTCTTCTGCGCCAGTGTGCACCCCCAGCAGGGTGGAGAAAAATAAGATTCCCATCAGTAGAATAAGAAGTAAGGAAGTTATCGAAATCGCCACCTGGGCTATGTCCGGTTTTCCTGCGGCGGTCCGAACGATGAAATAGAGGATTATGCCGCTGAGGACAAAGGCAAAGGCGGTGTCAACCTTCATCGAAATCCACCCCGGCGAAAGGCTTTTCAAGAGGCCGATATCCCCTATCCACCCGGCCATCACCGCCGCACCGCAGAGCATCACCGTCACCGACAGCCCCCTGGCGATTTTTCGTTTTGTTTGCGGCTTCATAGCACAATTCACATAAAATAGAAATTACCGGTTAAGGCTATTATGTCCCGCTGAATTGTTGGCGAATTCCATTATCATCAGGCAAAACCGTTCTCTATCAAACCAACCTACATTAATCTAACCTCTTTAAAGACATTGAAAAGTACAGTATAATTACCGGTGTTTTCCGTGTCAACTATTTAATCCCCTTCCCTAGCAGCCAGCGCAAACCACCCGCCATAATCCAGCCTTCCGGCGGACGGTGCGAAATGCCCCCGGCAGCGGCGTGGCAGTCTGGCCCGCGGTGGTTTACCTATCTTCTGTGCTGACAAGAAGACAACCTGATAAAAGGATTAACTCACAAAAAGCTGGTAAAACCAGCTGCTTTGCGGCTGGGATTTATCGCTCTGGCCTCAGAGCATGGGGCAAAAGAGCCGGGCGGCGGCTGCCTCTTACTCTTCATCTAGTCGGATTGAAAATTAATTTCAGGCGTTTTTTTTGCTGATTTCGGCTTTTTGGGCCAAAAACGCGGTTTTGTTAAGGAATGGATCATTCGCTCCGGGGGGTGGGTACACGTCATTTCATTCAAGGCTGCATGGAGGCTCCAATTCTTTCGTTACGCAGTTCATGTTCGGCTTGATGCCAGTCCTGTTCAGATTTTCCTTGTCTGCGCCATTATTGAGATAGATTTCATACGCCCGCCTGGCAATTTCGTCGTATGTCGGCATGGAGGGCACTGCCTGCTTATTGTCACGCGTTTACTGGGTGGGATACATCTGCTTTGATTTTGATCCATTCATAAATGTCTTCATAATATTTCCTTTCGTACTTTCATATTATCGTTTCGACACTCTTCGGTAAGGCAAAATATTATGTCCCTAACCAGGTCTATTTGAAATAAACAACGGTGTGGACCGGCTGCACTTTTAACCAAGTGGCTATGGCAAAAAGAGTGATTGCCAGGACATTTCATTGTGTCTCAAAAAATATGTCGGAGCCGAAGGAATTTTTCTTTTCCTCATGGATCTCCGACAATCTATTTTTTTTGCCATGACCAGAATCCTATACCGATATCAGAGATTGTTCACTTGCCTGGCGGACCTTACCCAACGCCTTTTTCTGAATTTGCCGCACCCGCTCCTTGGATAAATCCAGATGCTGACCAATCCTTTCCAGCGTCATCGGCCGGCATGCATCTTCCGATAGTGAAAATCGTCTATCTAGAACAAACATCTCTGCATCCGAAAGAGCGGCTAGATTGTCGCGCACGATCATCCCAACCGTTTGTGCTTGCTCCCGCAGTTGATTTTCTCGCCTTTGTTCCACATGATCATCAATATCAAAACTCATTTCGCTGGAGCAAGAAAAACGGCTGCGCCAACGGTTGTGTTTTTTGGCCAGACGATGCAGACTCTGCAGGATTGCCTGGCAGGCATAGGTACTGAATCGATACCCCAGAGCACAATCAAATCGATCTACCGCACGCATTAAGGCCAGGCTGCCCTCACTCACACAATCTTCATATTCGAGATGATAATAATGAGCACGACGCGCCATCGACATCACCAGCCCCATATTCCAGTTGACCAGCTTGTCTTTGAGGACACGCTGCTGATCGTCCCAGCGCAAAAGCATCATAACTTCTTCCTCCCGCCAGACCTTTTTCCGCAGTAATTTCTTCCGCAGTATTTCCCGCTGATAGCGGTAATAATTCATCTGCAAAAACAGTATCTTTATCTGTTCAAAATCTAACAGAGAATCCGGATTGATAACAATCGAAGAGTTTAGAATCTTTGCCATTTCAGAAGGCTGAACAAAACTGTCATGATCAACATAATAAAGACTGGTTAACAGAATTTGCCTCAATTGCTCCGCCTGACAGGTAGATAACGAACAACCTTCCAATCGTTTTATAATTTCTTTCTCCACATCGTTGAGTTTGTCCATAGTATTATCCTTACAAACATTTGTAATATGCATTACTCAATTTCTGAACCGTGTGCTGATCACTCTTCAATCGTAATCGCCTCCGTGGGACAGTTTCCCATGGGCTCCCGACAGGAATCCTTCGCCTCGGAGGTTACCGTATCCACCACCACTACGGCCACATTTCCCTCAACTTGGAATACTTCCGGACATACTTCTTCACAGAGACCGCATCCAGTACATAAATCGCTGTTGACGCTCGTTTTCATAATAAACTCCTTTCATCTGGTTCTGCATGAATACTATGTAATGGGTTCCAAAAACCGGCGATATAGGGAATATCCCTATTCTCACCTTACTTTTTACTTAGGCATCGAATCTTTCCGTCAATCATCAATAGTGGAAAACCTGAGATCATTACAAGCTCGTCCCTGCCAGCCAAAAACTGGCAAATGATGTTAAATCCGGCAGGGAAACGATTTGATCGTTATTGAAATCCGCACCCCTCCACCATCCGCAGCCCGGTTCAAGCCAGTATAACTTGGGATGGTGATATATGAACAATCACTGCTGTCCAAAATAATTCATTGATTGGTATAAGGCTATAAAAAACACGTTCGAAACGGCTGTTTCAGACAAGGTTTTTCAGATGCTCGGTTGAGGTTATCCTGTTTTTTTGTTCCTTTCTTTTTCTGCTGTCCCAGATCCTACTCAAACAAAAGCAACTGGCGACCCGGCGGGGCGGCCGCGGGGGATTTCAAACGGACCGTTCAGCCATTGCCACAAGTCCCTGTAGGTCAACAGGTTCAGTCGCAGCAGGGCCGCCTGTGCTTGTTAAGCAGTAATCGGACCACTGTAGAATCGTTGAATACACCGTAAAGTCTCTTTGAAAAGTTTATTAATCAGA
Source organism: uncultured Pirellulales bacterium (assembly GCA_964580995.1). Taxonomy (GTDB): domain Bacteria; phylum Planctomycetota; class Phycisphaerae; order Sedimentisphaerales; family SM23-30; genus JAKJEP01. The sequence goes on from CAZOMV010000040.1 coordinate 45,670, forward strand.
CCGCTTTGGTTAATCAATACACTCGGTAATGGTCAACGAACGCAAAATCAAGAACACTGTCATAGGATTATTAATTTATTGAGGGACAATCCTTGTTTTCATGTTACAGGTACGGGATGGTAAAACTATGCAACACTCTTAAGCCGATACCCAGTGATCCGAGTTTCATGGAAAAGATGTTGGTCGATATTATCCGGAACTGTTTTGGCGTCCCGATCCGGTTTCTCCGGTTTTTTATCGTAATACACATCATCAGGCCGAAAACCTTCCAAAGCCATGTGCGGCCGCCAGGCGTTATACCAGATTTCAAATTCTTTGCAGAGGAGGCTCAAGTGATCAAAACTTTTAATGAACACCACCCGTTTGAGCCATTCGTATTTCAAGGTTTTGATCACCCTCTCGGTGACAGAAATTGATCCATGTTTTCCTACGGCTCCTAAACGTGGCTTCACGTTCCATCTGTCTAGCAGTTCGGCAAAGACATCTCCGGTGAAAACACTGGCCTGATCGGAAATAATATGTTTGGGCGAACCATATTTTTCCATGGCACTTTCCAAAGCATTATGGATCCATCCAGCATTGGGTCCTTCCAGGGGAATGGCAGCCATTACTTTACGGGAGAAGTGGTCAATGACCACACAGATCTGTATCGGCCATAGTCCCCAACAAAACATTTCGGTGGTGTCGATAGACCAAACATGATTGGGATACCAGGCAGGAATCGAACGTTCTTTTGCTTTTTCAGTGGTTTCGGGTCTAGTTTGAGATATAGGCTGTTTTGGAGGTTTCGGCCTATTGAGAATATTACGCACGGTAGAAGCGGAAAGGAATATGTTCAGCAATGCCAGCTGGTTGGCGATCCGAATCCGACCCCAGCTGACATTGGACTTGGTTATTTCCCAGATAAGAGATGCTATTTCCGTTGGTGTTTTATTTACCGGCGTACGTGATTGTTTCTGTTCTTCGATCTTCTGCAGCCATCGGTAGAGAGTCGATCGGGCAATCCCCAGATATTCCGTTACCCTGCGTCTCGGTATCTGGTAAGTTTCCATATGACAGATAATGAAAAGCTTTTCTCGAATAGTATATCGAGGGTTCTTCTGTTGCTTCTGGATGCCTTTTTGAAGGATGGATAGCGCCATGTTGGAAAGCCGAACTATTCGGTTTTCTTCAGCTATGCCGATTCTACCGGAACATGATCTACCAATAAAATAGCCTTTTCTCATGCCATCTGCGGGCTATGAAGCCGCTGGTCATATCATCAAGTATCTCATTAAGTATCTAAAATTTGACTTCGAAATGCAAGAAATTTTACACATGAAAAGCTACAACCAAACTACAACCAAAAGGTACGATATCTACACTTTATACGATATTTACCACTTGCTAACTAATGAAATCAGTGATATTTATGTAAAAATGAAGATTTGAAGTTGAATTTCAAGACCGCTGTCAACACTGAACACGCCGCCACTGTAATTAATCCTTGCCGCCCCACCGTCGGTGGCTCCATCAGTAGTAACACCCGCACCATTGAGGTTATAATACACCTGAGCAACATAATCCACTCCACTGTTAGAGCCGTTGGCACCATAGATGATATTACCGCTGACAGTTATATCGCCAGAAGCAAGTGCAGCGTTCAGGAACTGGCAATACTGAGCATTGGTCGTCTCATACTTACTCATCTGTCCGATAAAACCTTCATGGCCGGTAACTGTACTTGTCACTACTTAATCTGACAGGCACATTAGCCTACGCTGGCTAAAGGC
>CAZOMV010000041.1:0-46415 GCA_964580995.1 uncultured Pirellulales bacterium
TTTTTGGGTTCCTGCATATCGTTTCCTTATAAATGAATATTCCGATATTGTTGGGGTGAGGAGCCGAAGAATTTTTTAAAGGTACGTGAAAAATGATAGGGATCGTAAAAGCCCAGCGATTGAGCGATCTGGCCGATGGTCTGGTTGGAATTCAAGAGCAGCCGGCTGGCCTTGTTTAGTTTCAAGCGGGTAATATACTCGTGCGGGGGGGTCTGGCTGTATTTTTTAAATAAACGGGACATGTATCGAACATTAATATAACAGGCGTCCGCCACCTGGCAGGGCGAAGTGATAGTGGAAAAATTCTTGTTAATATATTGGCGGCAGGTGCGGTACGTTTCCAGCGAGATTGGGCAATATTCCTCGGATTGGGATGCCATGGACGCCAGTTCCAGCAGCAAAACCCGCAGGTAACTGACACAAAGCGGCTGGGAATGCTCGTTTTTTTCAAAACCGTTTTTCAGGATGGTTTCCACCAGCGACTGGATTTTTTCATAATCCGATATGGAAAAGGCCCCGCAGCGGTCCAGTGTACTTTTTCGCAGCAGTTCCTCCGCCTGCCGGCCCGTGAACACAAAAAAGATATGCTCCATCGGATTCTGCTCATCTGCCCGGTATTCATGCGCCTCACCCGGTGCAAAACCCGAAATGACCCCCGGCTGAAGAGGATGGGCTTTTCCATGAATTCGAAAAATCCCTTTCCCTCTGAGTGTGTATTTGAGTACATAGTAGGGGTAGTTATTCCGGCGAATCACAAAATCAGGAGCACATTTTTCGTGCCCGCCGCAAATGATCGCCAGCTCCGACTGATCGCACGGCTCCGTGTCATAATAAAAGTAATCCGCCGTAATTACATGCCCGGGCGGGCATTGCGAAATCTCCCGTTTGATGGTATGTCGGCTGTCCGCTTCTGCTTTCATGATTCAGACCGTAAAAAAATAGCCAATTTAAGTTACGTTTATACATCATCATGTTACTTTCAGCTATGGAAGTCAACAAAATTACAGGGTATTTTATGGCAGACAGGTACCAATAAGTTATGTATTTTGGTAAAGGGTATAACGATGAAGATCAGTGCAAGTTATTGGATGTTCGAGGGCGGTCTGGAAGCCAAACGGCCCATCGCCGAAGCGATGCAGGAGGCCAGAGACCTGGGTTTTGACGCCATTGAGCTGTGTATCGGCAGCCAGGGGGTACTTACCCATAAGACTACCCAGGCAGAATGCCAGCAGATCTTACAGACCGCCCGGAAAATCGGTATCGAAATCGCCAGTGTCGCCAGCGGGGAAAGCTGGGGCTGCTCCCCCTCCGCCAATGACCCTGCCGTCCGGGCCAAAATTATCGACTTCACCAAGGGTGCGTTACAGGTTACTCATTGGCTGGGGACCGATGCCTATTTGTTTGTCCCCGGCGCGGTCGATGTCTTCTTCCTGCCGGATGTTGAGGTCATTCCCTATGACATCTGTTACCAGCGGGCCGCCGATGCCGTTAAAGAACTCCTGCCCACCGCTGAAAAAATGAGGGTGACGCTCGCCATCGAAAACGTCTGGAATAAATTCCTCCTCAGTCCCCTGGAAATGAAGTCTTTCATTGACAGTTTTAAGTCCAAACAGGTGGGCGCCTATTTCGATGTAGGCAATGTCCTGCTGACTGGCTATCCCGACCAGTGGATTGCCATTCTGGTCCAGCGTATCAAGCGGGTGCATATCAAGGACTTCAAACGCTCCGTCGGGACCATTGACGGCTTTGTCGATCTGCTCGAAGGCGACGTCGATTTTAAGGCCGTGAAAAAAGCCCTGGCGGATATCGGTTATGATGGCTATGTAACCGCCGAGATGATACCCTATCAGCCCGGCCGGCCCGCCAAAACCGCTAAAGCCATGAAGAAAATCTTTAAGTAAACCATAAATTATAGAAACACATTCACAGGAGAATAAAAATGTTGCGAGTAGGAATCATTGGTTTGGGATTTATGGGCAAGATGCACTTTGGTTGCTATCGCAAAAATGCCGATGTAAAGCTGGCCGCGATTTGCGACATTGACGAAAAAAAGTTCAAGGATACCGGCGGTACCGCCGGCAATATCGCCGGGGCCGATAAGCCGCTCGACTTCACCGGGATCGAGCTTTATTCTGACTTCGACCAGATGCTGAAAAAGGCCAAACTGGATGCGATTTCGATCACCCTGCCGACCTACCTGCACAAGGAATACACCGTCAAGGCCCTGCAGGCCGGCTTGCATGTCCTCTGCGAAAAGCCGATGGCCTTGACGGAACCGGACTGCGACCCGATGATCGCCGCCTGGAAAGCCAGCGGGAAAACCCTCCAGATCGGCCATTGCATACGTTTCTGGCCTGAATATGTCAAGGCCAAAGAAATCATCGACTCCGGCCAGTACGGCCCCGTCAAAGCCGCCACCTTCCAGCGGCTGAGCTTAACGCCCGTCTGGTCCTGGGACAACTGGCTCATGGACGGCCAGAAAAGCGGTGGGGCGGCGCTGGATCTGCATATTCATGATTCTGATTTTGTCCAGTATCTTTTCGGAATGCCCAAAGCCGTTCTGACCCGGGCCGTCAAAGGCCCCAGCCAGGACTACGACCACCTCGTCACCCAGTATATCCTCGACCGCGATTGTGTCGTTACTGCTGAGGGCGGCTGGATGATGTCGCCGTCCTTCGGCTTTGAGATGAGTTTTAATATCGTCCTCGATCAGGCCGTCATCACCTACGACTGCACCCGCCAGCCGGCTTTCAAGGTCTGCCCCGCGAAAGGCGAGGCCTTTACTCCCGGAATTCTGCCCGGCGACGGCTATTCCCGCGAGATTGAACATTTCATCCAGACCGCCCAAGGCGCCAAACTGCCCCCTGTCACCACCCCCGAGCAATCGAAAAATTCCGTAAAACTGATTGCCCGGGAAAAGGAATCCGCCAAGGCGAATAAAATCATAACCTGCTAACAGCGGCAGTTTTTTTCTGGACTTTGACCGCCAAGCCGGTAAAAAGTAAAGCAATCTAAATTCAGTCTAACGTAAAGGTGCATTACATGAGTCATTTCTCCTGGCTATTGGACGGCAGTATTGTAGGTCTATATCTCCTGATTACCATGATTGCCGGTGTCATGGTCCGCAAATACGTCTGCAAGGTGGAACATTTTATTGTCGCCGGCCGCGAAATGAACGTCTATCTCGGCATCGCTTCCCTGGCCGCCACCGAGTTCGGCATCGTCACCTGCATGTACACCGCTCAGGCCGGCTACACCCGCGGTTTTGCCGGCGCCATCCCCGGCATCTGCATGGCTTTGGCCATGTTCGTGGTCGGGTGGACCGGCTTCTGCGTCAAACCCCTGCGTGACTCCGGTGTTATGACCATCCCCGAACTTTTCGAAAAACGATACGGCAGCTTCGTCCGCTGGCTGGCGGGCGTCGTCATCGTTCTCGGCGGCCTCTTGAATATGGGTGTTTTTCTTCGCGTCGGTGGCCAGTTCCTGGTCGTCTGTTGCGGCATGAATCCCACCTACCTCGAAATTGCGATGACCGTTCTTCTCATCGGTGTCGCCGTTTATACCATACTTGGCGGCATGCTCTCGGTTCTCGTGACGGACTACCTCCAGTTCGTCGTCATGAGTATCGGACTGATTGTCGTTACTTTTTTGATCCTCGGCAAAGTCGGCTGGGACAACATCCTGCTCACCGTCCACCAGCATTTCGGCTCCGGCGGATTCAATCCTTTCCAGAATCCCGCACTCGGCTGGCAATTTGTCCTGTCGAACCTCCTGACCAATACGGCTGCCGTCCTTACCTGGCAGACCTGCATCGGCCGCCTGCTCTCCGCCAAGGATACCCATACCGGCCGCAAGGTTTATACCGGCACCGCCTTCTTCTTCGTATGCCGCTGGATCATCCCCGGCATCTGGGGTATCGCCGCCCTGGCATCTGTCGCGGTTTCCCCTGAAACCCTCTCCAACATTGCCGCCACCATGGGCGAGAAAGACACCTCCCTCTTTGCCATGCCCCTCTATCTGAGCACCGTAGTGCCGATGGGTATGATGGGCATCCTCATCGCCGCCATGCTCGCTGCTGACATGTCCACCGATGCCTCCTACATGATCACCTGGAGCTCCGTCATCTATAACGACATCCTGGCTCCCTTCCGCCGGCGCCGGCCCTGGTCCGAGAAGAAGGGCATCCTCATCAACCGCTTCATCGTCGCTCTCATCGGCCTCTTCCTGCTCTTCTGGGGGCTTTGGTATAAACTCGAAGGCAATCTCTGGGAATACCTCCAGACCACCGGCACCATCTATCTCTCTAGTATGTCCATCCTCCTGATCGCCTGCTGCTACTGGAAACGTGCCAACAACTGGGGCGCCATCGCCGCCATCGTCATGGGCGCGGCCCTGCCGATCCTGGCTTTGTCCCTGAACCTATTTATCAAAGTCCCCCTCTTTGATGCCGCCGGCCAGCCGCTGCTGGAAAACGGGGTGCAGCAATTAAAAGGCTGGACTTCCTATCACATCGGTGACAATTGGGTAAACATCGGCACCTATGCCATCGTCGCTATTTCCATGATCGTCGGCTCCCTCCTCAAACCCGTTTTCCGGCCCAACCAAAATCCAAATACTAACCTGTAATGTACGAGGTAAAACCATGTTAAGCACAATTGATACCACCGTAATCTTCGACCACTGGCTCTGGTCCGGCATTACCCTGGCCGTCCTGATCTGGTACTCTACCATCACCATCTATGTCGGTATCCGCGGCGCCTACGACATCAAACACATGTTCGCCCGCCTAGCCGAACTCTCCGCCGAAACTCCGCCCGTTCGCAAAACCCCCTCTCCTCCCGGCCGTGAATAAAATGGGCCAACTTTGGTGCAGAATCATCGTTTGTCAAACAGGAAAATTAGAATCAGGGGAATAACGCGAAAGCGTTGCCTGCTGCGTGTTTATGGAATGATCCGCAAAACCACAGCGATCCCCTTATGGGCGGGGCTGGGACAGGGGAGAGGGGGCAAGAATAAAAAGAGCATCGCCAACATAGCCGTGGCACAATTGGAATAAACGTGTGTAATTTTGGGGAATACCGAAATTACTCATTCTGTCCTATGGTATATAACCACCAGCGGGTTCTGGACTGCGGTGTGGCGCGCGGCTGTCGCTCAAAGTAGAGGGTCATTTGGGTACCATCCGTACAGCGGATTTTGAACCAGTGTTTGCGCAGATACCTTTCCGGACTGCCGCTTTTACAGGGGCCGGATTCCTTCCATTTTTCCAGGACCTCCGCCACCGCGTATTCCTGATCCCGCCAGCGGAAGCGGCCAGGCAGGCCCGGCTCGCCATGGACCATGCCGGCGGGGTCAAAGGTTCCGGTGACGGGGGTAATTTGCTCCGCGATAAATTCTTCCGGCCTATCCATACCCGGAATCATACCGAATCCAATTTTCCGCCACAAGCATTTAGCTCATAATGTCGGCGGCGGAGAGAGCGATTCTGGATTTTCTGTGTTTAAAGATGATTCGGTAATGGTATTTGGATCATCGGGTTTTTCGGGAGTTTCGATTTCGATTTTGACGTCGGATTTCTGGCCGGGGATGAGGGAGATATTTTTGAATTGAAATGTGGAGTAGAGTATTTCGCGTGTCTGGCCGGTGATTCCTGCCAATCCTTCTGGTAGATAATTAAATTCTATTATACAGGAAGTATCCGAAGATTCCGACCTATCCGGTTTGAGAATATTACCGTTTTTATCTAAAGCGGAAAAATTTCTTAACTCGGAAATTGAACTAACGCCACTAATTAAGATAGTATGATTATCTGGTTTACTGGCAAATTGTGCTCTACTTATGGCACTGATTCCAAATCCAAATCGATTGATTTCGACCCTACCGTATTCATCTTCCTTTGGAAATAACTGCTTATAATCTACCGGGATAATTCCGGTTTGCTGCCAGGAACCCTTACGGTACACCTCGAAGGATAAATTGACATATTTTCGTTCAATACCCAGGGCCGTTAGCCAAAGACCGTTAGTGCCCACTTTCCATGTTTCTTTGGTGTTCTTATAATTTTGTCCTTGATAATAGTACACATAAAACAAAACATCCGGATCGGAAGGGGTAACGCGCAGAGCGATGACCGATCCCAGGCCATCGACATCGGCTTCGGTGACACCGGGCATCTGGATGGTGGTGCCCCTGGGGCTGTACCATTGCAATTTGCCGTCGGTCCAGTGCGAAAAGCCGACCAGTTCGACGGTGACACCGTTGGGCAGTTCGGCGGTGGGATTATTATCGGGAGTTGTTTCCGGATTGGCAGGCTGGGGTCGCGGTACTTTGACCGTCTTGACCCGGCTCCATTCTTTCGATAACAAGTCGAAAGGAAATTCCCGCATACTCTCATTCCAGTTTTCTTGTGATGAAGGAACACTTATCAGGAGCCTGGCCTTGCCGGTTTTTAAATTCTCCAGTTCCTTCTCATTAAAATGAACCATGAAATATCCCTCTGCATCCAGTTGTGTTATTCCCGTTGCCATGAAATCTCCCTCAATTTGCAAAATAATCGAAGTCTTATCGCCCGGCGAGGGAGCCGGCTTGATTAAGGCCGGACTGCCGTCTTCAAATACTACCCGCCCGTAATAGACATTCTCCGCAGTGACTTCCAGATTGATTTTCGTCTCTTTCCCCGCCTCCAGTTTGACCTCGACCGGCTTGTGATAATTGTACGCCTGATTCAAAAAGGGAATCACGTGTACACTATAGGTATCCGCGGGCAGGTTTGACAGTTTGAAAGAGCCGTCTTTGGAAATAAAGGGAAAACGATATCCCATTACCCGGACAAAGTTGTCGTCCGGTTTTTCCCAGGTTTCCTTCCATTTATACCAGGTCCCCAAATCCAGGTAGAATTCTTTGAGAGGATTTTCATATTGATCCTGTATTTTTCCGGTCAAAGCGGCATCGCCCGACGGAAAAGATTCAAAAGAAAAGTTCACCGTCTGGCTGCCTTCCAGAACCCGGTTATAAAGCAAATCCTGATAACCGTAACCAAAACAGGAAGGTAGCGGTTCTTTCCACACAGCAGTTATGCGATACGGCCAATCCATTTCGTCGTATTTGTAATATCCCTGTTCGCTGGTACCTAGATTGGGAGCGGCAATGGCTTCGGCTCCGGGATTATGTTCGCGAATGAGAATCTCGGCAAAAGGCAGCGGCTGACCATTTGGCCCTGTGACCTGTCCCTGGAGTAGATTATCCGCATTCAGATTGCCCCAATCTCCGATGAATTCCCGGGAAATTATTTCGTTGGCCCAGCCGGAAGCCCTTTCTTGAAAGGCAGGGGAGAGAAGCACGGCCACCGGATTGGCTGTCTTGCCTGCTTGCATTTCAACCGGTTCGGGTTAGGTTTCATGAACACCCAGGGCGGTGGCCACCGGCAGGGAGCCGATCATAGCCCCGATCTGATATTGTCCGACCGGCAGATTCCCGACAATATATTGACCCGGCCCGGGAAAACTGCGAACCTGAACCGGTGCGGCTGACCAGGCGGGATCGGTGAAAAAGCCGACATAAATCTGGCCATTCAGATTATTTTCGACGGTGATCTCGAGTTTGAGACTGCCTCCCCCTTCCTGTCCTGTCCAGACATGCCCTGTAGGAGCCGCATATTCTACGACCTGGCCGAGTCGTTGCGTCAAACCCAACAGCAGCGGGCCAATATTACGCTGCCGCAGCAGATACCACGCCCGCGAGGATAACGCTTCCGTGTTCGATGGTATGACTTTAATTACAGGATCAGTGGTGAATTTATTGTCCTTTGCTTCCGTACTCTTTTTCGGTACCAGTTCATAATTTATTACCTTTTCCTTTTCTGATCCAAGCAGTTTGGTAGTGAAGCCTTTCTGCTGGGATTGGTAGCCAGTGGCCTCGGCGGTGGTATCATGTTCTTCATACCAGGTTTTATATTCGTAATGGCCGTTGGGATCGGTGATGGTGCAGAATTTACCGCCATTGTATTTCTGGTTGTCGCCGACTTTGGCACCGGCGATTGGTTGGCCGGTTTGGGCGTCTGTAACTGTGCCTTTGAGGATAAATTCGGGTGAATCGTAAGTCGCTTTGGCCATGGAGAGCAAAGTGGCGGTGTAGTTTGAATTCGTATTTTTTAGTTCTGAGTTTTGAGTTGGTTCTTCCGATGGCTGGGTCTCTTTTCGGATTGGTACAGGGATGAGTACGTTTTTAAATTCAGCCCAGTCGTAGGCTTGCTTTTTATCAATCTGTTCAAAACCGAGTGAAACATCTATCTTGCCCACAGACTTGGGGGCCACAATCCATTGACAAAGTATTTCATATTTTTCATGGCCCGTAACCAAGTTTAACCAACTTCGCAATTTTTCCTGTGTATCGGCAGCAGATGCCTTGTAAGAAAAGGAAGATGTCAACCTGGGATAGTCCGGATTCGGCAGGACTGCATAATGGAGCATATAGATAGTTTCAACGCTTGGGTATATCTGCCCAAATTGGTTAAGCGGTCCATCATACGGATACAATGCACCCGCTAATGCGGCACCGTCAGGCCTGAACCAGGTATTGTCTCGACTGGGGCAGGCAACCACACTCAACAGGCGAACGGTGACGCCGTTGTCAAGTTGTCTTGTCCAAGCTTCATCCGGCTGTTCGAGAAGTTGCTGGAAAAGTTCATTAATTTTGTGTGGTGACATATTCGCTTCAAATTCTTTTTGGGCTTTTTCCTGTACCAACGGGAGACGTGTCTGTCGTCGTAATACTTGAAGGAACAATTGTCTCATATGCGAATCTGTCTCAATATCAGCCAAATGGACAATGCGGCGTAACTGTTGTTCAGTCATGATATCGCTGCACGATCCTAATCCAATTCCACCAATAAGACGCCATCTCTCACTCTGTTGCCATTCCGGCAACACGTTTGATTTTTCGTACTCATCCAACGCCATAGGAATAAATTCCGGCCATTTCTCAGCCATTCCTCGTTCAATTGCCAGGAATCGAATATCCGGATCAAGTGCCAATGACCATTGTTTCAATGTACTTCTGAGGATTTCTTTTTCCTGGGACGTTAGTGAATCAAATGCGTTGTGAACATAGCTTTTTTGGATCAAGCCCCACCCGATTTGCGATCCTTGAAGCAGGTCAATTACCTTGATAAATTCGTGCACGTCTTTAAAGTTACAGTCATTCAGTTCTTCTGGTGTCAGGTCAGTCGGACCCAGCCTTTCGGCTATTTTGCCCAAATGGGCCGCATGCGGTAATGCGTGTTCGTTTTCTATTCGCAGGTTGATATTTTCAACCTCAACGGTACTGGGTTGTACAAACGCAATTCGTTGAATATGTTCCAGAGCGATCCTTTCGACAGTACAGTTCCAGATGTGATTTTTACCGCTATAATTTTTCGACAAGTGTTTCTTGTTCTTAAGGTCATACACTACCAATGGGATTGATTCATCAAAATCCCCATCGACTTTTAAATTAAAATGAGTATCCACATCCTGTCCATGTACAGCATTTGGCTGAAACTCAATGGTATATGTTTTATCCGATTTAGCCGTAACCGTCTGACCCGAAATAAATGGGCCTTCGATGCCCCAGTGTTCTTCAGCATCCGCTGGGAAATAGGTCAATGTTAAATCTACTTTGTTGATCGGCACATCTCGTTTGAAAATGCCTTTCTTGTATTCAAGTGCAAAGGTGGCGGGCAACCAGTGCAGTTCTTTTTCGCCATACATCACCTCATGTGAATAAATACTCCAACTGAGGTTTTTGTCCGTTCCAGCAGGCCTGATTTTGATATTAGAGCGTATCGAACCTGGCGGCAATTGAACAATAAAATCACAACGTTGGCTTTTTTTATCCCAGATCCCCTGATCCCCCCGGGCAAATCCAAGCGTTTCCATTTTCACAGTACCATCTAAGTTATAAATCTGTCGTGACGCATCCGGACGAATTCCCCATAGACTTGCTTTTCCTGCAAGATCTCCCGTATTCGAAATTTCCTGTTTCTCCCCTTTGGCCATCGGGAGTAAGATCGCGGCGGTGAGGAGGATGGCCAGCAGGCCGGCCAGGCCGAGTTTGGCGGATTTGGGGTAGGGGCGGGAGACCATGTGCTGGATACGGCGGCGGAGTGAGGATTTGGATTCGACGACGCCGAGGAGACGGAGGCTGAGGGCGGGGCGGCTAAAGGCCAGTTTGGAGACTTTTAGCAGGGTGTTGGGGTAGTCCTCGGCCTGGTCGGCCATGACTACCAGGACCATTTCATCGACGGCCTGTTCGCGGAGGCGGCGGATGATGAGGTTGGCCAGCCAGAGGAGCGGGTGGTAGAAATAGGCGATCTGGAGGATGGTCTGGAGGAAGCTGACCCAGAGATCGGCCCGTTTGATGTGGGCCAGTTCGTGGAGGAGGATGGCTTTCAGGTGGCGGGGGTCGAGTTCGGCGGAGAGGCCCTGGGGCAGGAGGATGACGGGGCGGAGCAGGCCGCAGACGGCAGGGCTGGCGGCATTGGGGGAGAGTTTGAGGGCGACGGGGTGCTTCATACGCATCTGGACGCGGCATTCGTTGAGGAGGCCGGTAAGCTCATCCCCAGCCGGGCCGGCCTGGGCGATGAGGCCACGGACGAAGTAGAGTTTCTGGAGCATCAGGAGAGTCATAGTAATGAAGACCGCCAGCCAGAGGACAAACACAATGGCCTGCCAGGAGAGGGAAGGCGCCAGGGAAGCGGTGGCGGCGGGTGGCTGCGGCATAGCGACCGCTTCGCCGAGGGTATCATGATGGATGGGGGCCGCCGGAGCCATGGCTGGCGCGGAGTTGGCAGCAATCGTTTCGATTGGGGAGGAGTTGATTACCGGCCCGGGCAGCGGCGGAACATCCGCCGGCGGGGATGCCGGTTGAACGGCGACGGCGGGGAGCTGATCGCCGAGCCAGTAGGCCAGGCTGGTGGGCGCGGAAAACGACGTAGGCAGCAGGAGCTTGGCCAGCACCAGCAGCCAGAGGAAATAGCGGAAGACGGACTGGACTTTTTTACGCAGGAGCAGATCCAGGGCCAGCAGGATGAGGATGAGCAGGCCGGACTGGATGAGCATGGAGAGGGAGAAATCGACAAAAGTTTTTCCGATGGTGTTCAAAGCGGTAACGAAAGTTTCCATAGCATGGCCTCCCGAGATGGCAGCGGTTTAGTTCATTGGTTTTTTCCGTTTTTTTGGGCTTTTTTGCGGTTTTTGATGAGGTGTTCGAGCTGGGCGTATTCCTGGTCGGAGATTTCGACGTTGTCGAGCAGGAATTGCATCATGGGTGTGAGGGAGTCGTTGAAGGCCCGGCGCATGGTCCGCAGGATCTCGCTTTTTTGGGCCTGGGCGGGGGTAACGGCGGAGCGGTAGAGGTAGAGGTTACGCAGCCGCTCGAATTTGAGGAGGCCCTTTTTGACCATGCGGTCCATCATGGTCTTGACGGTGGTGTAGGCCCAGCCCTTTTCGCCGGCGAGGGCCTCCTGGACCGTGGGGGCGGCACATGGCTCCAATTCCCAGACTTTGTTGAGGATAATCCATTCGGTTTCGTGCAGTTCCAGATTTTCTTTGGGCATGGCTGTCTCCTTTATATCTATCTGAGTACATTATACTCTACTATCGTAGATATTGCAAATAAAAAATAGTTATTTTTGGCTCAACTCCAAAATAGTTGGTGGAAATGAAAAAACAGGCCGCCGCTTCGAGGCGGGAATTTATCGCAATAAAGCTGCCGGAGGTTCCTCTGGTGATTATCCTTTGAAAAAGAGCAGGAAGGCGACGACGCAGAGCAGGGTCAGCAGGCAGGGGACCAGGAAGATGGAGCGCCAGCGGAATTTGTCGGCGACTTTGAAGCGGTCCATGACTACGCCGGTGATCTGGGTGCCGAGGAAGGAACCGAGGCCGACGGTGACGACAATAATCAGGGCCTGGGCGGAGCTTTTGATATCGGCTGGGGCGACGGTATTGACATAAACCTGGCCGCCGATCATGAAGAGGACATAGGCGATGCCGTGCAGGGCCATCGAACCGATAATGAGAGGTTTCGGTTTTTGCAGGGAATAGATCAGGTACATGGCCAGCCAGCAGAAGGCTCCGCCGCCCAGAATCCATCGGAAGTTCAAATTTGTGAGGCAATAGCCAAAAGCAAACAGGGTGAATAAGGTTTGAGCGATCTGGGCGATGGACATGACGGCGGGGATGTTTTTGCTTTGGACACCGATGTCCTGGAGGTAGGGGGCGGTACCGAGATAGTAGAACCAGATCTGGGTGGTCACGATCAGAGAGAGAATGATAAAGATGAGGAAATTGGTATCGCTGAGCATGTCAAAGGCTTTGATGAAAGGCAGGGCAGAGCCGGGGATACCCTGGGGCGGGGTGTTGGGCAGAAAAGCACAAAAGACGGCCATGATCAGCGAGAGGATGCCGGCAAGGATGAGGCAGTCACTGCCGTCGCCGGTTCCTTTTTTCATGCGCCAGCCGGTGAGCGCCCAGCCGGCCAGCACCCAGGCGACCGGCGCCCAGATAAAGATGGAGGTGGAGGCAGCGTTGACTTCCGCCGCATTGGCGTAGTGTTTTTCCAGTTGAACAAACATGAGGGAGTTAACCAGGGGAATGGTGGCGGCGTAACACAGGGCATAAAGGCCCATCACACCGAAGAGCGGTCCGAAGGTTTTCCGGCGGGCGGCGACGAAGAGGAGAATGCCGCCGACGGCATGGGCGACCAGGAGAACCCACTGGGTGGCAACCCAGCGGTCGGCGATCTGGCCGGCGAACAAGGGGGCGAGGATGCTGGCCAGGGGGATGGTCCCGTAGATCCATCCGGTCTGCTTGCCGGTCATTTTGAGCGGTCCCAGCAGGCGGGAGGCCAGGACGGGCGACCAGGCACCCCAAATGGCATATTCCATAAACATCATAACGCTGAGCAGGATCAAAAGTGTGCTGTTCATATGTTTTCCTTTTGAAAAGAAATACTGGATATTGGTCCGGCGGCCGCCCGGGAATTTTTCCTCGGCCTGAATAAAGGGGATATGATAGAGGATTGGGAAAGGAATGTCAAATATGCATAATAGCGGGCGGTTATTTTTATGGAATAAATGCACGAAATATGGTTCGAGATGACGTAATGTCACGGAAACCATGCAAGTAAGTAATTGCCAAATTGTAGGTTATGTCGGTCAATCGACGCCGGAGCAGCGGTCGTAGAAGCTGACGTACTCGTCTTTCCGGTCGCTCTCGCGCAGCTCGATGGCGGCGCGGGGGTGCTGATTGAAGTGGGCGGTAATCATATAGGGGATCTGATAGCCCCATTCGATTTTGTCGCTGAGTGGGATAATGTGGTCCTGAATGCACTGGAGGACCGGGCGGATATTGAATTTGGGGTTGCGCAGGAAGCTCAGCAGCAGTTCCATGGGGCAGTTGCCGGCCCCGCGGCCGATGCCATTCATGGTCGCGTCGAGCATATTGACCCCGTGGATGATGGCTTCGATGGTATTGGAATAGGCAAGCTGCTGGTTGTTGTGGGTGTGGATGCCGACCTGTTTACCGGTACCCTCGACGGCTTTGAGGTAGCGGAGGGAGAGGTTGCGAATCTGCTCGGAATAGAAGGTGCCAAAACTGTCCACCAGCACGACGGTATCGACGGGGGTGGAGACAAAAATCTCGAGGGCCTCGTCGAGTTCGTTTTCGTGGACCAGCGAAGCGGCCATCAAATTGACGGTGGTTTCGTAGCCTTTGTCGTGGGCATCCTTGATCATATCGACGGCCAGGGGGATCTGATGGATGTAGGTGGCGACGCGGATGAGGTCGATGACGCTCTGCTGGCGGGGGAGGATGTCCTCGTGATAGTTGGTTTTTTCGGCGTCGGCCATGACGGAGATTTTCAGAGGGGTGTCATTGTCACCGACGATCTTGCGGATATCATCCTCGGTACAATACTTCCAACTGCCGTACTTGTTGGGGGCGAAGATCTTTTTGTCGCCTTTATAGCCGAACTCCATATAGTCGATCCCCGCGGCGACGCAGGCCTGATACACACCCTTGACCACGGACTCGTCGAAGAGGTGGTTGTTCATCAAACCGCCGTCCCGGATGGTGCAGTCGAGAACCTTGATTTCGGGCCGGTAATTAATCCATGGCGCTCTGTTCATTGTAAGTACATACTCCGTAAAAAGTTATAAGAATTCACAAATTTAGAATTATATAGTATATCATATATTGGAGTTTAAGTCTATTAAATTCTGGATAGGTAGGATTTCAGATCAGTTCGGCGGACTGGCTGGGGATCCAGGTTTGGGTGTCGTCGGAGAGGCGGATGCGGAGCCAGCCGCTGCGCTGTTCGAGGAGGTCGAATTCGGTGCCGGCATGGAGCGGCTGTTTGAAACTTTCGGCGTAGTTCTCGCCGTCACCCTGCCGGGCGACCACGCTCTCGGCAACAATGACGCCCTGGGGATTTTTATAGGAGCGGTAGGAATCCACCAGGACGGAGCCGGCCAGGCAGAGGGCAATCCCCGCGGCCGCCACAACGAACCAGCGGGCAAAACGAAATCGCCGGCCCCATAGCCAAAGGAGGGCCGTCAGCCAGGCGGCGGCCCAAAAAATACAGGCCAGGACAAAGCGGGTGCGCAGGCTGAAGTCGTAATGCCAGAAAAACAGGGTGTGCAGCACGCGTTTCTCTGCCTGGATGGGAATCTGATCCAGCCGTTTCGCCCGCGCGAAACTCAGATTCGTGCCGAGATCGGCATAGGTCCCCCCGGATTTTTCCGCCCGGCGGTAATTCACGATGGCCCGGCCCAGATCGCCCTTGAGCAGATAGGCGTTGCCGAGGTTATAATACAGGTACTGGTTGGCGATACCGCCTTCCTCGGCGATTTTTCGATACCGCAGAATGGCCTGGTCGTACTGGTCCCGGGCGGCGTCGGGATCGGAACGCACCAGCTCGTTGCCCTGGCGAAAGGCAAGCTGGGCCTCATTGGCCAGGCGGTAGGCATCCTCCGGCGTCAGATTCGCCTGGGCGGCTGGCGCTGCCAGCAATGTCACCATCCATATTGTCCACAATCCTTTTTTCATTTTCCGTTTTTCTTGCCCAGTTGCTTCAATAAATCTTTTATTTCCTCCGGATCGACCGCCGCGGAATCACCGGCATTGGCGGCAAAACGGCTTTCTTCGCAGGCATGGAGAATGCCGCAGAATCGTTCCGCCGCCCGCGGATCCTGCCCGTCGGCCAGCAGCAGCCCTTTGCAATCCTGAGCCGTCAGAGAAGTCGATACGCGATTGTACCGGTCGCCGATAAACGCCCGAAGAATTTCCGCCAGCTCCGGTTTGAAGGTTTTCGCGTCCGCTTGCCGATGACTTTTCAGCCGATGCAATTTTTGGATGGCGGTACTGGCCGCGCCCGCCTGCCGCCGGGCCGCCTGCCGCGCCGGATCGCTCCGCCGGGACCACCGAACCAGGGACAGAACAAAAAATAATACCGGCGGGCCGGCCCATAAAGCCAGAAAGCCCGGCCGGGCCATCGCCCGAACCGGCGAAAAGCCGGCGTTGACCAGCAGCAAGGGGCCTTCGTAGTTGGCGGCGATACCCTGGCGGAGGGCTTCCAGCTCCCGGGTTTGCGGATGGAGAGAAATCCCTTCCGCCTGGGCGGCGGTTACGGTTTTCGTTTCGCTAACCTGTAGAGGAATCGGGTCGCTGGACACCGTTACATACTTGCCTTCCTCGACATTGAAAAAACTCAACGGAATCCCCGGAATCCCGGTAACGCCGGCATGATTGGCCCGGATGGTCTGGGTGAAAATCTTTTGATTGCCTTCGGTTTTCGGGGCGGACTGGTCGGCGGGAATCTTGAAATTTTCCGCCAGGGAGGCGATGCGGTTCAGATCGGGCGGCTCCACCCTTTTCAGCAAATCCCCCGTGATCCGGATGGTCAGGGTGATCGGATCGCCGACCTTCACCTCGGTCGGCTGGGCGGAAGCCTGAATGGTATAGCGGCCCACCAGGCCGTTGAAGTTAGCCGGTTTGCCTGCCGCCGGCAGGGGCATAACCTCTAAAGCCGCCGCCTGGGAGGCGGTCTGAAACCGTTTGTATTCCTTGCGCGAAAAGGCATCATCAAACAGGCTCCCGAACGGATCGCGGTTGCGGGAGGATCGGGCCGCGGCGATTTCGCAGGTCAGGGCTGCCGCCGGTATCGGAACCGTGCCGTCTTTTTTCGGAATGAGGATTTTCCGGAAAAACACTTTTACACAGTTCTGTCCCTGATAGGTACCGGGACTCTGCGCCGCCACCAGAGGCGCATTATTGACATTGACTTGCAAGAGCTGCTCTTTCGGAATCTGCTCCTCGGGCGCCTCTTCAAAGATAAAAGCATCCTCATTCAGCCAGGCCGGCACGGAAAACGCGAAGTTCCCCAAGCTTCTAGTTTGGACCAGATCACTCTGGATATACCAGCTTACCGTCATGGTAACCGGCTGGCCGGTGTAACATTTGGTTTCCGAAAGGGTCATTTCCAGATGGATCTTATCGGTGGTTTGCGGGGACAGAATATTTACCTCTACCGGATTGGTCTGATACTGGTTTCCTTCCACTTCCACCGTTACCCCCGGCAGCCGATTGGCGCCCGTTTCGGCAGCGGTCAGTTGATAAGCCATCACATAGCGTTTGACTACGTTCTGGCTCTGCTTGCCATTGATAATCGTGATTCTGGTTTGTGAGACGTTCTGCCCGCCGAGGCTCTGCGGCGACCAGGGCTGGAGGGGCGATAGATCGACCGTGCCGGCGTTGTCGTAGCCGTCGATGATGATCTGATACTGGAACGGTTCGCCCTGATAGATATCGCCATCCTGCACCGCGCTGCCGACCCGGATCGTATCGCCGCCGGCTGCCAGTGCGGCCAGGCCGAAAGCAAACAGGGCCGCCGATGCGGCAAAGATGTAGCGGTATATCTTCATTTACCAGTCCCTCTCCACGGGTTTATAGCCGCCGATCCGCTCTTTCTGTTTTTCCTCGTTGCGGCGTCTTTCCTCGTCCAGGATTTGCTGGGCGGTGGCGTCCGGGGCCTTCATTTCTTCCTGGGGCTGGGGCTGCTCCTGCTGCTGATTTTCCTGTTGCTCTTGTTGCTGCTGTTCCTGCTGTTTCTCCTGCTCCTTCTTCTGTTGCTCCTGCTGCTGCTTTTGCTGCTGCTTTTGCTGCTGTTGTTGTGGCTGCGGCGGCTGCTTGGGGAACGCCTCCAGTGCCTTCTTCAGATTCTCCGCCGCCGCCGTTTCCGCCTCCAGAGCCGGTTTGACCTGCGTTTGGCTGAGCTGGTCCGAGGCCGTCTGCTGGTTTTCCGTCGCCAGTGATAATTCTTGTGTGACGGTCTCCAGGATCTGGCGGTTTTGTTCCATTTTTTGGGCGGTGTTCGGGTCCGGCGTTGCCTGCCCGTTTTGCTGGGCCTGCGCCTGGGCCTGCTGCTGGATCATCTGCCGGGCTTCCGTTTGGGCATCGGCGGTATCCTTCCGCAAAGTTTGCTGCTGTTCAGCGAGCTGGTTAAAATCCTCCTGCTTCTGGTCGGCGGGATTTTGCGGCAATTGCCCCGTCTGCTGGGCCAGGGCCGTCTGCCGTTCCAGCAGCTTCTTGATCTTTTCCGCCAGATCCTGCTGTTGCTGCTGTTGTTTCTGCTGCTCCTGCTGCTTTTTCAACTGATCCAGAATATCCTTCATTATCAGCCGAATCACCGCGATATTATGGGCGGCTTCCGCGTCATCCGGATGAATCTTCAAGACCTCCCGGTACTGGTGGATGCTGGTGGTAAAGGCCTCCACCGCCTTTTGCAGATCGGAGTCCCGCTGTTTCATACCCTGCTGAAAGTAGCAGTTGCCCAGATTGAATTTCGCCCGCGCCACCAGGTCCATGTCCTTGCTCTCGGCCGAAACCTGCCGGTACAAATTCATCGCCTGTTCCAGGTCGTCCAGCTTATAGAAACAGTTGGCCTTGTTGTACAGGATCACCGGATTGTCCGGCCCTTCCAGCAGCGGCTGCTGATACTGCTGCAACGCCTCATCGAAATTTCCCGCCCGATACGATTCATTCCCCTTTCTGACGATCTGCGCAGCGGACTGCGCCTGCAAGCTCGTTGCCAGCATTAACAGCCACAAGGCCATGCCTACCAGACTATATCTTTTTACGTTCACTGATCATCGCCTCAATTACCAGCAATCCCAGCGCCAAGGCCAGGAATATCTGGAATTTTTCATCATATCGCAGGATGGTGGTCGATTCCAACTCTTTCTTTTCCGAAGTGGCCATTACGGTTTCGTAAAATTCAGCCAGGTTGAAGTTGCCGGTGGCCACATTCAGATATTTCCCCCCGGGCGCGGCGAACACAATCTCACGCAGGGCGTCGCCATTGAGAATGGACCACACCTCCTCCCCCTTATACTTCATAAAGGTCTTTTCCCCATTCGGCCCGGTAATCGGAATGCGGCTGCCTTCCTGCTCATTGCCCAGCCCGATCGCGAAAATCCGGATGCCTTCCTGGGCGGCGTCTTTGGCCGCCTCGACCGGGAAACTGTCCTGATCCTCCCCATCGGTAATCAAAATAATATCCTTGAAATCCCGCTCCCGCTGATCGAAAACCTCTTTTTGAGCCTTGCGAATGGCATCGCCGATCATGGTGCCGCCCCGCCCGACGCTCTCGGGGGTAATATCCGCCAGCACCATCCGCACAAAACCATAATCCTGGGTCAGCGGGCATTTGACCACCGCATTGCCGGCAAAGGCAATGATCCCGATCCGGTCCCCTTGCAGCTTTTCCATCAGGTCGCTGATGGCCAACTTCGCCCGTTCCAGCCGGTTGGGCTTGATGTCCTCGGCCAGCATGCTGCGGGAGGCATCCAGCAGAATCACAATGTCCCGCCCTTTCCGCTGGATTTTTTCCGGTCGGGGATTCCACGCCGGCCCCGTCAGGGCAACCACGATCACTGCCACCACCGCCAGCAAAAGGGCCGCCTTGCCGATCTGGCGTTTGCGGCTGACGTTCCAATTGATCCGCTGCAAAATCTCGCTGTCGGCAAATTGCCGCAGGGCCTGCCGCTTCCGGTAGAAGCTGTAGCCGTACAGCCCGGCTAAAAAGGGCAGCAGCCACAGCAGCCACAACGCGTTATAATTGTCCAGTCGAAAATTTTCTTCCATACTCCGCTCTTACGGTATCTTCCTGAATAAGGTGCAGCTCAAGGCCATTTCCGCCAGCAGGGCCGCCAAAGCCCCAAAGGCCAGCCGGCTGAATTTCTCCTCATATTGACTATATTCCACCGATTCAATCTCCGTCTTTTCCTCCTGATCGATTTTCTCGCAAATCTGCCGCAAATCCTCCGCGTTATCCGCCCGGCTGTAAAAACCGCCGGTCTGTTGGGCAATTTCCTGCAACAGACCTTCGTCCAGTTCTTCGCGGATTGGAACCAATTGTTCGCCAAAAGGCGTCTGTTGCCGTACAAACCAATCGCGGCTGCCCAGGCCGATAGTATAAATTTTAATGCCCCATTTTTTCGCCAGTTCCGCCGCCTCCAACGGTTGGTACTGCCCGTAATTATTCTGCCCGTCGGTCAGCAGCACGATTACCTTGCTCTGGATTTCAAAATCCGGCTTGACCCGCGGTTCCTCGTCAGCGGGCGTCTCCGCCTTTAATGCCGCATTGCGCCTGGCGATATCCACCGCTGCCGTATGCAGCCGCGCCGCCGCGTGCGCCAGGGCGTCTCCGATGGCCGTACGATCCCCCTCTTCACCGGTTGCCAGTTGCACCTGTTTGAGAAAACCCAGCAGGGTATCCTGCGAGTGAATTAGAGGCGCGATCGTATCGGCATAGCGGGCGAAAGTGATCAGTCCCATCAGGTCGTTCGGCCTGCCTTCCAGCCCGCTGCCGCCCCCGATAAAATCAGACAAGGCACCCTTGACGATTTCCAGACGATTCCGCCATTTGCCATCGTATTTCGTTTCCGCCTGCATACTGCCCGAACGGTCCACCACCAGCTCCATCACCACTCCCCTGGTCGATTCAATGCTGTGCTTGCTCCCCTGACGCGGACGGGCCAGCGCCAAGATCAGCAGGATGATGCACAAAATTCGCGCCAGCGCCAGCAGCGGGCGAAACCGGATCCGCCACGATACCCCCGCCCGGCGGATATTCCGCAACGACGAAAAACGCAGATTCGCCCGCCCACCCCGGCGCTGCGCCAGAAAAAACAGCAGCGGCACCAGTGCCAGCAATACCAAGGCCCAGGGTGAATACAACTGCACTTATATACTCCTTGCCGCTTCCGCGTTTTGCGGCGGCATAACCTGTTCGGTCACATCGATCCGGCATTGATCCAACCGGGTCGTCTCGATAAACTCTTTCGTCAAATCAAAGGTCTTCTGAATCTCCGCCGTCGAGGGGGCGTAACAGGCGAATTTCACCATATCGCAGTGTTCCAGAAAGTTCTTGAGCGTCGTTTTGTGGCCCTCGCTTAATGCCTGGCTCTGCCGCGCCTCCTGCAAAAATTCCTCCGTCGTCCGCTCCGGCGCGTGCAGCGTAAAGCGATGCTCGATATAGCGCCGCAGGATATCGCTGATCCGTTCGTAAAACTCCTTGATCTGCCCCTTGCCGATCAAATCTTCTTCAGCCAGTTTCCGCAGCCGCTCATAAGCGATTTCATGGGCGGGTTTCAAAATCCGTATCAGCTTTTCTTTTTTCTTTCGCAGCAGGAAATACAGGGCCGTCATCACCACCATTAGCGCGGCAGTCGCGACGGCTATCCCCATCCATAGCCGCATATGAGTTTGCGGCAGGTCCGCCACCGGTTTGATGTCGTGGATCGACAGATCCCCCCGTTTCTCATCCACCAGCGAGGTAACTTCAATCGGAATCGCTTCCGTCCGCAGCTCATGGGAAGCCTTGGCTTCCCCGGATGGTTCTTCCGTGTTCTGCGGCGCCGGTTCTGTTTGCTTTTCCGTAAAGGTAAAGGTCAACTCCGGTATGGTATAACTGCCCGATACAATCGGCTCCAGCACATACTCCCGCTGCACCAGCAGCCGGTTCTCCTCCGCCAACTGATCCGGAAAACTTTGAAAATCCAGCAGCCCCAGTTCGTACGGATTCAACTGCTCCCCCACCGCCGGCATCGTCACCTCATACTGCGGGTCAATCGTCGCTTCCAGCCGCAGCCGCACCGTATCGGCAATGGTGATTTCCCCCCGATCCACCTTCACGTGCACCGTCAGCGGACCTTTTTTGTATTCCTTATCGACGGCAAACTCCGCCGGTTTGGTGGCTGTCTTTTCCTGCTTGTCACAGCCGGCGAGAAATCCTCCGCCCGCGAAAAGCAGAACCAAGAAAATTATATATATTCGCTTAGCCGTCATTTTTTATCTTTGCTAACGTCCTTCTGGTTTTCCTGGTCCGCGTCCTTCATGATCGCATCCCGATGCAGAATGATATTGTACTTGTCCAGCAGCGGCTCGATCAATCGCTGCTGGGCCTCCTGCCGTTTCTGGCTGGTCAGCGTGGAGCGAATCTCCTGCGACACTTCGTCAAAGGCCTTTTGCCGCGGGGCGATCTGTTCCCTCACGAGGACCACCGACCAGCCTTTGTCCGTCTTCACCGGCTCGGCAAGCACCTTCCCCGCCTCCCCACTGAATATCTTACCGATCAGATCGTCGTTTTTGCCAATGCCCGGTATCGCCCGGCCTGACGTTACCGCCGCTGTGATCTCCCCCCCCGCTTCCTTCGTCGCCGCGTCCAATGACAATTCCTTGGCCACTGCGGCAAACTCCTCCCCCTTGTTCAGCCGCTCGATAACATCTTTCGCCTGCTGCTCCTCCGCCACCAGGATATGGCTGATCCTGGCCTCCTTCTCCGTCAGGTAGTTTGCCTGATTCGCCTGATAATAGGTCTGCAAATCGCTGTCGCTGACCGCCACCTTATCGGCCAGCTCCTTTTCCAGCAGCCGCTGGGCCAGCAGCCGCCGGTTGGTATCCCGCAGGAGTTCCTTCACCTGCGGATCGGCATCGAATTGCCGGGCCAGCGCCTCCCGGTACAACGCCTCCTCCGCCAGCATACTCTGCAAAAATTGCAGCTTGTTCTGCGGGGAGTTCACCTGCGAAAGCATCGCCTGTTTCTGCTGTTGAAGCTGATCCGGCGTAGCCAGCGCGGCATATTGGCTAAGCTGGGCGTCGATCTGCCGCTCCAGCATCCCATCCAGCCCCGCCGCGGTAATCTTGTCCTGCCCGATCTCCGCCACCACCGTATCCGCCTCATCCTGGGTACCCTGACCGCCGGTCCGCTCCTTTATCTCATACCGCAGCGCGGCAAATTGCCCCGCTTTTTCAAAGCTCTCCTTGAGCCTGGCATTGATTTGCGGCTCCAGATCCGATATCTTTTCCACCATCTCGCTGCGGTAAAAATAAGGGATCGCCTTTTCCGCCTGATCCGCCTTCAAATACAAATCCCCGATCCGAAACAGCAGCCGCGCCTCTCCCTCCCCGCGTAACGCCGCCGCCGCCAGATATTCCTGCCACGCTTCCGCCGCCGAGGCATACAGATTCCGCGACTCCAGCTTGCCGGCCAGTTCCTCCATCTGTTTGGCGGTCAAGCCGTCCGCAGCGATCACCTCGCCGCCGCCGTCCCTGCCGAACTTCACCCCCGCCAGATTCACAATCCCTACCGCCAGCACCGCCAGCAGCAGCATGATAATAACCGCATTGGCCACTGACCGCCTCGCCTTGGGCGCCGGCAGGGAAAAATCCAGTTTATCCGCCATGTTATTGATCCTCAAATAATATTATCTTCGTCTTTCCCGCATCCGGAAAAACCGCACCAACTCCTGCACATAGGGCCTGTCCGTTGAAATATTAATGCAATCCACATTCACCGACCGCAGCATACCATGCAACTCCTCATTCTCCTGCCGGCTTTGCTGTTCATACCTCCGCCGCACCGCCTTGCTGGAAGTATCCACCAGGATCACCTCCCCGCTCTCGGCATCCTCCAGCTCGATCAGTCCCACCGGCGGTAGCGAAATCTCCCGCCGGTCCCGAATCGCCACCGCGATCAGGTCATGCCTTTTGTTAATCAGCCGCAGTGGCTTCTTCAAATCCGTCGCGATAAAATCGGAGACCAGAAACACCGTCGCCTTCTTCTTGATCACCCGCGCCAGATAATCCAGGGCCATGGGTATATTCGTCTTCCGATGCGACGGCTTGCTGTAGAGCAGCTCCCGGATCACCCGCAGGACATGCTCGGTGCCTTTTTGCGGCGGGATAAACCGCTCGATCCGGTCGGTAAAGGTAATCAGCCCCACTTTATCGTTATTTTTAATCGCTGAAAACGCCAGCACCGCGCATAACTCCGCCGCCAGCTCATTTTTCAGCTTCCCGATGGTCCCGAACGCCCCCGACGCGCTCAGATCCACCAGTATCATCACCGTCAGTTCCCGCTCCTCGACATACCGCTTGATGTAGGGCTTGCCCGTCCGGGCCGTCACGTTCCAGTCGATGGTCCGCACATCATCGCCCGGGGCATATTCGCGGACCTCGTCAAACTGCATTCCGCGGCCCTTGAACGTGCTCTCGTATTCGCCGGCGAAAACCTCATTCACCGTCCGATTGGTGAAGATCTGGATCCGCCGAATCTTTTTTAATATCTCTTGAGGTATCATAACTATTACTTCGGTTACGCTATAGCCTCACGGCACTTCGATATTATCAAAAATCATCTGAATAATATCTTCGGAGTTTTTCTCCTCTGCCTCCGCCTCGTAGCTGACAATCACCCGGTGCCGCAGCACATCCATCCCGATGGACTTGACATCCTGCGGCGTCACATACCCGCGGCCATTGATAAACGCATACGCCTTGGCCGCCACCGTCAGATAGATCGTCGCCCGCGGCGAGGCCCCGTAGGCAATCAGCGGCGCGATCTCCAGCTTGTAGTCCTTCGGGTTGCGGGTGGCACTGACAATATTGACGATATAATCCTTGATCCCGTCGTCGATGTAGATTTCATCTACGACCGCCCGCGCATCGAGAATTTCTTTTGGCGTAACGACCGGGTCGATATCGAATTTTTTGTTCGTAACCGACATGGCATTCAGGATTTGCCGCTCCTCCTGTTTGGTGGGATACGTAACATTCAGTTTCAGCATAAACCGGTCCACCTGGGCCTCCGGCAGAGGGTACGTACCCTCCTGCTCGATGGGATTCTGGGTTGCCAGCACCATAAACGGCTCCGGCAGCCGGAAGGTCTCCTCCCCGATCGTCACCTGATGTTCCTGCATAGCCTCCAGCAGGGCACTCTGGACCTTGGCTGGGGCACGGTTGATCTCGTCGGCCAGAATAATATTGGCGAAAATCGGGCCTTTGCGGGCGTAGAACTGGCCGTCCTGCGGCCGGTAAATCTGCGTCCCGATCAAATCCGCCGGCAGCAGGTCGGGCGTGAACTGTAACCTCTTGAAAGAGGCCTGGATAGCCTTCGCCAGGGTCGTCACGGTCATGGTCTTGGCCAGCCCCGGCACCCCCTCGATCAGCACGTGGCCGTTGCTCAGCAGCCCCACTAACAGCCGCTCCAGCATGTACTTCTGGCCGACAATCACCTTCTCCCACTGCCCCATCAGACTGCGGATAAACCCGCTTTTCGACTCCACCTGAGCGGCAATCTGTTTTACATCAATAGCCATTCGCAATATCCTCCGCAATATGATTCATCATCTAACTCTAACTCTAACTCTAACTCTAACTCTAACTCTAATGAATACAAACGTTTATAACTTTTCTTCTCAGCCTGGCCCCCACCCACCCGGCTATGTCATTACTAGATACCCGGAAAGGCATTTATAATACGCAAAATGTCATTTATTTAAACCCAAAACTTTCCGTTTCGTCTCTCAGATTGGGAAAAAATGGGATCAGTACCTGGTTTAGTGGGGTGAAACGATCATCATGGTTGATGTAAGTGTTTTTATTATATTGTTTTATGGAATCTGAAGGGCATGGTATGGGTTCCTCCGGGAAGCAGAGTAATGGTGGGGGACTGCTGCATGGATATAATTAAAGTGTTCAAAAACCTGTTGATTAGTGATCCATAAACTAGTTGTCGTATGGTCTGGAGCAAAAGTTTTAGCGCGAGCGTTGGGATCGGATGGAGCCGGAACGAGAACCTTGGGCAGAGCCGGTATTCATTTGCCGGGAAGACCTGTCCGACCTGGTTCTGGATGGTGAGTTGATTCTGGTCGTTTCGCGTGAGGAATTTCGGATGCTAGGCGCCGATTCGCGATAAACTCTGTTCGAAAGGGTGGGAGTGGCACGCTGATACGATCTAGTCTGCTGGTAAGTAGGTCTTTGTCGATTATAGACAGGTCTCTCATTGCGAACCTGGGAATTCGGGCGGGACAAGGTTCTTGGCGTGTCATAACGACGGTTCTGATTCTGGTTGCGGGGGCTTTCCACAGCCAGCCTGTTTCTATTTTCACTACGATCCATACGGGGCCTACCGGTTTTTATATCATTTATTCTATATTGTTTTGGTTTTTTATCATTCGATATCCCTACTCTGCGGGTATCCGGTTCCCTTCCGATGATCACTCTCGGTTTATGATCCGGGACCCGGGCAGTTCGATATGTGTCATGATAATAGGTCCCGCTGTAATGATCCCGGTGATCCCGGTGATGCCGGTTGGGATGGATCCAGCGGGTACAGTTCCGGCCGGAAAAGCCCAGATAAATAACCGTGATGTGATTATAGGCAGGATAGCAAGGCCAACTCGAATAGTACGTTCCATAATAGTGGCGGTAATACGAAGGCCAGTAGCGAACATAGTATGGCTCTTCATAATAGGACGAATACTCATAGTACGGCTCATTATAATAATAGTTGGTATTGTAATAGTAATCATTGTACGTATAAGAACTGGCAGTTTCAGCCGCCGTTCCATACGTGGAAGAACCCGCGTTCTGCCTGTCGTCCACATCACGGCCAGATGGTGCTTGGACCGAAACCACATTTTTCTCGTCAGAGGAGGTATCGGTCTGGCTCTCCTCGCTCTCTGCCATTTTCTCATCTGCCGCATTCTCAGCGGCTTTCTTATAAAATTCGCTTGCCTGCTGATAGGCCTCGGAATAGGTGGCCGCCTTCCCCATCGCAAGTTTTAAGCTGTCCAGGGAAATCTGGATCGTTTCCGGCAGGTTTGGTCGGTTGGCAGTCGAATCATACCACGCAAACAATTGCCCCGCGGACCGCAGGATGAAAGGATGATCCGGCGTTTGTTTGGCGGCCAGAACTATATTGGTCAACGCCAGGGGCATATTCCCCCGTTCCGCTTCCATATACGCCAGCACCCCCCAGGCCAAACCGTTCGCAGGGTCCACACTGACTAGCTGCTGGGCGGCATAATTGGCAGCATGCGGCACCTCCAATTCCACCATTCGTTCCAGATAAGCCTGGTTAAGTTTGGCATTATTCGGCTCGGTTTTCATACCTTGTGAGTAAGCAGACATGGCATCCGAGGGGGTTTGGGCCTGCCGGATTGCCTGGATAGATTCGTCAATCGATTGGACTAACGGAATTCCCGTTGAATCCTCTGCCGGGGCAACTGCTACATCATTCGGTTCCGCCAGACCGGCCTGATTCTGAAAAAATACCATAAAGCTAATAATGATAATAAGATATGCGTTCTTCATAACAACCTCCTCATGGTTACATTCTTTTCGATCCTCCAAATAGTATCAATCCATCTAACATGTTACTATTATAGACCCAAATTCAAGCCAGAAGGTTAGGAAATTAATGAATTTCCATAAATAATCGGTTTGTCTAACCATTGGGATGGGCTTAAAATGTACATACATGATTGGCAAGAGAATAGGTACGTGATCCACTTTACGATAAATTATGAAAAAGACAATAGTTACGAAAATTTTTACGGCCGACACCTCGACGAGCAGTGTTCATCCGCTGGTGGTTTCATCGGTTTCGGCAGGATTTCCCTCACCGGCGGATGACTATATCGAAGGCCAGCTCGACCTCAATCAGCATTTGATCCGGCACCCGGTGGCCACCTTTTTTGTGCGTGTCGAGGGTGATTCCATGATTGACGCGGGTATTCATCCGGGTGACATTCTGATCGTGGACCGTGCCCTGGAGCCGAAGGATAAAAACGTTGTTATTGCCAATCTCAACGGTGAACTGACCGTCAAGCGGATTCGGATCAAACACAAAAAAATACTACTGATGCCCGAAAACGAAAACTATTTTCCCCTGGCGATCCCTAAAGAAACGGATTTCGAGGTCTGGGGCATTGTTACCTATGTAATCCACGCACCGTAAATCATGAATAAAATATTCGCGTTAGTTGACTGCAATAATTTTTACGCCTCCTGCGAGCGGGTTTTTGCGCCTGTGCTGGAGAATCAGCCGATCGTTGTTTTGTCGAACAACGACGATTGCGTGGTCGCCCGTTCCGCCGAAGCCAAGAGGCTGGGCATTCCTATGGGCGTCCCGGTATTTCAGGTTCAGAACCTGATCCAGGCCCATCAGGTACATGTTTATTCCTCGAATTACACCCTCTATGGCGACATGTCCCGCCGGGTTATGGAAACGCTTGGGCAATTCACGGACGAAATGGAAATCTATTCCATCGATGAGGCGTTCCTGGACCTTACCGGTTTTCGTCACGGCGACCGGACCGGCTATGGCCGCACCATCCGAAATACCGTAAAAAAATGGACCGGGATACCCGTTTCTGTCGGGATTGCCCGGACGAAAACCCTGGCCAAGCTGGCCAACCACATCGCCAAGAAGTCGGTGAAAGCCGCCGGCGTACTGGATTTGACCGATTCGGCTTACCTGCCGCTGGCCCTGGAAAAGACCGAAATTCAGGATATCTGGGGGGTGGGATCCGGTTTTGCCCGGCACCTGCAAAAGGCGGGTATCCAAACGGCCCTGCAACTTCGCGATGCTGACGAGAGCTGGGTTCGGAAACATCTGGGGGTGGTCGGCCTGCGCAGCGTTTATGAACTACGCGGCATCTGCTGTCATTCGTTGGAACCGTTGCCGCCTGACAAAAAAAATATCGTGGTTTCCAAATCGTTCGGGCGAAAGATCGAAACCATCGAAGAGTTGAACGAAGCCGTCGCCACCTATGCCTCCCGTGCCGCAGAAAAACTTCGCAGCCAGAACTCCGCTGCCGGCGTCCTGACCGTTTTTGTCCTGACCGATCTTTTCCGAAAAGATCAGCCTCGCTACTTTAATTCAAAAACCATCGAGCTGCCCACTGCCACGAATGATACCGGCGAACTGATTGCCTATGCCCTGGAATGCACCGAAAAAATTTACCGCGAAAACTGTCGCTTCAAAAAAGCGGGGATTCTGCTTGGTTCGCTCCTCTCCGCCGACCACGTCCAGGCCAACCTGTTCGATACCATCGACCGTCAGCGATCCCGCCGACTCATGCAAACCCTCGATGCGATTAACGCCTGTACCTCTACCCCGCTGCGTTACGCCGCGGAAGGAGTGGCCTAGCCCTGGAAAACCAGATTTCAAAAACGCTCGGCCCGCTACACGACCGACTGGAGTGAACTTCCCATCGCCAGGTCCAGATAATAACGTTGGGATCTTGATCATCGGATTTTTTCTTTGCCTATTCGGGATTATATGGTATATTTACATTATACCCGACCAGATGTCCGGTGAAAAAGAACCCTCCTTCCCCCCCAAAACTTGCGGAACCCAACCCGCCGCCGGACATCACCTTTTGATTCTTGCCTTACTAGTTTGTAATCAATTTACTGACGATTCTCGAATGGTTTTTGGTAATGATTCGCTCTGCCGTTGCGGAATCAGGAAGTCTGGAGGATTTCCATTGCCATTTGAACATTGTCGCAGATTTCAAAAAAGGAATCCAGCTTGGTAACTTTGAAGATTTCATAGATAAAGCGGTCGTGAGGGGTGTTGGTAATTTTTTCGGTTACGCAGCAGATAATGAACCGGCCATGTTGTTGTTCGACCCGCTTTTTCAGAGTGAGCAGACACCCCAAGGCGGAAGAGGAAATGGAACGCACATGGGCCAAATCCACAACCAGATTTGCCTCCTCTTTTTCGGTTAGCGGGAAAACCGTCTCCTGGAATTTGTTGATGAGGGAATTATCCAGTAAATCGTCCGGGAGGGGGGTGATAATGATTGCATTCGCTGCGTATTCTATACAGGCAATCGGTTCATTTTGGCTCATCCTATTTATTCCTTCAATGTACAATATTCTATGTCATCCAGCCAGAAAATCCATTGGTTTTGGAATTTTGTGAAAATAGGTAAAATTTGGCCGGTTTGGTGTTAACAAATGTTTTTACGGAAATATTTTAAATAATTATAGACGTTTACGGGCTTGCCAGCTATAATTAAAGTGGGTTGCAGGTTCTCCTGCTATTGGGTTGTCCCCCCCCGGCCTGATAGCGCCCTGTAACCCATTTTTTTTCAGGAACAGAAGAGGGGAAATTTCACTGCCAAGCAAAGATTTTAACCTGCTATTGACAGAGCAGGTCGAAAAATGGTACTATAAAGCCTGCTTTTGGGAACAATTAGAACCCCGGAGCGGGGTTTCATCGGAGTAAACTTTTTGGTCTGGAAACGAGGAGTATAAAATGGCAACGGAATTTCAAAGAGCAATAACCTTCATGCGGGATGGGGAACTGCGGGATGATGTGAAAGACAATCTCCTTCTTTGTCCCTTGACCTTACTGCCGAACGGCAGGCGGAATCATTGTACCAATCAATGTGCCTGGTTTGGCATCGATGAAACGCAGCATGTGGCGAAATGCGGGAATAAAATCATAGGAAAAATTGCTGAGGCGGCGGCGGGATGATGGGAAAAACGGGAAAAGCTCCCCTATAGATAAACAAGAAAAATCCGCAATTTTGCGTGAAAAAAGCTGTTTTTCCGGGGGTAATGATGGTAAGGTATGCAGAGGCGCTCGTAGCTCAGCCAGGATAGAGCGACGGTTTCCTAAACCGTTGGGGGAAAATCATAACCAATCTTCAAATCAAGCACTTACAGACAACGGTGAAATCGACTTTGCCAAATCCCTTGCCATTTCGCTGCAAAAATATCCTGAATTGGGCCAGTTAATCGAGTCATGGCCGGGGCTGGATGAGGACGCCCGGCGGCAGATCATGGAATTGGCCGGCAAAGGGGGTGGGAAATGAACCCTCACACCTTTGCCATGCGGGATTGTGCCAATTATCAAACCAAGGACGGCTCCTGTTTGGGAATACTGGTTGAATGTTTGTGTGATCCGGGCAAACCCATGCGGGCAAAACCGCTGGAACGGTGTCTGTTGGCTGGCAAGCTACGCCCCTGCCCATATTTCGAGAAGGTGGTTTTACCACTGGCTGACCAGGCAAGCCCGAAAAGTGAACCGGATTTGCAGCGGCAACGGCTGGAAGCACGGAAGAAATACCTGGAGGCCCGGAAGGTGGAAGTACCAGAAACGCTATCGCTGCGGACCTGCCCGGATTGCGGCGGCCCCCTGGCAAAGCGGCAACGGTATTGTTCAGAATGCTCCCGGAAAAGGCAAAAACAGCATGATCGAGAGTACAGAAGAAATAAACGGAAAAGTTATGTTTAGGAGTCGAGAGTTAAGTGGATTTTTACGTTCATAAACCCTTGTCAATAAAGGACTGAAAAATGGCGAAAATGGGAACTGGTATAAAACCACCAACCCGGTGAAAAAATGAAGTTAATTGTGGCGCAAAGTAGGCAGAATTCTGGATGTATTATATCCAGAATAGAAAGGAGTCATGTTATGGATAAGATTGGGAAATTAATCCGGTGGTTGCCGGTCGTTTTCTATCTGGCATTGGTTTTATTTTATGGTTTGTGGGTGTGTGGGAGGTTGGGCTGATGATAAATAAACAACCGTCAATAAACGGGGCAAACGGGCGCGACGAAAAGGGCCAGTTTACCAAAGGGAATACCGGCGGGCCGGGTAATCCCTTCGTCCAGCAAGTGGCGGAGTTGCGGAAAACCCTGCTGGCAACGGTAACACCCAAAGACCTGCAAGAGGTAGTCAAGGCACTGTTGAAACAAGCCAAGGAGGGCAATATCGCTGCAATCCGGGAACTGTTAAGCCGTCTGTTAGGCCCACCGGTGGAAATCGGTGTTCTGGCCCGGCTGGAGATTAATAATACGACGCCCAATCTTACCGTAGAAGATAATCCCGCAAAAGTCATGGAGATGATTAACCGTATGCAGCGCCAGGAGCGGATAGCGAAAGAGCTATTGCCGGTGGACGTGCCGGTATTGCCGGAAGCCCTGGAACAACCGCTCCTGTCAAAGGTCCAGCCCTGCGAAAAAACAAAGTAATTCAAGATAATTATGACGGAAAAACAACAGCGATTTATTGAGGAATATCTGAAATGCCTGGATGGTACGGAAGCGGCCAGGAGAGCAGAGTACAGCGTCAAATGTGCTCACCAGCAAGCTTATGAGAACCTGCGAAAACCGCATATCCGCAGAATCATCAACAAGATTGAGAGATTGTGGGAAAAATCCTGGTATGCCAGATACGGAAGGATTTAACCTGATAACTACCTGAGAAAAGTTGATAAAAGTTGTCTTTTGGAAGCTATTTTTATGTCGAATTGGTATGAAAAAGACGAGGAATAAACCTGAGATGGACCTGACAAAACCTAACATTTCCAGCGATTAAAAAATTAGGGGATTCTTACAAATAGCAAGAGTTTTTATACACTATAAAAGGGAAAAATGCCTTTTGAGAGGTAATATGTATGAGATTTTCGGAGGGTATAGGTTTTCTGTGTAATGCTTTCTGGTAATGAAAGGCCCCTGCTCCCGCCTGTAAACGGCGGGAACAAGGACCAAATAGTTTCTCAAAACGATTGAAACAATTTTCAGATTACAACGTCTTCTTCCGACGCAGCCAGCCGACCAGGGCTGTACCAATACCGCCTAGCAGAATCGCGCCGGGAGCGGGAATGTGTAAAAAGCTTTGCTTGCAAACTTGATAATCTGAACCGACTTCATAAAGGTTAATAATTGTAATACCTTGAAGACCGCTATTTGATGCAGTTGCTACCCAATATTGTGCAGTAGCATCGTTCATGTAATCAGTGTACCAACTCGTAAAAGGAACAATCTCCTCTTCAATATACCATATGGCTAATTGCAAAGAATCCTGATCGGTTGTCTTTTGGTATGAGATACCATTTTCATCCTTAAGAGTTCCGGTTAGGAATTTTTTATACAGATCGGCCGTTCTGGCATCAAGAGGATCACCTCCAACAACTGGATCATAACCACCTATTCCACCTTTGATAACATAGGTTTCGACTGTATATTCATAGAATCCAGTATGAACAGTTTCATTTCCTTCTACACAGAAACTATTATACGTAATCCCAGATTCTGTTATGGCAGCTTCGCCACCACCATGAACTCCGTTTCCACTGGTATTTATATAAATAGTGGGATTCGCCATTGCAACTGCTTGCAGAGCAAGAATCGCCATGATTGTATAAATTACTTTTTTCATTTTTAAAACTCCTATAATTTTTAGTTTAATTTATTCGTTTTCCCTTTTACCAACAAGTTTAAAAATCTTTATTTTAGGTTAACGCCGGCGGTGCGCGGGAAATATTGGAAAAAATAAAGGCAGGTGAGAAAACGAGCCTGACTTCTTGACCTGTCAAAGACAGGGACAGAACCGAATCAGGGTACGCTTCCCGGCGAGGAATAATAGATCGAGAGAAGGTGTTATTTGTTTTTTGGTAGTCCGGTTGTCCCACCCCCAGCGCAGACAAAAACGGCTTCGCACAGAAGAGAAGTTGCTCCCCCGAATATACATGGTTATTTATCCCGACGTTATCCGGGGAACCAGCCAACCGGTGGAGCAGGCCGATATACTGCCGATTCGCAAACAATTCACCACAATCAGAAGAATCATCAAGGATTGACGGATAGACATTCGCGGCAATGGTTTCTTTCGGAAATAAGTTGCTGTTTGACAGGCGGGCTGTCAACCTGGGTAAGGCATGGATGCCAATCTGGCTCAAGACAAAAATCAATATAACGGCAGAGGCCCAAAGCCGGCGATCCCGTACCAGCGAGACACAGAGAAAACCAATCAAACTCATCAGAAAGGCTCTGGGAACAGAAGGTAAAGTTTCAATACCACCAACTTGTACGGTTCCGGTAGTATAGGAAAGATTGAACGGAGAGTTTGGATAGGCAGCGGAATCAGTCAGCCTGGCTGGTTGAAACAACAACCTGCCCGACACCTCAGTGAACGTTTCGCAGGCTGACTGGCTGTAATTGCCAAAACTGTCACTGTTTGCGGCGTACTCACCACCTGTTGATACCCCGACAGAAATCGGTTTCTCGTAACCGATGATCGACGGTATAGCCCCAACAGGTACAGAAGACACCAGCAGGACAGCTAGCAATGCAAGTTGTCTAGGCAATGATAAAATAATCTTATACTCTCCAACTCTCTAGTACCGAGTACTGTTTAGTCAAGTAAGTGATGCAAATCACATGCCATTCATTCCAATCTGTATCCGCTTTCTTCCTCAGCACATCATTGCATTAAAATAAGCCAGCTTTATTGTGAAGATAGCGAACTTATATCAATCGATCCTTTTCAATGATCTGGTAGGATTGTTGACCGAAATCCACACACCTGAAAATCCGCAGTCACTGAAACATTTCTAATTGCTTGTGGGTATTAACTTTACCATCTTTGGTGTGTTTCAACACCATCGTTTGCCTTTCGCCCAAAATCCAAAAGAACTACTGTTTACAAAATATCCAATTAATTCAGTTACAACGAATAACATTCAAAGTGGTCGGTCTATTTTCTATGTACCTGCAGCCCGCTTTTTTCAGATTCTTAGGGACAATTTCACCACCAAACTGAGAAAACCGTAATTCTCCTATTGATAGGCGGGCTGCCTTTGGAGCAGGGGGAGGGGGCATTCAATCTCTACCGCCTGCGAAAACTAGACCGTAGCGGCTGGCGTGTGTGTTTTTTCAAGGGTATTGGGATGGGGGGTATGCTGGTTTATGGTGGATTTCTCCCTGATAAACAGGGGAAATTTCACTGCCAAACAGTGATTTTAACCTGCTGAATAGGTTTGAAAGTATCGGTGCCAAACAGCGGAAAACCCGGTATTTTTACAAGTTGACAGGCGAATTGGTTTGTGGTAATATATTTTCTAATCTGTGGCGACATTTTAAACCGCAGGTGGGAATAAAGTAAATATTGAACCCGATGAGTAGAGTGAGCGGTTTTTCTCTGTGCCGGATTTTTGTTGCCTTTATGGACAAAAGGATTGGTGGAAAATGAAAGTGTATTTACTATTTACATTCGTTATATTTGCAATAATCAATGTTTGCACTGCCAAAGAACCTGATTTTCAAGGATTGGACGATCTCCCCGGTGGGTATTTCTACAGCTTTGCCTATGACGCATCTGCCAATGGTATTGTTGTTGGAATGAGTGAGTCTGCGTCCGGCGATGAAGGATTTACTTGGGAGAATCGCTCAATTTCAGGTCTCGATAACATGGATGGTGGCTTATTTGGGAGTAATGCTCTTGGTGTATCGGCGGATGGAGATGGGTGGGGTGTGGCGTTTACCGCTCCGGCGGCAGTGGTGGAAGCAAGATTCAGTGTCATTGATGTAATTCATACGGCAGGGGCGAATATAACGGTTACGCGATGGTTCTAATACATTCATCGATCCGGACGATGGGACGGCAACGTATACGGTTTATTCGCAT
The DNA here is from genome assembly GCA_964580995.1 of uncultured Pirellulales bacterium. Taxonomy (GTDB): domain Bacteria; phylum Planctomycetota; class Phycisphaerae; order Sedimentisphaerales; family SM23-30; genus JAKJEP01. Next base: position 34,807 of record CAZOMV010000041.1, read on the forward strand.
ACCGCGAATTTATTTGGTGCGTTTGGCTGTGAGTGTTTTGAGGCGGGGAATTGGCAAGTTCTGTTTAGTTTGGGAGTTACTCCGTGATTAAACAAATAATCTTAGTTTTACTTTACCTTTCATCGTTTGCCTCTGCGACAACTTACTACGTGGATGCTGCTACAGGCAACGATTCCAATAATGGTTCGTCTGGCTCTCCGTGGCTGACACTGGGCAGGGCTGTACCGCAGTATGCTGGCAGTCCGAGCGTTGGGCCTGGCGACACGATCTATGTAAAAAATGGAACCTATGCCGGAATTACCATTAACCATGTACCCACAGTAGAAGGTACTTCCTGGGAAGATATTATTACATACCAGAACTATGTCGGACATAGCCCCCAAATTAGCAGTGCTATTGGGGCTTGCATAACTATCAGCGGTGATTATCGACGGTATCTGGACTTTAACGGGATCGACATGGAGGTTACTGCGGCAGAACTAAATAATGTTGTCAGTATCAGTAATTCGGGTTATATCAAAATAAGAAACTGTAAGTTGGATGGTTATTGGGACCCCAATATCGGCGGGGAAGGAGATGGGTCTGCTTGGGTAAATACTACTTCGGCAGGCATATATTTTTCTGGTGGTACAACCCTAAAGAGCAACGACCTGATTTTTAATACTTTGGAAATAACCGAGGTAGACCGAGGGATTACCACCGTCGGATATTTTGGAACGGGATTTCAGGTTTTAAACTGCGAGATTCATAAGGTCGCAGCCAGCCCGGTTTCAATAACCTATAATGCCAATCCTGACCACGGGGAAATTCTTATTCAAGGGAACAAATTCTACGATCAGGAACCCAAGTGGGATTTAGCTACCCAAACTACTATCAAATGGTCTCATGGCAGCATTGTCGGCCAGAACAGTCACATGACGTATCGGAACAATATCATCCACAGCTCCTGCGACAGTGGTGTTATTATGTTCTATTCTAATCCTGCGATTGATACCGATGGAGGGTATCATGACATTCTCATCGAGAACAATTTGCTTTATGATACTATCAGTAATCAGCTTATCAAGATGTATCATGTTGGGGATGGTTCTATTGTTATTCGGAATAATACTCTTATTGGTTCTCACGAAGGTATAACTAGCAATTATTGGGATTATTATGGCGGAGCGACTTTCTCCGTGATTTCCATAACATCGGGGTGTACAGGTGCCGGATTGCAGTTTGATAATAATGTTGTGGTTGGCTGTGTGAGTATTAAGGCTGGTCTTACAGGGATGACAACCCATGGCAACGTGATTTATTCTTTCGCAGACTTTAATACGTCTCCTGAACATGAATGGGATGAAACAGATATTTGGTATCTGGATGCAGGAGTATCTCAGCATAGCGTTAATACTGCGTTCATAACCAATTTTTTTGCGGGCGTAAACTCGCAAGATTATTTTATGCACGGAACAGATTATGTCCGCTATCCGCCAAGTCCAACGGGTGGTGGTCCAACCTTTGCCGACTATGATGACAACTTCGAGCTTGATCCAAACTCACCAGCTATAGATCACGCAGTTTTGGCATATTCTACATCTACCGATATATTTGGAAATGCCAGAGGGTCAAGCCCAGATGCCGGATGTTATGAGTATGGGGCGGTCGGTGAGGCAAATGTCGAACCAGTTGCCAATACCGGGGGGGATCAGTCAGTTACTATTTTAGAGGGAAACAACAGCGTCAATGTTGCGCTGTCCGGTACTGGTTCGTCTTATTCCAATGACACGCAGCTACATGCCGAAGTGCCTGAAGAATATTTCCCAATATATATAACATGGATTTTCGGGCTGAATTGACAATGCCAGAGGGTAAATTGACAGATGAAAAAAATGAGTAGAGACTATCCGGACGGCGGGGTAATTACCTGCATTGCTCCGGTCAGTTAGTGTTTTGTATTCGCCATCCGAGCCGTGCAATCTGAATTGGTCCTGCTTCTTTGACACAGAAAATTCTAAAGGTGGAATTAGGGCTGTTATTCTCAGAAAAAGGGTATACTTGAATCTCTTAATTGTAAACTAGGCCACGATATGGATTGTAAAAGTTAATTCTATAAATGTTCCCAACAGTATATCCAAGATATTAACACTCAACTTTACGATGAGCTGATGAATATAATCACTGTGTTGCCAAAACGTCATAAACAATCAGAGATTAACAACGACTTGTTCTAGCATTTAACTACCAATGGTTGAAGTTTCGACACCCTTGGTGGAATATCGGAGAATCCTCCAGAGGAGTTAGGGGTAAACCGGATGATACTTTGATTAGTAGCGTGTAACCCGTTTTTCAGATTCTTAGGGGGAATTCTACTGCCAAACAGCGAAAACCGAGATTTCCCCTATTGATAGACGGACTGCCTTTGGAGTTAGGGGGAGGGGTGTTCAAATCTCTACCGCCTGCGAAAAATAGACCGTGACGGCAGGCGTGTGTGTTTTTTCAAGGGTTTTGGGATGGGGGGTATGCTGGTTTATGGTGGATTTCTCCCTGATAAACAGGGGAATAACAGTGAAATATCACTACCAAACAGCGATTATTAGCCAGAAAAACAGGTTTAATGTATAACTCGCTAAATAGCATAAAATCTCGCCATTTGCGTGTTGAAAAACAATGAAGTTTACGTTATAATAATATCACAACTCCAATCATCGTCTGACAGCAATTGCAATTGTCAAAAATATTCAACTTGGTGAACGGGGAAAAGGTCTTTTTTCTGTGTTTGGTTTATATTCGCCCGAATGGGTGGAAAGACGGTGGAAGATGATGCGGAAATTGATTCTTGTGTGGATGTTCTTAAACATAACCATATTCTTCACTTCAATAGCACAGTCGGAGACAACCTGGGGTATCTTCGAATATGATATTTATACGGGAACCACAACTAAGCTTCTGGACTCAGGCATTAATCCACAAGGGCTTAGCACAGATGGACGCTATTTAGCGTACACGGCTCGTTCCTTCACGGAACAAGGCTCCCAGGAACACCTTTACGTTTATGATACTGTTATGAACACCACACGTCAACTCACAACGGGAACTACAGGCTCAGACTCACCCCCAGGTGGTGTTTACGGATACAGCTATCCCAGCGTGTCCGATGGTAAGGCTGTTTGGACAACCTTATACAGCAATCCTGGTGGGGCGGAGACAGAAATCGTTTTGTGTGACCTTGCAACAGGAACCCAAGAGATAATCGTACCGACGCCTGGGTATAGAATCGGAGCGGAGATGTCAGGTTCAAGAGTGGTGTGGCATGAGGGTAATCCTGCTCGTATCCACGCCCTTAACCTGTCCACTGGAGAAAGTACTGTCATTAATTCTCCCTCGTACGAAAATGCAAGGTGGGCTGACGTGTCTGGTGACATCGCAGTTTATTACAAGGTAGAAGATATTACTGGCAATCATGGTGTTTATGGCTTTGATTTTACCACAAATCAGGAATTCTCAATTTATTCCGGAGCAGCTGGTAATCCAAAAATAGACGGCAATTGGGTGGTGTTTGGAACTGATGGTAATGGTATTGCGGCAAAAGACCTATCCAGTGGTGAGGTTATCACTGTTGCCAGTCTCGGCGGCCATTCTGTAATCGCAGGTGACATCGTCGTGCATCACGACGGAACAGGCGGCTTGGCGGGATATAATCTCTCCTCACAGACATCCCTGTTTTCGGGTCTGGGTTCTGGATTTGTTAACAATATCGGAAATGATGGGTACGATATTGCTGGCTCAAAGGTTTTCTTTGCTGTTATGTATGAAATTCCCGAACCCTGCGTACTAACACTTACCACACCAAATAGCGGTGAAGATCTCCCTATAGATACCACTTATAATATTACCTGGGAATCACAAGGCAGCATTGAGAATGTTTTATTGGAATATTCAATCGATAATGGCAGTTCTTGGGTATCCATTGGTTCGGTAGCCAATACCGGTTCTTATGAATGGCTGGTACCGGCGGAGGACTCCTGCCAGTGCCGTATCCGGATCAGCAATACCACTTACCCAGCCGATGTTTTTGACATCAGCGACGAGGCTTTTTGCATAAGGCCGTGGGCCTATTCCGGCGGGGATGGATCGGTGGCAACTCCGTATCTGATCAGCGATCCCAACGACTGGCAGGAACTGATGGTCACCTCGGCTGACTGGGATTCGCATTTCCTGCTGACGGTGGATTTGGATTTTGGCGGGGTCAGCCTGATACCGGTGGGAAATGATAGTACCTATTTTACCGGTGTGTTCGATGGCAACGGACATGTCTTGAGCAACTTTGTCATTAACCAGTCGTACGATGCCGGTGTGGGGTTGTTTGGTACTATTCGCCCCGGGGGTCAGGTGCTGAATTTGGGGGTAGAGAATGGGATTGTCGCGGGTGACAATTATGTCGGCGGCCTGTGCGGGTGGAATAGTGGTACGATCAGCCAGTGTTACACCACCGGCTCGGTGACGGGGTATTGGAATGTCGGCGGCCTGTGCGGGTGGAATAGTGGTACGATCAGCCAGTGTTATGCCACCGGAGGGGTGACGGGGGGTGGGTGGGTCGGCGGCCTGTGCGGGGATAATGGTGGTACGGTGCTGGACAGTTTCTGGGATATGGAAACTTCGGGGCAGACAGACAGTTCTGGCGGCACGGGCAAAACCACGGCTGAAATGAAGAATATTCAAACCTATTTTGATGCTGGCTGGGATTTTGTGGGCGAAATCACCAATGGCACGACCGAGACCTGGTACATGCCCTGGTGGGCCGTGGGGTATCCGATGCTTGGATGGCAGAATGACATCGAAGGTCATATAGTGTATGTTGACGTGATGAATATGGCCGGTCCTTGGGACGGCTCGCCCGAGCATCCCTATCGGTATATTCAGGACGGCATTGCGGCCTGCGCCTCACTTGGCACTGTCACCGTCAACCCCGGCACCTACTATGAGAACGTCAGCATCAACAAGGAGCTGACACTAAGAAGCACTGATCCGAATGATCCGAATGTGGTTGCGGCTACTATAATTGATGGTCAACAGTTAGGTTCTGTCATAACCATTACAGATTCAAATTCTATAATTAAAGGATTTACCATCACCAATGGCTTGGCTGAAAAGGGCGGAGGTATTTATTGTAAGAACAGCACTATTGTTATCTATGACTGCAATATTTCTCAAAACAGAACTACTGATGGTCTTGATAATGACGATTACGCAGGAAAAGCAGGCAATGGCGGTAATGGGGGAGGTATATATTGTGATTCAAGTTCCATAGAAATTCAGAATTGCGTGTTTAACGGAAATACAACTGGCAAAGGTGGTGGTAATTATTCAGGGTATAAAAGTGCAGGCAATGGCGGTAATGGGGGAGGTATATATTGTGATTCAAGTTCTATAGAAATTCAGAATTGCGTGTTTAACGGAAATACAACTGGCAAAGGTGGTTATTCATGGGACATTGGTGGAGGCAAAGGCGGTAATGGGGCGGGAATATATTGTACACCACTTTGTTGGCTAATACTGAATAACTGTATCATTCATGACAATACAACTGGTGATGGGGGGGAGGACTGGAACAGTCAAGGAGGTGCGGGGGGTGATGGCGCTGGTATCTACTGTTATTCTGCCATCATTACGAACTGTGAAATTAGCAAGAACAGAACTGGCAATGGACAATGGGGATCTGATTCAAATGGAGGAAAAGGCGGAAACGGTGCTGGTATTTATTGCATATCTGATTCAAACCTTGAGGTCGAACACTGTATAATAAGTGAAAACTGCACAGGTCAAGGTGCTAGATCTGATAGCTGGAATCCTGGCGAAGGAGGTGATGGTGCGGGATTATATTGTTCCACCTCCAAGATTACGAATTCAGTCATCAGAGGCAATTGTACAGGTGATGGGGGCGGCGGCGGCGGGGGCGGGCATGGTCGTGGAATGGGTGGCAACGGCGGTGGTATTTTTTCTTATTCTGGCGCATTAAATATGATAAACTGCACTATTAGTGATAATGTTACTGGATCTGGGGGTGATGGCGGTTTATGTTACGGTGGTGACGGAGGTAGTGGGGCTGGCATTTTCTGTACTTCTTCTGCGATGATAACGATTGTTAATTCCACAATTGCAAACAATAAAACAGGTAAAGGTGGTATCGGCACCTATAACTATTATTATCGATTAGGAGGAAAAGGTGGGAATGGCGGAGGCATATTCTGCTATTCTGGCATTATTGCCGATAGCATTATTTTTGGAAACAAGACAGGGGATGGAGGCAACGCAGAGCCTATTTTTGGTGCTGGCGATGGCGGTAATGGAGGTTCGGGGGGAGGTATCTATCATGCTTTTGTTACAATCAGGAATTGTGTCATTTCAGGCAACATGACAGGCAAAGGTGGTAGTTGTGTTGAATTTAATGAAGGAAATTCGGGTAGCGGTGGGAATGGCGGCAATGGAGCAGGTATATTCGGTACCTCAGGTTCAGTTACGAATTGCACCGTAGCAGATAATACTTGTGGTACAGGCGGCACTGGAATTAGGGGAGGAAATAATGGCGTTGATGGTTTGGGAGCAGGAGTATATGCCGATGCAAATACAGTTATCATAAATACCATTACATGCCATAATTCATCTGGCGACCTCTTTGGGGCTGACTACGTCAATGTGACATTCAGCGATATTTGTGATGATAATTATTCCGGTCAAATTGGTAACATTTCCTGTGACCCGTATTTTGTTGATCCGAATAACAATGATTATCATCTGAAATCACAGGCAGGCAGATGGGATCCGAATAGTCAAAGTTGGATTTACGATAACGTCACAAGCCCCTGCATAGACACTGGTGACCCGGCGGATCCAAACTGGATGAACGAATTATGGCCTGATGGGAAACGGATCAACATGGGGGCTTACGGCGGGACGGCGGAGGCGAGTATGTCGCCGCTGAACGTGGGTAACATCGCCGATTTGAATCGCGATGGCGTGGTAGATTTTGAGGATTACGGTCTTTTGGCCAATTCCTGGCTGACCGAGCAGACGCTACTTCGGGAAGATCTGGACCGCGACGGGGAAGTCGCTGTGAGCGATTTGAGTATTTTTGCGGAAAACTGGCTCTGGCAGGAGAATCTGACCGCCTGCTGGTATTTCAATGAACTGTCGGGCTTAACGGCATACGACGGTTCCGGTAATGGCCATCATGGCACATTGATCAACGGACCGGCGTGGACGGGCACGGGTCAGTTGAGCTTCGATGGCGTGGATGATTACGTGCAGGTTCCGGAGTCGGCAGCGCTGGATTTCAGCACGGGTCTGACGGTCTCTGCCTGGGTCTATCTCCAGGCTTATGGGAATGATTGGCCAAAGGTGGTGATCAAGCCCCATACGTCCTATGCGGATCCATGGGAAATGTACACTCTCGACCTGAGCCATTACGGGCAGTGTCCGCGTTTTCTTCTGAGCAATGGAGTTCCGGGGGGAGAGGGGGCCATTGCGGCTGATCCCGCATACACTTTACAACTACAGCAATGGTATCATCTAGTCGGCATTTATGACGGCACGGCGGTAAAACTGTATGTCAACGGGCTGGAGGTGGCCAGTACACCGGCGACATTCAGTATCGGGCAGAACGATATGCCGTTAAGCATCAGCAGCCGGCTGGGTGTTAATCCATTCCAGGGACAGATCGACCAGGTGCGACTATATGATCGCGCATTGAGCGCAGCGGAAGTGGAGCAATTGTACCAGCAGCATGAATAAGATATTTAACAAAAAGCAACCAGACATCGGCGAGCGAGTTAAAATTTTCGTAAAAAGCAGCCGGCGACTTTTGTGGCCGATTGTTGGCGTTGCGGCGTTGGTGTGGTTTGTGGTGCGGGTGATCCCCAAACCCAGCCGGGCTAGCTATCCCTGCCAGCGTGTGGCCTTTCCTTTGGGCAGTGCTTTTGTCCTCTGGCTGATGGGGCTGATGGGTTCCGCTTTGGCGATACGCCGGGGGCGTACCCTTCTCCGGCAGTCACGTTACCTTATTGCCCTGCTCTGCCTGGCCGCCGGCGTCGGGTTCATCTGGCTGCCGCTGAATAACACGCAGAATCAGGTGGTTTTGGCGAATGATCCCTCCCCCAATCAACCGATGGGCACGGCGAAGGGCATTTACCCGGGACGCGTGGTGTGGATTCACGACCCCAGCGCCACGGACTGGAAGGGGCCTGGTTACGGACATCCCTGGGAGTCCGAGCACACAAATCAACACGCCGTGGAGGACATGTTGGCCGCAGCGGTTCAAGACCTGACAGGCCAGAACGATGATCCCAACGCCTGGGAGGCGGTATTCCGATATTTCAACCGCACGCATGGAAAAGGGGATAGAGGCTATCGGTCGGGAGAGAGAATCACCGTGAAGATCAACCTTACCACCTGTAACGCCAGATTAGATACCATCGATCCCGCCACTAACAATAAGACCTATTACCGGGATAAGTCCGATACGTCGCCGCAAGTCATTATCGCCCTGCTGCGGCAACTGGTCCGGCAGGCGGGCGTGCAACCCAGGGATATTGCGTTGGGCGATACTCTGGCCTATTTTCCGAAGCAATGGTGGGATCTGTGCCATACGGCGTTTCCGGACGTGTGTTATTTCGATTGTGCGGGCCAGTTGGGACGCACGAAGCCGGAACCTTCTCCTGTCATTCAACACTGGAGTCATGGAGAAGATCCGGACGACTATCAGACCGACTATATCCCGGATGTCTATGCGAGAGCCGATTACCTGATTAACCTGGCGGTTTTGAAAGGTCATGGTGCCGGCGTCACCCTTTGTGCTAAAAACCATTACGGCTCCTACCTGCGACCTCCGGATGAGCCGGGATTTTATGACCTGCACCCTAGTCTGGCTGGAAACAACCCGCTTTCCGGTCAATATCGAGCCCTGGTGGATATAATGGGGCACCCGGACATGGGCGGCAAAACGCTATTATACCTGCTGGATGGTCTGTATGGGGGCTATTACTGGGAAGGGACCCCCTATAAGTTTCACATGTCCCCTTTCCATGATGACTGGCCCTCAAGCCTCTTCATCTCCCAAGACCCGGTCGCGATTGATTCCGTGGGATTGGATCTGCTCTGGGAGGAATGGCCGCAGGTGGTGCGGATTGGCGGGGTCGATGACTACCTGCATGAGGCGGCCTTGGCAGATGCCCCGCCATCCGGAACCTTTTATGACCCCAATGGCGATACGATAGGTTTGCAGAGCCTGGGTGTCCATGAGCATTGGAATAACCCGATTGACAAGCAATATTCCCGTAATCTGGGCACGGGTGAGGGTATTGAACTCCTCTATATACGACTAGATAATCACTCGCCCCAAGTGTATGCCTCTTGTGAACCCAATGAGATTGTGCTGAATGAATATGTGAACTTGAATGGATCCATCACAGACGATGGCTTGCCTGCCCCAGGCTTGGTGACGACCGCTTGGACCAAAGTAGCGGGGCCGGGAGAGGCCCTATTTGCGGATGAAACCGCCACAACCACTACCGTTACCTTCACCCGATCCGGGCATTATGTTTTACGTTTGCTTGCTTACGATGGGGAGTTGTGGGATTATGAGGATATTCAGGTAACGGTACTGATTCCGGCTGACTTTGACCAGGATGGGTCTGTCAACTTGTCTGATTACATTATCTTGACGCGAGCTTGGTTGTGTACGCAAAATGACTCGTGTTGGGATCCCAGGTGCGATATATCCGTACCCCGGGATGGAAAGATTGATTTAAATGATCTGACTGTTTTTGCTAATGATTGGCTGAAAGATTCTATACCGTGAGATTCAAAATGACCAGAAGTCAGATGGAATCACTTCATCAAACCTGCGACAAAAAAACGCTGATTGGACGACCGTGATCGCGGTTGAGTCGGGTATCCCCAGCACCATGGCCCCCCAGGGTGAGGGGGTCGATTTTTGGATACCGGCTCACTACATTCTGGAGCAGAAATGGTTTACGGCTGCTTACCGGATTTTTTGGTAAGATAGGCAATTTATGGCAGGTACATAGGGTGTTTGGAGGCGAAAGGGGATCTCATCGACCAAGTGGTTACAGTAAAGGAGAAAGTATTCTTATTGACAGAACCGGTCGAAAAATGGTACTATAAAACTTGCTTTTGGGGACATTTCAGCCCCAGAGCGGGATTCGGTTACTAACCATAACAGCTTCAAAAGAGAGCGGTTATTTTGTGTCGAGGTGTTATTTTTCCTAGTCCTAAAAGAAAGAGGAAAAGAGTTATGATTAGGGTCGGTAACAAGCTGAGAAAAATTCTATTCGCTGGTCCATTAGTTTTGTGGCTAGCATCTTCAAGTTTTGGGATAACACTCACTGTCGATGACGACGGACCGGCAGATTTCAATAAGATTCAGGATGCCATAGACTTTGCCTGGCATGGGGATACGGTTCTGGTTCAACCGGGGGTCTATAATGAAAGCATTTATTTTAACGGTCGTGCAATCACCTTAACCAGTATCAATCCGGATGATCCGGATATTGTGGGGAGTACAATTATTAATGGCGTTTTACAATATGCAGTGACTTTCGATTTTCTGGAAAATAACGATTCGATACTTACTGGCTTTACTATCAATGGAGGTGGGATTAATTGCATAGCTACATCTCCTACAATAACTAAAAATGTCATCCAAAACAGTGAAACATGTGGTATACTTGTTGATTATCAGAGTACACCAATTATCAATAAGAGTTATATTCGTAGCAATAATGGTGGTGTATATGTGTATAACAGTAGCCCCATGCTAACAGACTGTATAATAGCTAATAATGCGACTAACGAAGCTGCTGGTGGTGTGTTCGTGAGTGGTGGCAACCCGACTTTGACAAATTGTACTATCTCTGGTAATTCGAGCAAATGGGGTGGCGGTGGTGTATACTTGAGTCATGGCAACCCTACTCTGACGAATTGCACGATTTCTAATAACACAGTAATCGGTAATGGTGGTGGCGGTGTGCGAATAAATAATGACTATCCCATATTGACTAACTGTAATATTTTAGGGAATGTGAGTAATTGGGGTGGTGGGGTGGATATAAATGGAGGTAGCCCGACGCTAACAAGGTGTACCATTTCTGGTAATTTTACGACCGATGGTAGCGGTGGTGGTGTGTACGTGAATGACAGTATTCCTATTATTCTGAGTAACTGTATAATTTCTAATAACACAACAACCAACGGAAATGGTGGTGGCATAAGTGGCAGTGTCAACCTAACGGATTGTACGATTTCATATAATATATCAAGTAATGGTGGTGGTGGGGTGGATTTGCGTAGCCGAAGCGGTGGATTGAGTAACTGTACGATTTCTAATAATATAACTAGCGGTCATGGTGGAGGGTTGAGTTCTGGAGATGGCGGTTCCATACTGAGTAACTGTACGATTTCAGGTAATATGGCTAGCTCTGGTGGTGGAGTAGCATATTTTCAAGGGATAAATCAAAACAACACTATTATTGGTAACAGGGCTTTGAGTAATGGTGCGGAAATTGTCAAGTCAATTGAGACAGTTCCTTTTTTAAATTAAGCTCTAATGA
>CAZOMV010000042.1:0-46009 GCA_964580995.1 uncultured Pirellulales bacterium
TATCGGCAAAACAATCAAATTAACTTCATAATATTAGATTTGACATAGTACTAGGCAAATAGTGGACTCAAATAAACCTTGATTTATAACGTTAGTTTTATATTATGTTTTTGTTAGAGTTTTTTTCTGTCTTCTTAATCAGAAGAATTCGGTTTAAGTCGTTGTTAATAATTAACTTGTAACAAATTGGCTTCTATTGAATGAATCATTTATGGGAGAAAGATCATGAACCAAATCGTGAAAAAAATTGCCAAAATCCTGGTTGTTATCAGCTTGGCCCTTGGATTATCCGGCTGTGGCGGCGAGGATGGTAGCAGTAAAGACTCTCCGGCAAAGAAAGCCGTGATTACCGATTCCGGGTCCGACACGATGGTGAATCTGGCCCAGATGTGGGCGGAGGAGTATCAGAAGGTCAAGCCGGAGGTGTCGGTGGAGGTATCGGGCGGCGGATCGGGGGTGGGGATTCGGGACCTGCTGCAGGGGATCGTGGATATGGCCAACTGCAGCCGGGATATAACGGAATCGGAAAAGGCGCAGGCCAAGCAGAATACCGGTAAGGAACCGGTGGAATGGCTGGTGGGGTACGATGCGGTCGCCATTTATGTGAATAAGGACAACCCGGTGGAGACGCTGACGCTGGCGCAGTTGGCGGGGATCTATGCGGAAGACGGGACCATCGAGAAGTGGTCGCAACTGGGGATTGACCTGAAGGCGCAGGGAGGCAGCGATGAGATTGTGCGGGTGAGCCGCCAGAACAGCTCCGGGACGTATGTATATTTTCGGGAGAAGGTGCTCGATAACAAAGATTATAAACTTGGTTCGAATGATATGTCCGGGTCCAAGGATGTCGTGGAACTGGTCAGCAAGACGAAGGGGGCGATCGGTTATAGCGGGATGGGGTATGCGACAGAGGCGGTCAAGTTTGTCAAGCTGACGACCGCGGACGGGAAGGAAGCCTTTTCGCCGTCGCTGGAGACCGTGGCGTCCGGGCAATACCCGCTGGCCCGGCCGCTGCTGATTTACACGCTGGGGCAGCCGGAAGGGGCGGTCAAGGAATATATCGAATGGATTTTGTCGCCGGCGGGTCAGGAAATTGTCAAAAAGTCCGGGTATATCCCGGTGGCGTCCGGGCATAAATAAGCGGTCTTCGGTTAAAAAGGGAATCATGGAGTCAAGCCGGGAACAAAAACCAGAACCAGCCAAGGCCAGGTCCATCGCCAGCCTGAGGCACAGGTTTTGGCGTTTTCTTAACGGCATGAGCGAACGGACGATTGTGGCCCTGATTCACCTTTGCGGGGTGAGTGCGATTCTGTTCGTTTTCGGCATATTCTTCTTTGTGTTTCGCGAAGGGGCGCCGTTCCTGCAGGATCATCTGGACCTTACCAGTTTTTTCACCAGTACCGAATGGTATCCGACGTCTGCCAGCAACAAACGGTATGGCATATTGGCGCTGGTGGCGGGGACGGGCAGTGTCACCATCGTTTCGATGCTGGTGGCGGTACCGTTCAGTCTGGCGGCGGCGGTTTTTATTTCCAAATTCTGCGGCAAGAAGCTGCAGGAAGGCTTGAAAATCATGATCGAGCTGCTGGCAGCCATTCCGTCGGTGGTGTGGGGATTTATCGGGCTGATGGTTCTCAATCCGCTGATTGTCAGGCTGACGGGGGCCCCGATCGGGCTGAATATTCTCAATGCCGGGCTGGTGGTGGGTTTGATGAGTGTGCCGATTATCGTCTCCATCGCGGAAGATGCCATCCGGGCGGTTCCGGATACGTATGTCGAAGCGGCGCAGGCGCTGGGGGCTACGCAGTGGCAGACGATACGGAAGGTGATATTTCCGGCGGCCAAGAATGGGCTGCTGGCGGCGGTGCTGCTGGGCGTGGGCCGGGCGGTGGGAGAAACGATGGCGGTGCTGATGTGTACCGGCCATGCGATCAATGTGCCGTTCGACGGAACGGCGCCGTTTTTTCATATTCTGGAGTCAGTGCGGACGCTCACGGCCACCATTGCGGCGGAGCTGGGTGAGGCGCCGCGGCTGGCGGTGGGACCGGATGGTACCTTCCCGGCGGATGCACGCCATTATCAGTCTCTCTTTGTGATCGGGATTGTTCTTTTTGTGATTACTTTTATTATTAACCTGATTGCCGATCTGGTGGTAAAAGGGATTCGAAAGAAGTGATGAATACCAGCGAACTGCAAGTAACAGCCAATCCATTCGCACCCGGCGAGTTAACCCGCCGGAAATTGCGGAACCAGAAGATGGCAGGCATTGTGTTTGGCCTGATGACTCTGCTGATATTGATTCCCCTGGTGCTGCTGATGGGCGATATTTTTCATAAGGCCTGGCCGGCGCTGTCGTGGGATTTTCTGACGGATGTGCCCAGCAACGGGATGCGGAGCGGCGGGATCTGGCCGGCCCTGATCGGGACTCTTTATCTGGTTATCTTCTCGCTGCTGGTTTCGGCGCCAGTGGGAGTGATGGCGGGAATTTACCTTAATGAATACGCCAAAGATAACTGGGTTACGCGGATCATCAGTATGGCGGTGGTCAATCTGGCGGGCGTTCCCAGCATAGTCCATGCCCTGTTCGGGGTGGGGGCGTTTGTGATATTTGCCGGATTGGGGAAATCCATACTGGCGGCTTCCCTGACCATTGCTATTATGACGCTACCGGTTATTATTGTCGCCACCAAGGAGGCGCTGGCGGCGGTGCCGGTCTCGTTTCGGGTGGCCTGCTGGAACCTGGGGGCGTCCCGGTGGCAGACCATCCGGACCATCGTTTTGCCGAACTCGTTCGGAGGGATTTTAACCGGCATTATCCTGGAAGTCTGCCGCGCGGCGGGCGAAACCGCGCCGATCATGTTCACGGGGGCGGTATTTTTCAAATATGTCCAGCGAGGAGACCTTTTCCCCTATAAGCCGACGGAACAATGCATGGCCCTGTCGTATCATCTGCATACCATCTCCACGCAGGTTCCGGATGTGCCGGATCCGATGCTGTACGGGACGGCGGCGGTCCTGCTGGGATTCATACTGGTCTTTAACAGTGCGGCAATTATCGTGCGTATGCGTATTCGAAATCGGAAAAAATGGTAGTCAAACCATGACGGATTATAAAATCGATATTCAGAATCTAACCGTTACCTACGGAAAACACATCGCGTTAGAGAATGTTTCGATGAAGATCCCCGACAAAGGGATTTTCGCGGTGATCGGTCCATCCAATTCCGGCAAGAGCACCTTGTTGAAATGCATAAACCGGACGCTCGAGTTTATTCCCCATACCTCCATTAAAGGCAAAATACTGATTGACAATATCGATGTCACGCGCACGCGGCAGGTGTATGATTTACGGCGGAGGATCGGGATGGTATTTCCGTTGCCGGTGGGGCTGCCGCTGACGATTTATAACAATGTGGCGTATGCGCCGCGCATGGCCGGATTACGGAACAAGAAAGCCCTGGACGAGATTGTGGAGCGATGCCTGCGTCAGGCGGCATTGTGGGAGGAAGTGAAGGACCGGCTGGATATGCTGGGGACGATGCTCTCCGGCGGGCAGCAGCAGCGGCTGACGATTGCGCGGGCGCTTTCGCACGATCCGGAGATTCTATGCCTGGATGAATTTTCGATTGCCGTGGATCCGGTGACCACCATGCGGATCGAGGATGTGCTGGTGCAGTTGAAGACAAAAATGACAATCATCCTGGTTACCAATCTGGTGCAGCAGGCCCGCCGGCTGGGGGATATAACCTGTTTTTTAAATATGGGCCGGGTGGTCCAGATCGATCCGACGGAAACGATTTTCTCGGAACATCCCGGCAATCAATTGACCTATGACTATGTCCAGGGTGTTTTTGGATAATACCATCATGAACCCAGTACCGGAACAAACGGACCGAATCATCGAAACCATAGACCTGAGTCTCTGGTATGGCAATTTTCAGGCGCTGTGGAACGTTACCGCGAAGATCAAGCCGGGCCTGATCACCGCCCTGATCGGTCCATCCGGCTGCGGCAAGACGACGCTGCTGCGCTGCTTCAACCGCATGAACGAACGTTTCCGGAACGTGCGGATCGAAGGCAGGGTGGAGATCCTGGGAAGCAATATCTATGATGCCGAGGTATCCGTGGTGGAACTGAGGAAAAAAGTCGGCATGGTCTTTCAGCGCCCGAATCCGCTGCCGCTTTCCATCTATGAGAATGTGGCTTTTGGCCTGCGCATCCATTCCCCCAGCCGAAGCCTCTATAGAGACGAAACGGATGCCGCGGTGGAACAAGCCCTGGAGGAGGTTTTTCTGCTGAATTCCGTGAAGGGCCAACTGAACAAGAAAGGCACCGATCTGCAACTGGAACAGCAGCAGAAATTATGTATCGCCCGGCTGCTGCCCATGAAGCCGGAGATTTTGCTCATGGATGAACCCTGTTCGGCCCTGGACGCCGCCGGCACCAAGGCCGTGGAAGAACTCCTGGCCGCCTTGCGCGGACGATATACGATTGTGATTGTGACCCATAATATGGCGCAGGCCCGGCGGATCAGTGATGAATGTATTTTCATGCTCAATGGAAAACTGATCGAGCATAACCAGACCTCGGATCTGTTCGTGAATCCCAGGGACAAAAAAACGGAAGAATATATTGAAGGCCGGTACGGCTAATATAGAAAATGGAGATTAGAAATGCCTCTACAATTTGATGCGGATTTGAAAAAACTGAAAGAAAAGCTGCTGCATATGGGCGCCCTGGCGGAAAGCATGATTCATGATATAAGTTCGGTGCTGCTGGATCAGAATCTCGAAAAGCTGGCCCCGGTCTATGAGAACGAAAAGGAACTGGACTGCCTGCAGCGGCAGATCGATGAAGAAACGATACGAATGATCGGGGTATATACCCCCGTGGCCGGCGATCTGCGCCTGCTGCTGATGGTGTCACGGATTAATGCGGAGATTGAGCGTATCGGCGATAAGATCGTGGATATCGGCCATAATATCGAAAACTTTCTCCAAACCAATTGGAGTAAAAATTATGTTAATTTTACCCATGTTGCCGCCGATACGGAGGAGATGCTGCGGCAGGTTCTGAATGCCTTTGTCAACCGGTCCAGTGAAGAAGCCCTGGCTGTCATCCAGGGGGACGACAAAATCGATCAGCAGACGGATCAGACTTTCCGGGCGTTGTTCACCCGCATTATGGATGAGCCTCATACCATTAGTTATATATTTGGACTGATGCTGATTGCCCAGGCCTTCGAACGGATTGCAGATCATGCGGTGAATATCGCGGAAGACGTGATCTATATAGTCAAAGGGGAAGATGTCCGGCACCTGCAAAAAGGCATAAAAGGCAACCCGAACCAGCGTTCCCAGTGATTGCGGAACCGGGGTATCGAGACAGAGAAAAAATCATGAAAAAGAAACGATTAATCTGGTATATCTACCCTTCCTATGTGCTGTTATCCGCTCTGGCTATGATTGCCGTAGCCATCTCTGCTTCCCGAATTGCCCGGTCCTTCCACTATGAACGGACGGAAGAAGATCTGGCGTCCGCGTGCTTCCTGCTGGCGGAGCAGTTGCAAGACGGTTCGGGAATTTTTCCCGCCCCTGATATAGATACATTATGCAAAACTCTGGCACAAAAATCCGGATACCGGATTACCGTGATTCTTCCGACAGGAACGGTGATTGGGGATTCTGAAAATGAGCCGGCATCCATGGAAAACCACGGAAACCGGGAGGAAATTCGGGAGGCGATGACCCAGGGCGTCGGGCATAAAATACGGTACAGCAATACGCTCCGAGAAGAGATGATGTATGTGGCGGTGCCGTTGACGATGGATGGGGTAATCAAGGGTATTGTTCGCCTCTCTCTTTCTTTGGCCAAAATAGACAAAGCCATAGACCGAATGTGGCGGCAGATCGCCCTGGCCGGATTGATTATTGTGTTAATCGCCATGGGGGTCGCCGTGCTCATTTCCTACCGAATCAGCCGTCCCCTGGAACGAATCAGACAATCGGTTAAATCGCTGGGAGCGGGAGAATTTTACAAAAAACTTCCTTCCTCGGAAATCTATGAAGTGGACGTTCTGGCCAAAACCCTGAATACCATGTCGGATCATTTGCAGGTACGCATCCATACCATCCAGCAACAGCAGGAGGAGCAGTCGGCTCTTCTTTCCTGTATGGTGGAAAGCATGCTGGCGGTGGATGAAGAGAAAAACCTGATCCGCATCAATAAGGCGGCCGAAGAACTATTTCGGGTGAAGGCAACTCCCTCCCTGGGGAAAAACATCATGGAAGTAATACGAAACGCGGATCTGCTGGAGCTGGTCAGGGAAACACTGGCTAGCTGCCATCCGGCAGAAAAGGAAATCTATCTGCCGGAGACCGGCAAATATCTACAGGGTTATGGAGGGGTTTTATATGGGCCTGATAAACAAAGAGCAGGGGCGGTGATCGTTATCAATGATATTACCCGGCTTAGAAAAATGGAGAGGATGCGGCGGGATTTTGTGACCAACATCTCCCATGAACTGAAAACCCCGATCACATCCATTCTTGGATATACGGAGACTCTCCGTACCGAAGCGGAGGAAGAGAAGTCATCGAAGAAAAATTTCCTTGACATTATATACAAGCAATCCACTCGGCTGCAAGCCATAGTGGAAGATCTTCTGGCTCTTTCCAGCATAGAGGATGATACGGAAAAAGGAAGAATAGAACTCCGGGAAAAAAACGTTGATCTTGTGCTTCAGAATGCCATGCAGGCTTGCCAGACAGCCGCCACGAAAAAGAATATCCAGTTGGAGATAACTTGTGCACCAAACCTGAAAGCGAATATCAATCTGGCTTTGCTGCAGCGGGCGGTCGGGAACCTGGTTGACAATGCCGTCAAGTACAGCGATCCGGGGAGCAAAGTGGATATTATTGGGGAGGAATCGGAGAAGGAAATCGCGGTGCATGTTCGGGATCAGGGACCGGGCATTGCCGAAAAGCATTTAACGCGTCTGTTCGAGCGGTTTTACCGTATTGATGAAGGCAGAAGCCGCCAACTGGGAGGTACCGGTCTGGGATTAGCTCTCGTCAAACATATTGTGATTGCTCATAACGGTCGGGTCGCGGTGCAAAGTGAATATGGCAAAGGAAGTATATTCTCGATATTTCTCCCAAAAGCATAAGTTGACGGAACCGCCAAAAGTCGATATGGACTTCCAAAAACAGCTCTGGCTCCCCGATAACCAGGGGAAGGCGAACTTTTGACGCTGGCGTCTAAGTTACGATTCTTTGCCTGTGCAGTCAACCACGACTTCACCGGGCAATGCCCACAAGGATAAACCCGTTTTTTTATTTGACGGTATCTATTGCAGGTTGATATACTTACGTTATGATTTTGGGAAATATTGCCATTTATTCACCTCTGGAGGTACTAGCCAATGAAGACTAAAACCTTTGATTGTGTTGAAATGAAACGCCGGGGCGCAACTTCCGTACAGAAACAGCTTGAGAATAAGTCCTTCGCTCAAAAATTGGAGTATTGGCAGGAAGGGACTAAAGAACTAAAGAGACTTCAAAAGCGTAAGCAGGGCAAGAATCCTAGCTGATGCACCCCACCGATCTAAAAAAAACGTGCGGGCCAATCAGGCCCTTGCGTATTGGTAAATCGGGAATTATACTAGCTGACTCTGCCAGGGATTGAATCTCCAGCCAACAGCGGCGGTTCGCATGGGGATAAGGTTGTTTTTCGCCGGCAAGGATACAATATGCTCGCCAGAATACATAGTGCGGCGATGGTCGGGATTGATGCGGTCCATTGCGAGGTCGAGGTGGATGTCGGCAGCGGGGGTTTCGAGCGCAGCACCATCGTCGGCTTGCCGGATACGGCAGTGAAAGAAAGCATCGACCGGGTCCGCAGCGCCATCTATAACTGCGGCTACCCCTACCCTCATACCGCCAGCGTGATCAACCTGGCCCCGGCGGATATCAAGAAGGAAGGCCCCAGCTTCGACCTGCCGGTGGCGGTCGGGATGCTGGCCGGGCAGGGGGTAATCCAGAGTGAGCTGATTCAGCAAACGGTTATGCTCGGCGAACTGGCCCTGGATGGCCGGGTACGCGCGGTAAAGGGGACACTAGCCAGCGCCATCATGGCGCAAAAACAGGGATTCAAAGCCATTCTCGTTCCAGCCGATAACGCCTGCGAGGCGGCGGTGGTCCGGGAAATCGAAGTCATCCCCATTTCCTCCCTCACCGAGGCGGTTGGCTATCTCAACTGCCAGTTGCCGCTGGAGGCGGCGGTGATTGATATGGACGCGGTATTTGAGCAGTCCTCCCGTTATGATCTGGATTTCGAGGATGTCAAGGGCCAGGAAAATGTCAAACGCGCCTTAACCATCGCCGCCGCCGGCAACCATAATATCCTGATGATGGGCCCGCCCGGTGCCGGCAAAACCATGCTCACCAAACGGCTGCCGACCATCATGCCGCCCCTGACGCTGGAGGAGTCGCTGGAGACCACCCGCATCTATTCCGCCCTGGGCCTGCTGAAAAAAGGCCAGTCACTGATGGCCACCCGCCCCGTGCGGTCCCCTCACCATTCCGCCAGCGGCCCATCCCTGGTCGGCGGCGGCACGATCCCCAGACCGGGAGAGTTGTCGCTGGCCCACAACGGCCTGCTGTTCCTGGATGAATTCCCGGAATTTAACCGCACCGTGCTCGAGACCATCCGCCAGCCGCTGGAAGATAACACCGTCACCATCTCCCGCGCTTCCGGCACGATGACCTTCCCCGCCAATATCATGCTGGTAGCCGCCATGAACCCCTGCCCCTGCGGCTACCTCACCGATCCCAAACGCAAATGCAAATGCACACCCAATCAGGTGGAGCGATATCTATCCCGTATTTCCGGCCCCCTGGTGGACCGCATTGACATTCATGTGGATGTTCCCGCCGTGCCCTTCACGGAACTGTCCAGCCGCAAAAACGGCACCAACTCCGCCCATATGCGGGAACAGGTACTAAAAGCCCGCCATCGGCAAACCCAGCGGTTCGCGGGCTTAAATCTCCTGGCCAATGCCCGCATGAACAGCAAACAAGTCCGGCAGTTCTGCACCCTCGACGAAGCCGGCCAAAACATCCTCAAGCAGGCGGTCTATGAATTGGGTCTCAGCGCCCGCGCCCACGACAAGGTCCTCAAAATCGCACGTACCATCGCTGACCTGGAGGACAGCCCCGACATTCAACCGAATCATCTAGCCGAAGCGATTCAATACCGCCGCCTCGACCGAAATATCTGATCTCGCAAAAAATGGTACCGCCAGTACCACCCAGCGCAAAAAAATTGGCAAGCCCAACCATACGGGTCGAGCTTGCCCGGATTCTCGTTGCTGTTGTTCTTTTATGGGTCTATAACCATACTCAACAGCTAGCAGTGTAATACTGCTCTATTCAGCTGTTCGTTTAACAGCCAAGCACATTGGGGCTACGCATAGCCCGCTGAAACATGTGATATGTCCTTACCTGTCGTCTCTTTCACCGAAGCGAATGAGTTCACTCCAACTCCGGAATTGCAATCTTGGGTTGCGCCGGCTGTTTCCCGACGCAACCGCTTATATGATCGTGCATCTCAGGTAGAATACCAAGACACACGGAATGAGACACTTTTCTTTTTAAAGAGCACCAAAGAATCGAAGATATCTTTTATATGACTCGCTCAGATAGGCTTCTTACATGAATCATTGTCATCAGCCATTACTACCATACTATAACACATAACCAGACAAAAATCAAGTAAATTTTGCTTTTTTATCGGCTAAATTCTATTTTCCCCGACAGGGCTTATCCATCACCTAAACCCCCAAGGGGCGATAACTTATAAAATAAATCAAGTGAAGTCGGCCCATTCCTAAACGGTTAGCACTTGCATTCCGGAACCATTCATGGCATGATAGGAAAAAAGTGGATACTGGGATAAAGCAATCTAGCGAGGTTTTAAAAATGACAGTAGAAGCAGTTGGCAGTAAATTTAGTCGTAACAATAATTATATTCTTACCGCGATGTGCCTGGCCTTTGCCGTCTGGTTCGGCTACGACGGCTGGATGAACGAGAAATATCAAAAGGAGGAAACCCGGGAGGATGGCAGTCCGTCTGCGAATCTCCAGTTTAACCGCTATGCCCCTGTCGGCCTGTTGGCTGTCGCGGCCTATGCCCTGTTCGCCGCAGCGCAGGTCAAATCTAAACGCATCATCGCCGATGAAAATGGCCTGACGATTCCCGGCAAAGACGCCATTCCCTATAGTAATATCACCTATATCGATAAACGGTTCTTTGAAAAGGAAGGATTCTATACCATCGGGTACAAAGAAGCCGGCACTGAACAATCCCTGAAATTATCCGATCGAAAATATGATCATCTGGGCCTCTTGCTGGATGAACTGATTCGTCGCACCGGCGCCGCCCCGGCGGATACTGCTTCCGGTCAAGCAAATCAATCAAAAACCTCCTGATGCCGCCGGGGCCTTTACCAATTCTCCTTCAAAATACTATGGAACAAACACCTCCGGCAAAATTCCATTCCGATTCGGAAGTTCAATTTCTTCGGGGGATAGGACCTCGCCGGGCGCAATCCCTGGCCCAACTGGGCATCCGAACGGTTCAGGACCTGCTGGAATATTATCCCCGCGATTACGAATTCCTCCCGCCCCTGGAACTAATCCATGCTTTACAGGTCGATCAAAGCGTAACCATCATCGGCCAGATCATCAACCTGCGCTTCAACCGCCGCTCCCGTCCGCCCCGCATGGAAATCACTCTGCAGGACGCCACCGGCACCTGCCGCCTGAAATGGTTTCACGGCGGCTATCTGCAGGAAAAATTTCTGCCGGGCGACAAAATCGCCGCCTGGGGAAAGGTCTCCCGTTATAAGGAAATCTTGCAACTGGTCAATCCCAAATGGATGCGGCTGGAGCAATTCGAGCAGATCACCGACCGCCAGCAGCAAGGCTATGCCGTCTATCCCGCCAACGCCGAAATCTCCAGCGGGGAAATCGGCCGCATCCTGCGCAACTCCCTGCCTGACCTGCTGGAACTGGTGCACGACTATTTTGATGAGCCATATCGTGCCCAGCGGCAATTCCCCACCCGCCGCGACGCCGTCCAGTGGATTCATGTTCCCCCGACTGCCGAATTTATCCTCCTGGCCCGCCGCCGGCTGGCCTATGATGAATTGTTTTTCATGGAACTGGGCATTGCCCTCCGCCAGGAGCAAATCCGCCAAACCCAGCCGGCCTTCCCCTTGCCCAACAGCCCCCGCCTCGACCAGCGCATCAAACGCCTGTTCCCTTTCCTGCTCACCGCCGACCAGGAAAAGGTCATTCGGGAAATCTCCGCCGATATGGCCCGCTCCGAACCCATGAACCGGCTCCTGCAGGGCGATGTCGGCTCCGGCAAAACCGTCGTCGCCTTGTATGCCGCCCTGCTGGCCGTCGGCAACCACAAACAGGTCGCCATCATGGCCCCCACCGAAATCCTCGCCGGGCAGCATTTCCTCCATATCGAGCATTTTTTGCGCGACAGCCAGGTCCGCCGCGTCCTTCTCACCGGCGGCCTGACCGGTTCCAAACGAACAACGCTTCTGGAGGAAATCAAAAACGGTTCGATCGATATCGTCGTAGGCACCCAGGCCCTTCTTCAGCAGGACGTCGCCTTTCACAATCTGGCCCTGGTCGTGGTCGATGAGCAGCACAAATTCGGCGTCCGCCAGCGCCAGCAGATCCGCGGCAAGGATATCGCCCCCCATTATCTGGTCATGACCGCCACGCCCATCCCCCGCACCCTGGCCATGACCGTCTTCGGCGATCTGGAAATCTCCACCATCGAGCATCTGCCCCCCGGCCGCCGGGATATCCTGACCCGCTGGGTCCCCCCTGACAAACTGACGGATGCCTGCGAATTTATCCGTAAACAGCTCCAGCTAAAAAGGCAAGCCTATTTTGTCTATCCCCGCGTCGAGCAGGACGAAGAAACCGAATCCCCGGAAACCGAACCGGCCAGTCAAAACGGTTGGGCCGGTCAGCTAAAAGCCGCCGTCACCGAATCGGAATATCTGCAAACCAAAATCTTCCCCGAATTCCGCGTCGGCCTCCTCCACGGCCAGATGGACCGGGACCAGAAACAGCAGATCATGGACGACTTCCGCAAAGGAAAAATCGATATCCTGGTCGCCACCGTCGTCATCGAAGTCGGCGTGGATGTCCCCAACGCCACCATCATGGTCATCGAACATGCCGAACGCTTCGGCCTGGCCCAGCTCCATCAGCTCCGCGGCCGCATCGGGCGCGGCACGGAACAGTCCTACTGCCTGCTTTTCGGCCAGGCCGCGACCGAAACCGCCCAGCAGCGGCTCCAGATCATGGTCGAAACCAATGACGGCTTCCGTATCGCCGAAGAAGACCTGCGTATCCGCGGCCCCGGCGAATTTTTCGGCACCGCACAACATGGCTTGCCCAATCTGAAAATAGCCGATATAATACGCGACCTGGATTTGTTGCGGATGGCGCGAAAGGACGCCTTTGCCCTGGCCCGGTCCGACCCGTTTTTGCGGACCGAAACCAGCCGCCCCATGAAAAAAATCCTCCAGGATAAATTCGGCGATGATCTGCCGCTGGTTGATGTAGGATAAAAGTAAAAACCCAATGCTGAAAACCACCAAAAACCGCCTGCTGATCACCCTGAACGGATGCGCGATTGCCCTGGCGATCATCTGTTTGATCGGAGAATACGGCTTTCGCACCATCGCCTTCCAAAACTGGTTCCTGCACATCCTGCAGGTGACAGCCGTCATCGTTTTGCTCATTACCAGATTTTATTTCTGGTTCACCGGCAAAGAGTCCCACTGGAAAAATCTCCTCCCCGATATCATCCTGCTGGCCATACAAGTCCTGGCCCTGGCGATTCTTCCTCCTCTGCTCCACGCTGTGGCCCCGCCTAGCCGGATTTTCTGGTCCACCTTCCATGTATTCCTCCTGGCGATGGTGGTCCTCCGCGTGGCCCGCTCCACGGTAGCTGTCGCTTCCGGCCGTTCCCCCACCCGCGTCTTATTCGGCAGCTTTAGCTTTGTTATTTTCACCGGCGCCATTCTCCTGATGCTTCCCGCCGCCCATCGGGGCGATCACATCTCCTTCACGGACGCCGTTTTCACCGCCACCAGCGCCACCTGCGTCACCGGCCTGACCGTCATCGATCCCGCCAACGATTTCACCCACCTGGGCCAGACCATTATTCTTTTCCTCATTCAAATCGGCGGGCTGGGCATCATGATCTTCGGTACCCTGTTCGCCATTGTGCTGGGAAATCCCCTCACCCTCCGCGAATCCATCGCCATGAAAGACATCATGAATGAACAAACCCCCGGCCGCATCAGCGGCCTGGTCGTTTTTATCTGTTTTTCCACCTTTTTAATCGAATTGCTGGGCTTCTGCGGCCTGCTGGGCATGTGGCACCAGCCCCTGCCTGTTTCCGATCGGGTTTTCAAAAGCATGTTCCACGCCATCAGTGCCTTTTGCAACGCCGGACTCGCCCTCCAGCCGGACAATCTAATGAGCTATCGCTCCTCGTTCCAGGTCTATACCGTGATTTGCCCTTTGATTATCCTCGGTGGTCTGGGCTTTCCCGTCCTCTTTAATCTCTTCGGCGTGATCGCCTCCCGCCTGAAAAAAATATTCCGTGCCGGCCGCTCCCGCCGCCTGCCTGCCATCTCCCTGACTCTCCACAGCAAATTGGTCCTGATCACCTCCGCCATCCTCATACTCACCGGCTGGCTGCTGCTTACCCTCCTGGAACTGACCCGCCCCGGCGGTTCCCAGGCCTCTTTCTTCGCCGCCTCCCGCGATTCCTTTTTCAATTCCGTCACCTCCCGCACCTGCGGCTTCAATACCATCGACATCGGCCAACTCAGTGCCGGGGCCAAAATGCTGGTTATTCTCCTGATGTATATCGGCGGCTCGCCCTCCTCCACCGCCGGCGGTATCAAAACCATCACCTTCGCCATCATGATCCTGGCCATTTATTCCACCATCCGCCGGCGGGAACAGGTGCATGTCTTCCATCGCACCATTCCGGTCACGGTGGTCAGAAAGGCGGCTACTCTCATGTCCTTGTATGGTTTGCTGATCTGGTTTATCGCCCTGCTCCTGACCATTACCGAAAAAAGCCTCGGGGCCGATTTGCTCGACCTGCTCTTTGAGGCCACCTCCGCCCTCGGCACCGTCGGCCTCTCCACCGGTATCACAGCCCATTTGACCTGCGCGGGAAAATGGATCATTATCATAGCGATGCTGATCGGCCGCCTGGGACCGTTGAGTCTCCTGGCGGCCCTCACTTTCAATTATCGAAACATACGCTACGATTACCCCAGCGAACCACTGGTGGTTGGATAAAATGTAGGGTGGGGCTTGCCCCACCGGTATCTCTTTTATAGAATCAAAGGATACCCATACAGTAAGGAATAAAATTATGGCACGTTTCGCAGTAATCGGATTAGGACGCTTCGGCGGCCAACTGGCCCGCTCCCTCGCCCGCGCCGGCGCCGAGGTGATTGCCATCGACAAAGACCGTAAAATCATCGAGGACATCGCCGACGAAGTTACCCTCGCCGTCCGCCTCGACAGCACCGACGAAGAGGCACTCCGCGCTCATGCCGTCGAAAAAGTCGATGTCGCCGTCGTCGGCATCGGCCAGGATTTCGAAGCCAATATCCTCACCACCGTCACCCTCAAAAGCCTCGGCGTCAAACATATCTGCGTCCGCGCCGAACGCCAGACCCACGGCGAAATCCTCCGCCGCATCGGCGCCGACGAAGTCATCTTCCCCGAAGATGAAAGCGCCCATCGTTGGTCCTTCAAACTGCTCTCCCCCCGCATCAGCGAAAAACTCGAATTCGCCCCCGGCTTCAGCCTCGCCCAATACACCGCCCCCGCCAGCTTCCACAACAAATCCCTCCTGGAACTCAACCTCCGTAAAAAATTCCAGGTCAACCTCATCGGCCTCCGCCAGGCCCAGAACACCTCCGAAGATAGCCAAAAAACCTCCGCCCCCGTCATCAGCGTCCCACTCCCCGAAACCAAAATCCACGAAGGCGACCTCCTCTGGCTCGTCGGCTCCGACGACGACCTCGCCCAACTACCAGACAAATAAACTGCCTCCGGAATCCGCCGCTTAAATCGCTCATTTCCGGCAATCACCTACAAGTTCAATTTATTCATCTATAAGAGAATCGTCGTGCTATTGCCCGGCCGGCTCACCCCGGCGGGATTGGCGGCCTTGACCCGATATTGCAGTTCCGCCCCGCGCGGCTGGCCGGGCAGGGTGATGGTTGTCTGGTAGGTGGTGGTGATTAGTTGCCATGGTCCCGGAGTCTGTTGGGGAAGAAGTTCCCTTCGCTCGATCAGGTAGTTATACACCGGACCCGCATGGGACGCGGCAGCGGGGGCTTGCCAAGTGAGGCGGACGGAATCGGCGGCGGTGACCTGGATCCGCAGGTTCCGTGGGGCCGTCGGAGCGGTCAGGGCGGTATCACCCCGCCGCGGTCCCCAGCCGATTAGCGAAAGTTTCTCCGGCGCGGCGGTGGTATCGACCTGCGAGAGCTTCAGGCATTCTTTCATGACCCGTTTCAGTTCGGCAAAACTATCCTTCCGCGCGGCCCGGGCTGAGCGCCAGAGAGCCAGCCGCTGCTCCAGCAGCCGGGCGGCCAATTGGTAGCTGCGGTGCCGATTCAGCAGCGTGTTCCGCCGAACATGCGGAAAGTCGCCGGCATGTAACGAATAGCCGCCCAGCATCTGCTGGGCCAGGGCATTGATTTCACTTTCGCTGGTGGGAAAAACAGGCATAAGAAACTCCTGAAACGTTGAACCGCAAAAAAAAGGAAAAGAAAGAAGGAGGACACGCTTGCCTCCTTCTAACTTTTGGGCATTCATAAAACGACCGTAGCCACGTTACTTGGCAGGCTCTCCCCGGCGGGGTTGGAGGCCTTGACGCGGTACTGCATCTCGATCCCGCGCGGCTGGCCGGTCAGGTAGATCTCGGACTCATAGACACTGGTAATCAGGGTCCACGGTCCCGGTATCCCCCCGCCGCTGGGCTGATCCGACCGTTCGAGGAGGTAGTTGCGAACCGCCCCGCCGGAACCGGCCGCCGGTTTATCCCAGCGCAGGGTCAGGCAGCCGGGTCCTTCCAGAATGGCCACCAGATTGGTGGGCTGGCCCGGCAGGGTGATCGGCGTGGGCGGGGCCTTGGGACCCCAGCCGATCTCCGCCAGTTTCACCGGGTCGCTGCTGACATCGACCTCGGAGAGCTTCAGGTCATCTTTCATCAGGGCTACCAGCGTGCCGAGTTTCTGGCTCTTGCTTTCGGTGGCGATCTGGGCCAAAGCCTTGGCGTTGGCCTGATTCTGCAGGTTGGTCTGGAACGTGGTGAGCGCGGTCTGCAGGGCGGCGACCGTTACGCTGGGGAAGTCCGCCGCGTGGGCGGTGTAGCCAGCAATCATCGTCTCGGCCAGGGCGACCACTTCGGCTTCCGATTTGGGAAATGTAGGCATAGAAAATCTCCTTTCACAAACCCGCTATCTGAGCGGGCCTCCCGCATCTGGGGAGCGATGTCTGCGGGCCGGCAGAGGCGCGGACTCACGGTTCCGCATTCACTCTTCCGCTGACCCGTATATTTTACTCGAACTGGATGTCCCCCGATAGGACACCCTCTTACAACTCGGAATTCTTTTTCCTATCCACCCTGTCGGAAAAAAGAAAGGACCTTCTTGAAATCCCCCAATAGATGCCCTCTTGTCATCACCGCCGCACCGCCTCGGTTTTTGGCGGAAAAACAGCGATTAGCCCGGTTGGGGACAGGAAATATGCCATAAATTATATTTTATTTTCCACGGGTCTTTCCGGTATTCGGTCCCATAAGCAAGTGCTGGCCATCCGTCTTTCGTTTCTCCTGTTTAACGAAGCGACCAGCGGGAGCGTCATATGACAAACCAACCTCGCGTCGAGCTGCCGTCTGCTAAGACCGATAAGTGCGGCCGGCACCATCCTAAAGTCAATAGGATTTACCATAAAGTGGATTGGAATTGTAACGATTCCCATGGGATTTGCCGCGAAGTTGATTTGCTTTATCACGATTCCGATTGATTTTGTCGCCAAGTCAATCTGCTCAGCCGCGCTTCCAATGGAATTTGTCACAAAGTCAGTTTGCTTTGCCCCGATTCCGATTGACTTTCTTCTAAAGTGAATTGGATTTGCCATGAAGTCAATTTGATTGGTCACGATTCCAGTTGATTTGGCCATCAAGTCAATTTACTTTGTCACAATTCCAGTCTGCTTTGCCGCAAAGGAAATTGGATTGGTTCCATTTCCACCGAGAAATGTCCCATTTTAAGCCGCAAATACCGCATTTGTAGGGTGAAATGTCCCGTTTTCATTGGGTTTTGGGGCAGGTAAAATCCATTTTTTGGCATTTTAAGCCGGATTTCCGCCATTTACAGCCGCAGATATGACATCACGTTGCGTAACCGTCTTATATTTTGTAATTCGTAATTCATAATTCGTAATTTCTTCCAACCCGACCAGATGTCCGGCGACCGAACAGCCATCACCCCCGTGGCTGTCGCAGGCTCCCCGCCTGCCGCCGGACATCACCCTTTTTTTATATTTACCACGAAATTCACCGAGGACACGAAGGGAAAGCGTTATAAAATAAGAAGTTAGGAAAAATTTATATTTTTCCCTTTGAGTATTGAGCCTGCCGGGGGTAAAATACCGGCTGTTTCTGAAATATGTGGTGATTAATATATAAATGAAGGCAGGATATTGCCTGTTGTATTACGGGGGCCCGTTGGGGGCTTCCGAAGAAATATACTTGAACAATAGTTGAGTGTCAACTCAATGAAATTGTCAAATGAAGACAGAATGAAAAAGGATTGTAACATGAATCTTGAAGAATATTCTCAAAAGATTATCAGATCAACAAAACATGATTGGAACGTGATTACTTGCTGGGGTTTTGGATCAGGTCCATCTTACCTTGACCGTAGTACGGTTTGGACCACAGGCAAGAATGAATTTTCAAATATAGAAGTTGAGTCTCAAGGTATGGTCGCTTCTCTTAAATCTGATCTGTCTATAAGCATGGCGTGGGGCATAGGTTCAAATCCCGATTTTCAAGAAGATTGGGCAAATCAATTTCCCGATCCTGATGCACGCAGTTATTTTATTGATTTCTTCTATAATGGTGTCTTGGTCTTTCGGGATATTTATGTATCAGTTGATGGTGGACGCTGTCACCTTCCATTGCCGGACATAGAATTTGATGAAAAAACTCATAAGGTCAAACGTTATACAGTTCCTCAAGATAAATATGAGTTTTATGAAATGTTTGATGGGCTTGAGCAACTTAGTGACTTTGACAGTTATTTTAGTAGAGCCGGTTTTGAGGTTGTTGATGTTCCATGGATGGTGTAGCTATGAATGCAATATCAATAATAAGTGCTATTTTTAGTGTAGTGGGCGCAATTATCGCAATACGGCAAGCAGTTAAAGCGCGTAATTATAAGAATGAAATATTTCATGACAGGCTGAAAATATTTCTGGTTGATGTTATAGGTATTGCTAAGAAAGCAAGAGAGGAATGCAAAAAAATAATCACACCAGTAGGAAAACCAATTCGTGGTATTGACCAACAGAAAGTTATTAATTCCATCAGGGAGTGTTTAGAAATAATAAAAGATAATAATCATAAGCTTCCGGTAAATACGTTAGGAAATAGTATTATCGAAATTGATTATTGTATAGATCATTATGCGAAGGAGTTTGAAGATAAAAAAAGATATGCTTTAGGTGATGACATCTATAAATATCTTGGCGATATAATTAGTTGTTTAAGCAAAGAAATTGATCATCAGATATAAATTTATCTATGCGCATTAGTGGATAGCGTTACCAGAAAATGAAGTGGGATATCGATAACATCAAAATGAAAATAATTGCTATATTCGAACAAAAAACCAATTCTATTATCGATGATCTTAGAGGCAAAGGAAAGGAAATATAATTATGCCCGCAAAACATATTACGGCTAAAATTTTAGTCCTAAAAAAACCAAATGCGGAATGTTGTGATTGTAGCCTTGAAGTAGCGGATAGCCCTGAAGAGGAAATCTGGACCATTTGGAACGAACATCATATCTATTGTCCCCGCTGTGCTAAAAATGAAGGAATAGGTCCGGACAGAACTTTAATTGTGCAATAATTTTAGAATTAAATAAGCATGGCCGAAATTAATACAGAATCAAATGGAATTATTAATGTCAAAAATAGTTGATTATCTTTTTGGATTGGTAAATATATTTAAAAGGGCACTTCGTTTTAGTCTATTTTGCTGGACGAAATTTTGTGAACGACATCGGAAAACATCGGTTGCATTAAAGGGCATCTTTATTGGATGGTCCGCCATAATTCTTGGCTATGTTAATTTTAAGCTGTCTAAGCCTCTTTGGGCGCAAGATGAAATAAAAAGCTTTTTGGCCGATCATTATGTTCTTGTTCTACTCCTCTTGACATGGCCTCTTGTTGCGACATTTATACTAAATTTGACTTCGGAATTAATCGAAGTGTATAAAGCGGCTAAACAATTACGACATCATGAATGGTTTACATTTATACAAGCAATAAATGAGGTAGTCGGTGCAAAAGCTCGGCGTTTCGGTGAATATGCCAATAGTATGCCCGAAAGGCCTTCAGGCGAATCTGTTTTTGCAACGATTACACAACCACTGAACCAAATAGCTATATTAGTTGAAAGACTGCATACAGTCCTTGTTATGTTGACGAAAGATAACAGTCTAAAAGTTGTGCTTGCTCGCATTGATGAGAAAGATATGCCTGTAGAATTTACGGTTTATGAACCTAAAGATGAAGTTCCCCCAAAAGATCTTCTGGTTAAAAATGCTCGTCGCACGCTCTTCCATAAATGTGCAGCATTACGACAAACAATAGGCATTGAGGATATTGCAAAGGAACTTACAAAAAAAGGAAATAAAAAACGTTATGCAGCAAGTGACATTCCTTCTGATAGTCATGGTTCGATTATCTGTCATCCATTAATACACCCTTTTTGTAATCGAGTATTGTTCTGCTTGAGTGTCAAGTCAAATCAGTCCGGTTATATCAATGAAACTTTTCGCGAGAAATATCTTTATATTATAGACTCTTTTGCCAAACGTATTTTGCTTGAAGCAAGTCTTGAAATGATGAAAAAGAGGATTAAATTATGAGTAAAACAAAATGTGAAGAAATGGTGCAAGGACATACGCAAAAGGAGCTAGAGTCAGCTTTACGTCATTTTCAGCATGCTGTAATTACTGATTATGAGATTTATTTTCATACACCATTTCCAAAAAGAAATGTATCGAGCCGAATTGTCCATTGGCTATTATCTACAGCGCCAGATAGTACTAGTAAGCATCTTAACTTTACTACCAATGGTAAATGTAATAATGATAAATAGATTTATTCACTATTATACAATTTTGACGTGTTTATTACGTTCTCGGTATGATGAATTTCTTCCCTGTCTTGTATTCGAACAGCGACCGACGGGAGCGTCGATAGGGTAAAACGCCCGCGGCGGAGTGGTGCAGGCAAGGCCTGCTATTTGTGGTTTATTTTCTGGCGGTTTGGGGATTATGCGAGTAAGATGTCAGCCATGATGTTTGACGACTCGGCAGGTAAATTATCGCTGGAGCAGTTCATTGCTTCGCTGGACAGCTTTTTCAATCTGTGGCGGCTGGACGGGTCGTTCCGCGAGCATGTGATGATGTATATTCTAACCAAAGAGCGGATCCGGCGGTTCCTCGATAGTGCCGATCTGAATCCGCAGGTGCAAGAAGCCTTCCGGGTGATCCTCGAACAGTTGGAGACCATCGCCCCGATCCCCGGGGCGACAACGGACGATCCGGCCTATGTGGACCATCTGCTGGCGGCGGAAAAACTCTGGCACCAGATCCGCCCGCCGGCGTCCGATGAGCCGGGGAATGACTAACGTTACCTTTCTCGCATTATGGCAGCGACCAACGGAAGCGTCAAATACCCATTCATCCCCGCGTCGGTAAACGGGGCTCTCGCCCCCAGACAAGGCCTGCCCTATTGTAAATGGGGGTGAAATCAGGTATGGTGGCCGGATGGTAAGGTCTGGCAGAGCGGCCAGATCCTAGTAATGCGATAAATTAATTAAGGATTTGCTATGGTGAAGCTGCCCAAGGGTGTAATTTTTGATATGGACGGGGTACTGGTGGACTCGGAGCCGTTTATTATCGAGGCGTCGCGGCAGATGTTCGCCGAACATGGTGTGAAGGTCCGACCGGAGGATTTCCATCCCTTTACCGGAATGGGCGAGAACCGCTTTCTGGGCGGCGTGGCGGAAAAGTACAGCTTTCCCCTGGTAATCGAGCGGGACAAAAAACGAACGTATGATATCTATCTGGAGATCATCAAGGGCCGGCTGGAGCCGCTGCCGGGGGTGCGGGAGTTTATCGCCCGCTGCCGGCGGCTGGGCAAGCGAATGGCCGTGGCCTCCAGCGCGGACCGGCGAAAGGTCAGCGGCAATCTGGCCCAGATCGGAATCGCCGCGCAAAGTTTTGACGCGGTGGTGACGGGTGAGGACGTAGCAAACAAAAAACCGGCCCCGGATATATTTTTGTTGGCGGCAGAACGGATCAGAATCGATCCGAAGGAATGCCTGGTCATCGAAGATGCCCCCAGCGGCGTGCAGGCCGCCAAGGCGGCGGGCAGTAAGTGCCTGGGGATTCTGTCCAGTTTCTCAGCCGAACAGCTTACCGGGGCGGATTTTTACGCCGCGGATTTAGCCCATGTGCCGGAGGAGGCGATTCGCTGGTAGAATGTAACGTGCCGGGAAAAGGGCGGAATAGCGTCGTATTGCGAGAATAAACTTGTAAAAAGGGGCGGGTTCTGTTATAATCAGGATTCTATTGAGGAAAATGAGATGAGAAGGAGTATTATTTCAGATATAGTAGCGGCAATTCTGGTGGAAACGGTTCCGGTTCAGGTTCGTGCTATGGCAAAATGGGAAGACTTTGCCGTTTTTGCCGCCTGCCGGCTCGATGATGGTGTGGTGGGTATTGTGGAGAACTAGGGCACTGATGAAAACAGTAATGACAATATGGGCGACAGCTATTATGATTTGGGTTCAGGGCGTTGCGGCGCAGACGACGGTCACCATGGACATGGTGTTCGTGAGCGACGCGGGCAATGCGGCAGACAGCACGGGTTATGGCGCGGTGCCCTACGCCTACCACATTGGCAAATATGAGGTAACAGCCGGTCAGTACACAGTGTTCCTTAACGCTGTGGCCAAGACCGACACGTACGGCCTGTATAACCCCAATATGGCAATCGTACGTTCAGGCGGTGCGGGCAGCTATAAATACGACGCGGCCGCCGACTGGGTGAATCGTCCGGTGAACTATGTTTCGTGGTGTGATGCGGCGCGGTTTGCCAATTGGCTGCACAACGGTCAGCCGGCCGGCGACCAGGGTGAGGGAACAACCGAAACAGGAGCCTATACCCTGAATGGTGCGACAACCCAGGCAGTGCTGATGGCCGTGAACCGCAATGCCGACTGGCAATGGGCGATAGCCAGCGAGGATGAGTGGTACAAAGCGGCCTACTACAAGGGCGGCAGCGACAACGTGGGTTATTGGTTGTTCCCAACACAAAACGATCTTTTTCCCGGCCGTGATCTGGCGGATGTGTCGGGCAATAACGCCAACTACTACGGCACTCCGGCTCCCATCACCGCTCCCTACTGGACAACTATCGTGGGGGAATTCCAGAACTCCGAAAGTGCCTATGGCACGTTTGATCAGGGAGGCAATGTTTGGGAGTGGAATGAAGCTGCTATCGGTTCGCTACGCGGCCTGCGCGGCGGCTCATTCTACGCTGGCGCTGAGTCGCCGGGAGACCTGCAATCAACGACCCGCTGGCAGGGAGACCCCTCACAGGATGACAACTATGTCGGGTTGGGTATATTCGGATTCCGTGTCTGCCAGGCGCTGTTCTGTCCCACCGCCGATTTGACGGGAGATTGTTTTGTGGATCTGGCGGACTTTTCCTGGTTCGCAGAGGATTGGCTGCAGGATGATTGCATAAATCCGGACTGGTGCCGGGGAACCGATTTTGACAGGTCCGGCGCGGTCGGTCTGGAAGATTTGGCGGCCTTGGCCGCGCAATGGCTGACCGGCACAAGGATCTGACGGTACTGGATAAGTACTGGAATGTTGTTTTTCATTATTGACCACTGAGCGGCTGGTTGGCAAGAACTGGTCTGTAGAATATCGGACTTTGTGGGGATGGGGTGGATCGCGGTTTGCCTTAATTTTGCGAAATGGCGGGGTATTTTTGTCAAAATATATGCCGGAAAGGGGAAAACATCGTATATTTATTGAAACCGGCTGGGGGGCCGATGATAAAACAAAGATTAAATTTTCAGTAAAAAATAAGTAGTTTTTTGAGGATCGATTTGAATGGCTAAGGCGAATATGGAGAAAGCGGTGATCTTGGCACGGGGGCTGGGGACGCGGATGCGCAAGCAGGATGATGGGGCAGTGCTGGGAGCGGAGCAGGCGGCGATGGCGGAAACGGGCGTCAAGGCCCTGATGCCGATTGACCGGCCGTTTCTGGATTATGTGCTCCATGCCCTGGCGGAGGCGGGGTATAAGCGAGTGTGTCTGGTAATCGGGCCGGAACATGATGTGATGCGGGATTATTACGGCCGGCAGCTCCAGCCGAAGCGGCTGACGATCGAGTTTGCAGTGCAGGAAAAACCGCTGGGGACAGCCAATGCGGTGGCAGCGGTGGAACAGTTTGCGGCGGGGGAGCCGTTCCTGGTGATTAACTCGGATAATTATTATCCGATTGAGGCGATGGCGGGCCTGCGGGAGCTTAGCGGCAGCGGCCTGGCCGTCTTCGAACGGGAGGCGATGATCGCCCAGAGCAATATCGCCGCCGACCGGATTACCAAGTTCGCGGTGGTGCAGGCCAATGCACGGGGACAGATGGAGCGGATCGTGGAGAAGCCCTCGGAGGAGGTACTGCGGTCCCTGCCGGAGCCAATCTGCGTGAGCATGAACTGCTGGCGGTTCAGTGCGAAAATATTCGATGCCTGCCGGGCGATTCCGCTCTCGCCGCGCGGGGAGTACGAAATACCGGACGCAGTGGAATATACAATGAAGAAGCTGGGCGAAACATACCAGGTGCTCTCCTACCGGGCAGGCGTGCTGGATATGTCCTGCCGCTCGGACATCCCAGCCGTAGCAGCCAAACTGGCCGGCTCGAAAGTCTATTTATAGGAAAACCCCGCTACCTAAAGGTTAGTCCTCTTTTTCGGCCCAGCGGCTGAGGTATTCGTCCCGGACGGATTCCTTGTAGAGGGGCCGTTCGATCAAAACGCATTGAGGGCAGGCAATCTTGCCGTTGCGGCAGCTGGCGGGGCATTTGGTATAGCGGATTTTGTCGGGGGCCGGATTGGGGTTGTTTCGCGAGAGGACTCTTCCGGGGAAGGTGTTTGCGTTTTTTTTCCTTTCCATCTTTTCGATGGTTTGTTTCAGTTTGCCATCGGTCTCATAGAGAACATTGCCCTTGAGCTTGATTTTTCCTTCCCCCTTGCAGATGGGACAGGGGATCCAGCCGGTGCCGCCGCAGAGGGAGTCATTCGGATCGGGTTCGATCCAGCCGGCCTCCAGGTCAGCTTCGAGTCCCTTGCAATAAATGTGCCAGAAGTACTTTTCCGGGGTAAGGGTTTCGGGGCAGTCATCCACCAGGGTAGGGACGGTAATTTCATTGTGTACCATTTTAAACTCATTGACCATCTCCACCGTATCGCCGGTATCGAGCAGATAGTAGGTGCCGGTATCGATGAAATAGTTGGGGCTGAAACGGAGATTTTTGGCGTCGGAGCGGCTGGGAATCAGATTGTCATGCTTCTGGGCATCCAGCAGGACTTCCCGGGCGATGGTATCCAGATAGACCAGCAACCAGGACCGGCCATACCCCCGCCAGAGATCCAGGATGGTGCCGCTGGATTTGAAGGAGGTGAAGGATTCGACTTTTTTGCCGATGGCGGGCTGGACGCAGGCCAATTCATTTTCGGTATAAAGGTAACCGGATTTTTCGTAAAGGCCGGTTTGGTAAACAATGCTGTTGGAGTACAGGATTTGGCGGCGGGTGGCCTGGGATTTGTCGAGCAGCCGCTGGCACTCACGTTCCAGCACGGCGGTTTTCTGGGGTTTTCGTTCGTTCCAGATCAATTCCTGCTCCCGCTGCCGCTGAAAAGGGACAACCCAATCCTGTCCCCGCTGCCGGATTACCACAGGTTCCCCTTCGTCCTGGACCACTTGAAATCCCCAGGACCATTGGGTAATACTTTTAAGTTCCTTACTGGGAGTCAGGTTCAGGATTTCAAGGGAGGGGATGGCGAAGTTGAGGTTTTGCCCGTTGATCAGATACATAGTGGCGATCCCGATGACCTCCCCGGTCTCCTCCAGGATGACCGGCCCGCCGCTGGAACCGGGAGAAATGGGGGCGTCAATTTGAAGGATATAGTGTTTTTCCTCGTTTTTATTCGCTTTGGCATCCATGCGGTCCGGCAATTGGGGAATGATCTGCCCAAAGGGGTCTTTCTTTTGATTTGGGCCATTTTCCTTTTCAATGGAATGATCGCGAATGCCGGAGACAATCCCCCGGCTGACAGTTTGCTCCAACTGCATAGGGGATCCGATCACCACCACCTGGTCCAGCAGTTCCGGCAATTCCTTTTTACATTCGAGAAAGGGGGTGGGTTCTTCCGCCTGTTCCTTGTTCCCCTTGTTTTTCTGTTTGTCCACGATGGGTTTGGTTGAAACTTTCACCAGATCGTACTCGCTGCTTTCAGCGAGGACGTATTCGATTTCGTAGATTTGGTTGTCGCTGGTTCTGGCCCTGGCTTTGCAGGCGCCGCGCAAAACATGATAATTGGTAATCAAATAGCCTTTTTCGCTGATGAAGAAACCGCTGCCGGTCTTGATGGTATTCCCCTGGGTATCTTCACAGACAATGGTGACCACGGCAGGCCGAATCCGGGCGACTACCTCCTTGAGTTCCTCATTCCCGAATAGAGCGGGTACAGAACAGAAAATCCCCAAACAGAAAAATAAAATGCGATCTATCTTCATTTTTAGCCCTTACGAATTTTTAGAATTTTCCCCGCAGGGAAATCCAACCTAATAACCAGAAAAAGCATTATAGTCTTTTTTGGCCATCCTTCAAGCCCTATTCCAGGAAATTCTCGAGGGTGGGCAAGGGAGTCGGGCGGCACGCGGAAAGATGTATTTATTTATATGGTAATGGTTTAGCGGAATTTATCTTTCCGGATGGGTACCATCAGGCCATTTGGCATTGGGAAAGGGGGTATAACAGAAAAATGCCATACGGAAAAGCGGCTGCCGGTCCCTATTGGCAGTTGACAAGGAGGGGCCGGGCGAGTAGGATAAGTTCGTAATGATAGAAAGGTTTAATTAAGAAGGAGACCTCTCATGAGTGATGTTACGATGCTGGGCTTTGCGTGGTATCATGCGGTGTTCGGAGTGGGGCTGATCGGGACGATCGTGTTTTATGTGATGCTGCGGCGCAGTCAGTATTAATCCATCGCCGCAAGCGGCGTTTGGTCCATCTCTAACCCTTGCGTTTTCAGTGCCTGTTACGGACAATCGGTTCGGCGCAGGTATCTTCTCGCATGAAGGGAAAGAGAAAGTACAATAAAAAAGGCCTGTCGCCAAGACAGGCCTTACGTTTTTAAGGGGCCATCCAAAATCAGCGGCAAAGGTCCGCCTTGCCGGCACAGCCGAGTACGTGGAGTTTGCGTTTGACCATTTGCTTGATGGCTTCGCGTCCCGGTCCCAGATAGTTGCGGGGATCGAACTCCGCGGGTTTTTCGGCAAAGACCTGGCGGATCTTGGCGGTCAGGGCCAGCCGCAGGTCGGTGTCGATATTGATTTTGCAGACAGCCATCTTGGAGGCCTTGGCCAGGGCCTCTTCCGGAACCCCCATCGTATTGGGCATCTTTCCGCCATACTTGTTAATCAGATCAACGAACTCGCGGGGCACGCTGCTGGAACCGTGCATGACCAGCGGATAGCCGGGCAGCCGTTTGCCGATGTTTTCGATAACATCGAAAGCCAGTTTGGGCGTCGTCTTGAATTTGTAGGCACCGTGACTGGTCCCGCAGGCGACGGCCAACGAATCGCAGCCGGTCAGTTTGACGAATTTTTCCGCTTCCGCCGGGTCGGTCACATGTTTCATGACATCATCGGCACTGACGCCCACGACATCTTCCTCGATGCCGCCGAGCTGGCCGATTTCAGACTCCACCACCACGTTATGTTTGTGGGCATATTCAACCACCTGTTTGGTCAGGGCCACGTTTTCGTCGAAGGATTTATGGGAGGCGTCGATCATGACGGAGGTGTAGCCGTCATCGACACATTGTTTGCACAACTCGAAGGTGTCGCCGTGATCGCAGTGGATGGCGATGGGCAGGTCGGTGATCTGGACGGCGGTATCGATCAGGGCCTTGAGGTATTTGATGTTGGCATAGGCGCGGGCCCCTTTGGAAATCTGCAGGATGGTAGGTGCGTTTTCTTCCTTGCACGCATCGATAATCGCCTGCATAAGTTCCATATTATTCACATTGAAAGCCCCGATGGCAAAACCGCCTTTATAGGCCTGTTCAAACATTTTTTTAGTAGTTACTAATGGCACGTTACATACTCCTTACAAAATTATCCAACGAACTCTAAGCGAACCTTCGTTCCGGTGCGAACATTTCGCAAAACGGACGGGTCGCCTTCTATGCATCCAACAATATTGACTGCCGAGGCAGCGCGAATTTCATCTCCTTGCGAGGCGGGAGTCGGGCCGAAGAAAATGCAAAAGGCATTTCCGGTCGGCCAGTAGGCCAGTTCACCCGCCTGCACCACTTCCCGGGCGTCCGGCTCCAGGGCCATCTGCACAGGAATATCAAAATATATCTCATCTCCCCAGCGTTGTCCAATGCCGATTATGGGAAGTTTCCGGGCGATAGCCCGGGCGGTAGGACTGTCATTCAGGCTTGCCTGAAGAGTTATCTTCCCCGCAATGATTTGAATGGCGGTGGCCGTCATGATTCTCTACCCATTTTTTGTTTGACGTAATCGATAATGTCCTTGAGGGTATTCTCCAGGGTAATCCGGGGGGCATAGCCGACGGTTTGTCTGATTCGTTCGAGGCTGGGTACCCGGCGCATCATATCATCGAAGGGTTTGCCGTACGCCTGTTCATAGGAGAGAAATTGTTTTTGGCTGGGGGAGCCGGTCAGTTCGATGATTTTGTCGGCGAGGGCCTCGATGGTAATCTCCTGATCGGAACCAACATTATAGACACGGCCGGGGGCGTTTTCGCACTGCATTAAGCCGGTCAGGCCCGCGATAACATCCTTGACATGGCAGAAGCAGCGGGATTGCTGACCGGTCCCGTAGATTTTCAGCGGCTGGCCTTTGAGAGCCTGTTCGACAAACCGGGGAATGACCATGCCATACTGGCCGGTCTGGCGGGGGCCGACCGTATTGAACAGG
Source organism: uncultured Pirellulales bacterium (assembly GCA_964580995.1). Taxonomy (GTDB): domain Bacteria; phylum Planctomycetota; class Phycisphaerae; order Sedimentisphaerales; family SM23-30; genus JAKJEP01. The sequence continues at coordinate 28,696 of CAZOMV010000042.1, forward strand.
CGGGTAACAATGACGGGCAGACCATATTGCTGGTGATAGGCGAAGGCCAGGAATTCATCGATAGCCTTGCTGCACGCATAGGACCAGCGGGAAAAGCGGGTGCTGCCCAAGATCGAATCGTCATCCTCGTGGAAAGAAGCCGCCTCACTTTTGCCATAGACCTCACTGCTGGAGGCGAGCAGGACTTTTTTCTGGAACTTATTGGCGATTTCCAGCACGACTTCGCTGCCATGTATATTGGTTTCGATGGTGTGGACGGGCCGGTCCACGATCAACTGGACCCCCACCGCCGCCGCCAGATGATAGATCACCTCGCACTGTTCGATCAGGAGGTGCATGGTTTCGCAGTGGCGGACGTTATCATAGACAAAGCGAAAGCGGGGATTGGCCCGCAGGCCAGCTATATTTTGCAGGGAGCCGGTACTAAGGTCATCAATGGCGGTTACCTCGTGTTTGTCATGCAGAAGGCTTTCCGCCAGGTGCGAACCGATAAATCCTGCTCCACCAGTGATTAATATTTTCATAAATACCTTTATAACAACAGATTACGGCAAGATGACTTGCCTCCCAGGCATATTGTATTCGTTATTATAGGGTGACTGCCCATATTCTCAACTATTAATGTTATCGGTTTTTTCGGAAAGCCAGACAAATAAAGGTATATTCTTTATGGTTCCATACAGCGCATTTATCCTGACAGGATGGGAGGAGGCCATGTTCCAGTGGTTGAAGGTGATTTTGGTCAGCAAGTTGGATAATTCGCTCGATATCGATTTGGGAGAGGATATTCCAGGTCAGGCCAAACTGGCCAGCCACGTCGCTGGTATCGATCGGTTCCTGCCAGTAATCGGCGGTCACAAACAGGATGCCGCCGGGCTTCAAAAGCCGGGCGGATTCCTGCAGGAACCGCTCGAAATCGACGCCATGTTCGATGACGGAGATGCAGGTGGCCAGATCAAAAATACCGGCTGGCAAACCGGTGTGCGTGAGATCTTTGCGATAGAGGCGAAACGGTTTTTTGAGCGTTTTCTGGTCCCACATACGGTGGATCTGCCAAAGGCGGTCCAGCAGTGGGATGTTCAGGTCAACGCCGATTAGGTTTTGAAAGGAGAGGTTCTGGAGAAATTTCAGGGTATCGAGACCGCAACAGCCCAGGTCTATGATTTGGGCATCGCGGGACAGCGGATTAATCAGTTGATATAATCGGTATAAGTCCCAGTTTTTCTCAGCGCTGCGGTGCTTGGGCAGGTTATTGCGCCCCAGAAATAAGTTGGCCTGGGCGATTTCGTCCCAACTGGTAAGGACTTTTATCATCGATAAAACTTTCTGCTTCTGCTGCTTTTACGGTTTATATGATACAGCCTTCAAAAAAACGTTGATAATCTCGGTCTCAGGTATGTGGCTGGGATCGAATGGGAGCAGGTTTTCCGAATCCGGCCAGATCATCATTTTGCCCTCATAGTTTTGGATCCCAATGATATCGAAAATGTCCTGCACCTTTGAATGGTAGGATTTCATCAGCTCCAGATGCAGTTCAATCGCTAATTTGGGCCTGCTTTTCAGTATTGTTTCACAGCCGACCAGAACTTTTTCTTCAAATCCTTCCACATCCAGCTTAAGAACATTAAAAGGCCCGAATTCAGCCGCCATCTGATCGCCCGTAACCGCCTGCACCTCCATGGTTTTCGCTTCGCTGCGATTACAGGCATGTACGTTGGTGCCATCGGTGGTTGACATCGAGATCGTGCCGGGTTTGTCAGCACCGGCCCGGTGCAGTACCCGACAGGTATTCCCCAGACCATTGAGGTTCATCTGGGCCTGGGCGATCATGGCATTGGTCGCATCCGCCTCCAGTGCGAGAATAAAGCCGCCGGACAGCAGTTTTTTGGCGATTTGTGTGGTGAAGAACCCATGGTGGCAGCCGATTTCCAAAACCCGGTCGCCCGGCTCGATTAGATTCAGCAAAACCTCGTTTTCCCTGTTTTGGGATTCTATACTGTCATGGTCATACCATAGAATGCCGGTTTCGTTGGCAATCCAGAAATCAAAAGTCTGGTTATTTATGCGGAAGGTACGGATATAGGGGTAGGGCCGGGTTGAGTCTATTTTGGGGATTTTTACCAGTTTATACCCAAATTTCCGCAAGGTGCTCTGCACGCTTTTTCTGAGTTTTCTGCTTAGCATGAAATATCTTCTCCACGGGCCGGATAATCTCTATATAAATACTGAACTTTTGCAAAACTTCAATAAATGTATATCGGAATTATTGACAGGAATTGAGGAGAAAACTTTCCCGCTGGTTTAGTACAGGGCCGCTGCGGTTTTGTCCGATAAGTAAGGGGACCTGTGATAGCAGGAGATTGAACCTGGAAAAATAACCGGCGGCATGGATATAGTATGAAGATAGCGGTTTGTGTACCGACAGATTTTAACTATTACGGCGGGGTGGAAAAGCATGTATTGCGGCTATCGGAAGCGGTCCGGCGGCTGGGGGTGGAGGTGGAGGTGTTTGGTAAGGCCGGGTCTGCGTCCTCCGCGGCTGGAGGCGGAAGTGAGTTTTTTCTGCCGCTGGGGTCGATCGATGCCCGGCGGTATGATGTGATCCATACGCATAGCGGGTTTCATCATCCCAGACTGCTGGAAATGCAGATGAACCGGCTGGCCCGGCAGCGCTGGGTGCATACGCTGCATTCGGTCGCCCTGGATTATCTGTTCGGGTGCCGGGACTGGCTCAACTGGCGGTGTTATTACAGCACTTGCATCGAAGGGATGTGGTCCCGTTACGCCGATCATGTCATCGGGGTCAGCGGCAGCACCAGGATTTGGGCGCTGCGTTGTTTTGGGATCGAGGCCAGAAAAATATCCGTTATCTACAACGGCTATAGTCCGGTGGCCGAGGCGGAGGCGGCGGAGAGCCGCACGGAAATCCGGCGGAAGCTGGGCTTCGGCCCGCGGGAACTGGTGCTGCTGTTTGTAGGCCGGGGGGAGGATAAGGTGAAGGGGTCGCACCAGGTGGCGGCCGCGATGGACGAACTGTACCGGCGGTTTCCCCAGATCCGGCTGCTGGCAATACCAGGAACAGGATTTAAACCGGCCCCCTGGCTGCATACGGCGGGACAAATCATACATACACAAATGGCAGGCTATTACCGGGCAGGCGACATTCTGGTGAACGCCTCGTTCAGCGAGGGGCTGCCGCTGACAATCGTCGAGGCGATGCACGCGGGGCTGCCGATCCTGGCGGCGCCGGCGGGCGGGATTCCGGAAATCATCCGCACGGAACAGACGGGGCTGCTGCTCCGGCGCGACCACAGCGATCTGGCTTCCCTATTAGCCCGCCTGATTGCCGACGAATCGTTACGCCAAAAACTGGGAAAAAATGCCCGCCAGGCCGCCGAAACCCTGACCTGGGACCATATCGCCCGCCAGACGCTCAAGGTGTATCAGGGGCTTTTTACGGAAACTCCCTTCCGGCAACTCTAAATGTCTTATCCCAGCCCCACCCGCCAGGGGTAATCTCTTGACAATATCCCTCGTTTGGGTACAACTCCCATAGCTATAGCGGTAGAAATAAACTGGTGCCAAATACAGGAGATACACACATGTCCGCAAAAATTTTTACCCTCGGTGGTCTTGCCGTTCTTTTTGCAGTTTCCCTCTCTGGGGCGGTCACTTCCACCCCGCAGGAAATGCATCGGAAAGATTCCTGGGTCTCTGCCAAACTGAATCACACCTTTTTGGAGGGAAAATCGCAGAACAGCGAGCTGGTCGTTCTCCAGCATGGCCCCAACTGGTGGGATCTCACCCAGCAGAATCAGACCTGCGAAAAGAAAAAACTGACTTTGTCGGGAACTACTTATGTTCGCGGTCTTTTCTGTCATTCTCCCCATAAACTCCTGGTCCGTCTGGCCGCACCGGCACAGAAATTTACCGCCGTTCTGGGTGTGGATGATCAGGCCAACGGCATCGGTACCGTAATCTTCGCCCTGCAGGAAGCCGGTGAAACCAATTCCACCCCCAAAGAATTTTACCGTTCTCCTGTCATCAAGCGCAGCGAACCGCCCGTTCCAGTAGCGATTGATCTGGCCGGAGTGCAGGAATTTGTCATCCTGGTGGAAAATGCCGACGGCGATACCAACCACGACCACGCCGTCCTGGCCGATGCCAAAGTCACCCTGGCCGGCGGACAGGAAATCTGGCTGGGCGATATTCCCCTGCGGGAAGGACAGACGGATTTAATTGCCGATACCCAGCCTGCTTTTTCCTTCCTCTATGACGGCAAGCCCTCCGCTGATTTTTTGCCGACGTGGAAGATTACCCGCGACGAGAAAAAACTCGACGCCCGCCGCACCCGCAAAACCGTCCGCTATCTCGATTCCCAAACCGGTCTGGAAGTAACCTGTGAAGCGATCGATTATGCCGATTTCCCCGCCGTGGAATGGCTGGTGCATTTTACCAATACCGCACAGTCCGATACCCCCCTCCTCGAGAACATCCAGGCCCTCGATGTACAAGTGCGGCAAAATCCCATGTCCGCCTATACGCTCTATCACGGCTGGGGCGCTGATAACCAGATGCACGACTTCGGCCTCCGCCGCAATCCCCTCACTCCCCAATCCGAACTGACTATCGGTTCGCAGGGGACCTCGTCCATCCAGTCCCTGCCTTTTTTCAATCTGGAGGCCAACAAACAGGGAATCATCGCCGCCGTCGGCTGGTCCGGCAACTGGTCCGCTCGGTTTGCCTGTGATATAAACAATCAACTGAATCTGCGGGCCGGCATGGATTCCACCCATCTGCTCCTTCATCCCGGCGAGACCATCCGCACGCCCCGGATGCTGCTGCTGTTCTGGGACGGCGACCGCCTCCGCGGCCATAACCTCTGGCGCCGCCTCATCCTTCGCCATTATACTCCCTATCCGAACGGCGAAATTCTCCAGGCCCCAATGACCGACGGCAACTGGGGCGCCATGACCGCCCAGCAGCAGATCGGGAAAATCAAATGGTGGGTGGACAACGAGCTGCCGCTGGACTGCTTCTGGATCGACGCCGGCTGGTCCGGCAAAACCGGGCCTATGGATCTCTGGGTCGAAAACGCCTCCACCCGCGTCCCCAATTCTGAGCTGTACCCCAACGGCATGAAGGAGGTTTCCGACTACGCCCGTCAGCACGGCATCAAGTTCCTGCTCTGGATGTGGCCTAACCGGGCCATGAAAGGCCTCGAGATCGGCGCGGAACACCCCGACTGGGTCCTGCCCGGCGAGGCCGTGGATCATGGCGTCCCTGAAATTAACGAATGGTTCAAAACCTATTATTCAAAAATCGTTTCCGATAACGGCCTGGACATCTTCCGCCAGGACGGCGGACCGGTCTATCCCGCGGATGAACCGGATCGCCAGGGAATAAACCAAATCCGCCATTTCACCGGCTTCTATGAGTTCTGGGACCATCTGCTCCGTCAGCATCCCGGCCTGATCATCGACAACTGCTCCGGCGGCGGCCGCAAGATCGACCTGGAAACCACCCGCCGCAGCATCTCCCTCTGGCGCAGCGATTACCAGTGTGACAACAACTTTGAACCCATCGGGATGCAGAGTCAGACCTACGGCCTGTCCTTCTGGGTCCCCCTTAGCGGCGGCTGCTCCGCCCGTACCAATCCCGCCGAACAGACCGACCCCTACTATTTCCGCAGCGGCTACAGTGCCGCCCTCTGCATCAACTGGCATGTTTATGTCCCAGTTATAGACGATACCCATCTCGACAAGGACCGGGCCCGCCAACTGCTGCACGAATACCGGGCGGTACGGCAGGGCTTCTACGGCGACTACTACCCGCTTACCGACTATAGCGTCTCCGCCGAGGACTGGATGGCCTGGCAGTTTGACAAACCCGAAAACGGCTGGGGCATGGTTCAGGTCTTCCGCCGGCCGCGGTGTATGTATGTGAGTGCCCAGATACCGCTGAAAGCTCTGGATGAAAAGGCAGCCTATGAGCTGACCGATTGCAACACCAATGAGAAAATCCGCCTGACGGGACAGGAACTTACCCAAAAAGGCTTGATGATCGAAATCGAGCCGTGCCCCGGTTCCGCCCTGTTTACCTATCAGAAAATAAACTGAAAACCAAACCCTGTACCGATACCATACGATTGACCAGACAAACACCAAACAGCTTTTCACAGGCAATACACGAACAGCTCGTTCGGTATGATATGTATGCGCCGGGGGAAAGCTGGCTGCTGGCCGTATCCGGCGGCTGCGACAGCATGGCCATGATGGTCTGCCTGGCGGAAATGCGGCGGAACGGACAATTAGAGTTTTCTAAACTCCATGTCGCCCATCTGGATCATCAGTTGCGGGGTGAGGAAAGCCAGGCCGATGCCGCCTTTGTCAACGAGCAGGCCCAAAAGCTCGATCTGCCCTTCACCCTGGAAACCATCGATGTCGCCCGGCAAGCCGCCGCCAACAAGGAATCCATCGAACTCACCGCCCGCCGGATTCGTTATGATTTTCTCGCCCGGCTGGCCCGCCAGCACTCCTGTACCAAAATCGCCCTGGCCCACAACGCCGACGACAATGCCGAAACCATCCTGCATCGTATCCTCCGCGGCACCGGCATCCGCGGCCTGGCAGGCATCCCCGCCGTTCGCCAACTGCCCGGTGAAGATTTGCGTTTTATCCGCCCCCTGCTTTCTCTCCCCCGCGCCGCCATCGAAGAGTATATCGCCGAAAATAATATTCCCTATCGCCTGGATCAGACGAATACTTCGCGGGCTTACACCCGCAATCGCATTCGCCTGGACCTGCTGCCGCTGCTCAAAGAACAGTACAATCCCCAGGTGGTGGACGCCCTCCTGCACCTGGGCCGGATCGCCGAGGAAGCCGGCGGCACTTTGGAAATGGATACCGCGGCCGCCCTTCCCTCCCTGATTTTGGCGCGAACCGGTCATTCGATAACCTTGCCGCTCGACCCCTTGTCCGCCAAAACCAGAACCGAACTGGCCCAGATCTTGCGGGCGGCTATGGACCTTCTACAAATCCCCCAGCAGCGTATCGGCTTCCGCCAAATCGCCGCCATTCTGAATCTGATTCTGGATAATAACGACCATAAAATTCTTCAACTGCCCGCCGACTTGATCGTAGAGCGAACCGCAAACCGGCTGATACTTCGCCGCCAGGATTCCTCCCGCCTCCAAAAACCGACCGAATCAGCCTCACTCCTTCCCCCCGTTCCCATCTCACTGCCGGGCCGGACCAGCCTGGCGCCAGGTTATATCTGCTTGGTTCCGTCCGGCGGCGAAAAACCCGTCTCTGCCCTTGACACCCAGCTTCTGGACGGCACCGCCGAAATCCTGAACTCCTTTCGCAAAACCAAAACTCCCGGCGAAGAAATGCTGGACTACCACGCCCTCCAGCCGCCCCTGTTCCTGCGTACCTGGCAGGGGGGGGATCGGTTCGGGCCGCTGGGCGCCGCCGGCGATAAAACTCTGGGCGATTGCTTCACCGATTGGAAAGTTCCTCTTGCCCTCCGCCACCGCATCCCCCTCCTCTGCGACCAGACCGGCATCCTCTGGGTCGTGGGCCTGCGAATCGCCCACCGGGTCCGAATCACCCCCCAAACCGCCCGCCTCCTGAAGCTTTCCCTCTCATAAGCCTGGGCCCACCCCAAAATTTTATATTTCCAATTTGACACCGCTTTGCGATTCTGCTATCATCGCTCTGCAGTTGGTTTGACAGCTAAAAAAGGTTTAACCCTGCAATTTACAGGAGTTTACGTGAATACCGTAGCAGTAATTCCTGCTCGATTTGCCTCGTCTCGCTTTCCAGGAAAACCTCTCGCTAAAGATACCGGCAAATACCTCATTCAGCATGTGTATGAACGGGTTTGCCAGGCCTCTTTGCTGGATGGGGTACTGGTTGCCACGGACGACGAGCGGATCGGCAAAGCCTGCGATGAATTCGGCGGCCGCTGGTGCATGACCCGCCCGGACCATCCCAGCGGGACCGACCGCATCGCCGAGGCGGTCGCCCATCTCCATGCCGATATCATTGTCAATGTCCAGGGCGACGAGCCGGAAATCGCCCCCGACCATATCAACCGCCTGATCGAGCTGATCCGCAGCGATCCCCAGGCAAATATGGCCACCTTGTCCGCTCTCTTCGCTCCCGAGGATGACGTGAATAATCCGAATGTCGTCAAGGTGGTTGTGGATAAATTTTACCACGCCCTGTATTTTTCCCGCTGGCCGATCCCCTTCAACCGGGATTCTCAGCTGCAATCAAGCATTATCTATCGCAAGCATCTGGGATTGTATGCCTATCACCGCGAGGCCCTTCTCAAGCTCAGCCAACTGGACCCCACCCCGCTGGAAAAGGCCGAAAAACTCGAACAGCTCCGCGCCCTCGAAAACGGCATGGTCATCACCGTGGCCGATGTCCACCACACCGCCGTCGGAATCGATACCCCCCAGCAATATGAAGAATTTGTCAAAAGATACAACACCGGAAAAAACAAGGGCGAAAATCCCTATAAGAAAATCTAAGATATTCTTTCCTTAATTTTACTTTTTGATTTTTACTTTTTGATATGATATTGGAGTGTACTTTGAGTGAAGATTTATTAAGCAGTATCAGCAATGTTTCCGACGATACGGAATTTTACACCCCGCTGCCCAAAGGCTATATCCGGGGCCGCTGCAAGTATGTCGTCATCACCGGAACCGTCATGAGCGGGCTGGGCAAGGGGATTTTCTCCTCCAGCCTGGCCAAACTCCTCCAGGACAAGGGCCTCAGTGTCGCCCCCATCAAGCTGGAAGGATACCTCAATATCGATTCGGGAACCTTGAATCCCTTCCGCCACGGCGAAGTGTTCGTGCTCGATGACGGCATGGAATGCGACATGGACCTGGGCACCTACGAACGGATGCTCGGCAAAAATCTCAGCCGGGCCAACTTCACCACCAGCGGCCAGATCTTCACCCACGTCCTCGAAAAAGAACGGCACGGCGACTATCTCGGACGGGACGTCCAGATGATCCCCCACGTCACCGGCGAAGTCAAATTCCGGCTGCGGGAACTGGCCGTCCAAAGCGAAGCCGATGTCGTCTTTGTCGAAATCGGCGGCACCGTCGGCGACGTCGAAAACGCCTATTTCCTCGAAGCCATGCGCGAACTGGCCTACGAAGAAGGCCCCAATTCCATTTGCTTCGTCGCCCTCACCTATGTCCTCGAACCCAAAACCCTCGGCGAACAAAAATCCAAGGCCGCCCAGCTCGGCATCAAACGCCTCATGGAACTGGGCATCCAGCCCCACATCATCGCCTGCCGCGCCGACAACCCCGTCTCGGAAAAAGTCCGCCAGAAAATCGCCCAATATACCAACGTCCCCATGGAACGGGTCTTCAGCATGCACGATTGCGAAAGCATCTATGTCATTCCCGGTATGCTCCGGGAAGCCGGCCTGGATTTCGAGGTCATCCGCCTGCTGGAACTGGACCGCCGCGTGGACCTCATGCACGAACGGAAAGCCTGGCTCGAATGGTGCGATTTCGTGGACCGCATCAAAATCGTCCGCCACGAAGTCAAAATCGGCATCACCGGCAAATACACCTCCTTACGCGATAGTTACGCCAGCATCATCCACGCTCTCGAACACAGCGGCGTCCACCTGGCCACCCATGTGCACATCGAATGGATCGACACCAGCACCGTGACCGGCGCCAATGTCGCCGAAAAACTCGCCGGCCTCCACGGCATTATCGTACCCGGCGGCTTCGGCGTCCGCGGCACCGACGGCAAAATGGCCTGCATCCGCTATGCCCGCGAAAACCGCCTGCCCTTCCTGGGCATCTGTTTCGGCTTCCAGCTGGCGGTCATCGAATTCGCCCGCCATGTCTGCTCCCTGCCCCAGGCCAACAGCAGTGAACTCGATCCCCAAGGCAAAACCCTGGTCATCGACATCCTGCCCGAACAGAAAAGACTCGAAGGTCTCGGCGGCAATATGCGGCTGGGCGGCAAGGATGTCATCCTCACCGAAGATACCATCGCCTGGCGATTGTTCGGCCAAAAATCTTCCGTCCGCATGCGCTTCCGCCATCGCTTCGAAGTCGTCCCGGAATTTATCGACACCCTCACCCGCCACGGCCTGGTCTTTTCCGGCAAGGCCCCCGATCATCCGATCATGCAGGTCCTGGAATTGCCCGGCCATCCCTACTTTATCGGCACCCAGGCCCATCCCTGCCTGACCAGCAAACCCCTGCGGCCCCAGCCCATGTTCGCCGGACTGGTCGCCGCCGCTCGAAAATTCGCTTATCCGGATCAGGATATACCCGACGCGGTTTCCGCCGCGGAAAACATACTCAAACAAACCAGCCCCTTGGACAACGCGGCTGATGGAGAAAAATTATGTCAAACCAGGAAGAAAATCAAGACAAGATCCTGACCGATGAAGACTGGAAAACCCAGGCCCGGCGGGAAAAGGAAAAACTCCAGCAGAAAGAAAAACCGCAGACCCCTCGCCGGACGGCCGCCGCCATGCCCCCCGCCAATTTCATGACCCTGGTCAATTCGATTATGATCCAGGTCCTCTACTGCCTCGGCCAGATCGAAGACCCCAACGGTTCCACTCCGCCGGTCAATCTCGACCTGGCCAAACATCATATCGACATGCTCCAGGTCATCGAAGATAAAACCAAAGGCAATTTAACCGTGGAGGAAACCAAAGCGCTGGCCATGGCCCTCCACGAAGTCCGCCTCCAATACGTCCAGGCCGCCCAAATCGCATAAAAACGCAGGGGCGGCCGTACCCATTGTGCCTGGTGCACTTTTCCGAAACCAACTTTGAATTTTTATTTGTCATTTTGCTTTTTAATTTTTGATATTTGATTTTGTAAGGAGTCTTCCGTGCCGGCCATCAGAAAACGTCATCTCGGTCTTTTAGTAAGTATCTGCCTTTCTCTCTCCCTGGCCGGCTGCGGGTCCGGTGCCTATGTGATTGAGCCGATCCCGTCCCGCCACGGCCTCTCGGAAACCCAGGTCAAGTCCGACCCCGGCTGGTTCATTTCGGACAAAGTGGCCATTATCGATGTCGATGGCATCATCATGAACGAACAGCAGTCCGGACTCTTCCAGGTCGGCGAAAACCCCGTCAGCCTCTTTGCCGAAAAACTCGACAAAGCCAAAAACGATAAAAACGTCAAGGCCGTCATCCTCCGCCTTAATACCCCCGGCGGCACCGTCGCCGCCAGCGACATCATGTACCATTACCTCCTCGAGTTCAAACAGGAAACCCAAAAGCCGGTCCTGGCCTATATGATGGACGTCGCCGCCAGCGGCGGCTATTACCTCGCCTGCGCCTGCGACGGCATCATGGCCCAGCCCTCCACCGTCACCGGCAGCATCGGCACCATCCTCCAAACCGTCAGCTTCGAGGGCACCATGCAGAAAATCGGTGTCAAGGCCGACGCCATCAAAAGCGGGAAAATGAAAGATATGGGATCCCCCCTCCACGACCTGCAAACCGAGGAACGCCAGCTTCTGCAAAACATCATCAACCAGTATTACGAAAATTTCCTGGCCGTCGTCCTCGCCGGCCGCAAAAATCTCGACCGCGAAAAACTCCTCCCCCTGGCTGACGGCCGGGTTTATACCGGCGGCCAGGCCCTCGACGCCGGCCTCATCGACCGCCTCGGCTATCCCACCGACGCCATCGCCTGGGCCAAACAAATGGCCAATCTCGGCAAAGCCAAAATCGTCACCTACCACCGCCCCTACGGCTACAAACCCAACTTCTACGCCTCCGCCGGCGAAAACCTCAATCCCCAGTCCCTCATCAACATCGAACTGCCCCGCTGGCTCCGCTGCGAAGGCGCCCAGTTCCTCTACCTCTGGCAGCCCAGTGTAAATTGAGAATAAACTTTTGGGAGCCGGATACCGGCGAACAGGGGGATTCATTTTACCTGACGAACAGGCGGTTTATGATTAGGAGAGAAGGTATCATCGGGACTATACGAACTATTCTGTTGACCGGATTGTGGGCGGGCTGGTTTTTTTACGGGGCGGGCTGCGGGCCGATGCGATACCCGGTAGAGGCTGCCGGGGAGCGGGAGTTTCTGGGTTATTCGGTGGACTCGCGCCCGATCCATGCCGAAATATTCGGCGCTGGAGAGGATGTCATATTCATTCTGGCCACCATCCACGGCAACGAACAGGCCGGGACGAGCCTGGTGGAAAGCCTCTCGGACTATTTGTGCTATCATCCCCAGATGCTGCACGACCGCTGCGTGGTACTGATGCCGCTGGCCAATCCGGATGGAGCGGCGCAGAACACCCGGGGCAACAGCCGGGGCGTGGATTTGAATCGCAATTTTGCCTCCGCCAATCATGTGAATTCGGCCCGGCACGGAGAAGAGCCGCTCTCCGAGCCGGAGTCCCGGATCATCGCGACCGTCATCCGGCAGTGGCAGCCCAACCGGATCCTCACCATCCATCAGCCGCTGAACTGCCTGGATTATGACGGGCAGTCCCAGCCGCTGGCCGAACACCTGGCCGGATACGGCCCGCTGCCTCTGAAGCAAATCGGGAGCCTGCCCGGTTCCCTGGGATCCTACGCCGCGGAACTGAACATCCCGATCATCACGCTGGAACTGCCCCGAGCCGCCGATCAGCAGGATACCGATTCACTCTGGAATACCTATGGCCGCTATCTGCTGGCGGCGATTACGTATCCGGATGTTCCGGAATAACGGCAAGGGATGGCAAAAGGGTTGGGCCTGTCGATTTTGATCGACGATCGGGTATTTCCGGACTATAATAGGAAGCGAGATAGAGTGGTACGTTCATTCCTCGGTGATGAATGTTGTCGAATCGGAATCAGAACACAGGCATTCGCCTTTTGGCCAGGCCAGGAGTATTGTTGCAATGATCAAAATCACGGAGCATTTGCATCAGCCGATTATGACCGTCGCCAGGCGGGAAGTGGCGACGTTGTACCAGAATTTAACCATACAGCAATCGCTGGACAGCATCCGGTCCCGGGGAATCGGGGAGCGGATTGTTTATTTCTATGTGGTGGATGAGAACGGTTGTTTGGCGGGCGTGATCCCGACGCGGCGTTTGCTGCTGGCGCCCCTGGACAAGCAGCTCTCGGAGGTGATGATCCCGGAGGTGGTGACGATCCCCCAGGAAGCGACGATACTGGAGGCCTTTGAAATGTTTGCCCATCATCGGTATCTGGCGTTTCCGGTAGTGGATGGCCAGGGAAAAATTGTCGGTGCGGTGGATGTCAGCATGTTTATAAACGAAACGTTTGAGGTCGCGGAACGGGAACGCACGGAGGAGGTCTTTGAGGCTTTCGGTTTTCGCGTTTCCCAGCTACGCCGGGCTTCGCCGGCGCGGGCGTTTCGATACCGGTTTCCCTGGCTGATGGCCACCATCGGTAGCGGGACTATCTGTGCCCTGCTGGCCGGGATGTACGAGGTTACGCTGGCCCGGAGTCTGGTGCTGGCGTTTTTTTTGACGCTGGTGCTGGGCCTGGGTGAGAGTGTCAGCATACAGTCCATGACGGTAACGATTCAGGCCTTGCATTCGACCCGACCGAGGCTGCGCTGGTATATTCGAGCGATCCGGCGCGAGGCTGGCACCGCGCTGCTGCTGGGTGGGGCGTGCGGCCTCGTGGTGGGATTGATTGTCTGGCTCTGGCGCGGGACCGGCTGGGCGGCCGTGTCGATCGGCGGTAGCATCTGGCTGACTGTTTTAGCGGCCTGCCTGTTCGGCCTGAGCGTTCCGACTCTTTTACATGCCCTGAAGCTGGACCCGAAAATTGCCGCCGGCCCCGTAACGCTGGCTCTGGCGGATATATTCACGATTCTGGTTTACTTTGGTCTGGCCACGTTGTTATTATGATACCCAGGAAATGATTGGTTTTTTGGCAGGAGTAAGAGTATGAGTAACGAATTACCCGAAGATCCCTTGTCAGCGGAAAATCTGCGGCGGGCCATGAAGGCCTTCAAGAAGCGGCTGAAACTGACCCGGCTGGACGATGAGTCCGGGCTGGGACACGGTTCGGTCGATAGGAGCCGCGGCAGCGGCATTGTCGGAATTCGACCGCCGGATAACTATCCCCAGCCGGTGTGGGACAAGCTGGTCGAGTTGGGCCGCCTCCGCCGGGCCGGCGGCGGTCTCTATCAGATTCAGGATGCCAATCACCCCGACTAAGGCCTCTGCCCTGACTACGATAAGGCTTGCCAGACGGAGGGGAAAAGCTATAATGCGCCTTATGAGTAAAAAATGGAACCTGAAAAGCATCGGTCTGGGATTAGGGGCAGTACTGTTTTTGGCATTGTACGCTATGGGGGCGGCGGCAGCCGGCACCGCATGGAATCTGGCCGGGGACTCGCCACCGGACTCTGCCCAGCCTTCTGCCGGCAATACCCCCCAACCCCTCGCTCCAACCGCACCAGTACCCTTGGATACCGGCCGCTATATCGATATCGAGGATGTAAAACCGGGCATGCGCGGCTATGGCCTCACCGTCTTTTACGGGACCGAGCCGGAAAAGTTCGATGTCGAAGTGGTTTCCATTTTGCGAAACAATGACCCCGGCAGGAATGCCATCCTAATCCGCTGCCATGATCCGCGTTTTGATATCGCGCGCGGGGTCCAGGGCGTCAGCGGTTCGCCGGTCTTTTTGGACGGCCGCCTGGCCGGGGCAATGGCCTTCGGCTGGCCCTATGGGCAAGAGCCGCTCTATGGCGTTACCCCCATCCAGGAAATGCTGAATATTCAATCGGCCCGCCAGGATCGAAATCCACCCCAAACCAATAGCGGCGGAAAATTTGTCGCCTTCGACCGCAAAGTATATCAAAACCTGATGGCGGAGGAGCTACTGACTCCGGAAGACCTGAACCGCATGATGCGCCTGGGAGGACTGGCCCGACCCCTGTCCGCTTCCTCCGATTCTGCAGCCTCCGGGCTGGTCACGCTGCCCATGCCGGTAGTGCTGGGCGGATTTAGCAGCCAGACCCTGAATGTGCTCCAGGAGCAAATGCCCGGACTGAATTTCCAGTTAGGTTTGCAATCCTCCGGCGCCGGTGGTTCACAGGGGATCCATGTTTCCCTCCAGCCCGGCTCCACCGTCACCATTCCGTTGATCACCGGCGATATGAGCGCCGCAGTCCTGGGAACGATAACCGAAGTAGTGGGGGATAAGGTATATGGTTTCGGGCACGCCTGGAACGGGACCGGGGCCTCCCAGTGGCCCATGGCCAGCGGGTACATCCATACCTTCATCAGCCGGATCAGTATGTCCTTCAAGCTGGGGGACCCGACCGAAATCATCGGCGCCATCCAGGCGGACGAGGCCACCGGCATATTCGGGCGGGTCGGGGCGGAAGTGCAGATGATACCCGTTCAAACGACTGTGGATTGGACCATGACCGGCCAGCAGGAGCGGTTTTCCTTGCAGATTGCCCAGGACAGCCGGATCGATCCCACCCTGGCAACCATAGCAGCCATCAATACGGTTTTGCAAAAGGGGGATCTGCCGGAGGATCATACCATTGCCTATCAACTGAAAATGGAATTTGACAACACGGCCCCCTTTATCTTTTCGAATATTTCTTCGGATAATAATGTGTACGATTTACAGGATGATATCGTCAATCCGCTGGGGCTGCTGCTCAACAATCCCTGGAAAGAAGTCAAACTGACCCGGATGGAAATGCACGCATCGATCTATGAAAAAAATACCGTCGGTGCGATCCTTTCCGCTCAGATCGCCCAGGGAGTCTATCGGCCGGGCCAGACCGTCCAGGCCCGCGTGATCGTCGAACCGGTTCGCCAGGACCGCCGGGAATATGAACTGCTTCTGAAACTGCCGGACAATTTACCGGAAGGCAATTATCAGGTCAATATCGGTTCCCATCAGGCCTATCAGCAGCAATTGCAGACCGCTCAGCCGCAGCGGTTTATCGCGTTTACCCCCCAAGATGTCCAGCAAATCCTGCAGGAGAGGCTTTTAATTCAGCGCACCAAACTCTACATCAGTATCATCATGCCCGATACCGGGATCGCCATCGAGGAAACCAGCCTGCCCAGCCTGCCCGGCAGTAAAGCCATGCTCCTGACCGACAAATCCCGCCTCGCCCTGACCCGGCGCTTTCAGGCCTTCGCCTCCAACAGCGTCGATACCGACTTTGTCATCAGCGGAAATGCCAACTTTTTGATCGAAGTGCGGAAAAAATGAGAGGCGGATTTCATTCGTGAAATTCGAAAGATATGTAATGCCCCACTCTTTTTGGGGTGTTCTGAACCGGTCCTACCTGCTACTTAATTTTTCCTGTGATGCTTTGCTGAGGAATTTTTTGGCAGATTCTTCTATTTTGTGTAACCGGTAATGTAATATTTGTGCTTCCACTTCGTTCGCAGGAATATAATCTGAAAAATTACTGTATGTAGTTCCCTTACTATTGTCAGCAAGATAACGTGCTATCATGCTGGCTGACAAGAGAGGGCGGTAGTGTTTCCAGATTTCGGTATACCGTTTTTCTTTTTTAAGAACCCTTTCCCGGCTTTCATGATTCGTGGAATGAAAATGATTGCCTGCAAATATCGCTTCCACAATATGTAAGGCCTTATAAAAAACAATCGTCGCCAACCACTCGGAATGTTGCTCTTTCCGTTCCAGTAAATAAGTAATAGTCGTTTGGTTCCGTAAGGCTAAGTCGATGTGGACGGATTCATTCGGCATTGTGATACACCAATGGAGAGTGCTTGGGGTTGACAAAGGATGATATTGCTTCGCTTGAGGTATTGGGAAGCGCCAGCACGCTCATGGTGATATGGCTATACTTGTCATCCTGGGCAATTTGAATATCTAAATCCGTTAATAGATCCTCAAAATCAGGATCGAGCCTGCTAAATTTTGTAATGGGTAAAAACAGCAATCCCGCATCACGAATAGTTAAATAAGCACGGTCAATATGGTCTTTATGCTTTTTGATCCATTCCGCCAGAACACCTAAAAGACCATCAAATTGCCTTTTGAAATCTTCTTGAAAATCACGGGCTTTACATGCTTCGATCGCCTCTCCTACTGTGGTAAAAAACAAATCATTATCGCTGGTCGAAATGCGAACCTTACGGCCATTTTCGTCCCAACTTAAAACGATAGCATTTGTTAGATCTGAAAGTGGAGATGAAGACATAATATTTTATTTCACCTATATACCAAATTGGATGGAAACGCCAAAAGTCGATATTGACTTCCAAAAACGGCTCTGGCTCCCCAATAACAAGGGGACGACGAGCTTTTGACG
>CAZOMV010000043.1:0-45648 GCA_964580995.1 uncultured Pirellulales bacterium
TTTTTCTGTTCGAAAATCATTATGTTCAACCGCTTAAAAAATGCGAAAGTTCACTAATTAGAAAATTATGTTGTTTAAGAGTCTATCTGGGAAATGTCGGTTTATATATTTCTTTTTCATATGCCTGTTGGTTTGCAATAACGCCATAGCCGAAGAAACTCAACACACATTTACTGCGGGCAGTACTTTCTTATATGGTTCCATCGATGGGTACTTACAAACATCTGCGGGAGGAGAACCGGGAAGTACGAGTTCAGAACGTCCTACGTTTGATGAGCTGGATTTTAATACCATATCCATCTATGACGGTTACGTGAGTATGAATAGTGATCGATACGAAATACTCTATGGCGTGCAGCTAGTGCGACTATCCGGAAAGTCAACACTATCCAAGGATCTTACCAGTCAAAACCGAGACTTTAACTCTGGTGAAAGGGTTGATGCAGACATAAAGCTCGATTGGCACAGGCTTAATTATTTATATCATTATACGACTTTAGAGGTTTTGGGAAAAGACATGATTATCTCGCCAGGGGCGGGGCTTGCCTTGTTTGACTTCCATTATGAACTAACCGGAGCGGAAGACAACGTTAATCGTGCCTATCAAAAGTTAGGCGGCCGATTGGGTGGAGAAATAGACTGGATCTTAACAGATGACCTACATTTGAAAGCAGATGCATTTGGATCTATCCCTATTCCTAATACGCCTTCCATATGGAGTCTTGAACTACAATGCCAGTACAAGCTATGGAAGGGGCGTACCTTTGACGCAACATTAGTTGCTGGAATCACCTACAATCTTATAGATTATGAGGATGAACAAACCATTCCGAACCATATACGAGTAGAAATGGGACCCTTAGCGCAGGTTGGTCTGAACTTAGAATTTTAATTTATGGACAATGAATCCATTATAAATATTTAAGTAACCGATGCTAAGGGCAGAGAGTGCAGGAAAAAGCTTTCAAGAGCAATACCCATTATAACCTGTTTTCCACAAGGCGGCATTTTATCTTCTTTCCTGCTCATCTGGTTCCAAGGCGGATCAACCGCAGCGATAAATAAAGGGGCCTATCTATGCGAAAAAATTCGTGTCCGTTTTGACTCCCTTTCCCAGAAATATTTTGACACTGTAGCATAGTTACCGGGATCATATGGCTTCTCTTCGTTCCTTGTGAAGCATGGTTATTGCTTTTTGAGAAGAAATCCATCGACCTTGATTTGCAAGGCAAAAATCAAAGCGGGAAGCAGAATTACCAGATACGGCAGAAGTTCAAAGGAAAGATGCGAGGCGATGAATCCGAATGAGGGAGGAATGACCATAACACCGAGCATCGCGGCACCGCCTTGATATCCGATCAGCGTCGCGGCTGTCAGATCATCGACCCGTTCCGGGGTGGCATGCATCATCGCCGGGTAAAAGGGGGCAATGGAAAAGCCCAGCAACCAGATGGCCGCCAGAGTCAGCCACGGCAGGTTTGGAATTGCCATCAGGCCGCCGCAGACAAGAGCGAACAGCATGCTGTAAAAAATCTGACGTTTGTTCCCGAGCCGGTTGGCGAAAAGGCCGATCAGGAAACGCCCGGTGGTGAGCATTCCCCAATACGCCGCGACCGAAAATCCGGCCATTTCCGCGGAAATTCCACGGCATTTTATCAGAAAGATGTAAGCCCAAAGACCGGTGCCGGCCTCGAATCCCGTATAAAGGAAGAACATCGCCGTGCAGTACCAGAAGCGGGCGTCCCGCTTCGGCTTCCGGTTGGCTGCGACTTTTTCAACCGAACCGTTGGTTTTGGCCACGGCGGCGTCATTCCAGAGCGGCAGGGTGGAGAGAAGCATCAGCGATAAAAACACCTGGGCGCAGGCAATGACGATATAACTCCAGCGCCATGAGGTTCCGGCAGAAAGCATCATCGTCACGATTGCCGGACCGAGACTGGCGCCGATACCCCAGCAGCAATGGAGCCAGTTCATGTCGCGGCTGGTGTAATGTTTCGCCACATAATAGTTCATTCCGGTATCGATTGCGCCCTGTCCGAATCCCAGCGGAATGACCAGCAGGAGCAAACACCAGAACGCGGGCGCAAGGCCAAAGCCAAGCAAGGAAATCCCGGTTACGAAGCCGCAGACCGTCAGCAGGCGTCCCGTGCCGAGCCACCGCAGGATCGCCCCGCTGAAGAAGCCGGAGATCGCCGAGCAGAAGGTCAGGATCATGGTAAGGATTCCGGCATACGCGACCGGCTGATTCAGCTCGATATGGATGGCGCTCCAGGCCACGCCGAGGATTGTGTCGGGCAACCCGAGACTGATATAGCCGATATAAATAATGGCCAGAAGCAGGAGGGAGCGCATCGGTGGGGAGATCTTCGAAAAACAAGAAAGCATTTTTTATTCACCTGGGATTTTTTATATAACTTTGTATATTCTTGCTCAGCTACCGCGATGAACATCATTTTTCATAGAATAGGAAACCAGCCGCGACAATGCAAGATTTTTAACATGATCGCAAAGTGAAAGAAATCGCCAGCGTGGGGGTTTATTCCAGACGATGTTCCTGAAGGAAGCGGTAGAGGGTGGCGCGGCTGACTTTGAGGAGGCGGGCGGCCTTGATTTTGCTGTCGCCGGCTTTTTCTATCGCTTTTTTGACCTGGAGGGTATTGAGTTTGCCTTTACGCTGATAGACCGGCAAGGCATGGTTGGAAATATAGCTGATGATTTCCGGGGGGAAATGGTCGATTTGGAGGATTTCATCTTTGCATTTGATGAAGGCGTACTGGAGAGCGTTTTGCAGTTCCCGGATGTTGCCCGGCCAGGCATAATCCAGCAGGATATGGAGGGCCTCCCGGCTGAGGGAGCGGATGGGCCGGTTCATGTCTTTGCTGAACCGCTCGATAAAATAATCAATCAGCAGCGGGATGTCGTTGCGCCTTTCGCGCAAGGGGGGCAAATTGACCGGCACGACACAGAGCCGGTAAAACAAATCCTCGCGATACTGATTTTTCTGCACCATTTTACGTAAATCCTTGTTGGTGGCGCTGATGACCCGGACATCGACCGTTACCGATTTTTCTCCGCCGACCTTTTCAAAAACACCTTCCTGGAGGACTCGAAGGAGTTTGACCTGGATATTGGGACTCAGTTCCCCTACCTCATCCAGGAAAATCGTGCCGCCATCGGCCAGTTCAAACCGGCCTTTTTTATCGCGCACGGCGCCGGTGAAGGCCCCGCGTACATGCCCGAAGAGTTCGCTCTCCAGGACGCCTTCGGGCAGCGCTCCGCAATTGACGGTGACAAAGGGTTTGCCGGCGCGGCGGCTTTCCTGATGAATGGCATTGGCCACCAGTTCCTTGCCTGTCCCGCTATCTCCCTGAATCAGGACGGAGCAATCACTTTCGGCCAGATCGCCAATCAGTTCGTAAATGGCCTGCATGTTATGCTCGCGGCCGATAATCCCGTGAAACTGTTTGGCCGTTTTTAATTTCTGCCGCAGTTGAGCCACTTCCGTGACATCGTGCAAACAGGCCATTACTCCCTGTACTTCCTGCCGCTCATTATGGAGTGTTACCACTGACATATCGATTCGTTTCGGCCGGCCGTCTTTGGTGGTAATTTTGATCGGATAGGCCAGGGTATCGGCTTTGGGAAGGTCTTCGCAGAAAGCGCATTTACTGCCGCAAAAATTTCCAGGAAACACATCGTGACAGTCCCGGCCCATTACTTCACTGCGCGGATACCCGGTAATTCGTTCCGCCGACTGGTTAAACCAGGTAATTGTTCGATGCACATCGTGTACGATAATTCCGTCCGCCAGATGATCCAGCATCCTCTCGTTATTCCGCTTTGACGACAAAAAAGCGGCCAGGCAATCCCCGGTAAATATATTCTCGATCCGCCGTCTCAATTCTTTCTGAACGGCCAGGAATTCGGCCTGGGAAAGATCCTTGCCCTCCCGGAGCGGGTCAGCCAGATTCCAGCGGAACAGCAGGGGCATGCCGGGCAAATCGACATAGATCCCTTCCAAATCGTCGGTCAGGGCAACCATGATATCAAAGTGGGCCAAATTGAGGTCCGATAATTTTTTAGTATGTCGGTTCGAAAGAACTATGCCCCATCCCGATAGCATGGTAATTGTTTTTTTATCAAGAGGTTGTGCCTTTTTACAACCGCTGGTGATTTGAACCCCTTCCCGAGCTATTTCTTTGGCAAATTTCTCTGCTACATAGCAAAGAAGTTCGCTTTGGGCGCTATAAAATAATACTTGTATCATGTCTGTTCCTTGAAAACCCTATTTTTCAGGCAGGTTATTCAGCCAAATGAACAGTTTTGTGCTTTAATTAAGCGTATTCTATCACAATCCTTTGTATCGTCAAGTGAAACTGAACCAAAAAATGAGACACTCAAAGAGACACTTTAGCCTGTCCGGGAGAGCCGGAACTGAGAGTTGACACAAGTATCCTTAATTGCTATACTTGCGTATAGTATGTACCTTTTGTCATCTTTAGGATATAAAAAAGTGGATACCGGCACTCCGTTAGGAAATCCTGAGAAGTCCGGGAGGTGATTTTGTGGCTCTGACGGCTAAGAAAATCTCACTGATCGTACCTTTGTACAATGAGCAGGAAAATGTGAAAGAGCTGATCGGCGAGATTGTATCTGCCATGGGTAAGACCGATCTGGATTATGAATTGATCACGGTCGATGACGGCAGTACGGATGCGACGTTTTCTATTCTGGCGGAGCTGCAAAAAAATTGCCCCGCGATGAAGGTGGTGCAGCTCCGGCGTAATTTTGGGCAGACTTCCGCCATGGCGGCGGGTTTCGATCAGGCCAGGGGCGAGGTGATTATTCCGCTGGACGGGGACCTGCAAAATGATCCCCATGATATCCCCAAATTAGTTGCCAAGCTGGAGGAGGGATATGATGTGGTCAGCGGGTGGCGGAAGGATCGCAAAGACAAATTTCTTACCCGCAAGATTCCTTCCTGGACCGCCAATTACCTGATCAGCAAGATGACCGGGGTATCGCTGCACGACTATGGCTGTACGTTAAAGGCGTATCGCAGCGAGGTGGTCAAACATACCCAGCTTTATGGGGAGATGCACCGGTTTATTCCTGCGCTGGCCAAATGGGCCGGTGCCAATGTCACCGAAATCGTGGTCAACCATCGCCCCCGCATCTACGGCAAAACCAAATACGGATTAAGCCGGACGGTGAAGGTGATTCTGGATTTGATTACCGTGAAATTTCTTGGCTCTTTCAGCACGAAACCGCTGCATATTTTCGGCGGGCTGGGACTGCTGGCGTTGCTGGGGGCTTTTATTTGCGGTATAACCCTTCTGATCATGAAGTTCGGATATGGTTACAGCATGAACCGCAACCCCCTGCTGATAGTCGGGGCGGTGTTGGGCATGGCCAGTATTCAATTCCTGCTGATGGGCTTGCTGGCGGAGATGCTGGCCCGGACCTATCATGAGTCCCAGAAAAAACCGACTTACATTATTCGCACCATCATCGATTCCACCCGGAAAAAAACAGATCCGAATACCGGAGAAGCGTGATTGTATCCTAAGATAGTATAATAATCGAGGTTCTACCCGAAAAACTAATGGCCAGAACAAAACGCAAATTGCAAACAGCCCATGCGGTTCCCTTACAAAAGGTTCGCCATTCTCTCGATTGGAAGAATATCGGTTTTCTGGTTCTGGTGGCAACGCTAGCAGCCATTCCGTTTCTCTACGGCAAATATCGCGAATTTCATACGGACGATCCGTTTGACAGCGGGATGAATATTTATACCGCCCGGCAGATTTTGGAGGGCGGGAAAATCGGGGTGGAGGTTTTTCCCAGCGCCCGGCCGGCGACGCTGCTGGTGAATGTAATCGGGGTGGGGCTGTTCGGGTATTCGGAGTTCGGGCCGAAGCTGATGCAGATGCTGATGCAGATGGCGGCGCTGGGGCTGCTGTTTTACACGCTGCGGAAAGTCTATGGGAATCTGCCGGCGGCGGCAGCACTGATTCTGGCGTCTTTTTATCTGAGCTGTCCGTTTTTTGCGAAATTCGGCAACGTCAAAGAGCAGTATATGATTGCCTGTATGATCGCCGCGGCCTGCGGGCTGATTCTGCGGCATCGGGGCGGGCCGTGGTGGTGGCTGGTGATTTCGGGCGGGGCGACGATCAATGCGTATTACTTTAAACAGACGGGGGTTTCGGTCGCCATTGCCATGGTGATTTATGTACTGGCCCAGCCGATTCTGCGGCAGCGGACCTGGCGGGAGATGGGGAAGGATTTTCTTGGGCTGGGCGCCGGTATTGTCATCGGGCTGATTCCTTTGTCTATTTTTTATACCTGGCAGGGCTGTTTTGTTCCGTTTATCCTGGAAATCCCCCGGCTGGTTATCAATTTTATTTCCAGTTTTTTCCAGGGGACCACGCCGACGGCCATGGGCGGTGGCACGTATGTCGGGGGCAGCAAGCAGGTTTCGGATTTTGCCAATCAGTTTGCGACGGTATTTCGCTATTACCAGTCGTTTGTCGTGCCCATCGGTTTTGGGCTGCTGGCGATCGGCTGGAAATTCACTCGAACCATTATTTTCAACCGGACACGCCTTCGTGCCTTTGGCTTGATTCTCGCACTACTGCTCGGCTGGTTTTTACTTCGAAGTCATATTCGATATCAACTTCTTCTCGACATAGCCGTCGTATTTTCAGTTGCTTTCCTTTTGTACTATTTTCATATAACGGTAAGCGACTTTCAAGACCGTTTGGTGCTGCTTTTTGGTATCTGGTGGCTGCTGGATATGGCGCTGGTGTGGATATCGCCGCGGAGTTATGTGCAGTATTATCTGCCGCTGAACGGTTCGGCGGCTATGCTGGCGGGGTATGTTCTCTACCGCTGCCGGGAGAATCCGGCGGGGTATCTGTGGCTGCTGGGGAGCTGGCTGGTGACGGATTTTCTGCTGCTGTGGCTGGAGGCGAGTGATTCGTTTTTACATGTTGGCTTGAAGTCCGCCGGACCGAAGGGGTACGGATTGCATCTGGTGTATCATCTGATTCCGGTGGCTATCGGGGCGGGGGTATATTTTCTCATGAAAGCGGCGGATTGGCGGTCGGCGCGCGCGATGGTTTTGCTTTTGCTTTGTGTGGTGATGGTATTTGTCTGGAACCAGAAGAATCTGAAGGATTTCCGGGAGAAGATTGAGGAGGTCAGTAATCAGCGGGCCAGACATATAACGCCGCTCTGGCAGCAGATTGGGGAGTATATCCGGCAGCACAGCCAGCCGGAGGATGGCCTGTATGTGTGGGGGTGGTATCCGGGGATTTATGTGGCGGCGGAGCGGTTTGCGCCGACCCGGAATCCGTCGGAAGACAACATGCACATTACGGCCCCGAAGGCCTTGAGTTACCGGATGGAACTTCTGGTGAAGGAATTGAGCGGGCAGCCGCCGAAATTTATTGTGGATGCACAGAAAATGCACTATCCGTTCTATACTCATCTGAATTTTGACCTCTGGCCGCGGGTGCCGGGGAAGAAAGAATTCGTGCCGCCGCAGATGGCCAGGGAATGGAACGAGACCTTAAACCAGATCGCCGAAGATTATACCTATCGCCAGCTTACCGATCCGGCGCGGGCGGGCGGGCCGCTGGAGGCGGACAGGGCGAGGGAACTGGCCCGGGAGGAAAAGGCCCGGCATGAGGCGATGCTGCCGCTGCGGGAGTTTGTGATGCAGAATTATACGCCGCTGGACTTCGGGGCGATGGTGGCCTTTCAATATAAAGGGAAAAATTGAAGCGGTAACGGGGGGGCAACAGAGAGAATTTCATTACCCCCTGCATTTTTTGTCAGGTAACAGGCGTTTTTTTCGAGGGATACCGGTTTTTCGGGACACAGACAGCTTTTTGAAAAAAAATTCAAAAAATGGGCTTGACGCACAAGCCGTAATTTGATAGGTTACGGATAAGTGCAGAATTGGGGAAACCAAGTACTGCACTGGTGGAATGTCAATATAGGAACCGGGACAGAGAGAAGCGGTTTTTTTCTGCGCCCGGTTTTTTTATTTCCTTTATGGCAAAGGAGGTTTGCAATGGAAATGAAGAAAGTGTTGGTGGTGACGATCGGGATGTTGTTTTGGGTAAACGGCTGGGCGGGAGGTGTAACCGTACTTGATCCGGCTTACCAGGTGGAAGAATATGTCTCTTATGCTTCCACTTCCGGGTGGGTCACAGGTATGACATTTGATCCTGAGGGAAATTTATATACTGTATATAGAACTACAGGTAATGTCTGCCGGATAGAATCAGATAAGAATGTAACATTGAATTGGGTTTCCAACATTGTCAGACCGCGACAAATAATTTGGGTTGACGATTCCAATTATGGGAATTATTTCTATTTAACTGATCCGGGGGAAGACAAGCTGTGGAAAATAACTGCTACTGGCAACAAGACAACATTTGCCTATCCAGGCTCGGATACCTGTAGTCTGGCATTCGATACGACAAATAATTATGGAAGAAATATTTTTGTGGGGACCACCGCTGATGATCGAATTTATCGAGTTTTGCCTAATGGTCAGGTGCAAGTTTTCAGCAACTTTTTTTATGGAACGTCCGGGGGAATCTGGGGCATTGATTTTGATCCCGGTACCGATTTTGGCGGTAAAATGTATGTCGGTTATGGCGGCGATGTACCCCAAAAAAGCGGTTTGTTTCAAATGGATGCTTCTGGAAATCCGACCCGCTTTGCTCCCAGCCTGGTATATTGTGATACCATCGGTTTTAGTCCTGTGGGTGGGATTTTTGGTAGTGATTTGTTTGTCAATGGTAAGTTACAAATAGATGGGCCAACTAATCTGTTTCGGGTGGATGCGGCTGGGAATGCAACTTTATTTGTTGAGCCGGGTTTGCCTTTTGTCTTTGGCCCGGATGGGGCGATGTATGTGCATGAGTGGTCAAACGGGATATCAACCATCAGCCGGATCAGTCTGGTACCGGAACCGGCAACACTGACATTATTAACAATCGGGGTATTGGGCTTGCGTAGAAAAAAGAAGATATAATTCCCGGTTCTGATCTTTTAAAGTATGTCAGGATTCATGGTGTCCAAGGCACCATGAACTTTTTTTTGAGAAACATAATATTCCATAAGGTGTTCATTTGATATATAATGATACCCATGAAGATTTTGATGGTAAATTATGAGTTTCCGCCGATTGGCGGCGGAGGCGGGCAGGCGCACCAGAACCTGCTGCGGGAATACGCCAAAATGGAGGGGCTGGAGGTGGAGGTTTTGACCAGCGGATTGGGGCAGGGGCTTCAGCGGGAAGAGATGGCGGAGAATATCACGATTTACAAAGTCGGGGTTTGCAAAAAGGATCTGCACTACTGGCGGAAGACGGAGGTGCTGGTGTGGCTTTATAAGGCCGGACGGGAGTATAACAAACTCATCCAAACGAACCGGTATGATCTGGTGCACGCCTTTTTTGGCTTTCCGACCGGGTGGCTGTGCTATCGCAGCCGCAGGCAGTTGCCTTATTTCATTTCGCTGCGGGGTTCGGATGTACCGGGGATCAATCCGCGGTTCGCAATGGATTATAAAATCCTTGCCCCGTTATTTCGCCGGATATGGAAAAATGCCAGTGTCATGGTCAGTCCCAGCCAGGGATTGCGGGAGCGGGCCAGGCGTTTTTTGCCTACTGCTGAAATCCAGGTGATTCCGAACGGGGTGGATCTGGAGAAGTTTCATCCGGCAGTCTCCCCCCCCGATAGCGGCCATATAAAACTATTAACCGTAGGGAGGCTTTCGGCCAGCAAAAGAATCGAGCTGCTCATCGAAGTAATGGAGATATTGCACGGCAAGATGCCTAACCTCCGGCTGACGATCGCGGGAGGAGGGGGATTAGGAGAATCGTTAAAAAATCGGGTTCATCAAAAACAAATATCGGAGGTGATTCAGTTTCGCGGTCGGGTAGCCAACGAGGAGATGCCGGAATTGTACCGGCAGCATGACCTGTACGTATCGGCGACCTTTCAGGAGGGTATGAGCAATGCCTTCCTGGAGGCGATGGCTTCCGGCCTGCCGATTATTACGACAGAATGCGAAGGTACGGAGGAATTGATTGATAACAACGGCATTATCATCCGGCCGCCGACGAAAGAAGCGTTCGCAGAAGCGATTGGGAAACTGGTTCAGGACAAAAGGACCATGGTAAAAATGTCCGCCGCGGCGTGCCAAAGGGCCGAAACTTTCACCTGGAAGGCGGCAGCGGCGCAATACCTTCAATCTTATAATTCTCTTATGAAAAGGAATCGTTGAGATACACGGTATTTTATGTGCGGTATAGCAGGTTTTAACTGGCCCGATCAGGAACTCATACAGCAGATGATGCATAGTCTGCGGCATCGCGGGCCGGATGATGAGGGATTCTATGTGGATGGGGAGGTTTCGCTGGGGCATCGGCGGCTTTCGATTCTCGACACCTCGTCCCAGGGTCACCAGCCGATGCCGTATGAGCATCTGGTGCTGGTTTATAATGGGGAAATCTATAATTTTCAGGAGCTGAAGAAGCGGCTGGAGGAAAAAGGCTACCGGTTTTTCTCCCATACGGACACGGAGGTTATCCTGTACAGTTATCATCTGTGGGGACCGGCCTGCGTCGAAAAATTCAACGGCATGTGGGCCTTTTGCCTCTATGACCGGAAAGCGAAAACGTTCTTTCTTTCCCGGGATCGCTTTGGAATCAAGCCGCTGTATTATTATTTTGACGGGGAGAAATTTATCTTTGCATCGGAACTGAAAGCAATTCGAGAGCATACCCTAAACCTACCCCTGAATCCGACCGCTTTGAATTATTATTTTTACCAGAAATATATAGGGGGCAGTAATGTGATTTATAACGGCTGCTACAAAGTGCAGCCTTCGGAAAATATAACCTTTGAGCTGGGTTTGCGCAAACTGGTTAAATCCTGTTACTATCATTTGGAAGAGGACATTGCGGCGCATGGGGAGACGCCGCTAGAGCGGCGGATAGAATCGGTGGAAGAAACGATCGGGGAGGCAGTGCAAAGCCACCTGGTGGCGGATGTGCCGGTCGGCAGTTTTCTTTCAGGCGGGATTGATTCTTCGCTGATTTCCGCCATCATTGCCCGGCAGAGAAAGGATTTTCAGACTTTTTCCATCGGATTCCGGGAGCCGAGCTTTGATGAAGTACCCTACTCGGAAATGGCGGCCCGGCATATTGCCACCCGGCATCGCGTTGAATATCTGCAGATGGATGACAGCCTGATTGACTATCTGGTGAGCCGGATGGATGAACCATTTGGGGATTCTTCGCTGCTGCCGACCTATCTGCTCTCCCAGATCACCCGCCAGGATGTAACCGTTTCCCTTTCGGGGGACGGCGGTGACGAAATTTTCGGGGGATATGACTCTTACCGTGCTCTGCAGATGGCCCGGAGGATCCCCGGCGGTCTGATTCGGGCAGTACGGCCATTTGTTTCTTTACTGCCTCCCAGCGAGAAAAAATTAAGCTGGAGCTTCAAAATCCGGAAGTTTGTCCGGGACTATCATCCGAATATCATCCGGCGGCATCTGGACTGGATGTCCACCTTCGCGGATTCCTCCCGCCGGGAATTGCTGGGGGAGTGGTATATTGATTCCGAAGAATTTTTAAAAGCAGGAACCGGCAAAAGCCTTCTGCATGTCCAGCTCCAGGATATACAAAACTATCTGCCGGAAGATATCCTGAAAAAGGTGGATCTGGCGTCGATGCTGAACTCGCTGGAGGCCCGGGTGCCGTTTCTGGATCATCGTTTAGTGCCGCTGGTGCTGAGTCTGCCGGACAAATACAAAATCCGGTATGGAAAAACGAAATGGCTGCTGAAAAAAGCGGCTCGGCCGTATCTGCCGCCTGCCCTGATCAACCGGCCCAAGCGGGGCTTTACGGTTCCGGTCTCCCGCTGGATCCGGGAAAGCAGTCTGATTACAGATTTTCTAACCAATCGACGATATTATCAGCATGAGATGCTGGCGTATGAATATGTGCAAAGGCTTTTGGCGGAGCATCGGGACCAGAGGCAGGATCATGCTCGTCCGCTCTGGCTGATTTTTGTGTTCAATTACTGGATGTACCAACATTCGCATGGTGGCACATAATAAAACAGGAAAAACCATTGGGCCAAGAGGAAACAACAAGAATCTGCTTTGTCGCCCCCAAGGTGTACCCGCTGTTTAATCCGCAGGTCGAAGAAGTATTTGGGGGAGCGGAGGTGGATTTATACTTTTTGGCTACCGAGCTGGCAAAAGACAAAAGTTTTCAGGTTTTTTTTATGGTGGCGGATTATGGGCAGCCGGAACAGGAAATCTATGAAAATGTCACCGTAGTAAAAAGTGTAAATTTTCGAAAGAATGCTCTGGCGGGCGCCAGGCAAATCTGGAAGGCGTGCCATACAATCTCCGCGGATATTTATTTCGCGGAAACGGCTTCTTTGGGTGTTCCGCTGCTCTCTTTCTTTAGCAAAAGACGAAACAAGATTTTCGTTTATCGAACCGCCAGTGAACAGGAATGCAACGGAATCTATCTCCGGAAACACCCGATTCTTGGCAGATTTATTATTAATGCTCTGCGAACTGCAGAATTGGTAATTACTCAAACCAGTTCTGATTCAGAAAATCTACATCAGACCATGGGTGTTTCTTCTGTAGTCATTGCCAATGGAAAACCATTAAATCCTGTAAATCAAAAACCAAGGAACGCTTTTTTATGGGTTGGGCGCAGCGATAGAGTAAAGAGGCCGGACCTATTTGTCAAGCTGGCACAGGAATTGCCGAGTCATGCGTTTACCATGATTTGCCAGAAGGCGACCTATGATGCCGACTATGAGGATCTGCTATCACAAACCAGCCAAATCCGCAATTTGGAATTTATAAAACGTGTCCCCTTTCAGGAAATCGATCGGTATTTTGCCCAGGCGGTGGTATTTGTCAATACCAGCGATTCGGAAGGTTTTCCCAATACGTTTGTACAGGCGTGTCAGTGCGGTACGCCGATTTTGTCGTTGCGAGTGAATCCGGATGATTTTTTGAACCGGTATCGTTGCGGGATGTGCGCGGAGGGGGATTGGGACCGGTTTGTAAGCCAGTTTCAGCAGTTACTGAATCCGGAGACGGCGAAACAATACGGGGAAAACGGGAGAAAGTATGCGGAGGAACATCATGATATCCGGAAAATCATAGAACAATATAAAACCATCTTTCAGAGTCTTATGGAAAAAAAACAAGAAAGGAACCGGCAGTAGAGCCGGAGGAATATTGAAATGGATAAAACCAGGAAAAATGGCGAGCGCCCTATACGGGTATGTTTTGTGATGTTAGGGTCGTATCCGCTTTTTAATCCTGACTGTACGAAAAACTTCGGGGGGGCGGAAGTGGAATGTTTTCTGCTGGCCGTTGAGCTGGCCAAAGACCAGCGGTATGAAGTCAGCTTTATTGTAGGCGATTATGGGCAGCCGGAGGAAGAAATTCGACAGGGCGTCAGAATCCTGAAAAGCGTAAATACCCAAAAAAGCGGAATGTTCTGGATCATGCCCTTATGGCGGGCCTTACAAAAGGCCAATGCGGATATTTATTTCCGGCAAATGTGTTCGCTGGTGACGGGATTGACGGTCTTATTCTGCCAAATAAAAAAGAAAAAGATGGTTTATCGAACCGCTGATACCAAGGAATGTGACGGCACCTATGTCAAGGAGAGCTGGTTTCGCGGGCGGGCGTATCTCTGGGCTTTGCGGCGGGCGCAGGGTATTTTTTGCCAGCATATCCGCGGGCAGGAATATCTTTCCCGCATGACCGGCCAGAATCCACTGGTGATCGGCAATGCGCATCATCTGCCGCGGCTGGAGCCTGGGGAACGCCAGGGAGTTCTATGGGTAGGCAGAAGCGAGCCGGTTAAAAGGCCGGATTTATTCCTGAGGCTGGCTCAGGAAATGCCCCATTTGCACTTTACCATGATCTGCCAGGAGGCTACGGGCGATAAAAATTACCATGCCTTGGTCGAACAGGCGGAAAGGATTAAAAATTTACAATTTATCAAACGAGTTCCACTCCACGAAATCGATACCTATTTTGCCCGGGCCTGTGTTTTTGCCAACACCAGCGACACGGAAGGTTTCCCCAACACTTTTATCCAGGCCTGCAAATGTGCGACCCCGCTGTTATCTCTGAATGTCAATCCGGATGACTTTATTACCCGATACCAGTGCGGACTGTTTGCCAATGGCGATTGGGAAGCCTTTAAGCAACAACTTGCCCATTTAATGAATCCGGAAGCAGCGGCCCCCTTAGGATCTAAGGGCAGAAAATATGTTGAAGAAAAACACGATCTGCTGAAAATCATTGAACAGTATAAATCCATGTTCCGTGATTTAGCAAAAAATAGATAAAATTCGTAACTCATTGATTTTGCTATAGGTTATCGATCTTTTTCATCTGTTCCATCCCCGGAATCACTTGCAAGTTGCCGATAAAATGTCTTGACAGAGGCTATGCGGCTGTGATAAGCGCTCTGGGCTTGCTTTATGGCAATGTGTTGGTTTTTTTGGGCTAGGGTCGGGAATAAACCGATACAAGTTGGCAGCAGAGAGTAATAATAAGGTAAGAAATAATTATAAAAAACGTGCTGATAACCATTATTAATTTCATAAAATTCTATTATTAAAGTAGTTATATATCATGGCATCCAAGAAAAGCTCAAAAAGCGGTAATTATCTGGTTATTGTGGAATCACCGGCCAAATCCAAGACCATCAACAAGTATCTGGGAGCGAGTTTTACGGTTATGGCTAGCATGGGCCACGTACGAGACCTGCCCAGCAAGTCGATGGCTGTAGATGTAAATAATTCATTCACACCTAGTTATGAAATAATTCCCACCCGAAAGAAACAACTGGCATCCTTGAAAAAAGCGGCTAAAAACGCCGATTTGATCTATCTGGCGACCGACTTGGACCGCGAGGGGGAGGCCATTGCCTGGCATCTGGTGGAAGCACTGAATGTTGATCCGGAAATGACGCGGCGGGTGGTCTTTAACGCCATCACCAAAACCGAAATTGAAAATGCCTTCTCCAACCCTCTGCGTCTGGATATGGACAAGGTAAACGCCCAGCAGGCGCGGCGAATTCTCGACCGGATCGTAGGTTACGAAATCAGCCCTTTGCTCTGGAAAAAAGTGGCACGTGGCCTTTCCGCCGGCAGAGTGCAGTCCGTCGCGGTAAAACTGATTGTGGAACGGGAACGGGAAATCCTGGCCTTTGTCCCCCAGGAATATTGGAAAATAACCGGCCTTTTCAGTACTCTAAATGACCCGCAATTGGCCGGCCAGCTCCAGACGTTCTTCGATTCTTTCTCGGATAAACCCCCGACTATCGCCCAGAAAGGCAAATGGCTGGCAGATCATAAAAGCCTCGAAGCCGGCTTGTCTTCGTTTGCCGGCAGTCCCTTTAAGTCCGATAATGAGGCGGACACCCAAAAAATCCATGCTGCCCTGCAAAATGTAGATTATAAAATCTCGGAGGTGCAGACCAAACGCTCGAGTTCCGCACCTTCGGCTCCGTTCATCACCTCTACCTTGCAGCAGCAGGCGGTAAACCGGCTGGGCTTCACGACGAAAAGAACCATGCGCATCGCCCAGCAGCTTTACGAAGGCATTGAAATCTCCGGTCAGGGCAGCCTCGGTTTGATTACCTATATGCGTACCGATTCCACTCACCTGGCTCAGGAAGCGATTGTCTCGGTTCGTACCTTTATCGAAAAAAACTACGGCCAGGATTATCTGCCTGAAAAAGCGAAACTTTACTCCTCTTCCAACAAATCCGCCCAGCAGGCCCATGAAGCCATCCGTCCGACCGATGTGAATCTTGCTCCCGAAAGTATCCGTGGCGATCTCAACGATGAACAGTTCAAACTGTATCAGCTCATCTGGAATCGATTCGTATCCTGTCAGATGATTCCCGCACTCTGGGATGTAACCAGCGTCAGCATCTCGGCCAATACGAAAATCGGGGAAGCTGTTTTCAAGGCCAACGGCAGAAAGCTGGTGTTTGACGGTTTTATGAGGGTGTCCGGCCTGACCGTCAGCAATGGTGACCAGATGCTTCCAGCCCTGACTAAGGATCAGCCGGTCTGGGCGATCAAGACCGAACCCTCGCAGCATTTTACCTCACCCCCCGCCCGCTACACGGAAGCCTCGCTGGTCAAGACCCTGGAGGCGGACGGGATCGGCAGACCCAGTACCTACGCATCCATTATTTCCACTATTCAGGAACGCGGTTATGTCGAACAGATAGACCGTAAGTTTCACGCCACGGATCTGGGAATGGTGGTTACCGACAAACTCAACGAACATTTCCCCCGGGTGATGGATGTTACGTTCACCAGCCACATGGAAGAGCAACTGGACAAAATTGAAGAGCAGCATCTGGATTGGGTAAAGGTTCTGCAAGAATTCTACACCCCATTCAAGGAAAACCTCGACCGTGCTCATCACGAAATGTCGCATGCCAAGGCGGAAGTCCAACCCTCCGATTATACCTGCCCGGAATGCGAGAAACCCATGGTGTATCGGTTCGGGAAAAACGGGCGATTCCTTTCCTGCAGCAATTATCCCGAATGCAAATTTGCCGCTCCCTGCGATCGGGAGGGGAAGATGGTCGAACCGGAAAAAACAGAGCATAAATGCCCCACCTGCGGCAAGGATATGATCATTCGTAAAGGACGATTTGGCTCGTTTCTCGGCTGCAGCGATTATCCGGAATGCAAGACCGTTCAGAAGATTGACAAGGAAGGCAATATTCTGCCCCCCAAACCTCCCGCCGAACCCAGCGGTATCCGCTGTCACAAATGCCAGGGCGATCTGGTCATCCGGCAAAGCAAACGCGGGCCATTCCTCGGCTGCGGTCGGTTCCCCAAATGCCGAACCATCATCAGCATTAAAGAACTGGATCACCTGAAAGAATTACAGGCACAGGGCGTCTGGCCTCCCAAAACCATCGAAGAGGCGGATGAATTGCTGGGGCGGTCGAAGAAGAAATCCGCAGAAAAAGCAGCACCCAAAGCCGGAAAGAAAAAAACGGCTGCCGGTTAACCGTAACTTCTGCTGATTACCCCGTCTGATTTATCATACCTAATAATGTATGAGAAAGATTGCATATTTCAAAATATACGCCATAATGTCATGAATAATGACAAATAAACATTTTTCATTATACAAAATACAATCCGGGTGATATAATAGAATGATGGTATTTGTTTTATATATTTGTTAAAAAAAGAGTTATGTAATTTTACGAGCGTGAGAAGATAAATATGAAAGGCTTTTTTAACCAAATATTACGGATTGATTTATCGAAAAAAACTTTCCGATATGAAGCCATTTCGGATGAAATTCTAAAGCGAACCCTGGGCGGTAAGGGGCTGGGGACCTATTTGCTCATGCGGGAAAATCCCGTGGGCGTGAATCCGCTTTCCCCGGAAAATGTGTTTATCATTGCCGTGGGACCGGTGACCGGCACGAAGATGTGGAGCCAGTCGCGTTTCGGCACCTACACGAAAAGCCCGGCGACGGAGGGCTATGGTGAATCGTATTGCGGTGGGGCGCTGGCGCCCAAGATCAAGGGATGTGGGGTGGATGCGATCCTCCTCGAAGGGGGCTGTGCTTCTCTGATCTGGCTGGCGATTGATGAGAACGGCGTCACGTTCCACGACGCGACCGCTCTGCGGGGGAAGGAAACCTATGAAACGGAAGCAGCCATTCTGGCGCATGGCCGGGAGGGTGCGGGGGCTATGGTGATCGGGCCGGCGGGGGAAAACCGCTGCGCCATCGCCTGCATCAAGTCGTACAAATGGCGCAGCCTGGGCCGAGGCGGCATGGGAGCGGTGCTGGGGGTGAAAAATGTGAAAGGTATCACCTTCGCGGGTACGAAAGACTGCGAAGTGGCCGACGAGGAAAAACTGAAGAACCTGATCAAAGCCATCGCCCAGAAAGGCAAGGAATCGCCGGTGACGGAAGTCTATCAGAAGCTGGGGACTCCCATGCAGGTCAAGGTGACCAATACCCAAAAATGTTTTCCCACGCGGTACTGGCAATCGGGCCGTTTTTCCGGGTGGGAAAGCATTTGTGCCGATTATATGCAGGCCAATTTGGAGGTGAAGGCGCACGGCTGTCCGAATTGTTTTCTGCGCTGCACCAAGAAATCCCGCATCAAAAATGGCCGGCACGCGGGGTTGGAAATCGAGGGGCCGGAGTATGAAACGATCTATGCCATCGGTGGCCTGAATGCCATCGAGGGGCTGGAGGAAGTGGCCTGGCTGAACGATGTCTGCGACCGGCTGGGCATCGATACCATGAGCGCCGGCAACCTCTCCTCCTTCGCCATCGAGGCTTATAAACGCGGGAAAATCGATTTTGCCATTGATTACAATCAGCCCGACCGGGTAGCGGAGCTTTATCGGCTTATTGCCCGCCGGGAAGGTGTCGGGAAAATTCTCGGCCAGGGTATTAAGCAGGCATCCCGGCAATTGGGGCTGGAGGATCTGGCCATTCATGTCAAGGGCCTGGAACCGGCCGGATTCGATCCGCGGGTACTCAAAGGCATGGGGCTTTCGTATGCGACCTCGGCCCGCGGGGCCTGCCATCTGCGGGGCACGTTCTACAAGGCGGAACTGTCCGGCCAGATCGAAAAGGAACAAATTGAGGGCAAGGCCAAACTGATGATCGATTATGAAGATCGCTGCGCCCTGTTCGATTCGCTGGTTTTGTGCCGGTTCTTCCGGGATTTCATTATGTGGGATGAACTGGCGATTTTAATCGAAGCGACCACGGGCCTGCGTTTCGACAAGCAGCAATTGGAAATTCTGGCCAACGACATCACCCAGATGACGCGCCAATACAACCGGCGGGAAGGGCTGGACGGCTCGACCGACACTCTGCCGAAGCGTTTTTTAACCGAACCGACCGAAGAAGGGGCCACGTTGACCCGACAACAACTCGATACGATGATCAAGGAATACAATGAAATTAGAAACTCCCGAGAAAATGAAAAAGGAAAATGCCACTAGTAGTATTGCCAACATCAGTTGGCAGGAACGTTATCACGCCTCGCAGGTATATACCCTGCGGTGCAAAATCTTTGACCGCCCCAGTATGCTGGGCAAGCTGACCACGACCATCGGCAACGCCGGCGCCCATATCGGGACCATTGCTGTATCCGGTCTGGACAGCCAGCATAAAATCCGCGACATCACGGTTTTTTGCATCAATCAGGATCATTTGAATCAGGTGACCAAGGCGGTACAGAAACTGGATGGTGTGGAGCTGATGGACGTTCGCAACAACGTCCTGGAATCCCATTATCGCGGGGCGATTGAAACCCACAGCCGCATTCCTATCACGAATCTGACCGATTTGCGCATGGTTTACACCCCCGGCGTGGCCTCCATTTGCGAGAGAATCGTCGCCGAGCCGGCTTCCGCCTGGGAACTGACGGGCCTGTGTGACCGGGTGGCCATCGTCACCAACGGCACCGCCGTTTTGGGGCTGGGCGATATCGGGGTGCTGCCGTCGCTGCCGGTGATGGAAGGCAAGGCCGCCATCTTCGCGGAATTTGCGGGCATCAGCGCATTTCCCATCCTGATTGACAGCAAAGATACGCAAACGGTAATCGATACGGTCCTGCGAATTGCATCTACTTTTGGTGCCATTCAACTGGAAGATATCGCCGCCCCGGCCTGTTTTGAGATTGAAGAAAAATTGCAGCAGGCCCTCGCTATCCCCGTCTTTCATGATGACCAGCATGGCACGGCGACCGTCCTGCTGGCGGCCCTGATCGGCGCCCTCAAAAAAACCGGCCGCAAGGTGCAGAACTGCTCCGCCCTGATCCTCGGCGCCGGTGCGGCTGGGGTAGCCATTACCAAAATTCTATTGGCCTTCGGGATTGGGGATGTAGTGGTATATGATTCCTTCGGGCCGATTTATCGCGGGCGCACCGAAAAAATGAATCCCTATAAAGTTCAACTGGCGGAAATCACCAACAAAAACAACGAACAGGGCGCCCTAGCCGATGGATTCAAACGTAAAGATATTTTCATCGGTGTGGCCCGGCCCAATATGGTCTCTCAGGACATGATCCGGTCCATGATGCCGGCGCCGCTGGTCTTCCCGCTGAGCAATCCGGTCGGGGAGATTACGGTGGAACAGGCCTATGAAGCCGGGGCCGCCATCGCCGTCGATGGACGTACTATTAACAACGCCCTGGCGTATCCGGGGCTGTTCCGCGGGGCACTGGATGCCAAAGCCGGCGACATTACCTTTGATATGCAGATTGCCGCCGCCCATGAACTGGCCCGGCTGACACCGGAGGGAGATTTATTGCCCAATATTCTGGATCGGCAGATCCACAAGCAAGTCGCTCAGGTCGTGAAAGAAGCCTGGCTCCGGAGCGTCGGAAAATAAACCACCCGATAGTGTTTCTCACGGCAAGGTAATCTGCACGCTGACAGAGGGCTGCACAGTGGTTTTTTTGCTATCAGAGTCTTCGATGCGGCAATAGACCAGCCCATCCCCATCGTCTTTCCTTTTGACCTTGGCCAGGATTTTCTCGGATACCGAAAACGAGGTCGTTCCTGCCGGTACTTTCACAGCCAGACGTTTTTTTTTATCCGTAAAATCCCCCGTAGTGCTGAAGACCAATTGTAATTTTTTGGCCAGAAAAGGTGCGATGAAGCTTACCGGCAAATTCTCCCCGGCTCCCACCACATAGCCATCCGCCGGTTCAAGCAGACTACAGGCCAGAGGTTCCCATTCGAAAATGGATGATTCAGAAAATTCGCTGCCGTTGTTTACCCGCCACCAGAGACGGCGATTCCCGTTATCTTTGGCCAGGGCTTTCCACCATAAGGCCTGATTCATCTCCATAAAGCACTGTCCGGTTTTCGGCTTCATCTCCACTACCGATTTTTTGTCGGAAAAATCTTCTTTCATTGCCAGTTCGACTATCATTTTCCCTCCGAAATCGAGCGGAACTGCCCATAGAAACAGCCCCGGTTCGTCTTGCAGCGATCCTATTCCATTTTGGGGACTTAAATTGCAAATTGCGGAATAACCGCTGACTATCGCAGCAATATCCTCCCAACTCGACTGGCACAGATCCGCAATTTGATTCAGTACCCCCGGTACTTCCACCCAGTTGGGATTGTCCCGTATGCTCGACCACAGCGAGGCCATCTGGTCGTACTTGGCTGCGATAGAATTATACCCTGCGTTTTCCAAAAAATCCGCCATCAGGGGCGTCAGTTCCGCTTTGCGGTCACGCATACTCTGGGCCAGACAAGACGGACCATCGGCGCCGGCGGTGATGGCGGCCGCACAAGCCCGCAGCGCTTCCGGGCCATCCACGCCGCGTTCATACAAATAACGCAGGATTGGCAGCGCAGAGGCGGGGGCGGGCGGTTCTTCCAGATAAAACATATAATAAGGGCCGGCCTGAAGCCTTTTATCCGTGTTGATCAGGCCGCCCTGGTACCAGCCGTCCAGAAACGCCCCCCAGCTTAGCGGCACACCAATTCCATCCAGAATACTGTCCCCATCCACATCCACGCTGCTGGTCGGATTGTTGTCCGTATAATACACATGATCGGCGTCATAGCCGTGAATCACCACAAAATGGCTGCTTTGCGGATCGCAGTTCTGCCAGAAAGGATAATACACACTGGCTTCCGCAGCCACATAGGCAAAATCCAGATGCACCTGCACCGGAATCCCGGCGGCAATCACTTCCTTCAGCCTGGCGACCGCTTCCTCTTCATTGGCAAAAACGGTTATTTCTTTGGCGCCCGCTTGTGTACTCAACCCTCCGCCGCCGCCTTGCAGATACCCGATGTGATAAACCAGACCCATCAATCGATATAAATCCAGGGACTGCCCGCCATAAATCTTCCGGCTCCAGTTGTAGATATAACGATGGGGATCCAGTGTGTGATTGCCTCCCCCTGTTGAAGTCCAGGCATATTCCGAACAAAAGCCGCTGCAGACCAGAATGTCGGCTACCCCGGTGGAGGCGTCGTAATAGTTCACCAACTGGCCGGCACTGGCCAGATAGCACACTGCCCCCGGATAGCCTAGTTCCGACAGGGAACTCATGTCAATATACGCTGAAGCTGGAACTTCTGCTGCTGACACCGTTGTGCCGACAGAGCCTTCCGTCCATATCAATATGCCAACCAACAAAGCCACTGAAAATCGAGCAGACCATCGTTTCATCACAAATCCTTTCGTAAAAGGAAGTTAAAATTTATTTTGCAAAACTTGAATTCTAAATGGTATATCGGTCGGCTTTTGTTATTTTCTTCGAAAAAAACGAATCGTAAACGCCATTCCCCCGCTGGTATCCATTTTAACTTCCGTGGCCAACTGGTAGGCAAGTGAAAGGACCAGACGCAGCCCGAATGATCGGAGACTTTCCAGATAAATATCCTGGGAAAATCCCACTCCGTTATCCAGCAGATTGAGTGTGACTAGGCCTTGTTCCTGATTCAGGGGGCATTATTCGCTAATTTGCCGATAGAAAAAACCCAGGCTTATTACCACCAGCGAGGAACCCAGAACCATAAGCGCCGATTTCATAACCGGCTTCTCACAAAGTCTTTGTGCCATTTTTTCATACGGCTTTTCCTCCGCGGCTTCCACCGGCTGCTCAATTCCCGACAAGGCCGCCTCCAGCTTCGGCCATGAACCTGGCAGCGGAACCGTTTTTGCCTCCATTTCTGAGGTGGGAACATAATTCAGCTTATCGATCGCCAGCCGCTCTATTACATAGGGATTGTCCGCATTTGCCAGCAAGGCCTGTTGTTGGTCATAGATTTGCCGGCATAATTCCACCCGACGACGCTGAGTTTCTATAATTCTGCTATCGGCATAATAGCTGGCCAATGGTTCCGCCAGCAACGATATGCCGATAGCACCCATTCCTACGGTTGACAAGACCAGAAAGCATAGAAACCGGACCATGTGATCCATTCTGCTCATACTCCTGCTCTTGTGCAAGTTATTACTCATAGATTGAATAAATTCAAATTTCTATCTTTTCCAGATAGCGGCACCATATACCGCCTGTTTACCCAGATCTTCCTCAATTCGTAAAAGCTGATTATACTTACAAATACGATCGGTACGGCAAAGCGAACCGGTCTTGATTTGTCCGGCCCCGCTAGCTACCGCCACATCCGCAATCGTGGAATCTTCCGTCTCGCCGCTGCGATGGCTGACTACCGCCGTCCACCCGTTCCGCTGCGCCATCCGAATCGCCGCGAACGTCTCTGTTAGGGTTCCGATCTGATTGAGTTTAATCAGAATCGAGTTGGCGGATTTCTCCTGAATCCCCTTTTCCAGACGCTTTGTATTGGTTACAAACAGATCATCACCCACCAATTGCACTTTGTCACCAATAGTTGCGGTGAGTTTCTTCCAGCCAGCCCAGTCATCTTCCGCCAGCCCGTCTTCGATGCTGATGATCGGATACTTCTTGCTCCAATTCGCCCAATATTTGACCATATCCTCGCTGGAAACCTTCGTTTTGGGTGCAGATTTGAAGAAAAAGTAGCCATTTTTGGCCTTGTCGTACATTTCCGAACTGGCCGGGTCCAGAGCGATGAAAATCTGCTTGCCCGCTTTATAACCGGCAGCCTTGATCGCTTCGACAATCACTTCCAGGGCCTCTTCATTGCTCTTCAAATTTGGGGCAAAACCACCTTCATCACCCACTGCGGTATTGTAACCCTTTTTCGCCAATACTTTCTTCAGGGAGTGAAAGGTCTCCGCTCCCATCCGCAGGGCTTCGGCAAAGGTTTTCGCGCCAACCGGCATAATCATAAACTCCTGGAAATCAACGTTGTTATCGGCATGTTTGCCGCCGTTGAGAATGTTCATCATCGGCACCGGCAGAATCGAGGTATTGCTGCCGCCCATGTAACGATACAAGGGCAAATTGCAGTGATCGGCTGACGCTTTAGCGATGGCCAGAGAGACACCCAGGATCGCATTGGCGCCTAGCTTGGACTTATTGGCGGTGCCGTCCATCTCGATCATCAGGTTATCAATCCCTTCCTGATCGCGGGCGTCCAGACCCAGAATGGCAGGGGCGATTGTGCGGTTGACATTGCGTACCGCTTTGGTAACTCCTTTACCCAGATACCGTTTAGGATCACCGTCCCGAAGCTCCACCGCTTCGTGAATACCGGTGCTGGCCCCGGAGGGAACCGCCGCCCGGCCAAACGATCCATCATCCAAAATCACATCTACTTCCACGGTAGGATTGCCGCGACTATCGAGAATTTCCCGCGCCACCACATCAGAAATCGTACTAAACATATTTTGCTTTCCTTTATAATAACAAAACTATTACACATTCATATTCTATCGGCTTTTAACTGTAATTCTCTCCATAAAAGTAAATTACGATAACCTTTCAAGAGAATACTTGATTGGACAACAATATACCGGGATAATACGGAAATGGAAGTGGTAATGTAAAATAAACTTAGGAAAACCGGCATTATGAATATACCTTTAACCCGTTATGGTTTAAGGGAATTACTTTTGTTCCCCCTGATTTTTGTAATCATCGCGGTTCTTTTTTATCTGCTGCTGCCCGCCTGGCGGCCCTGGCCGCAAATACTTGCGTTCGTGTTGATTATATTCGTGTGCGCTTTCTTCCGCGATCCCCAGAGAAAAATACCCAGCGAAAAAGGTATTTTATTGTCGCCGGCGGATGGGAAAATAACAGATATTTGTGAGTTAGAGGAGATGGAATATATCAAGGGGCGGGTGAGCCGGATCGGGATTTTTCTAAGTGTATTGGATGTCCATATTAACAGAGCGCCTTGTGAGGGGAAGGTGGAGTATATTCAGGAGAAGGCGGGGAAATGTTTGAATGCGATGCGGGCGGAGGCGGCTTCGGAGCAGAATCAATCTAACACTTTGGGAATGCTGTGTTTAGCTCATCCGGCGGGGAAAGTGATGGTTAAACAGATCACCGGGGCGATCGCCCGGCGGATTGTATGTGCTTGTCAGAAAGGCAGTAAGCTGGAGGCGGGGGAGCGGTTCGGAATGATTAAATTCGGGTCGCGGACGGAGCTGTTTTTCCCGGCGGATTCAAGAGCAAGCATACAAGTCAAGGCGGGAGATATAGTTAGAGCTGGTCAAACGATTCTGGTCCGTTATGATTGACCATTGATAAAGTTGTAATAAACATGAGTAAACTATAGAAAAACACGAAAAAAATGGATAAAAAGACAGCAAAAATGGTAAATTCCAAAGAGAAAAAACGAAGGCGGCGGCTGCGGCGTATTTCTGTGCTGCCATCACTGGTGACATTGATGAACGCGGTGTGCGGTTTTGCCTCGATCCATTTTGCCGCGCGGGGTATGAACGACCCGAATGCCTTGTGGTGGCAAAAACCGGAACTGACCTTTTTTGCGGCGTCGGCCTGGATGATATTTTTTGCGATGCTGGC
Organism: uncultured Pirellulales bacterium; assembly: GCA_964580995.1. Classification (GTDB taxonomy): domain Bacteria; phylum Planctomycetota; class Phycisphaerae; order Sedimentisphaerales; family SM23-30; genus JAKJEP01. The sequence goes on from CAZOMV010000043.1 coordinate 25,553, forward strand.
GGATGCGGCGGATGGATTTGTGGCACGGATGGCGCGGAGTTCCAGCAGTTTCGGCGGGCAGTTGGACTCGCTGGCGGATATGGTTAGCTTCGGGATCGCACCGGCCTTTTTGATGCTGCGGATCGTGGAAAGCACTCTTTCGAATATCTTCAGCCCGGTCAGCCCGGCTTTTGGCTCATTGCCGGGCCGGTTTTTATGGCTGATCGCGGCGTTGTATCTGTGTTGTGCGGCTTTGCGGCTGGCACGGTTCAATGTGGAAAACACGGAGGATTCGGACCATAAGAGCTTCAGCGGGCTGCCCTCACCGGCAGCGGCGGGGATGATCGCGGCCCTGGTTTTGCTTTTCAGCGACCTTTGCCGGGAACTGCAATTAGGGCCGGTATCCCATATTGCCGAATATACCGCCAAAATTACGATCTACATTTTGCCCCTGGTGACGATCCTGGTCGGTCTTTTAATGGTCAGCCGGGTACCTTATGCCCATGTTGTGAATCGATACCTGAAAGGACGTAAACCCTTTAGTTATCTGGTTTTAGTGGTTACTATCCTGCTGCTGCTGATTTGGAAAGTTCAGCTTACCCTGGCGGTATCGTCTCTGGCGTTTGTAGCTAGCGGGATCATCGGGTGGTTCTGGCGGAAATATATTCGAAAACCGCTTACCGGGGAGCAACCGGCAGCAGCGAATACGATGGCGGGGACTTCGCCGGCGGATCCTAATTTTGAGAAACAGGATAATTGATATAACTGCTTTATTTGTAATATATTTTGATTTTTGTCCGATAACCGGTAGCGTGGGTAAAAAAATTAAGGATGAATAAATAATTCTTGGGATTGGGATGGATAATTACACCAACTTATTCAAATTAATTTTGTCTAATTATACAGACAAAGCTAAAGACAGGCAGCCAGAGCGTGAATGAGGAGCTGGAACAGGTACAAGCTGCCATGTCCGGCGACCGCGAAGCCTTTAACCTGCTTGTTCAGCGGTATCAAAGGCAGGCTGTGGCTGTGGCATCTCGGATGCTGGGAAACATAGATGACGGCCTGGAGGTCGCCCAGGAGGCCTTTATCCGGGCCTATCAGGCTTTGGAGCAATTGAAGGAGCCGAACCGGTTTAAATCGTGGCTGATGAGAATTGTAGTGAATCGAGCACTGAATTTTCGACGGGATCGCAGCAAGTATGCCGCGGTCTCACTGAGCGATAGTTACACCCATGACTCAGACGATGGCGCCGTTAGCCAGGAGCAGTTGATTGAAGGCGATGAGCCGATGGCGCTGGAAAACCTGGAGGCAGCGGAAATGGCGGACGTATTGCAGCAAGCCATTCAGGAATTGCCGGAAAATCTGCGAACGGCGTTGATTCTGTTTTCGCTGGAAAAACTGCCGCAGAAGGAAATTGCCGATATTATGAAATGCAGTTTGCAAACGGTAAAATGGAATGTATTTGAGGCCCGCAAGCGGCTGCGGGTTCGTTTAAAAAATATGCTGTAACAGGGTTTTCCCCCTGTGAGGAGCAGAAATTATGAATAAGCAGGAAAAAGAATATTTAATCAGCCGGTATAACGACCCGGACCTGACGGACGCAGAGAAGCGGGAAATCCAGGCTTGCATGGAACAGGACGGGGAAGCGGACCGGATGCTGCGGCAATATCAAGCGCTGGACCAGGGACTGGAACGGCTGGCGGGCAAATTCGACCTGAAGGGTGTGGATTTCGACCGGTTTGCCTCCCACTTGCAGGATTCGCTGTCTGCTCTGCCGAGGACCGCTGTCCGCTCCGCATGGAGGCATCACTGGCATAAGATCGTGCCTCTCGCGGCGGCGGCCTTGATTGTTCTTGCTTTTACGGTACTGGTTACTTTACAATTCTCCCAGCAGAACCGGTCTTCCGTTATAGTGATTGACCCCCGAAAGCAGTTGAGTGCCAAGGCTTCCCAGGCGGTTGAAATTGGAATCGTGGAAATCGGAGGCCCGCAGACTGCCAAAGGAGATTTTCTGGTTAAAAGTAATATTGAAGTGTCCGAGCCGACCCAAATTTCCAAGGCAAAATTGATGGAATTATTCCCATCCAGCCTGCAGGAAAATCGGGAGGTCTGGTGCGGGAGTTTTGGCCATGTCCCCCGGGATGCCCAATCCACACAGAAAACCTCCGAGAACGAACCACTGATTCTATTTTAAACTACGATGGAGAATAAACACATGACCGTTACAAAGTGGATTTCCCTGATGTTGATTTTTGCTGCATTAGCGGCATCCTGTCCGGGTGAGGACATCAGCGCCATCGCGATCGAAAAGGTTCTGGAAGAACCTGCCCAGATCAGTTTTAAGGAAATATCCCTGGCGGATGCTTTTGTGAATCTGGGCAAAGCCACCGGTATTCCGGTGGATACCGCCCAGGCCCAGACGGCGATTGCGCAACTGCCTTTCGGGCAATTAACCGAGATCACGGCCACTCTGCAGGGCATGAGCTGGCGCAATGCCATCCAGGAACTGTTAAAACCGCTGGCCCTGCGGTTTCAGCCGGGCCAGGACCGGATTTTTATTTTAGGGACACCTGAACTGCTGCGTCAGCCGCGGCGGTTAAATCTGGCCGAACTCAACGCGCTGGTCCGGCTGCAAACCACGTATGTAAACGACAGCGAAAAAAAACTGATTAAGCAGATCCGCCAGACAACGGGGCTGTCGCTGGGCCTGATTGAAAATGCCCTGCGTAAAGAGGAAGCCGACAAGGATCTGGTGGAAAAGATTCTAAGCTCGACTCCGCAGGCGGCAGGAAATGTGCTGGATATTTATTGCAAGCGGATCCGCGGTAACCAGGGGGAGTTGACCTGGTTTGTTCAGGCGAATTCGGAGGGCGGCCGGAACGGAATGATGGATATTGTGATCCTGCCGGTCAAAGAACTGATCGAAATGAAGCTGGCGCAGCGAATCAACATCAAATACAAAAATCAGCCGGTGCAAAGCATTTTACAGGATATGGCACAACTGGCGGCGGTGAATATCAGCTTCGAACCCGGCTGCATCGCGCTGCTTTCCAATGATGTCCGGGACAACAGTACGCTGGTGATGCAGGCCGGCTCTATCAAGGATTCCCTGGAAGCGCTGAGCGGGATGACAGGTTTGGGTTATACCTATGACGCGGAAGGAATTCATATTTCCGCCAGCGATACCCTGCGGAATTTAAACTCCTACCAAAAAACGGCCTCCAGCTCGAGCAATCCCGTGGTTTGTACGATTACCGAGGTATTGCCGGGAACCGAACTGGAAACCATGTTCATGATTCGAAAGGACGACCTGGAAAAAGAAGGGCTCCTGGAAACGTATCAAAAATTATACGGGGACCGGATGAAAAGTTTTATGAACTTTCTGCGTGAATACCAGAAGAAGGAACCTTCCGCTCCGCAACCAGAGCCTGAGGTTTCCCCCAATGGTGGGTAGTAGGTAAGATCCGGTGGGGAACCGGGATGCCTGTTCCGTAAAAGATTCAAGGAAAGTGGGTTGGCATGTGGAACGGTTCCATACCGCCAAACATTCATCGGAAAGAAATGGTGGATACCCAGCTCCGCAGCCGGGACATCCGGGATGAACGGATTCTGCGAATTATGGAGTATCTGCCCCGCGAACGGTTTATCCCCGCCGCGGAAAACGAGTATGCATGCGAACAGGCCTATCAGGATCAGCCCCTGCCGATCGGCTGCGGGCAAACCATTTCCCAGCCGTATATGGCCGCGTTGATGACCCAGTCACTGGATGTCCGGCCGGAACACCGGATTCTGGAAATCGGGACCGGGTATGGCTATCAAACGGCCATTCTGGCTCTGCTGGCGCAAAAAGTTTATACCCTGGAGATTCTGGAAGAATTGTCCCGGCAAGCCCGGGCAAACGTTTCCGATATGGGAATTCATAACGTGGAATATTATGTCGGCGATGCCTGGCTCGGCTGGCCGGAAAAAATCCAGTTCGACCGGATCCTGGTGGCCGCGGTTGCCGAGCAAATCCCCGCTATTTTGTTGGATCAACTGGCGGAAAAGGGGAAAATGGTTATCCCGCTGGGGGAGGCAGACCATCAAACCTTATTCCTGCTGGAAAAACACCAGCGGCAGATTAAAAAAATATTTCTTTGTCACTGCCGGTTTGTTAAACTGATTCACAAGGAATTATGAAGAAACGAACCTTGCGAACAGATTGGAAACCGGCTGCGTTGGCAGTGTGCCGAAAGATTCATTTAAAAAGAACCCTGGGATCCTTTTCCCCGCTCCTCTGCGTGCTTCTGGTCCTGTCGGCAGGGTGCAACCGGTCTGAAAATCATTCCGCGCCTTATAAAAATCCCAAAGACCTGAAATCCATCCCCTATCGTCCCCTCTCCGAGTTGATGCCCGAACCAGACGCCCGGCCTCTTTCCGTCTCCCGGCCTCTGGAAGCGGGACCATCGGCAGCCATGAATCCCTCGGAACGGGAGTTCAAGGCGCATCAGGGGCAAATGGTACATCAGGTCAGGGCGGGCGAGAACTTGTTTGCCCTTTCCAGAATGTACTACGGCGATGCCCGGTATTGGCGTTTGATCTTTGAGCAGAATCGGGAACTGCTCAGAAAGCAGGCGGATTTACAGGCAGGTCAACGGCTCTATCTGCCCCTGGCACCGCGTAAAGAATCGCCGGCGCAAACCAGGAAATCCTTACACCAGCCCGACTTTTACCTGATTGCCCCGGGAGACCAGCTTGGACAAATCGCCGAATGGCTGCTGGGGGAAAAGTCTCTCTGGCCCCAGCTCATCGAGCGGAATAAAACTCTGATTAAAAATCCCGACGAAATCAGGCCGGGGATGGTATTACGCATTCGGGAAGATTCGTAGCCGGAATCAAAGGCCAGCCGCCTGGCGGATCGGCGTTCCCTATGTCGGAGGAAACAGCTCCATACCCACAATAGTCAAATCATCGCGCGGATGCAGGGAACCTTCCTCGTTGTTGATGATTTCGACCAGTTTGTCACACATTTTTTTCATGTCGTAATGAGCCAGATCACCGAATTCTTTGCGAAATCGCAAGGGCTTATCGGGGCCTTCGTTTACAAAGGCCACTTCGACCCCATCGCTATAGAGCAGCAGCTTTTCCTTCGGATTCAACTGGAAAGTCTCTGTTTGATACTCCTGATGCTCGAAAACGCCCAGGAGAGATCCTGTGACATTTAATTCATGATTTTGGGCATCTTGATTGATTAACATGGGCATGGGATGCCCGGCGTTGGCGATACGCAATTGCAGGGTTTTGATATTCAGGATTCCGTAGCAGCAAGTGGCAAACTGAAAATTACTCAGATTTTGCCCGACCATATCGTCATTCAGGCGGCTCAGGGCGACCCCCGGCTCGATGATCGAATATTCATGCCCGCTGATGCGTTTGGTGACCAAAGCCCGTTTGATAAACATGGTCAACAAGGCCGCCGGCATACCGTGCCCGACCGCGTCGGCAATATAAAACCCGACATGCTCTTCGTCCAGCCGCATGATATCATAAATATCCCCGCTGACCCAGGTGGCCGGCCGATAGACGGTCGAAAAGCGAATCCCGGGCAGTTGGGGTAATTCCTTGGGCAGAAAATCTCTCTGCAGGCGGGAGGCCAGCCGCATTTCTTCATCGACCTGGGAAAAATAATTGTTTAAAGGCTGGCTGGTCATCCGGAGGGTTTTCAGCTCCATCGACATCTGATCCAGCACGGGTTTAAGATCAATCAGGGTGGACAAGCGGCCTTTGATCATTTCGGCGGACTCTTCCGGGCTGCCCCAGAATAATCCGTCGGGAAGATCGGTGGCGGCGGAGCGGTCATGGGCGGCGTGCTCCGCCAAAATCAGCGTATTGATGGATAAACGGTGTAATTTCTGCAAAAAATCCCTGATTATATCGTCATTGAGATCCGTTATTTTTTGATAGGCAAGCACGGCCGCATCCAAATGTTTGAGATTGCTAATTTTCTCTGCCGCCTGTTCCGGCTGACAGATAGAGCTTTCCAGATCCATCTCCTTCAGGGCTTTTTCTAGCGACTGGGGAAGACTTTTGTCCGGGTGTATAATCAAAACCTGGGATTTACGGGTCATGTTAACCTCATAACTATTTTTTACTGAGTAACTGTATTTATTTCTTCGACTTATGGAAAAGGCACCTTTAACCTGAAATAATTCCGCGGGTTGCCGAGTGGGTGGAAATTTCATCAAAAAAAATCATAATCGATTAATTTGTAAGCATTTATATTCAATTTATTCAGGATTGATTCCAATGTGATGGGCTTTTCAGGAGAAATTATTTTCTAAAAAACGGGTAAAAGGATTGTTACTAATTTTTTTTATTGTCCACAGCTTCTTTAATGACAAGGAGTAAAGAAATATTATTAAAAATTACAAAAAAAGCCGATTGACACTACTAGATGTAGTGGTATCATCGGCCCTTGTTCAAAGATGTTGGCCATTCAATGTTGGGCTTGTATAGTAAGTGATGCTACTATATTTTGCGTTTTTGAGGTTTGTTCAGTGGTAATTTTCTGCTAATTAATTGATTTGCCAATCACCCAGGCCGGATTGCCGAGATATCCGGACGGAAGTAATTATTTTTGGACCCTTGAACTGCCTGAAGAAGGTACAGAGAGATTGTTTGTGCATACGGTTAACAATCAACTATAAATATAAATTCATAAATCATAATATATCAAGGAGTACCCCATGCATACCCAGAAGACTAACAAGGATGTTAATCTAGGTTCCGATAAGGAAATCGCTCCCCAAATGGACGCTCCACTTTCCGGAAAACAAAACAAATCACTGCCGATAGAACGATATTTCAGTACCCCGGCGGTGCACCCATTTGATCAGATCAAATGGCAGAAACGCTCCGCCACCATCACGGATGAGAACGGCAAGGTCATTTTTGAGCAGAACGATGTGGAGGTACCCGCCAGCTTTTCGCAATTGGCCACCAAGGTGGTGGTTAGCAAGTACTTTTATGGGGAACTGGGCACACCGGAACGGGAAAAGTCTTTCAAAGAGGTGGTTCACCGGGTAACCCGGACCATCGCGGACTGGGGGCATCGGGATGGTTTGCTTTCCTCACAGGAGCAGCGGGAACTGTTTTACGAGGAGCTGACCTGGCTGTGCGTCAATCAATATGCCGCTTTCAATTCCCCCGTCTGGTTCAATGTGGGGCTGTTCGATGTGAAGGGAATTCCCGGCAGCAGCCACAATTTCCATTGGGACAGCAAGACGCAGGCCATAAAACCCTGTGAGAACACCTATCAGTATCCCCAGTCATCCGCCTGCTTCATTCAAAGCGTGGGCGATACCATGGAAGACATCATGAACCTGGCCACCAGCGAGGCTATGCTGTTTAAGCATGGCAGCGGCACCGGGACCGATATGTCCACGATTCGTTCCAGCAAGGAAAAACTCAGCGGCGGCGGCAGGCCCTCCGGCCCGCTGAGCTTCATGCGGGTCTATGACCAGATCGCCGCGGTCGTCAAAAGCGGCGGCAAGACCCGCCGGGCCGCGAAGATGCAGTCCCTGAAAATCCATCATCCGGATATCAAGGAATTCATCACCTGCAAAGTGAAAGAAGAGAAGAAGGCCTGGGCGCTGATCGAACACGGCTACGATGGCGGGTTCAACGGCGAGGCCTACAGCAGCATTATGTTCCAGAACTCCAATCTTTCGGTGCGGCTGACGGACGAATTCATGAAAGCGGTGGAGGAAAAAGGCACCTTCCAGACGATCGGGGTAACCACCGGCAAGCCGATGGATACTTATGACGCCGATGAGCTGATGGACTTGATCGCCGACGGCACGCATGTTTGCGGCGACCCGGGGGTGCAGTACGACACGACCATCAACAACTGGCACACCTGCCCGGAATCCGGGCGGATCAACGCCAGCAACCCCTGCAGCGAATATATGTTCCTGGACAATTCGGCGTGCAATCTGGCCAGCCTGAACCTGATGAAATTCCGCCGCGAAGACGGCAGCATCGATGTCGAGAGCCTGCGGAAAGCGGTCCGCATCCTGATTATCGCGCAGGAACTGCTGGTGGACCACGGCAGCTACCCGACGGCGGAGATTGCCCAAAACTCGCATGATTTCCGGCCCCTGGGGCTGGGCTATGCCAATCTGGGCGCGCTGGTGATGTCGCTGGGACTGCCCTACGATAGCGAGGAAGGGCGGAATCTGGCGGCGGCGGTCACGGCGATCATGACGGGCACCGCCTATGCCGCCAGTGCGGAACTGGCCCGTATGCTGGGCACATTTAATCAGTATGAAATCAATCGCAAGCACATGCTCCGCGTGATCGGGATGCACCGGACGGCGGTTTTGAATATCAGCGAGAAATACTGCCCCGGTTATCTGATCGAGGCCGCCCAGGAAAGCTGGGATCAGGCCCTGGAGACGGGCGAGCAGTACGGCTACCGCAACAGCCAGGTCTCCGTGCTGGCGCCGACCGGGACCATCGGCTTTATGATGGACTGCGATACCACCGGCGTCGAGCCGGACATCGCCCTGGTCAAATACAAACTGCTGGCCGGCGGCGGCATGCTCAAGATCGTGAACCAGACGGTGCGGATGGCCCTGGAAAAACTGGGATACACGGAAGAGCAGATTCGCAAGATCATCCATCAGATCGAAGAGGACGATACCATCGAGACCTCGAAGGTTCTGAAACCGGATCATCTGGCGGTGTTTGACTGTGCCTTCAAACCGACCAAAGGCCAGCGATCCATTCACTACCTGGCCCATATCCGCATGATGGCGGCGGTGCAGCCCTTCATCAGCGGGGCCATCAGCAAGACCGTGAATATGCCCAACGAAAGCACGGTCGGGGAAATCAAAGAGGTGTACCTGACCGGCTGGCGGCTGGGGCTGAAGGCCCTGGCGATCTACCGGGACGGCTCGAAGCGGTCTCAGCCGGTCAGCACGAAGAAAACGGAAAGCAAGACCATCCCGGCGCCGGTAGCGGAACCGGCGGCCATCGAAGAATACAAACCGGAAACGAACAACATCCTTGAACGGCGGCCACAGCGGGTGCGCTTACCGCAAACCCGATCGAGCATCACCCATAAATTCGATGTGGCCGGACATGAGGGCTACCTGACGGTGGGGTTGTACGAGGACGGCCAACCTGGTGAGCTTTTTATCACCATGGCCAAGGAAGGCAGCACCGTCGGGGGTCTCATGGATTCGTTTGGGACGTGCGTTTCGCTGGCGCTGCAGTACGGCGTGCCGCTCAGCTCGCTGGTGGCCAAGTTCAGCCACTCGCGGTTCGAGCCGGCCGGCATGACCAGCAACCGCGACATTCCCTTCGCCAAGAGCCTGATCGACTATATCTCCCGCTGGCTGGGCATGACGTTTTTGCCGGGCTATCGCGAGGCCAACGCCCCCAAACGCCCGGAATCGAAGAAAAAAGCCGATGCCGACTCGGAGCCTGAGCCTGCCCCCGCTGCCCGACCCGAAAAAAAACCGATTCCCGCCCTGGAGAAACGCAGCAACCTGACCGCCATCAGCGGCCGGATTAGTGAGCTGATCGGCATGGTAAACAAACAGGCGATTGAAAGCGGCGTCACCGACGAAGGCGGCAAGCTGATGAGCTCGTTCAACAGCCAGTTCAGCCACTTCCAGTCCGACGCCCCCGTCTGCGACCAGTGCGGCTCCATCACCGTCCGCAACGGCAACTGCTACCGCTGCCACAACTGCGGCTCGTCGATGGGATGCAGTTAAAAAAGGTAAACAGATAATCGGTTATAGGCTGCCTGTCGTATTTTGCAGAACACTATTGCAGATAGTAACCGTAAAATCATCCAATAGCGTAGCTGTATATGTCAGGCCGGAAATATAAAATCCGAAGACAAGACTTACGCCATTTGCGCTCCCTAGCGGCGGCTAAAGCCAAGGATGCCTGGGAGATATGCGGGCTTCTGATCGATAATGGTCATTTCCTGCAAATAAAGGAAACCCGCAACCTAGCCAGGAAAAAGGGATCGTTCGTTATGGATTTGAGAGAGGTTCGCTCCCTGAAAAAGGCCGCCGAGAAACTCGACCTGAAGGTTATAGGCACATTTCACTCTCACATCTACGGTGGTGCCAAACCCGGTAAGTCTGATATCGCCGGCACCTGGGATGGTTATCTAATGTTGATTATTAATACCCTGTATAAGGATATAAAACTTTGGCGCATTAAAAACAACCGGGCTTATCCGCTTTCCTTTGAAATCCTATAACCTGGGAAGTGTTTGGCAATTAAAGAAAGGAATTATCAATATGAAAGAACTTGAAAGTCCAATCATGAAGAAATATGATGTTTTGACTATCAGAATGACAGCCTTTATTTTTGGTTTATATGCCGCAGGTGTCTTTTTTTCTTTAATTCTGTTTCTTTTTGCGAAGGATGGTAGCCATATATCCCTGAGCCTGTTTCCATTATTAAATGTACTGTTTTTCGGATGCATCTTCTTTTTTTCACTGGATCGCATCATTAAAACGATGCTGGCACGACTTGAAGAACATGAAGCATTAATCAAAGAACTCAAGAACAAGCTGGAAAATAACAAAAATACATAAGCAAAAATACCCAAGCAGAAGAAATTAAGTAGTCGGTACTCTTTGTAAAAAAGCTCAAGAGCTACCAATACAGGTTTTTATCGCCGATAGTTTTTCGAAGCATGAAATGCAGCCAGAACTGTTTATCGGGCAAACTATTGCGGATCGGCAGGCAATCGAGTAGAATATGGGGAGGTATCTGACAGGAAACAGGCAGGAGGAAGGTATTGCATGAGTATTGCGATTCTATATAATCCGGAAATTCAAAACTATGATTTTGGACCGGGACATGCCTTTCGAGGTGACCGGTTTGTCTCGTTTTTTCAGGCGTATCAGGACGTGTTCGGGGCGGACAGGGATTTTCAGGTGATCCGCCATGAGGAGCTGGCCTGGGACGAGGAACTGCGGCTGCTGCATACCCCGGATTATATCAACATCATGAAAGCCGCCAGCCTGGCCGATGATGAACCGGCCGATTTGAACTGGCCTTTCCTGGGCTACGCCAACCGGTCGGAATGGGGTCCTAAAGTCGGCCCCAGCCGGCAGAGCCTGTCGGTCTATGTCAGCCAGGACAATCTGGATCCGGCGACCGGGCGGCTGCCGGCCGGTATTGAACAGGCGGCCCGAGCCGTGGTGAAAAATTCGATGCTGGCGGTGGATACGGTCCAGCAGGGCCGGGCGGAAAAGGCCGTCGGCATCGGCGGGGGGTTGCATCACGCCAAGGCTGGGTACGGAGAGGGCTTCTGCATCTACAACGATGTGGTGATCGCCGGCCGGCACGCCCGGAAGGCGTACGGGTTGGAGCGGATCCTGATCCTCGATGCCGATGCTCATGCCGGCAACGGCACCTGTGAGGCCTTTTATGACGATCCGCAGGTTTTGTACATCGATCTGCACCAGGCGGGCATTTATCCCGGCACCGGGGCGGCGGAGGAAATCGGCAGCGGCGCGGGGAAGGGATTTACGGTGAATGTGCCGCTGGTATCGGGAACAGGGGACGGTGATTACGAACGGATTTTCGACGAACTCATCCTGCCGCTGGCCCGGGAATTCCGACCGCAGCTTATCATCCGTTACGGCGGTTCGGATCCGCATTTTGCCGACAGCCTGACCAGCCTGGGCCTGACGATGGCCGGCTTTGAGATGATCGGGGCAAAAATGCGGCGGCTGGCCGCCGAGCTTTGCGGGGGCCGCTGTGTCGATCTGCTCTGTTCCGGTTATACCCCGGAAATCCTGCCCCGGGCCTGGCTCAGCCTGATTGCCGGCCTGAGCGGCAAGACCATCCAGTGGCCCCAGCCGCTTTCTGAACCGGTGTACCAGCGGGCGGCGGAAACGGAGGCCGTAATCCGCCAGGTGAAAAAGATTTTGCAGCCCTACTGGAACTGTATGGCCTGATATGTTCGAGCAATACGGAAAAATTCTGGCGCTGGCGGGCCTGATCATCGCGGCCGGCGGCGGGCTTCTTTACCTGCTGGGCCGGCTGGGTGTCGGGCATCTGCCGGGCGATGTTTCCTTCGGCGGCAGAAATTGGCGAATCTTCCTGCCGCTGGGAGCCTGCCTTTTGTTATCCCTCCTGTTGACCCTGCTGCTGATCCTGATCCATCGCCTGGGGAAACGATAGAGAGTAGGAAACAGCTATTCCACATTTTCGGGGGCGGCGGAAGAGCGAGAAAAAGCTTGACTTGCCGGGGAAAACAGCTATAATAATATTCTACCATTCATTATTAATTATTTGTTAAAAGGAGGTTAGGAAATGAACCGAATTATTATGCTATTGGTTTTGGTAGGGGGAGGGATTCTTATGGTTCCGGCTGGTCTGTTCGGTAGCGATACCTATAGCGCCAATTTTACCAGCGGACTGAATACCTGTTACTGGCAGATCATCGCCACGCATGAAGGGCTTTACACCATCGACGATACCCACGGGGATGTGCGGATTTCCAAACCCGTCGGCGGCAGTTATACCTTCCAGGCGGGCGGTATTCTCTGCCAGGCTCTGGCTTGCGGCGACTTCGATGTTCAGGTTACCTACCGTGACGCAAGCATCGATCGTCACGACGGCAGTCCCGGCAATCAGGTCCAATTGAACGCTGTCGCCGGCAGCCATGTATTTTGCGTCGTGCGCAGCGCCGAAACCGGATGGAACCATAATCATCACGTGTGGTGCTCTCCTCCGGGCGCCTGGTTCAACCCGGCGGCGGACACTTCAGCCGGCGGCACGTTGCGAATCACGCGTACAGGAACTATGATGGCCGGGTACATCAATGATACCCTGATCTATCAAACCTCCTGGGTAACCGGGCCGATGGAGTTGTCCTGTGTGCTCCAGAACAATGGGACGCGGGATGCGGTTTCGGTGACATTTGACGATTTTTCCGTGACCGCCGATTACCTCACGCCCGCCGGCGGCGATATCAATCGGGATGGCACGGTCGATCTGCAGGATTTTGGTCTTTTGGCGGCCGCCTGGCTGGAAAACGGCTGCACCATCGACAATTCCTGGTGTGAGCATACCGATGTGCAATCCTCCGGCGACGTGAGTCTGGGCGACTTTGCGGTTTTGGCAGCCCATTGGTTCTGCGGCGATCCTTATTAATACCGGATTATTACCGCCCATATGTATCACTGCTGCTGTTTATGCCGTAGGCTCCATGCGACAAACACATTTCCTGCAGCCATCTCAAAATCAGCAACTTTCAACTTTTTTTGTAATAAAATCTGCCTCCCCGTCGTCTATACTGTGAACGAAGCGGAAACAGAGGCTTGCTGGACAAAGGATCCGAATGGAAGACTGGCAATCGATTGTCAAGGAGAATAGCCCCACGGTATGGCGTACGGCATACCGGATCCTGGGCAATGAGGCGGATGCGTCGGACTGTTATCAGGAGACGTTTATCGCTGCGCTGGAGGCCGCCCGGAAGGAGCCGGTGCGGAAGTGGCCGGCGTTTCTCTGCCGGATCGCCACCCACCAGGCACTGGATCAGCTTCGTCAGCGGGTGCGGCAGAGGTCCCGCAGCGACGGGCCGGCCGACTGGAATCAGATCGCCAGCCGGGACGGCGGCCCGGCAGAGAAGGCCGGGTATGCCGAGCTGGGGGAGCATCTGCGGCAGGCCCTTACCCAACTGAATCCCGAACAGGCGGAGGTCTTTTGTCTTGCAGCGCTGGAAGGCCAAAGCTACCGGGAGATCGCCGCTCAGATGCAGAAGACCACCAACGAGGTGGGCGTACTGCTGCACCGGGCGCGAACGCAATTACGTGAATTATTGTCATATTTTGTAAGTGAAGAATCGAAAAACGAGGTCCGCCATGACCGGCGATAATACGAAAAAACCGAACGATATTCTGGAAGAGGCCATCCGGCAGTTGCGGGAGATACCCGTTCCACCGGGGCCTGCGGAGGCGATTCGGGATACGGTTCTGAAGGCCGGCGCGGCGGATGTACTACCCAAATTCAAAGCCACGTTGGTGGAAAGGATACAAGCCATGAAGACCATGACCAAAATCGCGGCGGCCCTTCTGATAGCCGCCGGTATTGCGGTATTTATTTTTACGTTTGCCCCGGGCCATAAAAATATTGCCTTTGCGGAGGTGGTACAGCCCATACTCACGGCCCGGACCGTGGTATTTAATCTGAGTCTGGGCGGAGAAAAGGAAAATTCCCAGCCGGTCCAGATTATGAGCATGGGAACCAGCCGCATCCGGCAAAATCTGGCCAGCGGTGAGTCCATCGTGATTGATTTTCAGGAATGGAAGGTGCTGGTGCTGGAGTCGGCGGCGAAGAAGGCCATGATCATAAAGCTGGACGGGCTGCCCCAGCGGCCGCAGAATTATCTGGCAATGCTGATCAACAATATCAACCTGACCCTGCAATCACCGGAGGTAACCATTGAAGAGCTGGAAGAGCAGCAGATCGGCGGCCGGCCGGCCATAGGATATCATGCCTATCGAGGCAATTTGGATATGACCGTATGGGCGGACGCGGAAACGAAGATGCCGGTGCGGCTGGTATCCACCTTTGGCCAGGGCAAGGTTGCCTTCAGTGATTTTGAATTTGATGTGGAGATGGATGAATCCCTGTTCAGCATGGAGATTCCCGAAGGATATACTCTGCGGGAAACACAGTTTGATCTAGCCCATCCGACGGAAGAGGATTTGATCGAAGGGCTGCGTCTGTGGGCCAATTTATATGACGGGGTGTTTCCGCCCAAGCTGGACATGGGCCAGTGGCAGCAGTCGCCGGATAAAATCGAGGGGAAGATGGTGGCGATGAAATTGTCGGAAGAAGAGATGGTGCAATATGCCCTGAAAGTGGTCCGGGGAATCCTGTTCACCCAGGGATTGAAGGGCCAGTGGGTTTATAACGGCTATGGTGTGAAGCTGGGCGATGCGGAAACAGCCGTTTTCTGGTATCAGCCGGAAGGAGCGGCAACCTACCGGGTAATCTACGGCGATTTGACGGTGGAAGAGGTCGCTCCGGAAGACCTGCCCGAACCGGCTGCCCCCACGAATGAGCAGGCGGCGTTATATCTCCCTTATCAGGATTACGAATTGGTGGGCAAACAAAATGACAACTGGCACATTATCGCCTCGGGGAATATTGAAGCCCATACGCTGCTGACGCTGCTCAAATGGCCAGAGGACAACGGGATGATGACGATTCGATTCCCGTATGGCGCTGCGAAACTGCAATCGGTCAATTTCGGGGAACAGGCGATCGGATTTTCGGCAGCGGGGGAGGGGGCCTATGAGCTGACAATCCCTTTTGAAAATTTCCACCAGGATAATGCCACGATAACCTGCATCTGGACGATGCCGCTGGAAACGTTGGGAAAAAATGAATACGGCTACCAGGTGAAACTGGAATTTCTAATACCGGTGACATATTACAAATTAACCGTGACACTGGACCCCGATTGCGGATACATTAACACACATGATCCTTCTCAAAGTGAATTTGTTCCATTTTTCTCCAATTCTGGAACACCGACAAACGTAATGGGTACCTGCGTATTAAGTATCCAAAAGCAGGAAAAACCATAAAATTTGGGAAAATTTACTAAAAACGAAGTAAAAATTGTAATAATTTACCTTTGCCGGCGACTTTATTTACGGTAGAATCGTGTCCATCGAAAATTGGTGGACACAGTTTTTTTAAACGACTAAGGTAAATGAATAAACAGGAGGTACTGATGAGTGCGGAAAAACGGCCCGGCGGCTTGACGGCATTGGCGGTATTGAATTTTGTCTTTTCGGGTTTCGGCTTTTTGAGCCTGCTCGGTTTTATCGCCATGTTTGCCTTTATTAACATGGCACCTACCGAAAATATGGATGCCAATGCCAAAGCCCAGATCGAAGCGATGCAAAGCATGGGGGCCTGGCTTTTCATCATGATTTTTGTAATGACCATCGTCTCCAGCCTGCTTTTGCTGCTGTCGGGGATCGGCTATATCAAGCAAAAACGGGTCCTGGGCCGGTATCTGGGCAGTACCTACGGAATCGTAACCATTCTCAGCAATGTCGTTTCCGGATTCTTTTTTGCCAAGGAACTGGGCGGCGGGTTCAATCTGGGAACCATTATCGGCCTGATCTACCCGGTGCTGACTTTGATTCTGGTGAATACTACCTTCAAAGAAGACCTGGTTAATTAAAAGAGCGGCAAACCTCGGAAAATCAAGATGACGATGAACCTGAAAACCATTCAAGGCCGCCATATCCGTTTAATCGGCTGGCAGTGGACCCGCAACGCGGTGCGGGGCGGTGGGGGGCTGATTTATCTGCTGGCGGCCCTGTTTTTCGGGCTGATGGTTGCCCACCTGCTGATTACCCCGATTGAAGGAGTTATCGCCCAGCAGGAAAAGAAAGGCCTGACCGTCAACCGTCAGGACACCATTGGGCAAATCGTCGATATGGCCAGGCCCGTGATTGAATGGGCCATATTGGGGACCAAAACCAAAGATGAAATTCTCGAAACGGGAACCCAACCCCAGCCGCCTTATAACCAAAAAATCGAACCGGAAGATCCCTGGTCGAAGTTCCTGCTGGAGGACCGGCCCGCCATCCTGTCTGTGGTTTTTCTGATTCTGATTTTCGGGATGCCGTTTTTGATTTCCCTGCTGGCCTTCAATCAGTTTTCCGGCGATGTGCAGAGCCGGGGCCTGCGCTATCTGCTGATCCGTACGGAACGGTCGAATATTTACGTAGGCCGGTTTCTGGGTACGGCCCTGTTTTCCACCATCGTCATTGCGGCCATTGTCGCGCCCATTACTTTTTATGTAGGGGTCAAACTAAAAATCTATTCCGCCGGCGCCCTGAGCCTCTGGGGCTTGCAGGGTTTCCTGGCCCTGTCGGTGCAGATGCTCCCTTATATCGCCCTGTGTACTCTGGTCTCAGCCGTCATCGATTCGCCGTTTCTTTCCCTGATTGTTGACAAACTGATTATCGGCGGCGTTTTGCTCTTTGCCTTTTTGGGCGGTCTGGCCTGGAAGCCGGCCCAGTATCTCATATATGCCTTACCCTGGGGCCTGCAAAACCATCTGCTCCATCCAGACGCAAGTCACTGGCTGGTGGCCGGCCTGGCGTGTCTGGGATACACCGCCGTATTTTTCCTGCTGGGCTATATCCGGTTTCAAAGGCGCGACCTGTAGAGTAAAAAACCATGACGCATACCATCCACATCAAAGGCATCACCAAACGATTCGGCAGACTTGTGGCCCTGGATTCGGTATCATTCGAGGTACCGGCCCGCTCCATCTTCGGCCTGCTCGGCCCCAACGGCGCGGGCAAGACCACCCTGTTTTCAATTATCGCCAATTTCCTCAAACCGGCCGCCGGCGAGGTGGAAGTGCTGGGCATCGATACTCGTCATATTTCCCAGTTGCAGGGGCGCATGAGTATCCTGCCCCAGGACGCCCGGTTTCAGCGGAACGTGCCGATCCTGGAACAACTGGTTTTTTTCCGCCTGCTGGACGGGCAAACCAAAGAACAGGCCCAAAAAGATGTCCTGGAAACTTTAAAGCTGGTAGGTCTGGAATCGGTCGCCACACGCCGGGTAGGTTCGCTTTCGCATGGCATGATCAAGAGGCTGGGCATTGCCCAAGCCTTTCTCGGCCAGCCGGAAGTCATTCTGTTCGATGAGCCGACCGCCGGACTCGACCCGGCCAACGCCCGGCAGATCCGCGACCTGATAAAATTCCTCCAGCAGCGGGCGACGATCATGGTCAGCTCCCACAATATGGCGGAGATTCAGGAACTGTGTGACCACGTCGCGATCCTCAACCACGGCAAACTGGTGCTCGCCGGCCCGGTGGACGCCATCACCCGCGCGGGCCGCGAATTCCATATAACCCTCTCGCGGCCCCTGCAGCCGCAGGAACGGGACTCGCTGCAAATCATCCGGGGCGTCCGCCAGATAAAAGACCTCACCGAAACCGCGGCCCCCCAGCCGACCAGCCCAACCAACCCAACCGGCCCGGCCAATTATCTGGTCACTCTTGACCTGACCGATGAAACCCTGCATGAGGATACCGTCCTGGCCGCCTTGCTCCGCCACCTTCTCGACAAAGACATTACTCCCCGCAAAATCACCGACGGCCGCAGCCTGGAGACCCATTTTCTGGAACTCACCAACAGTTCCAATCCCCTTTCATAATATAGATCCGCTGGGGATTTGTTATTTCTGCTTTTCCCGCCAGTTTTTATCGACTGTTACCAGCGGCCAGTCATCCGTGCGGAAGGGCGAAGCGGGCAGATCGGCCTGATTGAATAAATTCGGCACCGCCGCATTCCCCCAGCCCAGCCGCACCGCAACCGGTTCTTTGACCTGATCGCTGGAAACGACTACAGTATCACCGTCAATCACGGCGCTGGCCGGGACAAAACTCTGATCCGCGCCAGCTATCGCGAACTCCGTCAGGGTATCCCCTTTAACTGCCAGCCCCCCGCCCACATGATCGAAAAACAGGCGTATCTTGTCCCCTTCCACCTTTATGGATTTATACAGCGGCCCGGAATACACGATATCTTTCTTACCGTATGTTTTCGCCAGTGCCCACAGCGCCAGCCGTCTGCCCACCACCTGCTTATTAATCGGATGAATCTCATTGACATCCTCAACATCCATTGTCACCACCATCCCCGTATTGGCCGTCGTCAGCGTCATTAGTTGCGCCTCCCGCAGCTCCGCGGAGATCGGTTTATCGCCATAACCCACCCAGGGTGAAATCTGCGCGTAATAAAACGGAAACTCCCCCAGCCCCCACGCCTTCCGCCAGCCGTGTATCATCGCCGGAAACAGCTTGCGATAGGTATTGGCGTTTACGGAATTCGATTCGCCCTGATACCACAGCACCCCGCGAATGCCAAACGGAATAAGCGGCGCGATCATCCCGTTGTACAAACCGGCCGCACTCATCCGATGATTATTCACACCATACGTAAACAGGGGCAGAAAATCCCCGTCTGACTCCAGCACCTGCCGGCTGCACCACGTCTCGATCACCGATCCGCCCGCCGAGGCATGAATCAACCCCACGGGAATTTTAAGTTCATTGTGGATTTCCCGGCCAAAGAAGTAGCCTGTCGCCGAAAAAGACCCAACTGTTTCCGGGCTGCATTCCATCCAACTGCCCTGACAATCGGCCGCCGGTTCCGACACATCCTGATCCCGAACGGTAAACAACCGAATCTGAGGATACTTCGCCGCCGCCGCTTCCTGATCCCGGTTGACGACCCCCTTGTTATAACCGCTAATCACCGTCATGGCCATGTTCGACTGCCCGGAGCAAACCCATACTTCCCCAGCCAGTATATTTTTCAGGGTAATGGTATTTTGTCCGGATACGGTCATTGCAAACGGCCCGCCAGCCGGGGGCGTCTTTACCTTGACCATCCACTTGCCATTTTCGTCGGCGGTAGTGGAAACGTCCGCCGGCTGCCAACTGGCCTTCACTTTCACTTGTTCCCCCGGTGCCGCCCAGCCCCAGATCGGCACTTCCATCTGCTGCTGCACCACCATATTATCACCAATCACCGCGGGCAGCTTCACCTCCGCATGGGAAATCCCGCCGCCGATCAACCAGCACAAAGAAAGAAGAGCGATCCTGCTTACCTTTTTCACGATTCGTTACTCCTGCTTAAAAAACCTTCAGTTGACGGAACCGCCAAAAGTCGATATTGACTTCCAAAAGCAGTTCTGGCTCCCCAATAACAAGGGGACGACGAGCTTTTGACGCTGGCGTCTCAGCTAGCAAATTATATCGCCGCCTGCCGGAGGCTTAAAGCGTTAAATTCCAGGGTTTTGCCTGCACAACCTGGAAGAACCCAAAAAATTTTCCGGTTGAGAACCAAAAAATATTCTTGACATAAAAGACAAGAAATCGCATAATCAGGTTGTAGCATATGTCTTTTCTGAGATTTATAAGGAGAAAAATATGCAAAATCTTAATAAAAAAGGATTTACGTTAGTTGAACTGCTCGTCGTTATTGCCATTATCGCCATTCTGGTATCAATTCTCATGCCCGCCCTGTCCCGGATGC
>CAZOMV010000044.1:0-44720 GCA_964580995.1 uncultured Pirellulales bacterium
TCCACCAAAATGGAAACAATCTGATCCACTTTGGAGGTCTTCCCATAATTTCCCCTCAGCTTGTCATAACGCGAAATAATCGTGGAAAAATCGTAGGTTTCTGCCTTACTTGCAGTCTTTTTTGTTACAGTAGTATCGTAACTCATTATATTTTCTAGCCTTGCAATTTAGAAAACGCGATATGCGACTATCATGTCGTCATGTTATCACTTTTATCGTTATATGTCAACACGAAATTTAATATTTTATAGCCAGTACAACCACCGAAAGGCATAAGTCTTTGTTTTCTAACCAAGAACAATAAATTTTTCTGCTTTAAAATACTTGTTCTGGTTTCTGGGTAAAATCAGAATACCCTTTCCTCTCTTATTCTTTTCCCCCCCTCTCGAAAAATTCAAAAATAGAAGTCACCCATCAATGGGTTCCCATAGCATAGGGCCAAAATGCTTCAATCCTCTGCCTTTTTCAGGCCAATCGGGAAAATCGGGAAACGTTTTGGAAAAATTTTGCGGAAATCAACGGGTATATATATATCTTATTATTACATAATAAGATATATTCTCACACTAGCCTTCTAGTCTCTTCAATAGTCGCAAAGCTGTTTCATGATTTTCTGCCAGCAACATACTGTAAAATAAGGAGATATAGAGATTTTGGTATTTGCCTGAGATTACGCATTTTTGGGAAATGATTTGTCATTTTTAAGCTGTTTTTGCCGCCTCCAAGATAGGGTTTGGGCTGGTGGGGGGAAAGCACATAAGCAGTTGATTATTATCCATCCCCACCATCCAGCTTTATGCTTTATGGTTTTGCCTGGCCGAGAATCTGATAGACGGTCAGGCGGCTGAGGTGGACAATCCGGGCGATGGCGCTGATTTTCTCGCCCTGGTCCTTCATTTGCCGGATGGCTTTGATCTGTTCGGGAGTAACTTTCTTCCGGTCCCCTTTGCGGGAGCCGCCCCAGGTTTTGCCGTTGGCTTTGGCTACTGCTTGCCCGGCCTTGACCCGTTCCCCACGTAGTTCCGTCTCGAAGGCGGCCACGGATGCCAGGATATTGGCCAGGAGCCGACCGGAAGCGTTTTTCAGGTCGATACTTTCCTTGAGAGAAATCAGGTTAATGCTTCTGGTCTGGAGTTCCTCAAATAATCGGCACAGGCCCACTGCGGTTCGTCCCAGACGGTCCAGTCGCCAGCAGACGATGCAATCTACCTCATCCCGGCTGATAGCATCCTGGAGCTTCCGCCAGCCAGGTCGGTCCATGTTCTTACCGGTTGCCTTGTCCTCATACCATTTCACCGGTTTATCCGGTCCCTGGGCCTGGAGCCAGCGTTCCAAGTCCGGTTTTTGGCTGCGGGTCGTTTGCTGGTTGGTGGATAAACGACGATGATGTGTTGCATCTGCTCAAGCTGATCCTGAAGGCGTCCGGCCCGAAAGGGGTCCCGCAGGGCGGGGTGATCTCACCCTTACTCAGTAATCTGTACCTCGATGAGGTAGACAAGATGCTGGAAAGGGCCAAAGAGGTCACCCGCAACGGCAAGTGGACAAATGTGACTTACGCACGTTTTGCCGATGACTTGGTGATCTTGATCAGTGGCATGTCGCGGCAGCGCTGGTTGCTGGAGGCGGTCAACCGCCGGTTGCGAGAGGAACTGGCCAAGCTCCACTTGGAGCTGAACGAAGAGAAAAGTAGAATTGTTGATCTGGCGAAAGGCGAGAGCTTCGGCTTCCTGGGTTTTGATATCCGACGGGTTCGGAGTCTCCAGGGCCGATGGCGTCCTCACCGGACACCTAAGCTCAAGAAGCGAACCGCACTGCTGCAGAAGCTCAAGGAAGTGTTCCGGAGCCAGAGGTCCCAACCGTTGGATAGGGTGGTGGCGATCATCAACCCGATCCTGCGTGGTTGGGTCAACTATTTCGCGATCGGCAATTCGAGCGACTGTTTCGCCTACGTTCGGCAGTGGGTGGAGATGAAGGTCCGGCGGCATGTGATGCGTGCCCGGAAACGACGAGGCTTCGGCTGGCGAAAGTGGAGTATGGCGTGGGTGTATGACCGACTGGGACTCTTTGACGAGTACTTGGTTCGCTATTACACACCCCCGCAGAAAGCTAGGCCGGCTCGATAGGCTATAAAGCCTTGACAGGAAACGGACAGGAAAGCGCAGTGCGGGAAATCTGCACGCTGCGTTTGATGCGGCGGGGACTGGAGACGGAATGATGGCTCGGCTAGTGAGGCACTCCCGAGAGGAAACGGGGAGAAACAGATAGGCCGGACCTAAAGTTACCGCGCCAGTCCTCGACCCTACCGTCCATCCCGGTAAAAAGCAAAGCCCGCAAAGGTTCTACCTATAATGCGCGCCCCGACGGTGAGGGTTGGTCCAAATACCTCCTTGGCAAATCCTAAATTCTTATTTCAATCAAGTTAGGGGAAATGTACCTATATGATTCATTGCTTGTTTTTTTCTTCCTGCCGTTTGCCCTGGTAGGTGGTCAGGACATAGCTAAATTTTTGGGTGGAACGGGGCTCGAGCGTCAAGGTGAATTTCACGGTGTCTTTATCCATTTCCTCAAAGTCACCGAACGGACCGTCTTTCTTCAGGTCCCAGTACGAAGTGCCAAAGTGCCTTTTGATCTCGACGCGGACGGCGATATCCCGGGTGTTCTTGACCTCGATGGCAAAGGTGCGAATCTCATCCCAGCCGCACACATTCAGATGATTGTCAAACCGGTAATTTTCGGTCTGGTAATCCATCAATACTGGCGCCACCACGACATTAGCGACCGCGTCCAGGTTGAGTTCGACATCTTCATCGACGGGAATGTATTTGAAGCTGGATTGGCCTTCATAGGAAAGATGGTGCTCAGCATCGGCGGTGCGATACACTTTCAAGGTACCGCCGGGGATGGGGGTTTGGCCGAGCTGGTGCTCCTGGTCATTTTTAAAGCTCAAGAAGCGGACCACGGCCTTGCCATATAACTCTTCGTCATAGCGGTAGAGGTTCACCACCGGCACTTCCCCGGCGGTGAAACTGGGCAGACGCTTGGACCAGCCGGTGGGGACGGTTTCCGTTCCTTCAATGGTATAGAGAAAATACTCGCTTAACCCCTCTTTCTTGATCTCCTTTGGTTTACTCACTAACTCAGTTAACTCGCGTGAAGCCTCCATCTGGAGCTCTACGGCAGGGGGGGCGGCGGCGGCTGGGCTTGGTTCCGCGGAGGGGGGTGGTAGTCCCGGCTGATCGTAGGGGTAGGCCCGCTGGGCCAGGGCGGCGATTTCATCCAGGATATGGACCTGACCGACAATGAGCCGGACCTGGGCATTTTCGTAGTCCTCCCCGCTGTTGTTGGTTACGCGGACATACCCTTGCAGTTGCATGGTTTTTTCATCGGGAGTAAGGGTGCACAGATAGAAGGCCCGCCAGCTCAAGCCGCTGGTCAGGTAGGAAATCTCCACCGGCACCTTGCCGCTGATCCGGCTTTGAATGTTCCACAAACCCAGCTCCCGGACGCGGGGCGGATACGTCAGATCGGCAATATCAATCTGGTCCGCCTGCTGGAGAGGAATGGTTTCCAGGCTGGTGGGGTCAATGAGGGTATTGGCCCAGGAAAACTGGAGTTTGTTGAGTCCCTGTTTCAATGTCAGGAACCGGCTTTCGCTCACCAGGGTCAGGTCTGCCGAATTATAAATGGTCATTTGCACGGCTTCCCGGGAAGGCAAGGTGACCAGGTCCACCTTGGCCCAGGCCATGGTCTGGCAGAGTACTACTATTACGAATACAGTGATTATACATCGTTTCATCGAAATTCTCCTTTCCCGTAAACGATCGGGGATGGGCTATTACTGGTTTTCCGGTCGAATGTTGAGACGCTGGTAATGCATGGTCAGGTTCTTCACCGAGGGGCCTGCCTCCAGGCGGGCCGGCATCTCAATCTCGAATTGCAAAGTATTGGCATCCTTCCGTTTATAGTCCAGGTCACATTCCATCATCTTCCACTCCCCGGGGATCCGCTGAATCATGGTAAGGACAGCCGGCGAATCTTTGAAGTTTTCGATTTTGGCGGCGATGACTTCGTCCATATCGTACAGGACGATTTGATTGTCGTTGTTCCGCCGGATATTGATTTGGGTTTCCTTCATTTTCCGCTGCGTGACCACGATATCGCGGCTGTCGCCGATATACAGCTCCATTTTCTCGCCCACGGGCACCAGGCCCGTGACATCCTCGCCGAGGAAGATGGTGCTTTCGTGGCCATCATCCTGGAAGATCCGCACCTTGCCGCCCCAGAGGGCGGAGTTGCCCAACTGGCTCTGGCTGTCGTTCCGGATGCGGTAACTGACGGGAATCCCGATGTTTTTATCGGGCACGGTTTCCGGGTCCCAGGGCAGCAGGCCCGCATCGAAGGTCCAGACTTTGGTGATCGGCACCTGAGCGGCGTCAAAGAACAAAAGCTGCTTGGTTTCTTCATGGAGAATCCCCCGTTCAAAGGCTTCCCCGTAATCCAGAAGGATACGGGCCGTGTCGAAGTCCTCGCCGGAGAAATTTCGCAGGACCAGGAAACTCTTGAAATCCACGGCGGTCTCGGCCTTATCCGCTACAGCCTTGTAGGTAATCAGCCGGTCGATATTACCGAGTAAATAACTGATCCGCACCGTTTCTTCCCAGGCCTCGGCGCTGCTGATCTCCCAGACCAGGGCCCCTTCGTCGGGCGGATAGCTGACGTTCAACAGCGTGACCTGATCCGGATGGCTCAGGACCTGGAGGCGAATCGAATCGACGTCGATACTTACGCCTTTCCAGGAGAAGTCCACCTGATTGAGTCCCTGCTGGAGGGTCAGGACCCGCTCTTCCTCGATGAGGGTGGCCGACGGATTGTCCAGCCGAATGGTGGTGGCCGCTCGTTCCGGCAGGGCTACTAATTTAATCCGGGCGGGAGCGAAACTGATTAGACTCAGCAGCAACAAGGCCGCCCAGACTCCCTGTCTTTGCCAATTGTTTTTGGTACGTTCCATGATTAATCTCCTTATAAGATTTTATCTGTTCTTTTTTGTAAGTTGTTCTTCTCGCTGGCCGTGATAGGTCCGCAACTGATAGGTAAAGATCCGCTTTTCACCTGGTTCCATCTGTAAAATGAAACGGGCATGGCGGGCATCGTGTTTCTCCCAGGTAACCAGGCCATCCGTCACCTCCAATTCCCAGTAGGCAGTTTCAAAGCCGCGGGTAATTTCAATTTCCACCGGTATATGGCGGGTGTTGGTCGCGGTCACCTGCCAGGTCTGGAGTTCATCCCAGCCGCTGATATTGTGATTCCGATCAAAGAGATAATTCT
This sequence comes from uncultured Pirellulales bacterium, assembly GCA_964580995.1. Lineage (GTDB taxonomy): Bacteria > Planctomycetota > Phycisphaerae > Sedimentisphaerales > SM23-30 > JAKJEP01. Next base: position 5,326 of record CAZOMV010000044.1, read on the forward strand.
CGCTCCGGATTGCCATCCGGGTGGGTTCTACGGCAACCTGGAGACTGGGCTTGAGATTCAGTTCCACCTCTTCTCCCACCGGAATGTACTTGATGTCGGCGGCATCGACATAACCCAGGCGGCCCTGGTCATCCGCCTGGCGGTAGATCCGGACGGTGCCATTGGGAATGGGGGTGTCGCCCAGTTTATGCTCCCGGTCATTCCGGAAACGGAGAAAGCGAACGGTTTCCCGGCCCCAGCGCTCCTCATCATATTTGTACAGACTCTCCACGGGAATATCCTGCACGTCAAAAGAGGGCAGGCGCTTGCCCCAGTTGTGGGGTATGGTCTCCGTTCCCGCAATCGTGTACAGGAAGTATTCGCTGAGTCCTTCTTTTTTGATCTCTTTTTGATCTAGAACATCAAGTTTTCGAAGCCATTCCACCCCTAGTTTTGTTTGCTCTTCTTCAGAATCAGATAGAACCTGGTTAGCGAGCTCTACTGGCGGCAGTCGATCGGCTTGGGGTGTGCCGTAGGGATATTCACGCCGGGCCAGTGCCACGATCTGGTCGAGCAGATGGATTTGACCGACCAGCAGGCGGGTCTGGGCCTTTTCGTAGTCTTCGCCGCTCTGGTTATCGACGCGGACATATCCCTCCAGATGCATCGTCGTTTCGTCCGGGGCCAGAGTACCCATATAAAAGGCCCGCCACTGCAGCCCGGAGGTGAAATAGGTAATCGCAAAAGGCACTTCCCCGCTTACCTGGGAGTGAATCAGCCAGCGACCCAACTCTTTTAACCGCGGCGGGAAGACCAGTTGCTCCACGCGAATCTGATTTTGCTGCGCCTGGGGTTCCAAAGTGAGGGACGTGGGATCTATCAGGGTATTGGACCACATAAACTGTAACCAGTTCCAGCCTTTTTTCATGGTGAGGTTCCGTTGTTCCCGTACGAGGGTTAGATCGGCAGAGTTGTAGATGGTAAGCTGGACATTATCGCGGTGGGGCAGAGTTACCAGCTCGATATTACTGGCGGGGGCAAACGGCGGTTTTTCCCCATCTGCCATGTGAACGGCAGCTATGCTACCCTCGGAAGCCGGCGATTCCGTCATCCCCATAGCAGGTTTTCCTATACTGCCCATCTCTCTACGGAGCTGCGGAACCGGCTCTTCGGTCATCTCCCGCTGAACCACCGGTTGATCTGCTTCGGAAGGAGCTGGAACGGGTTCGGATTGGGGCAAACGCAGAAAATGCCCCGTTACCAGCAGACCACCGGCTACAACCAGCACCGCCGCGGCGGCATTCAGCCAGCCAGTCCGATGATAAAACGGCCCTTGACGGTGTACCGGAGGCAGCTTTGTTTCCTGCAGGGTACGGGCGAGAAGATCTTCCGATACCTGCGGTTCATCCCGCAATAAATCCAGAGCAGCAAATTTTTGTTTGAGGAGTTCCAGTTGATCCCGGCAGGATGGGCATTGGGAGAGATGTTCTCTCACCAGCTGCCGCTGCTGTTCCGAAATCAGGTGAAACTGGTATTGGATTAATTGTTCCTGGTTCAGGTGTTGTGTCATTCCACACCTCCCTGTAGATCCGGCAGGCGCCGGGCGAGGGTTCGCAAGGCCCGAAACATGTGGGTTTTCACGGTACCCAGCGAACAGCCTAGTACTTCGCTTACCTCGCGGTAGGTAAGCCCCTGATAGTAGGCCAGCACCAGCGTCATACGCTGCTGGCGGGGTAACTGCTCCAGGGCCTCTTGTACCTGGCGCTTTTGTTCCGCTAAAACCAGCGACGGCAGCGGATGGCGATTTTTTTCATCCGTCAGAACTGCAACTAAGAGTACATCGTTACCCGGGTCGCAATCTATATTCCGGTTCAAGGACATCACTTTTTGATCTCTCTTCCGTTTGCGGAGACCGTCCAAAGCAACATGGGAGGCGATCGCATACAACCAGGATTTAAAGGAACCGCGGCCCTGAAAGGTGTCGGCCTTCTCATGTACCCGCCGGAAGGTTTCCTGGAACATATCCTCCGCCAGCTCTCTATTTTTACTCATATGTCGGAGATAGCCTAACAGAGAATCGCCATGTCGAGATATGAGCCGGCTAAAGGCCGTCGTATCTCCCTGCCGATGGGCGATCATCAAAGTTTCGTCACTAGGCTCCATCCGGTCCATATTCTCCTTCTATCTATACTTGAGACGGATCGGGCAGCGGATCGGTTGACAAAAAAAGATACTATTTTTGGGAACGATGGTTCTAGCTGCAAATCCAAGACCGACAAGTAGTTAGATCACATATTCTTACATCTCTCTCTGGGGGTAGGTAACTATTCGTATCCATTAAGCTCTCTTAATACTGGATCCATCCTCACCTCCATGGTGATATAACAGGCATAGTTATGGCATTGGACCAACATCGTACCCCCTTATTTTGTGGATGTAAACTATTTTCAATACCATCGATTAGCCGCTGAAAAATAGTAGATTCCTATTCTTTTCGATGATAGCCGGATTACTAGCAGGCATTGCTTGATTCGAGTATCAAAATCGTTCTCGGCGGTCAAGTGAAGGTCTAGTCTTTTCACCCGACTGGTGTACTTCGCCCGCTGGTTCAAAACCTACCGGGCCATTTAACAAACGATGGGATGACCTGCCCGAACCAGCCCAGAAAACCGTCAATCTGGATCAGTCGGGAGACCGGAGTGGTATGCATCTGCGGTCTGGAAGAAATGCTCATAAGATGTTATATAAACAAGACTTTTTTCTTACAGCGGCCGCATCATCCACTTTGTACTTGTTTTACAGGTCGAAAGGTTATATCATACACCCAGGTTCATATCAGCACTGTCGTAGAAGACAGGTTCTGATGCAAAAGCATAAGCCAAATGCAAATTTCAGATAAATCGTTATTTAGGTCTCTGGTGTTTTAAATGACTTAGGTTAGTCACCAACAGTGTGATGTGGTATTCTTCAGCGGTTGCTCCGGTTTGTCCCTTTGGAGAACAAGTTGGCAAGCGAATGTCATGATGTCAAACAGGAAATCCCAGGTTAAACGAGTAATTGTAAACCAGGAGGTGATCTCTATGAAATTCCGACTGTTTGCCATTTGTTGTGCTTCGATCCTGGCAGAATGCCTCTCCCTGACGATAGCCGAAGAACCCATTGCAATAGGTTCGCGGCGCGAATTGCTGGTCGATGATTATCTGATTGAGCGAACGGAAGGGCAAATAGCCTTGCGACTGCATTCGCCGGAGCGGCGTGAGATCGTTCTGGTTTTCAACCAGCCGTGGGAAGGCAGTAAGAGCGGCGCTTACACTACGGTTTTCCAAGATGGTGAACACTATCGTGCGTATTACATTACCCAGCAAACCCCGATCGGCGTGTCGCCCCCTTATCCGGTTCTCACCTGCTATGCAGAGAGCCAGGACGGTATCCATTGGGTGAAACCGGAACTCGGGCAGTTCGAGTTTGCCGGATCGAAGAAAAACAACATCATCATGTGGGAAGGCTACGAGGATTCTGAGGCCATCATTGTTCCTTTCAAGGATCCGAATCCCAACTGCAAGCCCGAGGAATGCTACAAGGCCTTGGTGAACATCCATTCCAGCCTGCGAGCGCTCAAGTCGGCCGACGGCCTGCACTGGGAACAGATATCCGACCAGCCGGTTATCATCCAGGGTACATTCGACTCCCAGAATCTGGCGTTCTGGGACCCTATCCGTAACGAGTACCGGGCCTATATGCGCGATTTTCGTGACGGTTTGCGGGATATCCGAACGGCCACGTCACAAGATTTTATCCATTGGACGGCCACCGAGTGGCTCAATTACTCCGGGGCGCCGCCACAGCAACAACTCTATACCAACCAGATCATTCCCTACTATCGGGCGCCGCATATCTTCCTGGGTTTTCCTGCACGATATATTGAACGCGGCTGGTGCGATTCGATGCGGGCGTTGCCCGAACTGAAACACCGAAAACAACGCTCGGCCTTAGAGGACCGGTTTGGCATGGCCTTGACCGACGGCCTGTTCATGTCGAGCCGCGACGGGCTGACGTTCCATCGTTGGAGTGAGGCGTTCATCCGGCCCGGCCTCCGCGGTACAGACAACTGGGCTTATGGCGACAACTATCAGAGCTGGGGACTCGTAACGACAAAATCAGCTATCCCCGATGCCCCTGAGGAACTGTCACTCTACGCTACCGAGGGTTATTGGCTTGGCACGGCTAACAAACTGCGGCGTTTTACGATTCGTAAAGACGGTTTCGTCTCGATGTGTGCGTCATTTGCCGGTGGAGAATTCACCACCAAACCGATTACGTTCCAAGGAACGCGGCTGGAATTGAACTTTTCCACTTCGGCGGCCGGCGGGATCCGCGTCGAGATCCAAGCCGCCGATGGAAAGCCGATCGAAGGCTTTGCACTGGGTGATTCCAGCGAGGTATTCGGTGACGATCTGGAGCGAATCGTTACGTGGAAACACGGCAGTGAGGTGAACAAGCTCGCGGGCCAGCCCATTCGTTTGCGTTTCACGCTAAGCGATGCAGATCTGTACGCATTTCAGTTTGTCGACCGATGAAAAAAAACCAGGTCGAAAAACGCCGAGAATTTTTGACTTCCAGGATTCTCATGGATACGAATCTGAGGTTACATTTCACTAATCTGGGTTTACATCACTTAAGCCCGTTCTGAGCCAATCTCAGCAAATCAACAACATCCACCGTTCTGCTCTGATCCAGATCACAACCGAGCGCCAGACAATCGCTGCGATTGCGCACTTGCGCTGCGCGCCCCGACGGTGAAGGTTGATCCATTAGAACCTGCTCAATTGTTACCATAAGAACTATTTGCCGACCAACCACCAGGTGGCGAACACTTGCAAGTCATTCAAATCCACGTTTCCATCGCAGGTGAGATCCAAACCGTCACAGTCGCCGCAATCCGTTTCCAACCAGTACGCGGCAAACAGAGAAAAATCGTGCAAATCGACACCGCCTAAGCTATCTATGTCGCTGGGCAGAAACTCATAAGCACCCATATCCACCAGGGGAGGTGTGCCACTACCGGTGTTAGCCTGGCACGATTCAATGAACCGCGGCAAACCGCTCAGGTCTTTGATGATGCCAACCGGTAAGGAAGAGTTGTTCCCGGCATCGATACAGGGCGATTCCGGTCGAAGGTGATAGAAACCATCCATCCAGATTGCGTCCGGATCATCAGGTGTAACCACAATATTAGGATCATTGACATCTGCCCAATAGCCGGGCTGCACAAAACGCGGATTAGCCGCAATATTTCCGGTACCACCGCCCGCCCAGTCCTGGATGCAGTTGTAACTGAGATCCGAGCAAGCATAAACCTGATTTCCGGATGTCTTGGAAAAATTATCCCAGATAATACAATTAGTTATTCCGGTACAATAGGCCAATCCACCTCCCCCTCCATGCGTAGATCCCAAAGCGGCGCGATTGGCAACAATAGTGCAATTAACAATACCGCTGCATTCGCGCAGTCCTCCCCCGGAATACTGGGAAGTGTTGTTGATGATGGTGCAGTTCACTATCGAACCACATGCTACCAGACCCCCACATTCAGGTGCCTGATTATCAGTTATGAAGCAATTGGCAATGGTACCGCTACAGCCAGACATACCTCCCCCGAGGATACTCGCCGAGTTGCCGCTAATTACACAATCTTCAATCACACCACGGAAGCCGTAGATTCCGCCGCCCTCGAGAGCATGATTTTCTACGATCCGGCAGCGGGTAATATTACCTCTGCCGCCGTAGATGCCGCCCCCCTCACTGCCAGCCGCGGAGTTATTAGCAATGGTACAGTTGTCAATTACCGTAGTTCCTCTCAGAAAACAGATACCACCTCCCATGGAGGAGGTAGTTGCACCGTTGTTTTCAGAGACAAAACAGCCGACCATGGTGAGATTACTATCTATGCATGCGACACCGCCCCCATCCCCAACCAATGAATTTCCGTGAATCGTGCAGTTCTGGAGCAGTGCGCTGCCGTTTTCTAATTTCACCGCAGCTGCCCAGGTTTGTGTCGCGACAGCAGTATTATTTCGAATGGTACATCCAATAACTTGTGGTGCGCCAGTATCAACATAAATTCCAGACCCTGACCAGCTATTGGCTAAACTCTCACAGATGATACAGTTGCGAATGGTAGGTTGGCTCTGGTAGCAGTAGATACCCCCTCCTCCATGGCTGCTGTTTTGAGAATTGACACATCCGTGTGTTATTGTAAAACCGTTAAGGAGGCAACTAGTGCCTTCATGCCCCTCAAAGGTTACCACGGAACCGGAAAGCCGTCCATCTATAATGGTTTGCGCAGTCACTTGTGAGTCATTAGGATCCGTACTGGTAAGAACAAGATTCTTACCCAGGAAGTTGATGTTTTCATAATAGATGCCCGGTTTCACCTCGATAGTATCGCCTGGATTTGCATGCTCAATAGCATACTGAATGGTACTATAAAAAATATGTTTTGAAAGATTACTGACTCGTGTAGAAAATTCAATGGCACCCATATCCACAATATCATTGCCATCCTGGTTCCCATCCTGGATTCGGACCCCACCGTCCAAATCCATATCCGGAAGATTTGCTGCCGTATTGTCACCAGCATCCACGCAGGGTGAGAGAGAGGAAAATATTCGATAATCTCCTCCCGCGGCATTTACAAACAGCGGATCCACGTTGAGGTTTCCTGTACCTTCCCAACCGCCCTCCACGTCGCTATACGTTATCGTCGAATCGCTTGCCGGATAATCCAAATCACAGATCTGATCCGGGAAATTTTTCCATAGGATACAATTGATTAATTGCGGATAGCTGCCTGCATAGTTTCGGATACCGCCGCCCACGGAATCGGCAGTATTATTGCTGAAGATACAATTGGTTATGATCGGACTGCTGGTTTGGTTGTGTATCCCGCCGCCAGCCAGGAGCCATGCCACGTTATCGGTGAACATACAATTGGTTATGATCGGGCTGCTGAACGAGTTAATCATCCCGCCGCCTAAATAGGTGACTGTGTTATTTTGGAAGGTACACCGGATCACGGCTGGACGGCTATTGGCCGCATTGAACATCCCGCCCCCGTAAACGGCATTGTTCCCCGTGAACGTCGTCCCGATGATTGCCGGCATGCTGTTGTTCTCGTTGTACATCCCTCCGCCATTCCCAGCGATATTGCTGGTAAATATACAATCGATCACCGTAGGACTGCTGGCATAGGTAAACATTCCGCCGCCGTTTTTATCATTGGGATTGGGACCGTTAGCGTTCCCGCCGGTGATGGTAAAACCTTCCAGAATGGTATTGGGATCTTCACCACTTAAGCACTGGACTACGTGATAATGCCCTGTCCCATTGATCGTTGTTACGGCTGCTCCGCCGCTGCCGTACAACCGTACTGCCTTTCCTTTAAAATCGATGGCTTCCATATATAGCTTCGGCAGGGCCCGGATCTGATCGAAATCACTTGCCCCGTCAATCGCAGCCTGTATGCTATCGTAAAATAGATCCCGGGTAACATTACGAACCGGCAGCTCCGTACATTCATAAGCACCCATATCCACGTTCGTCCCTGTGATCCGGGGGTTGCTGTCGAGATCCCGGTTGGGGAGGTTGGGAACTCCGTTGTTGCCGGTACCGGTACAGGGAGATGTGGGTGAGAGTCGCCCATCGGCGTCCGCAAAAAGCGGGTCGGCATTGAGGTTACCCGAGCCGGCGTAACCTCCATTCACATCGCTGGTAGTCACCTGAGGATTACTGGAAGCGTTATAGATTTCCTTTCCGGCGGAATCCCACAGAATACAGTTGGTAATCACCGGATTACTTACCAGATTGTAGAATCCGGCACCCTCATAGGATACCGTGTTGCCAAAAAAGGTGCAATTGGTTATCACCGGCGAGGAGATATAATTTGCTATTCCGCCGCCGTTGCGATAGGCTACGTTTGCCTGGAAAACACAGTTAATGCAAGTCGGATTGCTATTGACGTTAAAGAGCCCGCTGCCATCCTGATGGGCTACATTCTGCTTAATGATACAATGGGTTATTACCGGATTGCTGATAAGATTAGCCATTCCGCCGCCGCAATCACTCATGTTGAGACTCATCGTACAATGGGTCAGGATCGGCGCCGCGGAGCTATTGGCTATACCACCCCCTCCGGAACTGCCTGATGTACCCCAGCTACCCGATCCTGTCCCGCCTTCGCCCGGTTCCCCCCGGATGCCTCCGCTGCCGGTCCGGTTTTCCGTGAAAGTACAGTTGGTTAAGCTGGGATTGGAATTAGCCTCATTATGCATCCCCCCACCAAAGCCGCCATTGCCCCCATTCCCGCCTCGACCGCCTCTTTCTAAACCATAAGCATTACCGCCGTTGCCGCCGTTGCCGCCGTTGCCTGTTACGTTTCCAAAGAAGGAACAGTCCGTCACCGTCGGACTGCTGTTGTTTCCGTTGTACATTCCTGCCCCATACCCGCCTGTCCCCCCGTGAGCTCCTCCATTGCTCTCCCCGCCGAATATCTCCCCATACGTAGAATCACCGCATTCCCCGCGACCGCCGTTGCCGGTAATATTTCCCCGGAATGTACATTGGCTGACCACCGGAGCGCTGTAATTATTGCTCATCCCCGCTCCTTTTCCTCCGCCACCCGCGTAGCTATCCGCCCATTCGGTAGTAGTCGCAGCTCTGCCGGTTCCGCCAATGCCGGTTTGATTTTCGTTAAAAGTACAGTTGGTTATCATTGGCAGGGAATAGGAGTTGCACATCCCTGCGCCATCGCCGCCGTTGCCCCCGCTTCCTTCCTGAGCACCGTAAGCACCAGCGCCAGTCCGGTTTCGTGTAAATTCACAATCTGTTACAACCGGCGAAGAATTCAAGTTGTACATTCCTGCACCTGAGCCGCCGCTGCCAACTAAGATTACCATGTATGGGTAACCGCATTCTCCTCCGGCGCCGGTCTGGTTTTCTGTAAAAATGCAGTGCTTAAACTCGGGTGAGGAATTGATGTTGCAGACCCCTGCCCCTTGACCACCGTTGGCACCATCCCCACCACCGGCAAGTCCAGCTGTACTGTCGCCCCCATCCCCGCCTTTGCCGGTTACATTATAGCTGAAAGTGCATTCCGTAACCGTTGGATGGCTCTGATGGTTATACATACCTGCCCCGTTCCCTCCGGGACTCCCATCGCCGCCGCTATACCAGAAGCTATCTGCGCCATTAACACCATTGCCGGTCCTGTTTCCGGTGAAGATGCATTTGGTAACCGTAGGGCTGCTGTTGTAGTTGAACATCCCGCCGCCGCTGTTGTCGGGCTGAGATATGCCGCAGGCATTGCCGCCCGTGATGGTAAAACCTTCCAGAATGGTATTAGGACCTTCGCCGTTTATGCACTGGACTACGTGATAATGCCCTGTCCCATTGATCGTTGTTACGGCTGCTCCGCTGCTACCGTATAGCCGTACCGCCTTTCCGTAGAAAATGATGGCCTCATAGTATACCCCCGGCGCCACCTCAATTTGGTCACCATTTTCAGCATCGTTAATGGCGGCCTGGATACTTCCACCAGGGTAAACGTCATGAGTATCGGCTAAAGCTACCCCCGCCATAAAAACCAGAAACGCACAAACAGCGATCCCAATGCTTGAATTTGTCTTCCCATTCATTTCCGAGCCTCCTTACGAATTACTTTTGGTCCTTGCCCATAACAGTCTATTTAGGTCAGCCGATAATAATTGAAGTGCTGGGTCAAACCTGATGTAGTTCAAAGACCGTCTTTCCTGCACGACCATGATTAATATAGATTATAATTTTAATGATACAAACTTCTGTAAAAAATGTCAAGTGATTTCCCAGCTGGCCTTGTCCGGCAACGATGCTGGCCAACATTACCACCATTATGGGACACGATGTGCGTTAACCCGCATATTTCACAGGAATTTACTATTTTTAATTAACAAAAAGTCTAACTGCTTACAAGATAATTACTTATAACAAAAACAATACTTCAATAGAAAGGCTATTTGTATGACAGACTGTACCACACAACCGTTGCGGTTTTCAAGTCTCGGTTCCCAAAAAGTTCAGGCCGATTTTCACGGCGGCACACTAACATACGATGCCGGGGCGCTGCTCTTGCGGGAAGCGGAGCGGCGGCTGGATCTGATCGAAGCCCTGGACCGTTGTATTCCCGATCCGCGTCACCCGGTTTGCATATTCGGGGGGAACATGGTATATTTCTGATAACCCGACCAGATGTCCGGTGTACAAAGAAGCTATTTAACGGATATTTCTTTGCTGCTGGTGGTGGATCATTATCTGACATTAGGCTTTCATTGCTGGACACGTACGGTAATCTCAGATATACATTATTAGGCCGCCAGGAAGTACAGAAAGGAAACCAGGATGAGAAACGAACAAGCGGCACCTGAGACGAAAGGTGTTACGGTGAAGTTACTTGCAACGGTTGACCTTGGCCCTGAGATCGAGGGCATGGCAGGGCGCCAACTTCGAATGCGTATGGTGACCATCGAGCCCGGAGGCGTCTTCGGCCCGATTCACAACCATATAGACAGGCCGGGCCTGGTCTACATACTGCAAGGAATGATCACCGACCATCGAAATGGAATGGTTAAGGAGTATGGGCCGGGAGTGGGTTGGCCCGAGGATAGGAACACCACACACTGGCTTGAGAACATAGGAACGATTCCGGCGGTAGAGATCTCGGTCGATATAGTCAGGCAAGAGCAAGAGTAAGCTCAGGCCCGACATCTAACACGGTCGGGCCTAACACGCGTCTCAACCGGACCAGAACTGGGACCAGCGGGTAGATATGACTGATTTATCCCTGATGGCGGAATTCTGGCTACTGAGTCAATAATACAAATTTGGTGTATTATGTCCTGGTGAATAAATAAAAAGTGTAACAGGTGAATATCTGGAAGAATTCTTCTATAAGTCATTGAATAGAAGCATGGTTTTGCAAGTTTTAGGTGTGCCAGATCGTTTGTAATTGACTATTTACACATTAACAGAACTTGTTACTCCATAGGCATTTGATTACCACTCTCTATCGAAGTAATGGATTGAGGGTGAAGGCAAAAGACCACCCGGATCGGATACCTATCTGGCCCCCAATCCACGCCGCCTCTCTCCCGGGCCCCGCCAGGAATCACCCGGCAAACCCGCTTGAAAGCTGGCGAAAACCACGCGAGACCTTACCGCCGCCCGCCTCGCCTGTATGAGCGCCCGCACGCCGCAGGGGTGAAGTATAAAGCGGGCCTTTCGCGTCTGTTATGGGATTACCAGCGGCCTAACCTCGCAATCTACCGCCACTCAGGCCGGCCCACACACCTGCCCGCCGCCGACATTGCTTGATTCCATCGGCGGCCATCCCAAAGCAACCATGGCTGGATGGGCATCCTGCATGCCGGCAAAATCGCAGCCAATTTGACAGGATCACCTTTCTGATGTAGACTTTAGGTGTTTGGCAAGTCTAGAGATAGTAGCCTTGTTCGTTGTTCCCAGTGGCAGAGTATCACCGCCAGAAGGAGTTCGCCATGAAAAGAACCAGGATGCTTGTGGGGTTAGGGTCGCTGATGTTTATTCTGGGTGCAGCGCCTCCTGCCGTTCGGGCTCAAAGCTGCACCGACAATAGCCAATGCCCCCCCGGCTACTTCTGCGCCAAGCAGCTCGGTGACTGCGACGGCGCCGGTGACTGCTCGCCCCGACCACAGATATGCGTTGCCCTGTGGGACCCCGTCTGCGGGTGCGATGGCCAAACCTACTCTAACTCCTGTTACGCCGCCGCAATGGGTGTCAATGTCGCCTATGCCGGCGAGTGTATCCCCGACTGCCTGTCCAACGGCGACTGCCCGCCTGATTATTACTGCGCCAAGCAGCCCGGTGACTGCGATGGCCCCGGCGGTTGCCAGGCGAGCCCCGCAGCCTGCCCCGACATCTGGCAACCCGTCTGTGGTTGTGACGACCAGACCTACGCCAATGCCTGTGACGCCGCTGTGGCGGGCGTCAACGTTAAGTATGAGGGGCCCTGCGCTGTCTGTGTTAATCGCCCCGTTGCTGACCTAAACGGCGACTGCCATGTCGATCTCGGCGATTTGGCGATCATGGCGGCTCAATGGCTCACTTGCGGTCTTGACCGCCCCGAATTCTGTTGGCAAGAATAGCGGCCCATTGAAACGCTCGGGTGCCCCCTTGACCCGTTTTTGCCGGCGCACCCAGCCGGAAACCCTCCCAACGGTTTGCCGAGTAGGAACTTTCTGTTGTACCTGGTAGTCCGGCCTGCTTATTGGCTGATTTTGAAATACACCAATAGTGGTGAGTTTTCACGCACCCGATGACATGTAATTTTCAAGCAGGCGATAAACCGTTATCCTGCTCAGGTTCACGGTCCTGGCAATCCGGGCTATCTTCTCGTCATCATTTTTCATTGATACAATAGCTTTTACCTGCTCTTCGGTGACTTTGAGCCTGCGTCCCTTCTTGGAACCACCCCAGCGTTTACCCGTAGCCCGGGCCACATTTTGCCCAGCCTTGACACGCTCGCCCCGGATCTCGGTTTCATAGGCGGCTACCGAAGCCAGTACATTGGCGATCAACCGTCCTGAAGCGGTACCGAGGTCCACGGAATCCTTCAGGCTGACCAAGCGGATGTTCTTTTCCTGTAATTCCTCAAACAGTTTACACAGGCCGCTGGCAGTCCGACCCAGCCGGTCCAGCCGCCAAACAACGAGCTGTTTGACATAACCAGCGTTGATTCTCTCCTGAAGCTTCTGCCATCGGGGCCGGTCCATGTTCTTACCGGTGGCTGTGTCGCTGTACCAAACTATCTTACCCAGTTTTTCCGGGTCCTGGGCATTGAGCCAGCGTTCCAGATCGGGTTTCTGGCTGCGGGTGGTCTGCTGGGACGTGCTGACACGCAGATAAACGGCTGTCTGGGGGACAAATTCAGACTTTGGGGATGGAACTTGAACAATTGCGGGGGAAATAGTAGAATAGCTCATGTCTTAACCTCTCAACTAGGTTAGGGCCACGCTCCCGGTGGTGCCAACCACGCGGGAGCACTTTTTTATGATGACTGCCATCACAAACTATAATCAATATACTCCATATTCTTGCAGTTGTCAATTAGAATTCAATCTATACACTAAATGACCGACTGAAATCTTCTTTTTTGACCTTGTAATCAAAGGTGAAAAAACGAATATTCACCTGTTACACTTTTGCCTCTTGAATCGACTACGATTAGCGCGCGCACTCTGCGCGGTGGCGGCTGGTACTACGGCGAAGGCGAGTGCCAGGTTTCGTACCAGTACTCCCACGTCCCGAATAGAACGTCCTACTTTAGCGGATTTCGAGTCTATCGCTGAGTATTCTTGTTTTTGGATTTTCCGTGATGCTGTAAGATTATTCTCCAATCAGAAGCTTTTCCGGAAATTAATTGCCGAGTGATTACGGAATAAACCTTGATACTTGAAATATATTTATTTCCGAACCCTGACCCTATGCCTGTTGGGACTGTGTGGATTGGCGGTGTTGAGGAAGCGGCGAGTATGATATTACGTTAAATCCGGTGAGCAGAAAAGCGATTTTTGGTGCCAAATTGGCAGAAGGATAGGTGTAAGATGAAACAGTTAATCCTAACAATTGCAATATTGTTTGTGTCACTTGACATTGGTAGATCCGAGTCCGTTGAGATATGGGTTGGGGGAGATCACGGTAATATAATTCGCCATGACTGGCCCTCATTGGAGTATATTGATGAGATCAGTGCCGGTGGTTCAGAAGATCCTCATGATATGGAAGTTGGCCCCGATGGGAATGTGTATCTGGCTTATGCTTCAGGAAAAATTCTGTCGTTTGATGCAAAGACCGGCTTATTGCTTAGGGAAATACCTAGACCCGCAGAATTGTCTACGGGTTATAGCAGCTTAGGGTTCGGACCCGATGGAAATATTTACGTGTGTTGTACGGGCAATTGTGTTGCACGATTAAATTTTCAAACAGGGGAATTAATGAACATAATTGCCGCGGGTGGGATTCTTGCTTATCCCTATGGAATGGATTTTGGTCCGGATGGTAATCTGTATGTGGCTGATCAGGTACGGAATGATATCAAGTATTATAACGGCACAACAGGGACGTTTCTCGGTTTTTTTGGTGAAGATAATACCGATATTGACACACCAGCGAGTCTGGTTTTGGGACCGGATGGAAATATTTATGTAGGGAATGATGGCAGTAAAACGATTATTCGTTATGCTTGGCCTTCGGGAGATTATCTTGGCATTTTTATGGGTGCGAGTTGGAACGGACCCAACCTGCACAATCTTGCTTTTGGCCCAGATAATAACTTATACGTACCTAATGGGGCAATCTCTGGTGAAATAAATTATTATGATGGATTAACTGGCGAACATCTAGGCAGCTTCGGATCTAATTATATCTCCACGGCTTTGGTATTTGTCCCCGAACCCGGCACCTTGGTCCTGCTGGGATTGGGTGGATTGGCGTTGGTGAGGAAGCGGAGGACCTCTTGATATATTTACCGGCAAAGAAAACCTTCACCGAAAACTGATAATTCGCAATTGACATTGTTCCAAAGTTTGCGTATTCTGCTTCTGAATGGATTACACCATAAATTCGAATTGATGGATGTAGCCAAAAACCAAAATCCGGCTCCGTGACAGATGAAGTTGACATCTATTGTGTGAGTGTATTATGAAAGTGATTTATAAAATAACGTATCCAAATGGGAAAATATATATCGGTAAAGACTTAACCGATAGCTTCCACTATTTTGGCAGTTCAGATAGCAACTTCATCGAAAAGGGTTTCACACGAGAACAAAGACTTGATTTCACCATAAGAAAAGAGATTATATGGGAATCTAAAACGGCCTCAGACAATGAAGTCGATCAAAAAGAATTTGAATATATAAAACTGTACAAGTCGAATAATCCGAAAGTTGGTTATAACCTATGGCCAAAATTTACGGATTGATAAAAAATATTTAACAAACTAAAACATGGAATAGAATCCGTGCAAGACATGGCTAAAAAATCGAAATAAGGTTTGCAAACTCAAAATGAGATTGCCAGTTATAGGATTCAGTTGGAGCGGAAGCGGGGTCAGTGGATTGAGGAAAATATACCGGAAGAGGGAG
This sequence comes from uncultured Pirellulales bacterium, assembly GCA_964580995.1. Taxonomy (GTDB): domain Bacteria; phylum Planctomycetota; class Phycisphaerae; order Sedimentisphaerales; family SM23-30; genus JAKJEP01. The sequence continues at coordinate 20,516 of CAZOMV010000044.1, forward strand.
GTAAACCGGCTAAAAATAGCCAGTTATCTTTATCCTCCGTCGCTATCGGACACCACGAAAGCCCGAAGCTGAGGACACTTGTCAGAATTGATATTATCCGATAAGTGATGCTTAGGAAGGCGATCTATAACTATTGAAAATATATTGTGTTACGTATTCCATTAAATACGGATTCGTTTGCCTTGAATCAAGTAAAAACAGGTACGAAAGCCCTATAAAATTATTCATACGGCAAGCAGAAATATCGGATTTTTGCTATTGAATTACGAGAAGTGCCATTTAAAATGCGATTACGAAATGAATAATCGGGTAGTCGGCCCGTACAGCCGCTTAATGGTTGAATAGTGTTAGGTTCTGGCTCACCAATCCTGCCTGACACTATTCGACCAGCCCGATAAGAAAGGATTGGTGAAAGATGTCGTCTGAGGAATCCAAAAACTCTACTCCCCATAAAAAAATCGCAATACCCGCCACTGCATTCCTGAGCGATCCACCATCACCCGAAGAAATTGCCGATGCGGTTGATGATTGGGTACGAGAACTGGAGATTATGGCTTATTTTCGGGCTAGATTAAGTGAATATGCGAACAAATTGTGCAAATACAATAAAGCCCGCGATGCCCGTAAGAAGGAGAAAGATAATGGTTTGCAAGCCATATTGAACAATAAGCTGTTGCAAAATAAGGAAGCAGGGCCACCGGGAGAAGGATGGCATTGGGATACGGGATTCCGTGATATAAAGGACGAACAGGGCATATGTCGCGAAAAAGAGGTCTCGGGCTGGTTGCCCCCCTCTACTATAGAAATGTGCTCGAATCCATATCCTTGGAATGGTGGAGATAGATCAGAACTTTCTTCCGCAGATCAAGCCAAACGGGTTCTGGCTGGATACTGGCTTTTGGCTCTGTGCCACGATTATTACCTTTTGGGAAAACGTTCCCCTATCATCGACAAGGCATTTGCCGACGGAAATCCTGAAATTGCGGAATGGTGGATTTTACAAAATCCGAATTCTAAGTATCATTATAGGCATGCCATTCATCAGCATGAAAACTACATTTATCCAGCTCTGAAAGATGTCCATTGTGACCTTGAAAAATGGGTGAGAATAACAGAAACAAAGCAGAGTACCAAAAAACGTGGTAAAACTATACTCAATCAACAAGTTCAGGAACTCTTGAAATCTTCCCCTGTAAATATAACAGCTGAGACGTTAGCAGAAATACTCAACAGAAACTATGCTGGTGTATATAATCCAACAAGTGCAAGTGCTGTTGGAAAAACGGAAAGTTGGAAGCAACGATCACAAAAAAAATAAATTTTTTTCATTTTTTTTAACTCCTATCTCAACTCCTATTTCTGGCAAATCAAAAGTGATATCAATTTCAACACTCGTTTATTTATAACAAGCTTATTTAGCAATTCGTAAACCAAACAGGAGTTGACTCAACTCCTGTTTCAACTCCTATTTGTATATTCATAAATACATATATAACAAGTACTTACGTTGACATCATGGGTTTTTGTGGTATTATTTATGCTGAAGGCTGTCATCGTGACAGTGAATGAAATATTTTCGATAAAGGAATAAAAAATGGCTGATTTAATCACAAAAGAGAATTGTGCTGCGGTTTCATGCAAGACGCTGGCAAGGAGGCTATCTATCTCTCCACGCACGGCATGGCGATTATTGTCAGCGGGCAAGCTTCCCAAGCCGTTTTCTTTAGGGGGAAGTAAACGGTGGAAAACTTCGGATGTTGATTTATTTTTAAAATGCAATGGCAACATGTCAGAATTTATTGCCAGAAAGGAAACGGAGAAATGTTAACAGAAAAAAAGGAGGCCGCTGCGTCAACAACGGCCCGCAAAAAAGATCATCTAACCAAATCATACCAAAACTCTGCATCTGAGTCAACAGTAAAACTGCAAGTCGGAGAATTGTTACTGCGTCTACAAACTCCTCTTGAGCAAGAGCGACGGAAAGAATACTGGCAAAGTTTTGAGTTGAAACTACGTCAATACCTTGATCTCAAAAAGGGAGGATGTCGTTGTGGCTGAGGAAAAAATGCAACGTGTAAGCCGACAAAACCCATGCCCTGTTTGTGGTAAGCCGGACTGGTGCCTGGTTGCGAAGGATGGTTCGGCAGCAATCTGTTCCCGAATTCAAGAGGGTAGTATTAAGCGATGTGGAGATGCCGGTTGGCTTCATCGCTTCAGAGACAATGGCTGGCGATCACGAGCGGGCGGTACCTGGGTACCTATGGTGAGAGGTATTGGTGCAAAGGTGGCCGGACAATCTGTGACATACCTCCCAAGTTACCATCAGGATGGATACCGGTAGATTTACTGAAGAAATATTATCAAATGAAAAGGCCGTCTTCGTCTGATAAGGAAATAAGACATCTCAAATGACTGACAATGACAATAGACATGTTCTTAGTGACAAATCCGCTATCACCACACCGGTGCTGATGACAGAATCGGAGTTGATCGAATTCCTGCGGATCCCGGAAGTTAGCCGGGCCAAGGACCACCGTAATGTGATTGATAACCTCAAACGGTTTCATGACTTACCACGTATCCACATTTGCGGCCAACCGCTATATCCGCGGGAGGCTATTCAAGAATGGATTCGCGATAACACCACCAAAGGGAAATAATGATGATTGACAGGAACTACCCAGAGATTATGATGCCAGACGGATCAACCCGAGCCGTCGACCAGCATCGGGAAAGGAGCTTAGTATGAATAAGCTGGTACGGCTTTGGAAAAGACCGTCTCGAGACGGCAAAAAGTTCAGTTTTGTGCTCATCTACAGGGATGAGCAAGGCAGGAATCGGTACGAATCCCTCGGTCATACGGACCGGCGGAAAGCAGAACGGCAGCAGACTCAAAAAGAACGGGAGCTGCGAATGGGTTATGTTGAACCACATTCCATGCGACTCAGTGAATTTCTTGAGGATAGCTTAAGACGTTCCCGTACTCAGGTCAGACAGAATACGATCAGAGACTATCTTTCTACCATGAGACATTTCATTCAAGTAATTGGAGACATGGATTACCGAGCTGTTAAGCATCAGCATGGGGAAAAGTTTATCCAGGCGTGCCTGGATAGTGGCAACCGCCCCGGTACTGTTCGTAAGAAGATCGGCAATCTCAAGAGAATCTTCCAGTTGGCAGTAGAACGGGGTCAGCTCGAGGAGAATCCTCTTCGGTATGTTCGCAAACCCAAGGCGGCCCAAAGGGCTGTGCATGTCTTCCGGGACGAAGAGTGTGAACGGATGATCAAGGTAGTTCGAGAGGCCCAGATCCACACACCCGTGCGATGGGATATATTTATCCTCACGGCCTTGTGTACAGGTATGCGACAAGGTGAATTACTGAACACCACCTGGGCCGACATCGACTTCGAGAAACAGCTTCTCAAGGTCTCCCCCAAGGAAAACACTCAGTATACCTGGGAGTGGCAGATTAAGGATACGGACCGACGAACGGTACCTCTGACCGAGGAAGTACTGAAGCTATTGGCCGAACATCAGGCGGAACAACCAGCAGGCTATCCCTATGTGTTTATCCCGCCCTATCGGTACGACCACATTCAGAGACGTCGGCAACAGGACCGGTGGACCGAACGGAATGGCAAATGTCCGGTGAACAATCTTCAGCGTCAGTTCCAATTGATTCAGGAACGGGCCAGTATTGACGAAGGTGAGTTTCACGACTTCCGCCGAACCTGCCTGTCGAATTGGCTGGCTCATGGGCTTAGCGAGTTCGATGTTATGAACATGGCCGGTCATGCGAGTTTCCAGACCACCCATCGGTTCTACCTGGCTGTCCGGGAGGACCTGCTGCAACGGGCCAGGCGGGCCAGTGACCAGTCGCTACAGGGAATTTCTGTTGCGCGCGCGCTGCGCGCCCCTCAAAACGAGGAAAACAAAAAAGGCCGCCAAACACAAGTGCTTGACAGCCAAGAGGTTACCGAATAGCGACGATCGGATTCGAACCGATGACCTGCGGGCTATGAATCCGCAGGTCATAAATTTTCGACTAACGTCTCCGTGAAAGTGCCCGAAGAAGCGACATCCTATGCAGCAGATCTGTGATCCGATTTCAGCAGGCCACCGAACCGTCTCATACTTTGCCCGGCCAGAAAACCAGCAAAACATGAAGTCTGGAATACATTCAGGTTCGACTTGGGAAATACGCGAGGTTTTATGCGAGAAAAGCTACAACCAAACTACAACCAAAAGGTACGATATCTACACTTTATGCGATATTTACCACGTTCTAACTGATGAAATACCAAATATTTGTGAAAAAACGAAGATTTACGATTGAATTCGAAGTCCGCGACTCTATCCAATTGAGCTACGGGCGCAAATGATTGCATGGCAATTACTTATATACAATTACCGAACGTATGCGAAAATCCGGTTCGCCAAAAGAAAACCACGTTCAGCTAATTTTGCGCCTACCTTACATTCGTCCGGTACCTATTGCAAGAAAATTACGAGAAAACGTATTCCGCCGGTAAAGGGTCAATTATTTTGCTTCTTTAGTAAAGATTCGGGATGGCAGGGTGATCTCTTTTTCGACGGTCTGTCCGTTGAGAATCTTCAAAGCGGTTTCAATGGCCTGCTGGCCGCCGGTGGGGTATTCAAAGGTGGCGTCCAGGATGCCCTGCTGGACGTACACCTGTCCTTCCTGTGCCAGACCGTCGATGCCGACGAATTTTATATCCTTTTCGCGGCTGGCGGCCTGGGCGGCCAGATAGGCGCCGTGGGCGCCGGGGTCGTTATGGGCATAGACCAGGTCGATGTGGTCGAAGCGGGCTAGGGCGGATTCCATCTCCTTGCGGGCTTCCGGTTCAAGCCACTTCATGTCTGCTTCAAAGATGACCTCGATATTGGTTCCTTCGATAGCTTTACGGAAGCCGGCGTGGCGGTCCTGGCCGGGGATGGAGGTCATCAGGCCCTTGAGTTCGACGACTTTGCCCTTGCCGCCGAGTTTTTCGACGATCCATTTGCCGGCGTTTTCGCCGATCTGCTTGTTGTCAGCGCCGATGAAGCAGGTATATTGATCCCCCAACACGCGGCGGTCCAGAACGAGAACCGGAATTCCTGCTTCATATGCCTGAGCGACTACCGGAGTTAGCGGGGCGGCTTCCTTGGGGGAGATGATAATCAGGTCAACGCCGGCGGAGATAAATTCCTCCATCTGGGCACGCTGCTTCAGGGTGTCGTTCTGGGCATCTTTGAAGATGACTTTCAGCTCCGGATACGCTTCGGCGGCTTTCCGGACATCTTCGTTCATTTGGCCGCGCCACGGCTCGCCCAGATTGCACTGACTCATGCCGAGGGTCCATTTGGCCTCTGTTTTTTCAGATGCCGGAGGTTCTTTCGTGGGAGTATTTTCTTTAGCAGGGGTGTTTTCTTTCTTGCCGCAGCCAGAAAAAAGAAAAATACTGACTAACAATAAGACAGCAAATGATACGCAAATTTTTTTCATGTTTACACCTTTCTTGCATTAATGTTTTGATTTTTGGAATAATACCGCAGAGACAATAATAAACCCAGTGAGCATTAACCGGGATGCCTCGCCGACCGCGTTGATACTAAGAATTTTTTCGAGATACCCGATGGTAAGCGCACCCAATAGTGTCAGCCCGATTCCGCCTTTGCCGCCCATCAGGCTGGTGCCGCCGATGACGACAATGGCGATGGCGGAAAGTTCGTAGGAGACGCCGGCTTCCGGGTCACCCTGACATTCCTGAGCCGCCTGGCAAATGCCGGCTACCGCACTGAAAAAACCGCACAGCAGATAGGCCAGGGTTTTCATTTTTGCGACAGGTACGCCGGAGAGGCGGGCCGCTTCTTCATTCCCGCCGATGGCGTATAAGTATCGCCCCCAGCGGAGTCGGGAAAGCAGAATCCAGCAGATGAAAAGGCAGAAGGCAAAAATTATGGTAACTACGGCAATATTGTTACCGAAAATTTTTGAATTGATGGCATTAAAAATATAGGGCAGATCTACATAGGTATAGCTGCCGTCGGAAGTCTGCATGGCGGTGGAGATTTTTTGTCCGCCGGAGATGAATTTGGCCAGGCCGCGGGCGAAGACCATCATGGCCAATGTGGAGATAAACGGCTGGATTTTGAACCGGGCGATCAGGCTGCCGGACAGGCTGCCGCAGAGGGAACCCGCCAGCAGGCAAAAGGGAATAGCCAGCCAGGCGGCCCATCCCAACTGTATAGAAGTGAGCGAAAAAATAACAGCAGTAAAACCGAGGATGCTGCCGACGGACAGATCGATGCCGGCGGTGATGATGACGATGGTCATGCCGCAGGCCAGGATGCCGTAAACGGAGACCTGGCGGAACATATCGCGGTGGGTGCCCCATTTGTAAAACGCCCCATCGGCATTAAAGATGACGCCCAGCAGGAAGACCAGAGCCAGAGCGGCAAAGGCCCGGGTGGCCGGCAGGGTCAATACTTTCTTGATGGTAGATGATTGCTTGCTCTCGGCCATATTATTCCTCTGGTAAAGCGGTTTCGCCCATTGCGGCCCGCAGGATTTTTTCCTGGGTGGCTTGTTCCTGTGTGAATTGGGCGGTGATCCGGCCCCGGTGCAGGACCAGGATGCGGTCCGACATGGCCAGCAGTTCGGGCATTTCTGAGGTAATCAGAAGAATCGCCATTCCCTGAGCCGTCAGATCGTTCATCAGTTTGTAGATTTCATGCTTGGCACCGACATCAACACCCCGGGTGGGTTCGTCGAGCAGCAGGACCTGCGGCTGGGTTTCGAGCCATTTGGCGAGCACGACTTTTTGCTGGTTTCCCCCGGAGAGGGTCTGAACCTCCACGTCCAGACCGGCGGCCCGGAGCGATAATTTTTTCGCCTGCCGCTGGGCGGCGGCGATTTCATCGGAAGGCCGCAGCCAGCCGTTGGGCGAAAACTTTTTCAGGGAGGCCAGCGTGGTGTTTTGCAGGACGTTCATGCCCAGGACCAGGCCGTTTTCTTTCCGGTCGTTGGTTAAAAGCGCCAGCCCGCACTGTATGGCATGTCCGGGGGAATCGATTTCATATTCCCGGCCGTTGATATCAATCTGGGCGCCAAATAAAGGGCCGAAATCTCCGAAAAGGCCGTGGAGAACTTCAGAGTTTCCCGATCCTTGCAGGCCGGCCAGCCCCACAATCTCGCCGGCATGGACCTCGAAAGAGAGCCGATCCGCTGCCAGGCGGGGCGTACCGGCCGAGTCCGGGATGGACAGTGACCGGACTTGTAATTTGCATGGTCCAATTTCGGATAGCCGCTGTGGAAATTGCTCGGTCAGTTCCCGGCCGATCATCCATTCAATCAATTTATTTTGAGGTAGTTCGTCAGCCGGGGCTGTACTAATATACCGGCCATCCCGCAAAACGGTAATCCGGTCAGCAATGGCATAAATCTCCTCCATTTTGTGGGAGATGTAAACGATGGCACAGCCGCGGGCTTTCAGATTGTCAATAATCGCAAAAAGTTTTTTGACCTCCGGCTCGGCCAGAGCACTGGTCGGTTCATCCATGATGATAATGCGAGCGTCGAAGGCCAGGGCCTTGGCGATCTCGATCATCTGCTGGATGGAAACCGGATAGTCGGCAACCGGGTTAGTGATGTCCAGATCCAGGTTCAGGCCGAGTTCCAGCAGCAGCTTTTGGGTTCTGCGATTTTGCTCGCGATAATTCATCCAGCCGGCAGGACCGGCCAGCTCTCGCCCCAGGAAAATATTATCGGACACATTCATGCTGCCGATCAGCGACATTTCCTGATGAATTACGGCAATTCCATGCTGGGCGGCATGCTGGGGGGACTTAAAACGGACCAACTCCTGATGGATATGAATTTCGCCCTGATAGTCCGTATGAATACCCGCCAGAATCTTCATCAGCGTGCTTTTCCCGGCCCCGTTCTCACCGGCCAGAATATGGACCTCGCCGGGGTAGAGGTCGAGGGAGACATTTTCCAGGACGGTTACACCCGAAAACATTTTTCCAATCCGACGCATGGAAAGGATCATTTGTGCCATTTTTTTCATCATATATTCTTACATCATATACACTAATGGCAAGTAAAGAAACACCATTATTGGCAAACAAAATCGCCAATTTGAGAAGAATGGTTTAAATCAAACGCTATTTTATCAGGGCATGGCAAGCTTGTCCACGGTATTAAAATCCGGGCAAAAGGGGGGAGTTATTTTATCCATTTTGCCGGGAGTTTGCAGGGAAATCGGCAGAAAAGGGGTTTTTCCCAAATATCTGTATAATAAGAAGTAAGATAAAGATTGCATAGTCAGCGGACGATAAATAAATAAGATGATTTTTTCAGGTCCGGTCGATGGAGAGGGATGTGGATTTGACAAGGCAAACAAAAAGAAATGATTGACGAACGCAGGGATTTTGTATTAAACTTATGGAAATCAATGATATACAAAGCTGATCTATGACTAAAACGGAAATGGCAGAGGAGATGGATACGGAGTCAACGGGGGGCGGGAGCCTGTTGCGCCCGGTGAAGCTGTTTTTGCTTCACATCGTTTTTTTTACGCTGTCGCTTTTGCTGTCATTCCTGGGTTACGACAATATGCAGATGGGGGACTGGTGGTTTCCCGATCTTTTTTTATACTGGCTGGGATTTACCCTGATCGTCAAGCTCACCATATTCGGAATTTTGCATCAGTATCAGGGTTGGTGGCGGTATGCCAGCGTCTCGGATCTGCTCAGCATCATCAAGGGTTCGCATTTCAGTACCTTGATCATTGTGGTGCTCTGGTTTTTCGTCCAGGAATTCGGGGTGGCAAAATTTGTCCCGGCCTTGAAACAGATGCCACATGCCGTCATGCTGATGGACTGGGCGGCGACGATTGTTGTGATTTGCGGCGTCCGTTTGGCGATCCGGCTGTATTATGAAGAGACGCAGACCGTCTCCAGTGGACGATTAAGCCGGCTTCTGGTTGTCGGGGCGGGTAATGCCGGGGAAGTGCTGTTGCGTGAGATTCATCGCATGGGGGAAACCCGCTATGAGGTAGTCGGTTTTATCGATGATGACCCGAAAAAAATCGGGGTCCGGATTCACGGGGTGCCCGTGCTGGCCAGTTGTGAAAAGATCAAGGAGATTGCCAAAAAGCGCAATATTGACGAAATTGTGATTGCCATGCCCTCCGCTACCCATAAGCAGATGCGGCGGGTGGTCGAGCTGTGCCGCGGCACCAACCTGCGTTTCAGCACCGTGCCGGATCTGGTGGCCATTGCCTCCGGCCAGGTCAAGGTGTCGCAAATCCGCGATGTGGACATCAACGACCTGCTGGGCCGGGAACCGGTTCGGCTGGATACCGAGCAGATCAGCCGGTTTATCAAGGATAAGGTGATTTTGATTACCGGGGCGGGCGGCTCCATCGGTTCGGAGATGTGCCGCCAGGTCAGCCAGTTCCAGCCGCGGACGCTGCTGCTTTTGGAGCAGGCGGAAAACGGCCTGTTTTTTGTCGAACGGGAATTACGCAGGAATTTCCCCCAAATCGATTACCGGGCCATTATCTGCGATATTGTGGACCGCAAGCGGGTTGACTGGGTATTCGAGACCTACGGACCCAAAGTGGTTTTTCATGCGGCGGCTCATAAGCATGTACCTTTGATGGAATTGAATCCGGGGGAGGCGATCAAGAACAATGTCATCGGAACCCGGAATGTGGCCGAGGCGGCGGACCAGTTCGGCAGCAGCCATTTCGTGATGATTTCCACCGATAAGGCAGTGAATCCGACCAGTATCATGGGATCGAGCAAGCGGATCGCGGAAATGACGATCCAGTGTTTGAACAAGCGCAGCAATACGGATTATGTCACGGTCCGGTTCGGCAACGTCCTGGGCAGCAACGGCAGCGTGATCCCGATTTTTAAGGACCAGATAGCCGCCGGCGGGCCGGTGACGGTGACGCATCCGGAAATGCAGCGTTATTTCATGACGATTCCGGAGGCCTCGCAACTGGTCTTGCAGTCGGCGACCATGGGGCAGGGAGGCGAGGTGTTTGTGCTGGATATGGGGGAGCCGGTCAAGATTGTCGACCTGGCCCGCGATTTGATTACCTTGAGCGGATTTCGGCCGGGGGAAGATATCGAAATCAAGTTTACGGGGATGCGGCCGGGGGAAAAACTGTTTGAAGAGCTGGCGATGACCGGGGAAAATATGCAGCCGACCCGCCATCCGAAAATCGGCATCTGGAAGAATCTCCCGCCGGATGAAAAGTCATTGCGCCACACAATTGATGACCTGTTGGCCACCATCGAAAAAGGCGCTGACCGCGAAGAAATCGTGGCGATCATCAAACAGATTGTCCCTGAATATGTCGGCGATGTCGATTTTATGAAACTGCACCGGGAACATATCACCAAAAACAACCATGCCCATTAGAATTGTTTTACGATAGTTCCAATATCAGTTGTACCACCGAAGCCGGGGGAAAGCTGAAAATGGCATGGTCCCCGGCGATTCGGACGTCCGCCTTTTTCACCTGCACGGCATCGGGATTGTCAAAACTGTTCCGGGCATGAATATCCTTTTCCGATAGCACCGTCGCCGTTGCCGCTTTGATTTTTGCCCCGCGGGCGGAGATTTCCGTTTCGCGGGCATCGGTGATGCTGGGATTGACCGCTGTAAGAATCAGTTGTTTGCCGTGCAGCGAGGCGGAACCGGACAGGCCGCTGAGTTTGTCGGGATTGTTGTCGGTTTTGGTGAAATTTACCTCCGGGGCGGTAAAGATGGTGCGGAGCGACTGGCCGTTCTGGTGGGGGGCGTATAACTCAAACACATGGAAATTCGGCGTGACAATGAATTTGTCCTCATGGGCCAGGAACAGCGATTGCAGATTGTTGATGAGCTGGGCGATATTGGCCATCGCCACTTTGTCGGCGTGGCGATTGAAGATATCCAGGGTAAAACCGGCCACCAGGGCGTCCCGCATGGTTGCTGTTTGGCCGAAGAGGTGGGTGGAATGCACTTCCGAGCCCTGGCTATGCCAGGTGCCCCATTCGTCCACGATCAATTTAATCCGGTGATCGGTATCGATCTGCCCCATGGCGTCCCATTGCGTCTGGATGAGCGGGTCCATGCGGACGGCCCGGGCCAGCAGTTCGTACCATTCGGCTTCGTTGAAATCGACGGCCTGGCCGCGGCCGGCGGAGCCGCAGTAATAGTGCAGGGACCAGCCGTACAGGGAATTGAGGTACCAGCGGTTGCGTTCGGTCAGGCGGGTGAAAAATTTGGTGGTCCAGTTTACATCAAAATCCGACGGGCCGGACCCGATGAAAGCCAGCGGCACACCAAAGCGGGGGACCGCCGTGGTAAATTTGCGATACTGCTCGGCGTATTCCTCCGGCGTAAAATTGCCCCCGCAGCCCCAGGATTCATTGCCGACGCCCCAGAAGCGGACCTTAAAGGGATCCGGCGAGCCGTTGGAAGCTCGTTCTTTGGCCAGGGTGGTGGAGCCGGCGGGGGCGTTGCAATATTCCACCCATTCGTAAAATTCTCTGGGCGTGGCGCTGCCCACATTGGCGGCCAGATAGGGCTGTGCGCCAATTAGTTGGCAGAATTGGACGAACTCATGCGTTCCGAATTCATTGGGTTCATATTTGGAAGGCCCGTCCGGCGCCCTCTGCAGAAAGTCGGTATTGATCCAGAAATTAGGCCGCTGTGGTCTTTTCTCCCGCGGCCCGATCCCGTCCCTCCAATTGTAGCTGTCGGCAAAGCACCCGCCCGGCCAGCGGACCACCGAGGGTTTCAGTCTTTTCATATATTCAACCAGTTCTTTGCGAATTCCGTTGATGTTGGGGATTTTGGAATTTTCCCCGACCCAGATTCCGTCATAAATAAGCCCGCCGATATGTTCGGTGAAATGGCCGTATAGATCCGGCGAGATCGTACCAATCGGCTCATCAAGTAATATTTCCACTTTGCAATCGGCGGCGGCCTGGGCCCGGAGGTTTTTGCCGAATACCAGAACCGCCCCGCCCGCCAGTGCACTTTTCAGGAACTGTCTTCTTTGCAACATCGGACTATCCTGCCTTTCATTTCATAAAGGTGTCACAGACTGGAAACCGTTATAACAATATGCAAATCTCCTTGCATATTATTTAGAATAATCCACTCGTTTTGAAAGTCCAGATGATTTTTGCCGTTGATGGTAACACTTTTAATTTGGTATCCATTCGGCAGTCTGGTCTTAAGATGAACCGGTGAGGCCCCGATGCGGTCCGGCAGGGTGAGGGATATCTCAATTAGATTATTAGCAATATTCGAATGGGTAGTCAGGGATAACGGACCATAGATAGTAGGAGCCTGCCGGATTTTGATTTCCTGCCCCTGCTCCAGCCAGCGGCGCGGGACCCCTTGCAGCAGGCACAGCCGGTCCGGCCGTTCCTCAATCAGCATGGTCCGGACGATGCGGATCAGGCTGGCAATCGAGTGGATGTGCGGCTGGGTATTGTTGCCCCATTCCGTCGTTGTCAGAGTCTGGTGGGAAATGGCCGCGGTGGTGAGCGAATAAAGAATCCGCAGGAAATCTTCCACCCGTCCCAGTTCCAGCAGCGTTACCGCCAGGTCCTGGGTGTAGAAGCAGGTGCCGCCCATCAGATTGTCCAGGGAATTATCGCCGGTAATCACGTGTTCGAGACTGCCGTGATGGGTCTTGTCGATGGTCCAGCGAATCACATGGCTGATTCGCTCGTCGTCTGGGGGCAGCAGGCCGCCGGTAACCAGATTGATCGGGCCGCAGACGTCGTAAAAATAGCGGTTTTTAAAATCCGGCCGGTGCAGAATCCAAGGGACATACCAGGGATCACTCGATTTGTCCGTCAGCCGATCCACGGCGGTGAGAATATCCTGCCGGTACGACTGGGCCTCCTGCAAAAGGTCCGGCCCTTCGGTATAGCCCCAATCCGTCAGCAACTGGCCCATGCTATACAGTCCCAGATGACAGATGGCATCCGAGTAGGTAAAGTAGCCGTCCGTGTCCTCTTTTAAATCGCAGACATATCGGCCGTAGATCAGTCCGGCACAGGGGTTGTCCGGTTTTTCTTTCGAAAAACTTCGTTCGCGGATAATCCACTGGCAGCCGTCCAGTATCTGCTGTTTGTGTTTTTCCAGCCACGTGCGGTCATTATACAGCCGGGCGTGCTGGCTCATGGTCCATAAGGCCCAGCCGGGGCCGCTGGTCCAGGACGCCAGCTTATAATCGCGGGCCTGGTCGCCTTTGGTATTGGTATAATCGGAAAAGCACCCCTCGAATGTGCGGGTGCCGGTGGGCTTGTTCTGGCCCTGACGGCTAAAGATGGTATCCAGCAGCCGGCCGGCGGTCTCATGGTCGCCCATCAGATTTAATGCATAAATCCATTTTGCGCAACCGTCATCCCACTGACAGCGGTAGATGACCGAGTCGAAGACGATATACTGTTTGTCCCAACGCCGCGTGAGAAAATAACCGTCCAGCATGGCCTTGGTGTAAATATGGTTCAAAATTCGGTCGGGCGTTTCAAAGGGAGAAACCGCTCCGGCCCGGCGGGCGTGTTCCTGCCGGACGATTGGCAGTTCCCGCTCAAAGGATTTGCCGGTCAGTTCCTCTGCCGTCACGGCAGGCCCTTCTGCCTCCACCTCCCAGAAAACCGTATCCTGTGGTTCAAACACCCTATTAAAAATTACCCGAACAGTCTTCCCGCCAGCGATTTTTCCGTTGATTACCATCGCATTGAACACCCCATCATGACGTCGCAACAACTCCAGCGGATCCCCGTTATCGTATGCGACCTTGGTGAAAAAAACAGGAAAAAAGCCCAGGCTTAAATCCTTGGGAAGTACAACGCTGATTTTGGCATTGCCACCCGAAAAAACTGCTCCATCCTGAAAATACAGCTCCGGACAGGGATTGGATATATCGCCGGAGTAGAAGGCCAAAAGCATGATTTCTTTTTCTTCCCGGGCGCGATTGATGATATCCAGTGCCGCCCATGCCAGTGTCCGTTCGCGGCCGGTGATGATTTCCGTTCCGCGCAACGGCTGGGCGAAGGCGGTCTGATGTATCAGGAAGGAACCATGCTTCCAGAGAGACAAGACAATCGGCAGGCAGCCATTCGTAAGCGACTGCCGCACCGGTTCCCCCTGGCCCATCCGAATAACTTTGCCTTCCTCATACAAGGCAAAGGCCAGGGCGTTCGGCATCAGGTTCGGCGTGACCCCCGGTAGCGGTTCCAGCCCCTGGCCGGTATGGTAACCGTCCAGGTTGGCGCAGGAATAAATCTGGCCCGTCGCCGAAACCGCCACATCCGCCGGATCGCCGGCCGGGCCGATGGGGGTAAACTTGCCGTGATCTTTAAACTGGGACACATACCACGCATAGTCCGCCTCGACCCCGGCAGGGGGGGCGGAAATGGCGGGGGGAATCACCGGTTCCTGCTCTCCATAACCGCGCAAACTGCCGATCGCTGCCAAGCTCATGGCAGCGGCCATCATCCATAGCAGGCGAAAGCGTCCACTTTTCATACGGTTCTAAATCCTTTTGCCGCAAATTAAACCAGGTGGAATCGAATTTGCCGGTCATCAAGCGGCCGGCAGCCGTCCTGCCGGGTGAAGGAGACATCCTGTTCGACGCTCAGCCGGAATTCCTGGTTGTCCCATTCGGGCACCATATCGGTTACACACAGTTCCATGGCAAAACAACTGTCAAAGACCAGCTTCACGTCCCCGCGCCCCGGGCAACGCTCCTGCTGCCAGGGCAGGCCGATCAGCGGGCCGGGTTCGTGCAGCAGATGGCCGAGATTGTGGGAATATACCTTCGGCTGGGGAATCCCTTTTGCGCGGGCCGCCTGCAGGATTTTCGCCAGCAGTTCGTTGCCCGTCAGCCCTTCCTGAAACTCCGCCATGAACACATCCTGCAAGCGGTTGGCCTGCTGCAAAAGCCGCTGGAATCCCGCCGGAGCCTCGCGCTGGCCCGCCGGCACGATATAGGCCCACTCCTGATGATCGCTGTTGTACCCCATATACCGGATCCCGACATCGCAGTGCACCATATCCCCCTGGCGAATGACCGGGTCGGTTTTGCCGTATTTCTGCTGATTGGCCGGGCTATGATGGACTCGGAAATAAGGCAGGAACGCCACATCCAGTCCCCGGTCGGCACACTGCTGCCAGTAGTACCAGCGTAAATCCGTAATGGTAGTTACGCCGGGGATGATCGCCTCGCGGCTGTAGCAGCGAACGATAATCTGATGGGCGATCCGGACCACGTGCTGATAGATTTGCAGTTCATCCGCCGTAAAAGTTTCCAGCCAGCGGGTACAGGCAGGTTCCGCCGAGACTAGACGTTCTGTATATTTGCCGGGCAGATTCTGCAGCAGTTGCTGATGGAGGTTATACGTTAATCCTCCCGCCGACCACTGTTCCGAACCGATATTGATGCCGATTCGTTGGGGGTCCAGCTCAGCTACCATCTTCCGGAGCAGTTCCCATTGCTGGGATTCTTCCTGCCCGTTATAAGGCTGCTCGAACAAATCCTTGGTATCGGTGCCGGAAAGATTCACCCGCTTGATACCCTTCTGGGGCCCCAGGTCGTAGAACAGCAGGATTTGCAGAATCGGGGTCCAGCAATCCAGCGGCAGCATCGTCCGATGGACCGGGTCGGGATTGTCTTCCTGGCACAGGATCAGCCACATATCGATGCCATTTTCCCGCAGGGCCAGCGGTAGAACGGTATTGAGCCGGTCGCGCAGGGCGTGATACATATATTCCGACCGCCGCCGCATATCCAGCACCCTGGTTTCCTGTTGAATGGATTTTATCAAATCTTCTGTCATAGCAAGTTCCCTGATAAATCAATTGTATAGTTTGGGTTCGGTCTTCCAGTCTTTATCCTTTTCATGACCAAATGTGGTCACCCGCGGCCGCCGCTCCCGCAGCCGAACCGACTCCACCCCCAGCTTATTGCTTTCCGAAAGGTAATTTTTCCCCACACATTCCAGCCGGAGCGTATAGTCACCCGGTTCCGGCCAGAAATCCAGCAAATGAAATTCCCGGCTGTCGAGCGTCGGATTGTACAAATCAATTACCCCGCCCAGCTTCACGCCGTTCAAATACGGCTGGTATTTGCCAAAGTCGCTGGAACGGGTCATCATCAGCAACAGCCGTTTGGGTTCTTTCTTTTCTACCTTAAATGGAATTTCCACCCAGCTGCCTGTGGCTTCCGCCGGGGCATAGAACAACTGGCCATCCGGATACATATAACCCATCTCCTGCACGCTGGCCTCTCCGGCCCCGTGGTACTTGGCATCGGTAAAATCTTTGGCCAGGATTGTCCGATCCAGATTCGGCAGCGTCCGCTCTTTGGCGTGCGGGGCACGGGCCTTAAAGGTCGGCTCGCCCGTCTGGTACCAGAAGGCCACGCTGGAATAATCATCTTCCCGTTCGTTCCAACTGTCGGTCTTGAAATCGGGATTTTCATCCGGACTCATCCAGCCGTAATGCTCAATCGTCACCTTGATGCCGGTATTAAACACAAACGGATCATGGATATGCCAGCGGTAGGCGCTGGTGTGGCCGCCCACAATCCCCCACTGATCGAAATAGGGCGTCCCGAAATAAGGTGTGCTGGTGGTTTGCAGGCCCCAGGCGCTCAGGAAATAATCCTCCGTGCCGGTCCCCCAGATGGAGGGTTTTTCTTCCCCGTCGATGTAAATCTTTTCATCCCCTTCGCCGAACCACGAGGGACTGCGGGTGCGGACACTCAGCACGGTCCCGACATAGTGGCCTTTGCCCTGGGTATCCAGAATCAGATAATCTTTCCCGGATTCCACGTGATATTCCTGCTTGTATTGGGCGTAGAAGTAAGGTGCATCCGGGGCCACCTCTTTTTCCATCCAGTCGATGTTGAAATACAGCAGGCTGATGGGTTTGTCGCTCTGGTTGATAATCTCCATGCGGGCTGACTTGCGGAACGGCATATACCAGAAGCAGTTGTACGAATCGGCGTCTTCCACTACGACCGGCATACTCATTACCGAACTGCGCTTCCCGAAGGAATTGGCGAAGAAATCCCCGACCGGCGCTTCCACGCCCGGCTTGTCGCTGCCGTCCCAGTAAATCCGCAGGAGCATCTCCTGATGATTGGCGGAGCCTTTCTTGGCCCAGTCCTGCTTCTCCGGTCCCAGGAAGGTAATCCAAATATGGGTAATAGCACCGGGGCCTTTCACATCCATCAGAACCTTGGTTTTGCCCGGTTCCACGTTCTTGTTATCCCAGTTGCTGTTGGCGTCCGGCTCGCCATTGGGATCAAATTTCCCCTCGGCGTTGATTTTATGCGTAGAGGTGGCCCGCCGGCTGCGGCCTTCGTGCGGCTTGGCTAGCTCACCCAGAAAATCCGCCAGACTCAGGCTCGGCAGCATCAGTAAAACGGCCAATCCGATCCACTGGGGGCGGCTTACCAATAGACCTGCCGGACGGCTGGTTCTTTCTGTTACATTCTTTGACATTCGTTTTCCTTTCGCGTGACAATTATTTGCCAGTAAGTTTTCCTATCACATTATCAGGAACAAAAATCCCTAATGCGATATTTTACCGTTTATTATTATAATGTACGAACTATATCTGAATTTTATCCGTAAAGAAACGCCATTTCTAGCAATAAAAATATCCATTTTGAGAAATTCAGGACCGAATTCCCGCTATTAAAAAACCGTAAACACGCATGGACCCCTGAGATAGGTTTGATATCGAGTCGATTGAATCCAATAGGCAGGAAGTGGCCTTATTTGATCGCCCCTTACGCTATTTTCGCTTTGGCAATACCCGGTTTTTCAGGCATCCATCACATGGAGAGATCGCTGTTGCTGCCACTGGCCGCGGGTAAAATCGGGAAACTCCACTGAATCGCTTCGATTATTGATAGATTTCTTGCTCAGCTCTGAGACTGCACTCCAGGCGGCGGCGTCATAGACATCCATGTCCGTCGGCAACCCTTTCCGCAGGGCGTTGATGAGCCGGAAATCCTCAACAAAATCCATCCCGCCGTGGCCGGCTCCCTGCGATTGTTGTTCCAAAGCCTTGCGAAGCGGATGCTGATACTTCTCGGCATAGTTCGACAGCGGCTCCCATTGATCGTTGGGGCTGATTCCTTCGAGATAGATTTTTTCTTCGGGATACTTGTGGACGATTCCTTTGGTGCCCTGGACCATGATTTTGCGGCTGTAGGGACGTGGGCTGTTGGTGTCGTGTACCACGAGTATGGTTTGACCCCTGGCGGTGCGAATCAGGGTGCTGGTGACATCGCCTGAGGCGTATTTTTGTTTGGCTTGGGGGCTGTCCGGCCCCAGGTGTTCAGCGGCAAATAGATTTAATCCCAGAGACTGGCATTCCATCGATACCAGATAATCGAACTTGTTGCCCCGGTTGATATCCATGCATTGGGCAATCGGGCCCAGGCCGTGGGTCGGGTAGAGGTCACCTTTGCGTTTAATGGCATGAGCGGTGCGCCACAGGGCCTCACCGACGCCGGCAAATTTCAATCCCCGCAGGTCATGCAGATAGCCGCACTCGGCATTGGTCAGCTCTCCCAGCAGTCCCAACTTCACCATATTGAGGATAATCATTTCCGTCACATCATAACAGCAGTTCTCCATCATCACGCAATGGAACCGGGTTTTTTCGGCGGTTTCCACCAACTGCCAGCACTCCTCGATACTTACAGCAGCAGGTACTTCGGTGGCGGCGTGCTTGCCGTTTTTCATGGCGGCCACGCACACCGGCACATGCCACTCCCAGGGGGTGGCGGTATAAACCAGGTCTAGGTCCTCCGTTTCGCACATCCGGACAAAATCATAGTTGCCGCGGGAATAACCGGTCGGGCGCGGCTGCCCGGTCTGCTGGACTAAATCCTGGATCCGTGTTACCTTTTCCTCGACAATATCGCAGACCGCCCGCAACTGGACGCCTTCAATTTTTAGCAGATTATTGACATGATTAGAACCCATCCCGCCTACTCCCACATAACCCACCCGCACCACATCCATCGGAGGGACCTTCAGCTCAAACAGAGGCGAAGCCTTCCGGGCCGTGGAGGCACAACCGGTGCCGCTGGCGCTGCCCAGGGCCAATCCTACCCCAGCCAGCAACCCCGTTTTGAGCAAATCCCTGCGGTTGACCTTATTTTCCGTGTTTATTTCACTTTTCAACATAGCACATACTCCCGGTTCCCCCTGCCCTACTTGTTTGCGATTTTAACAGAGATAGATTCGTCAATAAGGACGCCAGCGTCAAAAGCTCTTCGACCCCTTGTTATTGGGGAGCCAGAGCTGCTTTTGGAAGTCGATATCGACTTTTGGCGGTTCCGTCAATAAGGAAGCAATGTACAATCATAATCCATCTATTTCCATAGCTGAAAGTAACATCATAATGTATAAAAGTAACTTTAATTTAGCCATTTATGCAATCGGCGGCCATAAATGACTCGATGCGGTCGCTTATGCCGGAGGCCGCCATGCGATCAATGCATTTCCTGCCACCATCCCGAAATCAGCAATTTTTTGGAGTTGGTCTTGACAATATTTTATTAGATTGATATAAAACGACTGTTTCGTAAGTGAGTTCTATTTTTCAAAAAATGGTATGGTGTCAATTTTGGATATGTCATTAGGAGTTAAGCAATGGCAACATGGCAATATATTATGATTGCGGTAGCTGTGGTTTTATTTGCGGCGGCATATTTTTACAAAAAAAGCAAAGGTTGATACGCAAATTTACGAAAAAAAGCTGTTTTTCCGAAACCATTGCTGGTACATTACCCGCACGCACCACTAGCTCAATTGGTAGAGCAACTGACTCTTAATCAGTGGGTTTCAGGTTCAAGTCCTGAGTGGTGTATTCCCTTTTCTTTGCGTTTTTACCCAAAAAAATTGGCTTTTTTAGCTTAAAATCAGGATTTTTTTCTCTGTTGGTCAGTTTTCCTCCATGCCCCTTTCACCGAGACTGTTAAGAATCACGATCTTATCAAGTCTGCCAGGTAATGTGACTATTGTCACATAATTAAGCTGGTTTTGGGGATAGACTAATCACAAATTCATAAATGCTATACCAATTGGCCAATTACTTTGTTATATATTGCTTGCACGAATATTTTGGTCGTAGTTTAAGGAGCATATCGGTGAGAAAAGGAGTTTTTTTCGGATTGGCGGTTCTGGTTTTGGCGGTTGGCGGCCGTTGGGCAGCGGGGGTGAGTCCGACGGCGGATGAGCTTGCCCTGGCACAGGAATGGCGGAAGGGCCATGCGGGGTCGGAGGCGAGCGGGCTGCCGTTTTCGTTTGGGTATGGGGGAAAAAGTTCGGCAGAGTGTATCGCGGGATGGGAAAAGAAGCATAGCTCACGGGAGCTGAATCAGAATCGCACGGAATATACCGATATCTATCGCGATCCGCAGAGCGGGCTGGAAGTGCGCTGCGTGACGGTGGCGTATAAGGATTTTCCGACGCTGGAGTGGACGGTGTATTTCCGCAACGGCGGGAAGGCGGATACGGCGATTCTGGAAAATATTCAGGCTTTGGATGTGACCTGGCAGCGGCCGGAGAACTGCGAGTTTATTCTGCATAGCACGGTCGGGGATGGTTACGAGGATATTTACGGGCCGCGGCAGCAGGTGATGCAGGCGGGGGCAGCGGCACAGTTTGCGCCGGTAGGCGGGCGATCGTGCAGCGGGCAGTTTCCGTACTTCAAGCTGGAGTGGCAGAATCAGGGGGTGGTGCTGGCAATCGGGTGGCCGGGACAGTGGGCGGCCAATTTTACGCGGGATAATGCCAGTGGATTGCGGGTACTGGCGGGGCAGGAGCTTACCCATTTCGAGCTGGAGCCTGGCGAAGAGGTTCGGACGCCGCTCATTGTGCTGCAATTCTGGAAAGGGGATGCGGCGGCAGCCCAGAATGTCTGGCGGAAGTGGATGCTGGAGCATAACCTGCCCCGGCCGCTGGGGCCGCAGATGGCGGTGTGCACCGGGAACTCGCATGGATTGTTTGGCATTTCGGAGGAGAATCAGCGGCAGTGGCTGGCGCGGTATCTGGAAGAGGATATGAAACCGGAATACTGGTGGGTGGACCTGGGGTGGTTTGAGGTGGATTTGACAAAAAATGTCAATGTGTTCAATGCGCTGTATGATCCGGACCCGGTGCGATTTCCCAGCGGGCTGAAGCCCTTCAGCGATTATCTGCACAGCCTGGGGATCAAGCTGATTGCGTGGTTTGAGCCGGAGCATTATTATCCGGGGCCGGGCAACTGGATCGTGGAAAATCACCCGGAATGGCTGCTGAAGGCGCCGCCCGGGCATGAGACGGAAATCAACCAGGGGCTGCCGCTGAAAAACCGGGTGGTTCTGAATCTGGGCAATCCGGAGGCACTGAAGTGGGTGACGGATAACGTGGACCGGGTAATCAAGGAGCAGGGTATTGACCTGTACCGGCATGACTTCAATATAGAGCCGCTGATTTTCTGGCGCGGCAACGATGCGGAAGACCGGCAGGGAATCACCGAGAATAAGTATGTGAGCGGATTTCTGGCCTATTTTGATGAGCTACGGCGCCGCCATCCGGGGATGCTGATCGATAACTGCGCTTCGGGCGGGCGGCGTAACGATGTGGAGACCCTGCGGCGGTCGGTGCCGCTGCTGCGGAGCGATGCGTGGGGGGAGCCGGTGTCGCAGCAGTGCCAGACGTATGGTTTGATGAACTGGATCCCGTTCTGGGGTACGGGGATTGTGTATTCGAATCCGGCTGGGGTGGCGTATCACCTTCGCAGCCAGTTGGGGGCGCACTATACCAACTGCTGGGACCTTACGATCCGGGATTTCGAGTACGACCTACACCGGAAACTGCTGGGGCAGTGGCGGGAAATTGCTCCTTATTTTCTGGAGGATTATTATCCCCTGACTCCGTACAGTACCAATCGCGATGTATGGATGGCCTGGCAGTATGCTCAGCCGGAAGGCGGGGAAGGTGCGGTTATGGCGTTCCGGCGTGAGAACTGTATTTATGAAGGGGCGAGGCTGAAGCTGAAAGGTCTGGAGAGCCAGGCGCGGTACACGGTAAAGAATCTCGATACGAACGAAAGCCAGACTATCAGCGGGCAGGAGCTGTTGGAGAAGGGACTGTATATTGCGATTTCGGAGATTCCGGGATCCGCCGTCATCACCTACAAAAAAATGAATTAGCGAGAATCATTCAGAATGGCATCTCAATCGGTACCAATAAGAAAAAAATGTTTATGTATGGGATTTATCATTCTTGCAGGGATGTTTTGGGTGCCTGCTGGGACAGCGGAACAGCCGTCCCCTGAGCCGCTGGGGACTCTGCCCGCCGGGGCGCCCATGCATTTTACCATCGGTAATGATGTTGCGCTTCAAGTCATACCGCTGGAACAGGCCAGGAGCCAGGTGCAGGAAATCGCCACAGGGGCCCAAAGTGCCCGGGTAACGGCCTTTGAGCCTTATGTAAAATGGATGCTGCTCCAGCCGGACGAAAACCGGTGGGATTTCTCTTATTATGATATGCAGGTGGACTTGTATCAGCAGCAGGGAATCCGCTGGGTTCCCTTTTTGATTGCGGGGCCGGCTTATGCGACGCCCGGCTGGTTTAAGGAAAACCGGGAATCGGTTTTCGCCCGATGTCTGGAACATAATCAGCAGACCCGTACCCAGAGTATCTGGAATCCGCATCTGCGGAAACGGGTAGAAACGCTGGTGGAGCAATTCGCGGCCCATTTTGATCCGGGGCAAATCCAGAGTTTGCTGCTGGGGATTTCCGGGGATTTCGGAGAAACGATTTATACGGTTAGCGGGAACGGCTGGACCTATATCTGGGATGGGGAATACCATCAACACGTCGGCTGGTGGTGCGGGGATGAGTATGCTGGAAGGGATTTTCAAAAGAAGATGCAGGAACGATATCAGCAGATTGAAAATCTCAATGCCGCCTGGGGGAGCCATTTCGCCGGATTTACAGAGGTGAAGCCCTTTATCCCGACGAATGCCGATCCTTCCCCAAGTGAACCAACTTCCCGGCGGGCCTGGCTGGATATGATCCGCTGGTACCGGCAGAGCATGACGGATTATGCTGAGTTCTGGCTACAGACCTGTAAAAAGTATTTGCCGAAGGTGCCGGTGCTGTTGTGTACCGGGGGGGATGGCTCGGCTATGCTGGGGGCCGACTTTTCGCAGAAGGCGATCATGGCGGCCCGCTATGGCTATGGAATGCGCATCACCAACGAGGGCAGTAATTATGCCGATAATTTTGCCGGCACCCGGTGGGTCGGTTCGGCCTGCCGCAACCTGGGCACGTATTTCGGTTATGAGCCGGCCGGTGAGGTGAATGAGCGGGGAATCGCTGCCAGAATTTACAATGCCGCGGCCTCCGGGGCGGACGAGCTATTTGTCTATGACAACCCCCCTGCCGGCGAGCGGGGAACGATTTACGCCCGCTATCATTCCCTGCTGGTAAAACGGGAGCCGAAGGTGCCGGTTGCGGTATTTCTGTCCAAGACCGCGCAGGAGCTGGGTCTTCTGACGGATTTGTATCCCCATGCGGCGATATTTCGGGATTACACCGACTTCGACTATCTGGATGAGTCGTTGATCGAGCGGGGATTTTTAGATCGTTATCAAATGCTCGTCTGGACGGATGGCGCGGTGACAGAAGAAAAGACCTTACAGCAAATCGAAAAATGGGCGCTGGCAGGGGGAATTCTATATTGCTATCTCCAGCCCCAAAATGTGGAAGGCCGGGTTTGGAAACTGCCGACGAAAGATTTTGCGGAACCTCCCTCGTCACTGGAAGGTTTTTTCCGGCAAATTGCTCAAATGAATTCCGAACTTATTCCCGACGGCCGGGCCGATCAGGTGTATTGGACTCGATTTAAAAATGATTCAGCGATGCTTTTAAACTTTTCCGGCCAGGCTTATGAAATACATGGCAACAAGGTTGAGTCGGGGGGAATATTGGAATTTCAACCAAACAGGAAAAACTGACCATTCTGAAAACAGGGTCATTCCACCCAAATAAGGAGTTTTTGCAATGTATAGTAAAACCATTCTGCTGCTGATGTTTCTTAGGGATCGTAAAGAAATAACTGATACTTTTTGTGCCTTTGGTCCGATAATAG
>CAZOMV010000045.1:0-44672 GCA_964580995.1 uncultured Pirellulales bacterium
TCGTCAAATTACCCATTCGGAGTCCAATTTTTTAATTTTGCAAAAGTTCAGTTATCAGATTTATGAAAAAGCTCCCGACGGTGCCGACTGGCAAAGTATGGCGGAACAAATCGACAAATTATTCGGAGTAAAACTCCTGCCGCCTCAGTTTTTTGGTGTACGTGGGGAAATTATCATGCAATATGAAGAACATGGTACGAAACTGGACCTGTCGAATTCCGGCCGCGGTTTGCAGCAGACGCTGCTGTTATTGGCCCATTTATATGCCAATCCCGGTGCCGTTTTACTTTTGGATGAGCCGGATGCCCATCTGGAAATTCTCCGCCAGCGGGAAATTTTTCATGTGATAACGGATATCGCCGATGAAAAAGGATCGCAGATTATCGCCGCCACACATTCCGAAGTCCTTCTTAACGAAACTGCCACACGGGGTACGGTAGTGGCTTTTGTCGGTAAACCTCATACGATCAATGACCGTGGTTCTCAACTCCTGAAGTCTCTCACCGATATCGGCTGGGATCAATACTATCAGGCGGAACAAAATGGGTGGGTGCTTTATCTGGAAAGTGCTTCGGATCTAGAAATTCTTCGTGTCTTTGCGAAAATTCTGGGCCATGAAGCGGAACGGATTTTGGAAAGACCATTTATTCATTATATTCAGGCAAATCTCCCCGGTAGATGCCATCCTCACTTTTATGGATTACGGGAAGCGAAAAAGGATTTGGTCGGTGTGGCTTTGTTCGATCGTGTGGAACAGGAACTGCAATCGGATAACAATCTTTGTATTATGATGTGGAAGCGACGGGAAATAGAGAATTATTTCTGCACGGAAGAAGTCTTGCTTTCCTATGCCCGTTATGAACTGGAACAAGATGATCTTTTCGGTCGGGCGGAAGCGGATCGCCGGGAAAAAGCAATGCGAGCGGCTATAGACGAGGTTGTTAATGCATACCATACGCTGGGAAAACCGGATATGATACCCTGGTCGGATGATATCAAGGCATCGGATGATTTTCTGGATGTGGTTTTCAAAAAATATTTTGAGAAACTGAGTTTGCCCCTTCTTTTGCGAAAAACAGAATATCATAAACTGGCACACCTTGTGCCAAAAGGCAAACTTGATGCGGAAATTACCGATAAGCTGGATCAAATGGTTGCCGTGGCCGGAAAAGCCAAAAGAACGGAATAGGTTGCTGGAGTCTGCCGTTTAGGTTGCTTAGATTTCCACTTCCACCGTCGGCACTTCCGGCACCTGGGCCAGCGGCGGGGGAGCCGCTTCAATGACCCGCATGCTCTTCCATTTGCCCCGCAGAAACCGGACAAAAAACACGATGGACAGCAGGCATACGTACACGGTGGCGAAGGACCAGGCGACATACAGACCCCAGCCGAACCGGATCGCCAGATACACCGGGATCACCAGTACCGTCCAGCTAAGGACGACAGGAACCATCATGGTAAATTTCGTGTCCCCGGCTCCTTTGAGTGCGGAAGCAAAAATAATATTGCCGGTATCGAACAGGCAGTAAAAGGCCACAAAACAGAGCAGCTTTACCGCGATGGGATAGGTGGCGGCGAATTCGACCGCTTCACTTTTGATCTGGAAGGGATACAAAAACAAATCCGGTATCAGCCAATACCCCAGCGCAATCAGACTCATATAGCCAAAGGTCATATAGAAGGCGCTCCAAGTATAACGGTTGGCCAGGCCCGGATCATTGCGCCCCAGCGACTGCCCCACCAGCGTCTCCACCGCAATCCCAAATCCGATCATCGGCATGAAGGCCAGCATATTAATCTGGAATGTCATCGTGCTGGCGGTCAGGGATAGTTTGTCGATGCGGCCGACCAAGGCAATAAAAAGCGTGAATGCCAGAATATCAAGCGTAAACTGCACTCCCGTTGGCAGCCCGAACCGCATGAGACGCTTAAAAAGGTCCCAGTCGGTCTTGGCTCCCTGCAGAGTATGGTATTGCTGGCGATTGTACTTTCGCAGGAATAATCCCAGATAGATTGCCGCCGTGGATATGCTGGCAATATTGGTTGCCCAGGCAGCTCCCGCAATACCCCATTCCGGAAAACCAAGTTTTCCAAAAATCATGGCGTAGTCCAGCACCACATTAATCAGTGTGCCCAGGGTGTTGATATAGAAGATCGGCCAGGTCTTGCCCCGCCCGGAATAGAAACAGGATATCGTCGAGCTAATTAGAACTGGGATACCGCCCATGCATAAAATCCGGAAATAGGTGACTTCATGCTGCCTCACAGCCGGATCATGCCCGGTTGCGTCAAATATGGGTGTGGCGGCCGGAATCAGCAGGAACATCAGCATCCCGGTGAAAATCGAAAAATAAATGCCCTGCCAGATGGCCGGGCCGATCCGCTGGGGGCGGCCTGCGCCGCGATACTGAGCCACGAAAGCGTTCACATAGGTGACGGTTCCCATAAAAAAGCTCAGAAAGGTAAAGGCGGTAATCCCCGCCGGCATCGCGGCGGACATTTGATCGGTCGAATGCCAGTATAAAAACATCCGGTCCGTGAACATCTGAACGGTATGGGCGCTGGTACTCAAAATCAGCGGAAACGCAATCCGCAGAACCTCCGCGCACCCACCCGAACCATGCCATCTTTTCGAAATCCTTTCTAGCATCTCAGGAATACTAACAAAAACTAAATTTCCTTCAATGAATTTATGATTCGAATAGGCATGAATCCAGTCAGTATTTTACATGACAAAAGATCATTTTGACGATACAATTTAAAAAGTCCCAGGTTCAGGGTCGAAAAATAGAAACCGATACTGAGAAAAACGCGATGAAAAAACTTTCCATTGTCATGCCGGTTTATAATGAGGAAAAAACACTGGCCGCCTGTGTTCGGCGGGTACTGGCGGTGGAACTGCCTTTGGAAAAGGAACTGATCCTGGTGAATGACGGCAGCACCGACAACTCCCGCCAGGAAATCCAAAAAGTTTGTGACGAATTTCAAGCCGGGGTTCCAGTGAAGGTGATTGAGCACCCCAAAAATATGGGCAAGGGGGCAGCGTTGCGTTCCGGTTTTGCCCAGGCACAGGGGGATATCATTATTGTTCAGGATGCCGACCTGGAATACGATCCCAATGATTATCCCCGACTCCTCAAACCCATCCTGGACGGCCGGGCCGATGTGGTTTACGGCTCGCGTTTCATCGGTTCGGAAGAGAAGCGGGTCCTGCTCTACTGGCACTCGGTAGGCAATAAGTTCCTGACCATGTTAAGTAATATGTGCACCAATATAAATTTGACGGATATGGAAACCTGTTACAAGGTATTTCGCGCGGAAGTGCTCCGGTCGTTTACCATTAAAAGCAACCGGTTCGGTGTCGAGCCGGAGATGACCGCCAAAATCGCCAAACGAAAATTCCACGTGTACGAAGTGGGCATCTCCTACAGCGGCCGCGATTATTCCGAAGGCAAAA
The DNA here is from genome assembly GCA_964580995.1 of uncultured Pirellulales bacterium. Taxonomy (GTDB): domain Bacteria; phylum Planctomycetota; class Phycisphaerae; order Sedimentisphaerales; family SM23-30; genus JAKJEP01. The sequence goes on from CAZOMV010000045.1 coordinate 3,458, forward strand.
AAATCACCTGGAAGGATGGTTTCAAGGCCCTCCTTACCATTATCCGTTTTCGCATCGCCGACTAAAAAAATCACACAACAATCCTTCCCAGCCGGACGGCGCCCGACCAGATGAATAGGGGCTTTGAATGGGAAGGTTCTTTTCGGTTTTCGGGGGGCACATCAATGTTATTCGGGGATCTGAATGTCGTGGACCATCATTTCGGCGGTTACGCTGCCGTTGTAACGATTGATCACCGGTTCGAACAGCAGGTCGAAACTATCGGCGTCGATCAGTTTTTTTTCCCAGCTAACCTTGTTAAAGGCCACCGCCCGCATGACAGCGCCGGCGTTCATATGGGCCTGCGGGTCCTCTTTGGCGGCGACCGTCAGTTGCAGATGATCCGCCTTTTGGCCCATCCGGCGGGGGGGGCTGGCCAGCCGCAATCCGCGCACGATGAGCTTGACTTCCGGGTTGCCGGATCCGAAAGGCCCCAACCGTTCGATCCGTTCGACGGTCGGAACATCCAGATCCTGCAGTTTGACTTCCGCATCCGCCTCGATCTTGCTGACTAGGTCCTGTTCGGTCAGATTTTCGCAGGCATATCGATTGAAGGCCTCCCGGAAAAGGTCGATTTGGTTTGGATCGATATTGATCCCCGCCGCCATCGCATGGCCGCCAAACGTTTGTAAACAGGACTCGCAATTGGTTAAGGCCCGGTAAATATCAAAGCCAGGCACACTGCGGCAGGATCCCATCGCCTTCTCACCTTGTAGCGAAATCACCACCGTCGGGCGCTGATATTTTTCGACTACCCGGCTGGCCACGATTCCGATGACCCCGCCATGCCAGTTTTCCCCGGCTACGACGATTCCCCGCCAGTTTTTTTTGTTCATGCCCAGGACTTTCACCTGTTCGAGGGCTTCGGCGGTGATCCGCTTCTCGACTTTTTGCCGCTGGCGGTTCTGGCTCTCCAGATAGTTGGCGATTTCGGCCGATCGTTTGTCCGAACTTTTAGTTAATAGCTCCACCGCCAGCCGCGCGTGTCCCATTCTCCCGGCGGCGTTCAGCCGGGGGGCCAGCCGATAGGCGATATCGCTGCTCAGGAGCTTGCCTTTCTGCAGGCCCGCCGCCTTCATGATCGCCATGATTCCCTGGTCGAGACTGTTGATCAAAGCCTCCATGCCGAATACGGTCAGAACCCGGTTCTCACCCTGCAGCGGCACAACATCGGCTATGGTGCCCAGCGAGACCAGGGCGGTGACGTTGAGCAGATAATCCCGAAAATCGGCTGAGACCTTTTGTGCCCCGGAAAATTCCTGGGCTAGGCCCCAGGCCAGCTTAAAGGCCACGCCCGCGCCGCATAAATTTCTGTTGGGATAATCCTGGCCGGGCAGGTTCGGGTGGATGATCGCGGTGGCTTTGGGCAGTTCTCCTTCGATTTTATGATGGTCAGTGATAATCAGGTCAACCCCCAGCTCTGCCGCCAGGTTCGCCGATTTGATGCCGGTGATGCCGCAATCGATGGTAACGATCAGTTGGGTACCCTTCTCCGCCAGATGCCGGATGGCGTCGGTATTGAGGCCGTAACCCTCTTCGATCCGGTGAGGAACATAATAATCGACCTCGCCGCCGGCCAGTTTCAGGCACCGCCATAAGATGGCCACCCCGGTAATCCCGTCAACGTCGTAATCGCCGTACAGCACGATTTTTTCGCCCTTGCTCATGGCCTGGCGAATCCGCCGGACGGCGGTGGCAAGCCCATAGAGTTTTTGCGGCTCGATCAGGTCGTTCAGGCTGGGCTGGAGGAACCGTTTAGCCTGTTCAAACTCACTGATCCCCCGATTGTACAGCAGTTGCGCTATAAGTGCGGGAATTCCCAGCCGGTTAGCAAATTCTTCCCGCTGCTGCCATGTTTCCTTTACACACCATATCGTTTTTTCCGGGTGCTGTTTCGTTGCCATTGCCTTCATTTACTTCGTGTCCATTCCGTAGGGGGGCCTTGCCGCCGCGGTACTCCTTTACTTCTCTCCCCATTCCAATATTCTTCCGTATGGTACTGTAACCTCTTTGAGTCGGTCCGTACAGAAGATTTGTTTGAAACTCTGTCCCAGCGGCATTCCTGGGAATGGCTGGGGGCATGTCCAATGCAAATTTCAGGCGAGTTTTCTTTTTTCGCTGATCCATTTGCGAAGGGCAGCCAGCGGCTGGCAGTTGAGGACATCGGACTTTTTGGCCCAGCCGCGTTGGGCGGTGGTGACGCCATAACGCATGTCGCGAAGGCCATTGGTGTCATGGGCGTCGGTGTTGATGATGAGTTTGACGCCGGCGTCGATGGCCATGCGGCAGTGGATATCATTCAGATCCAGACGCAGGGGGTTGGAGCTGACCTCCAGTGCGGTGTGGGTCTGGGCCGCCGTGCGGATAATCTGGGCCATATCGAGCTGCATGGCGTCGCGAATATTGAGCATTCGGCCGGTAGGGTGGCCGATGCAGTTTACATACGGGTTTTCCATGGTACGGCAGATGCGGGTGGTGAGTTTGTCTTTATCGCCGGTCATGCCGGAATGGACGGAGGCCATGACGAAATCGAGCTGCTGGAGGATTTCGTCGGGATAATCGAGGGAGCCGTCGGCGAGGATGTCCACCTCGGAGGATGCCAGGATGGTGAGGTTTTTGAGGGTGTTATTGATAGCCCTGATGGTTTCAATATTCTTCAGCAACCTCTTTATATCCAGGCCGTTAGCGATGACGGAGCTTTTGGAATGGTCAGTAATGGCGATATATCGATAGGTAAGGGATTGGGCGGCCAGGGCCATTTCTTCGATAGTGGCCCGGCCATCGGAGGCAGGGGAGTGCATGTGTAAATCACCGCGGATATCGGAGAGCGAGAGGAGGGGGGGCAGGTTGTCGTTTTGGGCCAGTTCAATTTCGCCGCGGTCCTCGCGGAGCGGGGGGGTGATAAATGGAAGTCCTAGTGCTGCATAGATTTCGGCTTCCGTTTGGCCGGCGATGGGTTTATCGCCAGCAAAGAGGCCGTATTCATTGAGCTTAAGCTTCTTTTTGGCGGCGATTTCACGCAGCCGGATGTTGTGGGCCTGCGATCCGGTGAAATATTGCCAGGCGGCACCCATGCTCTCTTTAGGGATAACCCGCAGGTCGATTTGCACGAGTTCGGGGCAGATTTCCGGGTTGGCGTACAGGATGGAGGCCTTGGTATCGCCGGCGGCTGTAATATTTCGAATACCAGGGAGTTGTGTAAACGTTTCGATCAGTTTTTGACTGCCGTGGGCTTGGGCGAGCAAATCGATATCGCCGATGGTTTCCCGACCGCGGCGGAGGGAACCGGCGGTTTCGATTTTCAGCCTGGGTATTGCGGTCAATAGTTGCGAGATAATGTGTTCGGCGATGGCTTCAGCATGGCAGAGGAGGATGCGACCGCGGGTGGATTGCAGGAAGGCGATGCCCTTGGCCAGGGACTGGGCCTTTTTAGGGCCGAAACCGGGGAGGGATTCGAGGGAATGGTCGTCGATAACTTTTTGTAAGTCGCTGAGGCTTGAGACGTTAAGTCCTTTCCAGACGGCGGCAATGCCTTTGGGGCCTATGCCGGGGATTTTGAGCAGTTCGAGCAGGCCGGAAGGAATTTTCTTACGTAAATCCTTATGGGCCTCGATGTTACCGGTATGGACGAACTCCTGTATTTTGGCGGCGGAGCTTTTGCCAATGCCGGGGATTTCTTCGAGGGTGCCGGTAGCGGCTAGGGCGGCAATGTCCTGGCTGCTGTCACCGATGATGCGGGCGAGTTTGCGGTAGGTGTTGATGCGGAACGGATCCTCGGCGAGGATTTCCATGATGTCAGCCATTTCGGCGAAAATGTCGCTAATCTGTTGGTTCAACATGCGAGTAACCTGTTTGTAAATTCATTATGAAAAAGGAATTATAATGGTTTAAAATATTTTTCCGCCATGGACGTCACACGGACAATAAACTCGGTTTTTTCCTTCGTATAGGTGACTCGATCGTTGGGATATCTTTCCGCCAAACGGAGTTTCAATTCCTGATATTCCTTGATTACCTCTGGATGCTCGATCAAATAATCCCGAAACAACAGCCGCTGCCAGTGCTCAAAATGCGATTCCACCATATGGATATGATGACTGCGCTGACCGGCGGCATCCCGTTTGATAAACCATGCATAAAAAGGAGGAGCATCATCCCCCCAGGTAGGCCGCCAGAAATATTCGTACCCTTGCGCCTCCAGCACCGGCACGATTCGCTGCCTGGTCTCCTCCAGCGAACGGACTTCCACCAGCATATCGATAATCGGCTTGGCTGCCAGCCCCGGTACGGCTGTGCTGCCAAAATGCTCGATCCGCCCCATCAGATCGGTGGGCAGGCATTGCCGGAGATGTTCCTTCTCCTCTGCAAACAACTGCGGCCAGCGCGGATCATACGGGACAATGGCTACCTCTTCCGCCACCACCCGCCGGACCTTTTCTTCCAGCGTTTCTTTCATATCCTATATCCCGCAGGGTGAGAATTCCTCATTTTTTAATCCTTCGGAACTTCAAAAGGATAGCATCGGATGTCCGCATAGGCGAAACCGGCAGCACGCCGTTCTTTCTGTTCTTTGATCCACTTTTCAATTCCAATTTCTTTTATCCGCTTACCGTCCGCGATAAGAGTGGGATACCCTTTTGCTATTCCTTCTATCCGGTGACATGGGTATTCATCGCAATCAACACATAGGTCCATTTCTTTTTCTTTAGCACATTTCCGAATCGAACAGAAGGGAGCGCCGCAATTTCCGTTTCGACAATTACAATTATCATCCTTTTTGGCTAACTGATGTAAAAACTTCCAGAATTCCGTGAATGTAGGGATTTCATGGCCCCAATGTTCATATCCGTCCTTTTTCATCACAGCCATTAACATTTCTGCCAATTTTGGGATACGATTTATCTGTGAGCATAAGCCGCAATATAAACCGCAATAGGTAACAAGTTTCAACTCATCCATCATTTATCCTTTCGAAATAAAGGCCTGTTCAATTTTTCCATGGTATTTTTCCACGAGCCGTTGATCTTCACATACCAGAGAATGACCACCAGAATCCCTATATTACAGGCCGCCTTCCACAAAAGCAGCCACCAGGGCCGCCACCAGGCCAGGGTATGGGATTCGTAAAAATCGGACAGACCAAAAATGAGGAAGACCAGACCGCCGGTCAGGCAAAACCACCGTTGTTTTTCCCGGGGCCGCAGGGCAGGCACCCAGAAAATCAGGGATATGCCGATCCAGAAAAATCCTTCGATAATATTGCCGATCCATTCAATTTCCATGGTGACTATTGTATTGATCCCAATAGTTTTGGCAATTTCAATACCTGGTGACGGGGCAGAAATTCCCCTCGATTCATACAGGAGTATTTCCCGATTTTCATCTCTGTTCCCTTAAGATAGAGAAATAGGGGGATATAGGTAATTATGATAATAACATTTGGTTCAGAAAATATTTATTTTTAAATTGCTGTTAAAAAAATACTTGCAAAAACTTATCTTACTGGGTTATGATAAACGGAGAAGTTAAAAGTTCGGCGGGAAGAATGGCATATTGAGAAGAACATGAATACCGGCGTGAAGCTCGTCCCGGCAGCATAAGATTTAGTCTGGTAATGCCAGATCGCAACTAGTGAAATAGAAACCATGAGCGTAAACACATGTATTTCTTGGGTCGATTTGGTTTGTTTGGCAGAGTTGTTCGTAAAAACAGCTTTCGACAGGCATTTTCGTATAGGGGGTATTTGACGGATCATGGAAAAAAACCTGTTCAGATCGAATTTTGAAAGTGATAACCAGGGCCGGGAGTTGTCTGGGCCTTCCCTTTTTCGAAATAAGGACTGGTTTGAAACGATTTTCCGGAATCTGTCGGTGGGTGTGCTCTTGACGGACCCGCAGGAAAAAATTCTGGCGGTCAACCAGATGGCTTGTGAGCTGATCGGCTATTCAGAAATCGAATTGGTAGGGAGGTCGCACCTTCATTTGCTTTATCCGGAAGATGTAAATATTGGCAAAGATTTGTTGGAATCCCTGATTCGTGGAGAAAGAAAAAATTATAAGCTCGAGCGCCGTTATTTCCGAAAGGATGGCCGGTTAATCTGGGGACGTGTTCAAGTATCTCGGATACAGAATTCGACGGTGGAAACTCCGTGGTATCTCCTGAAAGTGTTTGAGGATATTACCGATCAAAAAGAAGTCGCCAGAGCCTTGGAGCAGGAGCGGGACCGGGCCCAGCAGTATCTGGATTTGGCCGGGGTGATGTTTCTGGCGTTGGATACGAATGGAAAAGTAATCCTGGCCAACCAAAAAACCTGCGAGGTGCTGGGCTGCCCCGAAGAGGAAATTCTGGGGGCCGACTGGAGCGAGGAGTTCTTGCCCGTCAAGACCGAAAATCAGGTTCGCCTGGTACGCCAGAAAATTATCCGGGGCAACGGCAAAGCCGTAGAATTTTATGAAAATCCGGTGATGACCCGCCGGGGGCAAATCCGGCTCATTGCCTGGCATAACGTCCCGCTTCAGGATGAAACCGGGCGGATCATCGGCTCCTTAAGTTCCGGCCAGGATATCACCGAACGGAAAGAGACCGAGGAAGCTCTCCAGGAAAGCGAGCAGCGCTATCACGCCCTTTTTGAAAATACCCATACCGTCATGCTTCTGATCGATCCGGAATCCGGTGCCATTGTCGACGCCAATCAGGCGGCCTGTTCTTTTTATGGATACACCCGGGAAGAATTAACCCGGAAGAAAATCATGGAAATCAATGACCTCTCCGGTGAGGAAGTGTTTCATGAGATGCAATGGGCCCAAACCGATGAACGGAGCGGTTTTAATTTTCGACATCAACTCGCAAGTGGCAAATGGGTAGATGTCGAAGCCTTTAACGGTCCCATCGTAATCCAGGGCAAAAGGATGCTTTTTTCCATCATTCACGATATCACCAAACGCAAAAAAGCCGAAGAACAAATCCAGGCCTATCAGGAACGGCTGCGTTCCCTCACTTCGGAACTGACCCTGGCGGAGGCAAAGGAACGAGAACGCATGGCCGTCGAACTGCATGATAATATCGGGCAGGAACTGGCCTTGAGCCTGATTAAACTGGGGTCCATCCGCCGGGATGCCTATTCCGTGGGCCTGCTCAAACCTCTGGATGAAGCGGCGAAATTGATCGAAAAGGCTATCCATGATACCCAGACCTTGACTTTTGACTTAGGCTTTATTACCTTGCTAAAACGGTTTGGTTATGAGCGAGCGGTTGCGGAGTGGCTGGAAAAGCGTGTGCAGCAGGAGCACGGCATACAGACCACTTTCGAGAATGACGGTCAGGAGAAACCCCTCCGGGATGATATCCGAATCCTGCTCTTTGAAGCCGTCCGGGAATTGCTCACCAATGTCATTAAGTACGCTCATGCAAAACATGTCAAAGTTGCCATTTGCAAAAAAGAGTCCAGCATTGAAATCGAAGTCCAGGACGACGGAGTCGGGATGAATATTTTGGATGTCACGGAGTTCACTCCCCGCTTTGGCGGGGGCGGATTCGGCTTGTTCAGCATCCGCGAACGGTTAAATTACATCGGCGGACAGCTTGCCATACAATCAGATAAAGGGCAGGGAACACGAGTGACAATCTCAGCACCTTTGAAACAGGATTCGTCAAATATGGGAGAGCCAGGATGAGCACGAAAATAATTCTTGCGGATGATCATCAGTTGATCCGGGCAGGGCTGCGTTCCTTACTGGTAAATGATCTGGGTATGGACGTCGTCGGAGAGGCGGGGAATGGCGAGGATACCGTGCGACTGACGCGGCAACTGAATCCGGATATTGTCATAATGGATATCACCATGCCGGGTCTGGATGGAATTGAAGCCACCCGCCAGATCGTGACCGAGATGCCTTCCGTTCGAGTCATTGCCTTGTCCATGCATGCGAATAAATTATTTGTCGAGGACATATTCAAAGCTGGGGCGGTCGGGTATCTGCTGAAGGCTTGCGCCAGCCTCGAGATTGAAGCTGCCATCAAAGCCGTTCTGGACGGGGGAGTATATCTCTGTCCCAAGATTGCCGGTGTTGTGGTCGGGGTCCATGAGGCTTCCGAAGCGGTCTCTAAAAGTTCCCTGAATCTGCTCACCAACAAAGAATGCGAAGTCCTCCGGTTGGTCGTTAGCGGAAAATCAACCAAAGAAATTGCTCAATTACTTGACAAAAGCCCCCAAACTGTGGATGCCAGCCGCCGTCAGATTATGCAAAAGTTGGAAATAGATAGTTTAGCGGATTTAGTTAAATATGCCATCCGGGAAGGTTTGACCACCTTATAGGGTCAGTTTTGTAGTTTTTTTTGGATAAAAAGGCTTCGTGAATAAAGCCTGTGCGGTAATTTACTATCGGAAATGAAAGAATTCAGGGACGCAGAAATCTGGATGGCCCAAAATTAAAGTTTTCTTCCCCGTTGCCCGATACTAATACAGTCATGCTCGTATTAACATTTTGCTAACCGAATCAGGAATAAACAATAGCGGAATTTCTTAACTTTGTATTGACAACCGGTCGATCTAATAGCTAGAATTTAATGAGAAAGAAAATAAAACGATTAGGGAAAATTAAGAAAAAGTAAATATTTTTTCCGGTATATAATGGTATGGTGCCCGCATCCTCCCTTCCCCCCGAGCCACGGGTTGCCATACCATTTTTTTATTGTACAAATCATATATTCATTCTGGTGAAATTCAATTTTCCGCCCGCTAATAAAATCTGGCGGTCCCGCCCGCTCAGCGAGATTTGGCATTCAAATTCAAAATCCCGTGTTCGATTTCTCACCGTAAACCGCTCTGCCGAGGCCAGGGCCTCTCGGAAATCCACTACTTCCAGATGGTCATTTTCCCTTATCCGGTCGTAGTCCCCCGGGTCCGTAAACGTCGCCGGTGTGATCGCGAAATTCACCAGATTCGCCCGGTGAATTCGCTCCATGGTTTTGGCGATGACCAACCGGACCCCCAGGTACATCGGGCAAAGAGCCGCATGTTCCCGGCTGGACCCCTGACCGTAGCTTTCACCAGCGATGATTACCCCGCTTCTGCTGGCCTTTTGATTGGCCATCGCCCGCTCAGCAAAACTGGGCTTACCTGATTCCGTAAAACAGTGAAAAACATAACGGGCATATTCCGGGACATTCGAACGGTATTTCAAAAAAGAACCCGCCGGCATGATATGATCCGTGGTGATTTTATCCCCGCAACGCAGCAGGACCGTCCCCTCCAGTTTCTCCGGCGGTTTCTGGGCCGCAGGAGGTGTAACGATCGAAGAAGACCGAATGACCGGTGCTTCAGCCGCTTGGTCCGGCGGCAGCGGCTTGTCAATCAGATTATCGTTGATCGGCATATCGTGCAGTTCGGGTATTTGGGGATATGAGATACCATATAATTCGGGCAAGCGGCGGGGATCGGTGAGCCTGCCAGTTAAAGCGGTGGCGGCGGCAGTTTCCGGGCCGACCAGATAAACCAGATCTTCTTTGGTGCCCGTTCTGCCTTTAAAGTTGCGGTTGAAGGTTCGTACACTCACTTTGCCTTCACCGGGCGATTGTCCCTGGCCAATACAAGGCCCGCAGCCGCATTCCAGCAGCCGAACCCCCGCGGAGATCAGGTCCGCTAAGGCACCATTCTCCGAGAGGATTTGCACCACTTGACGGGAACCGGGCGAGATACCCAATTCCACATGGGGATGGACCGTTTTCCCCTTCAGAATGGCAGCCACCATCATCAAATCGCGATAACTGCTGTTGGTGCAACTGCCGATTTGCACCTGATGGACCTCGACATCCTTTAATTGCCCGATCTTCCGGATGTTATCGGGGGAGGATGGGGCCGCCGCCAGCGGTTCCAGCCGGCTCAGATCGATCTCAATGATCCGGTCATAGGCCGCCCCCGGGTCGGCTGACAAGGGAATATAAACATCCGAACGCCCCTGAGCAGCCAGAAACGCAGCCGTTTGCTCATCGGAGGGGAAAATACTGGTAGTTACTCCCAGCTCCGCCCCCATATTGGTGATCGTTGCCCGTTGCGGCACGGTTAAAGTGGACACACCAGGGCCGAAATATTCCGCGACTGAGCCGACATTCCCGCCAGTTGTCAAGATACTCAATACCTGCAAAATCACATCCTTGGCCGATACCCATTCCGGCAGTTTACCCGTTAGCTTGATTCCGATTACTTTTGGCGCGGCCAGATAAAACGGCCCGCCTCCCATCGCCACCGCGACGTCCAGACCACCCGCCCCAATCGATAATGCTCCGATGCCACCGGTGGTGGGGGTATGGCTGTCACTGCCCAACTGAGTCGCACCCGGTCGGGCAAATCGCTCCAGATGTACCTGGTGGCAGATGCCATTTCCCGGCCGGCTGTGATAGACGCCGACCTTACGGGATATCGACTGTAAATACAGATGATCGTTATGGTTTTCAGGCCCAAACATAGCCATATTATGGTCTATATAACTCACGGATAATTCCGTTCGCACCCGCTCCAGCCCCATCGATTCAAATAACAGCATCGCTGTGGTACCCGTGGCATCCTGAGTGATCGTCTGATCGATCCGTATTCCAATTTCCTCACCTGGTTTCAATTCACCTTCCACCAAATGCGACTGCAGAATTTTATACGTCAAATTATTTAACATTTTTTTCCTTACGCTCGATTAACAACTTAAACCTAGCATTTATAAATAGTTATGGTTTTTTATTTTTCAAGATCGTAACCACGCTGCATAAAACCAATAATAATCGTAAGTTAAAGAAAATTCAATTCTGTTGTTTTTTATGCTTCATTTTCATTTGCAGTTTGCTGACAGGCTTTTCCCTGCCAAAAATCAAAGCGGCTGGCTTTGTATTTATTACTCGTAGGCAGGAATTCCTAGGAACAGGGAATTTTGTGTTTTTAAGAAAATATTTATGAGATTTCTACTAAAGTATTCTTGCTTTAAAGCCGGTAATAGATAATAATTACTGAATAATAGGTTTTTTGTTCGATTCAATTGTAAAACTTGAAAGTGGTTGCTAACAAGTCTTATGATTTGAAAAAGAAGGGGGTGTTGGTGAATAGGGGATGTTGGTGAATTTTGGTTCTACTACTTAAGGGGTAGAGACATGGTTCAATTCGGATGGTGATGGAAGGATGGGAGAAGCGTACTGAAAGGTAAAACTATGAAAATACTTATGCTGGGATGGGAATTTCCCCCCTTTATTTCCGGTGGTCTGGGAACCGCCTGCTATGGATTAACTCGGGCCATGAGTGCCATCGGTGTGCAGGTAACTTTTATTCTGCCGCGTCCTGTCTCCTCCGAATATGCCAGCCATGTAAAAGTGGCTAGTCCCGGATCGGTAAAAATAAGCTCTTATGGTGAGCATTATACCCTCTCAGAATTTGCCAATGTAAAATTTCGGACTTTTCCGTCGGTGATACAGCCCTATCAGACTCCTTCCAGCTATGAGCAGACTTTGCAGAAAGAACGCTTGAAAGAAGTGTTTGGCGGGATGACCGAACAGGAAGTCGCACTCGATGTCGCTCTGATGAGCCGCCCGCAGGGGCATCAGGATCATTACGGTACGGATTTATACCAGGAAGTGCAGCGCTACGCCCGGTTGGCCACGGTAATTGCCCGCGATGAGGATTTCGATGTGGTTCACGCCCACGACTGGATGACCTATCCTGCCGGAATTGCCGTTTCCGCGATGACGGGCAAACCTCTGGTAGTTCACATCCATTCCACCGAATTCGACCGCAGCGGCGAAAATGTCAATCAGATGGTCTATGATATCGAACGCCAGGGACTGCATTATGCAAAATATGTAATAGCAGTGAGTTATCTCACCAGCCGCGTGGTCATAAATCGCTATGGCGTAACCCCGGAAAAAATCCGCGTGGTTTATAACGCCATTGAAAGAAACGGAACTATCCTCGATCCCGAAAAGTCCAAAATCCACAAAAATGAAAAAATCGTTCTCTTCCTGGGCCGGATTACCATGCAGAAAGGCCCCGAATATTTCCTGGCCGCCGCCAAAAAAGTGCTGGAAGTCATGGATAATGTCAAATTTGTCATGGCCGGCTCCGGCGATATGACCCAGCGGACCATTGAACTGGCCGCTCAGATGGGTATCGGGCATAAAGTCCTGTTCACGGGTTTTCTACGAGGCGATGACGTCGATAAAGTTTTCCGGATGGCCGATCTCTTCGTGATGCCCTCGGTATCCGAACCCTTCGGCCTGGTCCCCCTCGAAGCCCTCCGGAACGATGTCCCGGTCATTATCAGCAAACAAAGCGGTGTGGCCGAAGTTCTCAGTCATGTGCTCAAAGTCGATTTCTGGGATATCAATGAAATGGCCAATAAAATCGTGGCGGTCCTGCGGCATCCGCCCCTCCAGAATACCCTCCGGGAACATGGCAACTTTGAAGTGCGGAAATTTTCCTGGAACGATTCTGCCGAAAAATGTGTCAGTGTTTATAAGGAAGCGATGGGTGCGGTTTAAAATAACGGCAAAAATTTGAATAATTTATACTTTCTGGTCGATGTTATAAAAAAGTATAAGGAAATAAAAGATCATGGCTTCAGTTTGTTTTTACTTTCAAGTTCATCAGCCCTATCGGTTGCGTCGGTACAGTATTTTCGATCACGATGCCAATTATTTCGATAATTTCAAAAACGCCGAGATTTGCCGAAAAGTAGCCAATAAGTGCTATTTGCCCGCGAATCGAACCATTCTTGAACTGATTAACAAGCATGAAGGCAAGTTTCGTGTCTCCTACAGTATTACCGGTATCCTCCTGGATCAGATCGAGGAATATGCCCCGGAAGTGATGAGCACCTTCCATGCCCTGGCCCGTACCGGTTGTGTCGAATTCATCTCGGAAACCTATTATCATAGCCTGGCCTTTCTCTATTCCCGTGAAGAATTTGCCCAACAGATCAAAATGCACCAAAAGCGAATTCATGATCTGTTCGGCATGACGCCTACCGTTTTCCGCAATACCGAATTAATTTATAATAATGATTTAGCCAGTTTCGTCAGCGAGCTTGGTTTTGAAGGGGTTCTCTGCGAAGGAGCCGATCACATCCTTGGTTTTCGCAGCCCCAACTATCTCTACAATCCGCCCGGCTGCAACGGCATCAAATTGCTGCTCAAAAATTATCGTCTCAGCGATGATATCGCCTTCCGCTTCTCCAACCGCGGCTGGCAGGAGTGGCCTCTGACCGCCCCCAAATTCGCCAACTGGGTTTCGGATGTTAATGGCAACGGCTATGTTGTCAACCTCTTCATGGATTACGAAACTTTGGGGGAGCATCAATGGGAAGATACCGGCATTTTCGACTTCTTAATGCACCTGCCCGAAGAAATCCTGAAACACCCCGATAATAATTTCAAAACCCCCTCCGAGGTGATCCGTTCGTATCCCTCCGTCGGCCAGATCGACGTGCCCCATATGATCAGTTGGGCCGATACCGAACGGGACCTCTCCGCCTGGCTGGGAAATGCCATGCAATCCAACGCCCTCCACGAACTCTACCGGATGGAAAAGCAGGTTAAGGAAACCGGGGATCCCCAGGTTCTCTCCGACTGGCGCCGCATGCAAACCTCGGACCATTTCTACTATATGTGCACCAAATGGTTTGCCGATGGCGATGTCCACAAATATTTCAATCCCTACGACAGCCCCTACGATTCCTACATCAACTTCATGAATGTCATGGACAACCTCCGCAGCCGTTGCCGCCAGGAATGCTCTGCCATTTAAACCTGAAGTTTTGCAAAACCTTATTGAAACCCTATCCGCTTGGTTTAACCGCCCATATCTCCACTGGTAGGCCCAAGAGTTCCTTTTATTTCTAAGAACTTCCTTCAAATAACCGATAGTAAAAAAGGTAGAAGCTGTTTATGTGACCCGAGCGTCCCATAACTGGCTTATGGTGTTCCAAAAACGAACCGATTTAGGAAATGGACTTTCTCATGGCCAATGTAATAAATGCGAACTGGAATCCTAAAGTCATACCCATTGTCGAATCGGAAATCGAAAATCTACTCCGGAAAGAATGGCTGCTGGCCAATCGCCGCGGCAGTTATGTTTCAGGTACCGCTCTCGGCTGCAATACCCGCCGCTACCATGGCCTGCTCATTGCTTCCCTTCGTCCGCCCGTGGATCGCTTTGTAACGCTCTCCAATCTGCTCGAAACCGTAACGGTAGGGGGCCGGAAGTACGAATTAGCCAATTTCGAATTCTCCGATCGCCTGCATCCCCAGGGCTATCATTACCTCAAGGAGTTTCGCCGCGATACCGGGGTCCATTTCCGCTACGAACTGGATTCGCTCACTGTCGAAAAATCGATCTATCTGGCGTATGACCAGGACCTCGTCGCCATTACCTACCAATTCTCCGGAAACGAACAGGAAATTCAGTTTTCTCTCATGCCCCTGGTGGCCCTGCGGGATTTCCATTCCCTGCAATCCTCCTCCACCTCCCTCAACATGGAAGTGGAAAATGGAATGGTCACCGCCCGCGTCATGGATCCCAACGGTCCGGCAGTTCATATGTATTGTTCCCATGCGGATTTTGAACGCGGGGCCGACTGGTGGTATGCCATGCACTATCGTCAGGAAACCGCCCGCTGCCAGGACGATTACGAAGATGTCTGGGCTCCCGGCCATTTCAAGGCCGCCCTCTCGTCCCCAGCCGCCGTTACTCTTTATGTACAAGCCACCTCCGGTCTCCAGCGGCCCGGCCCGATCCATGAGGTCCGCCTCGACGAAATAGTGGCCGGCTTACAGCAGCGAAATCTTCAACTTTTCGAGCAGGCCCAGGCCCATGATGAAGACCACCGGGCACTCGTCAAAGCCGCGGATCAATTTATCGTCAAGCGAAATATCAACGAAACCCGGGAATCCGTCAGTATTCTCGCCGGATTCCACTGGTTTGCCGATTGGGGCAGAGACACCTTCATTTCCCTGCCCGGCCTGCTGCTGGGCACCGGCCGGGACGCCGAGGCCAAAGAAGTCCTCCTGACCTTTGCCCATGCTCTCGATCAGGGAATGATTCCCAACCGCTTCGATGATTACGGCGGTGCTCCGCATTACAACGCGGTGGATGCCTCCCTCTGGTTCATCCACGCCTCCTATCAATATCTGCTCGCAACCAACGATCAGGACACTTTTCAGAGACAGCTTTTACCGGCCATCACGGAAATCGTCCGCCATTATCATGACGGCACTCGTTTTAATATCCATGCCGACGAGGATGGCCTCATTATCGCCGGCAACTCCGAAACCCAGCTTACCTGGATGGACGCCCGCTGCCATGGGGTATCCTTCACACCCCGACATGGCAAACCCGTCGAAATCAACGCCCTTTGGATCAACGCCCTGCACATCATGGCCGAAACCGCCCTCGATACGCAGGAGCGGGAAAAATATGCTCGTATGGCCGAAACCGCCGAACAAAATTTTGTCCGCCTGTTCTGGAATTTTGAAAATAACTGCCTCAATGATTGTATCCTCTCGGATGGTTCGGTCGATGCCGCCATTCGGCCCAACCAAATCTTCGCCGTCTCTCTGCCTTTCTCCCCGCTCGACGAAAAATATCAGCTCTCCGTCGTCAATGTCGTCCGCGAAGAGCTTCTCACTCCCTATGGCTTACGCAGCCTCAGTCCGCGCGACAGCCGCTACCGCGGACGATATATCGGCGACCAGTTCCAGCGAGACTCCGCCTACCATCAGGGAACCGTCTGGGCCTTCCTGATCGGGCCATTTGTCGAAGCCTTCCTCAAGGTCCATCGCTTTTCCCAGGATGCCCGGCGGGAAGCGGCCGAAATGATCGAACCGCTCCTCCGACATCTGAACGAAGACGCCTGCCTCGGCAGCGTCTCTGAAATCTTCGACGGCGACTGGCCCCACCGCCCCAATGGCTGCATCGCTCAGGCCTGGAGCATCGCGGAACTCCTCCGTGTCAAACTCCTCCTCCAATAGAGTGGAATTTTTCTGCAAAAAAAACTTGCCGACTTTATAAGCCGGCAAGTTGAGACGAGTTGTTCGTGCATCGCCTATTTGGATCAAGAACTTCCGGAGCTACGTACTATAATTTTTGCTCGTCCGTTCTCGCCGGAGCGGATCCACGCGCAACGAAGGGAAATTATCTGTTTTCACATTCTCCTTGATTTTCCCTTTCCTTTGCGTTTCTACTACCTTTGCCGAGATTGCGATTACCGATTGATCACCAAAAAAATCCATCGCCACGCATTGTTTTCTCCACCGGCATGAACGATTGCTGCAGGTCAAACCATTCCCAAAGCAAGATTCATGCCCTTCCGCTCTCTGGACTGCCCAAATAAAATCGACATCCGGCATGTCGCCCGTCTGGATGCCCATCAAAACCGCCTTGTTTTTTATGGCCGCCCTCGAAAGCATCTCTACATCCTTTCAGAGATATTGGCTTACTATAAAACCAACCCTTGTTTCCTGCTTCTAGCACTCTCTCTAATAAGCTCATGACAAATAGAAAATTATTTGCTTCGTCCTATAACGAACTTATATTAAGTCTATCACATTTTTGGAAAAAGTCACGTCGGATAACAATAATTTTCAATAAAAATTTGATTAAATGCGGATTAAATGATTTGTTTCCAGGAAATTTATCTACTGTGAGACATCCGAACCTGATTGGTATAGATACTCAACCAGTATCCTGCGATTACCCCCAGAGATCCAACCCCGATATATTGCACCGGTAAAATGCCGGCAAAGCTGACAGAAGATAACAGAACCGGCGAAGTGCTTTGGGCCAACGGCTCCAACGCCCAGCCTTGCGTTGCCAGTCCATACGCCACGATAGCTACCAGGGCCGGCGAAAAAAAGAAGGTCCACAGGGGCACCGCAAACAACTGGTGGGCGGCAAAAACTCCGGCGGCGAACGCGACCAGAACTGCAAAGATAATCTGCTTGGTCGCGGGAATGGTACTGATCTGGACGGACTGAAAACTGTTCAACCGGTAGTCTGTCCGACCGGATTGGGCCAACACTTTCAATAACAAAAGAGAAATAATACCAACCAGACATACAGACATTAAGCCCTTTAGCCAGGGCCTGGACTGGAGAAATCCCTTCGGTTGTGCCGTTCTGGAAGAGTTTTTGGATTTCTGCATGTTTTGGAATAGAATTTCATCATTTTGTCCTGGATTTGCACCACTTTTCCCGCGTTTTGTCACAAAATTGACTAAGAAAAACCCACCCAAAATCAGCCCCGTCCACATCATACTATCCAGAATCATCCGGTGAAATAGCTCGGTCCGCTCTGCCGCGGTCGGGCAATCCAGCAGCAATTGATCCATCCTGCCGGTCATCGCCGCCCAGGCAGTCAAGCCTGCCGGTAAAGCCAGCGGTGCCATGTATTTAGCGTATGGCTGACTCAATATCAGCGACAAAATTTTTGCCATCCCGCCGCCCACTATCGCCCAAAGGAGTACCTGGAAGGGATGATGATGTTCAAAAATCGATATAACCCCGTTGGAATTCAGCGGTTCGATGATATACCGGTACGCCGCCCCAAATACGCTGACGCTGATCAAAAGTACTATAAATACCCGAATTTTAATAAATAACGATATCGGCATGGGGAAAAGCATACAGTTTCCCACCATCTCGGTCAAGCGATTCTTAACCTTATTTTTATAAAAGATTTATCGACATGCCAAACCCTTTCTGGACAAAACCTCCCTGGTGCTATAAAGTTGGTACTGGTATTTTTCCACGAGAATGAATGTAAATGGTTTCCAACGAACAAAATATGGATTTATTCGGCCAGCCAGCCCCCCTTGCTCAATCGTCAGCCCCTGTAGCTGCCAAAGATGTCCGGCTGGCAAGGGTCGCCTTTGAAACCGGCGGCGATAATTTATACGATTATGCCATTGCCGATTCCATGATTTCGGAACTCGCGATAGGCCAGCGAGTTAAAGCGCCGTTTGGCAAAAAAAACCACCTCCAGATCGGCTTTTGCGTCTCCTTTCCCGACATTTCCGGTGTCCAGAAGGTGAAGTACATCGCGGAAATCATCGACCCGATCCCTCTGCTTGATGCCCGGAGAATGGAACTGGCCCAGTGGATTGCCCGGTATTACTGT
Organism: uncultured Pirellulales bacterium; assembly: GCA_964580995.1. GTDB lineage: Bacteria > Planctomycetota > Phycisphaerae > Sedimentisphaerales > SM23-30 > JAKJEP01. The sequence continues at coordinate 21,642 of CAZOMV010000045.1, forward strand.
TGTTCTCTCGGGGCGATACTCTCGGCTATGGTACCGGGGGCCGTGAAAAAACAGGTGGGGATGGTGAAAAGATCCTACGTTCAGCTAAGCCCGCAAGCTGGGGGAATAATCGAAGGCAATCCGAAATTGCGGCTCGGAGCTAAGGGCAGGCTCATCATCGAATTTATGCAAAAGCAGCAAACCGAAAGGAGCCATCCATCGTATCCGCTGGACCAGCTTGCGGAAACCTTTTCCTGTGGCAGGGGGGCGTTTACCACTCTGGCACGCATGGGGCTGATTCAAATCCTGCAGCAAAAGGAATTTGAGCCTTCTGAAGCAGTGACGAGCGTCCCGACAGAAATTTCGGCTGCGTTTGATCTGAATACAGACCAGCAAAACGCCCTGGCGGAGGTGAAGCAGTTAATTGACCAGGATCAATTCCATGCGGTGCTGCTGTATGGTGTTACCGGAAGCGGTAAGACCGAGGTGTATATGGAGGCCATCGACTGGGTGCTGCGGAAGGGTCGGCAGACGCTGGTTCTGGTTCCGGAGATTGCCCTGACACCGCAAACGGTACAGCGGTTTTTGAAGCGGTTTGCGAATGTGGCGGTTTTACATTCGGGCCTATCCAACCTGCAGCGGCATCAGCAGTGGCGGATGATCGCGGACGGGTTGGCGCAAGTGGTGGTCGGAGCACGCTCGGCAATATTTGCCCCGCTGGCGCGTTTAGGTTTGATTGTCGTGGATGAGGAACATGAACCCAGTTATAAGCAGGATACGATCCCACGTTATCACGGGCGGGATGTGGCGATTAAGCTGGCTCAACTGATGAATATACCGATTATCTTAGGTTCGGCGACGCCGAGTCTGGAAACGTTTCACAATTGCAGTGCCCGTCAACATTTTCATTTATTGCGTCTGCCGCGGCGGGTGATGGAGTTGCCGCTTCCAGATGTTTGCACGATTGATATGCAGGCGGAAGCAATGGAACGGAAAGGCAGTCACCTCCTCAGCCGGACGCTGGAAGGGGAATTGCATCGATGCCTGGCTCTGAAGCGGCAGGCGATTTTACTGCTGAACCGGCGCGGACACAGCAATTTTGTCTATTGTCCCTCCTGCAAATTTATTCTGCACTGTCCGAATTGCGATGTGAATCTCACCTTTCACAAGGCCAAACGGGAGTTTGATCTGGAACCGCGATGTTTTGTGATGTGCCATTACTGTCTGCATACCAGCCTGGTACCCAAGGTATGCCCGGTCTGCGCAAAGAAACTGATCCTGATCGGGCCGGGCACGCAGAAGGCGGAAGAGGAGGTGGCTCGCAAGTTTCCCGCGGCGAACCTGTGCCGGGTGGACAGCGATTCCATGAAGCACGACCGGTACAACGAGGTAATGAAGGAATTTGGGGAGGGGAAGATCGATATCCTGCTGGGGACGCAAATGATTGGCAAGGGCCTGGATTTCCCCAATGTGAAACTGGTAGGCGTTTTGAATGCCGATTCCGCACTATCGCTGCCGGATTTTCGCAGTTCGGAGCGAACCTTTCAACTGATCGCCCAGGTAGCCGGACGCTGCGGCCGGGCCACCAGTGACGGTCAGGTGATTGTGCAGACCTTTCTACCGGAAGAACCCGCCGTGAAATTGGCGTGCCGGCACGATTACGATTCCTTTGCCCGGCTGGAACTGCACAACCGCCAAAACTGCCTGATGCCCCCGTATCACCGGATGGCACGGATGATCCTGCGCGATGCGAAACTGGAAAAGCTGGAAGCGGTTTGCCGAAAATTCCGGGAAGAAATCGACTCCATCAATCACTCGCTGCCCTCTCCGGTTGAGGTGCGCGGTCCGGTCCCTGCCACCATCGCCCGCATTGAAAATTATCATCGCTGGCAGATCATCCTGAAATCCCAGACCGCCGAATCAATCCAGAAACTGCTTTACGCCATCCGAACCACCCTTTTACCCACCCTTGCCGTCCAGGCCGTCGTCGATGTCGATCCGGTGAATCTGTTATAATTGAAGTTTTGCAAAATGAAGCGGATTTCGATTCCCATCAGCTCAGGCGGCAATACATCACTTTCAAATCGTTTCGTTCGGACCAGCCGAGGTGCTGCCAGAAGGCATGGCCGTGCTGATTATCGGCGAATACGTGAATATTACAGCGGCTGACGCCCAGGTTTTTAAGTCCGGCCAAACAATGGGCCACCAGCGCCTTGCCGATGCCTTTGCCCCGGCAGGCCGAATCGACCGCCAGATGGTTCAGATACCCCCGCCGCCCGTCATAACCGCACAGGACCGCGCCGATGATTTTGTCATTTTCTCTGGCGATGAAGCTGAGGGCGGGATTCCGCTGCAAGTATTTGCCAATGCCCTCTTTCGAATCCACATCGTCATGCAGGCCGACCCCTTCGGTTTTTTGCCACAGGGCCGCCACTTCCTCATAATCCGCGATGCTCATTTGCTGTATATTCATATTCATTTCCTTTTCTCATAATCGCTTTTCAAAATGCCATAGATCACAATGTCCTCATACTGGCCCCACTTCTTTATATGCTGGCGCAGGTGGCCTTCGCGGGCCATGCCGATTTTCTGCATGACGCGGCCGGAGGCAGGATTCCGCAGGAAATAATGGGCGTGGATACGATACAGACTCAGCGAATCGAAACCAAACTTCAAGACGGCCCGGGCGGCTTCGGTGGCAAATCCCTGTCGCCAATAGGCCTTGCCAAGCCAGTAGCCCAGTTCCGCATGGTCGAAATCCCTGTTCAGATTCAATCCGGCAGCGCCGATTAAATAACCCTGCACTTTGTGGATTATGGCAAAGGAAATTTCCGCGTCTTCTTTTTGGGAGCGAATCCATTTTTCCGCCGCGCCATCCTCATAGGGATGAGGAATACGCAGGGTGGTGGAGGCAATCTCCTTGTCGCCGGCCAGACGCTGGACATCGGGAGCATCTTCCAGCCGGAAAGGCCGGAGTATCAGTCGTTCCGTTTGTAGAACGGTCTGGTTTTCCATCTCATTCATCTCCTTTCCAGTTTTCACAATAAGTATGTGTGATTTGCAGGGCGGCTTCCATACTTTTTTCGCTGGAACTGTTCCAGTTATACCAGCCCAGATGGCCGGCCGGGCTGCCGTCGGCATAAACCGGGTTATCCGCCACCGTCAGGATCGCGGTACGATTGATACGATGCAAGCCGGCGGCGGCAAAAACACCGGCGGTTTCCCGGTCCACCGCCCAGCATTGGTTGATCAGGCAGAGATTCGAAATCTGCCCCATATCCGATACGGAATTACTGATGGTACAGACCCGTCCCCAATGACAGGAACGGTCCCGTGCCCGGTTGCCGGCCGGCCACTGCGAACTATCCCACCGGGCCGGGAAAACCGGAAGCGAAGACGGCGGGTTTTTCCCAGCGTATCTCTCGTACCGGCAGGCATCCACGGTGATCAGGGTATCGCCCGGCTGAATATTGCGGTTCAGGGCCATGCAGGATCCGGCCAGGATCACCAGGGAGATACCGGAAACGGCAAAGTAATCGGTCACATCGTAGGCCATTTGCGGCCCGCAGACCGTCGCAAAGGCCACCAGATGATCTCCCAGGTTCCCCATCAGCATATTGGCAAAACGGGTATTGCCGGAATATATTTCATCGATATCCGTAAACCGGCCGCGATATTTTTCAAATTCATTTTTGATGTCGCTGGTACCGGAAAGAATCAGCACTTTGGGCTGAAAGGTATCCGGCCGGGCGTGGTTTTCCGTTACCACGTTCCGCTTTTCTTTCATCATTGCGTTAAACATATAATTCACCTATCCAATTCTACATCCGATTTAAATGCGCACGATCCATGTGCCAAGAGGCGTCTTGGTTAATCCATTAAAACACCCAAATAAAAAAACCTTTCAGGCGGATGTTCCTAAAAGGCTTTGGTAAATACTGCTTATATACTTATGATCCTTCTAGGGCAGGTCCTCCCTGCGATCCGCTTTGGTTACCATGGAAAAATGATCCATCGTTCCCATAGCCGGGCGAACGTACATACGTCCTTCGCCTCTCAGCAGGCTTCGCATCTGCTTCTGAATGTCTTTTCTAGTCAGGAACATAAAATATTCTCCCAAAACAAAAAAGTTATGGTCCTTTTATCGGCAACCGGAAGGCTTGTCAAGAATAATTTTTAAAAAAATTCTCATTGCCTCTTAAAAATGACGGAACCACTAAAAGTCGTTATGGACTTCCAAAAACAGCTCTGACTCCCCGATAACCAGGGGACGACGAGTGTTTGACGCTGGCGTCAAAAATCGTCCCCCTCTTCCTCCTCTTCATAATTGGGGATAATATTATCCAGAAACCCTTCCAGTTTCCGGGCTCGAACCGGGTGTTGCAGCTTGCGGATCGCCTTGGCTTCCACCTGCCGGACCCGTTCGCGGGTCACTTTAAAAATGCGGCCCACTTCTTCGAGAGTATAGGTATAGCCATCCCCAATTCCATATCGCAGTTTGATGATTTCCCGTTCCCGGTAGGTCAGGGTTTTGAGAACGGCGTCAATTTTGTCCTTGAGCATTTCCTGGGAAGCGGCGCTGACCGGCGATTCCGCCCCGTCATCCTCGATAAAATCGCCGAAGTAGCTGTCTTCGCTCTCGCCCACCGGCCGGTCCAGGCTGATCGGGTGGCGGGATATTTTCATCACCCGGCGGGCTTCCGAAATCGGCATATCCGCGGCGGCGGCGATTTCTTCGATGCTGGGTTCAGCGCCCAGTTCCTGCTGGAGTTTCTTGCTGATGTTCCGCAGCTTGCTCATCGTCTCGATCATATGCACCGGGATCCGGATGGTCCGGGCATGGTCCGCAATCGCGCGGGTAATCGCCTGCCGGATCCACCAGGTTGCATAGGTGCTGAACTTATAGCCGCGCCGGTATTCGTATTTATCCACCGCCCGCATCAGCCCGGTATTACCCTCCTGGATAATATCCAGAAAGCTCAGGCCCCGGTTGCGGTATTTTTTGGCAATGGAAACCACCAGCCGCAAATTTCCCCCGCTGAGTTTCCGCTTGGCGTCTTCATACTCGGAAAACACCGTGCGTATCGTTCGGCAGCGGGCTCGCAACTGGTCCGGCTCCTCCAGTACCAGCTCTTTCATCCCCAGCATTTCTTCGCGAATCACCAGCATATCTTCTTCATTGAGATTCTCTTTTTCCGGATTCGCCAGAGACTCTTCCAACGCCGTAATCTTCTTGAGGATATTTTCCAGCTTGAGCATCATCGGCTGTACCCGGCTGGTACGAACCGCCAGCTCTTCCAGCAGGGTGGCGGCACGGCGCCGGCGCTGACGCATCTGGTGTTTAATCTGACGGCGAATTTCCAGGTCGCCCTCCTGTTCCAGCTTGAACCAGTTCTGCTGGTTTTGTTTCATCATCTTACGCACGGTTTCCAGATTCACCGGGATCCGCCGCATGACCGATAATTTCTCTTTGTTGTTGGCGGTGGAGATCCGCATGGTTCGGTCAAACGGCAGCAGTCCGGCCTCGACCTGTTCCAGAATCGAAATCACCGACGTCATGCTCAGTTCGCTTTCCAAAACCTTGCGACGGAAGGCCATCCGGGTTAATTCGATTTTCTTGGCCAGGGAGATTTCTTCATCACGGGTCAACAGCGGAATTTCCCCCATCTGCGTTAAATACATGCGCACCGGGTCGTCGATCCGCTTCTCCTCCGTTCCCACCAAAACCGTTTCCAGATGGGCGTCCGCCTCCTCCACCTCTTCTTCGGCACGCTCTTCCCCTTCCCGCTTTTCCACATCCGCCTCATCGATCAGGTCGATACCCAAATCATCCAGCGTCATCAGCAGACTATCCAGGCGATCCGGGGAAATATTGTCATCCGGCAACTCATCATTCATTTCTTCGAAGGTCAGAAATCCGCGTTCCTTGCCTTTTTCCACCAGGGCCTTCAAACCATCGTCCACTACCTGCTGATCTTTAGTATTATTCTTTACCAAAGTCCTGTACTCCTGTTAAAAAAAACAACTATCCTACTTGAGGCCGACTCTCCGGGGATCCGGCACCCATTTGGATTGATAATCCATTAACATGGCGGTTTCGGTATCCTCCCCATACTTTTCCGATGCGGAGGACACCAACTGTTTCACTTCCCGCCGAACGTCTTCTTCCTCGATCCGTTTTAAATTACGCAGGGCTCCGGCCAGGGTACTCTCGCAATTACCGCGAGCAGTTCCCTGTTCTGCCATATCCGTCATGATATTGCATAATTCGATACTTTCACAACCGGCCAGAATTTCGCTCAGCTTGCCGCTGCCGCCCCGGCTGCAATAGTGCCAAACCCTTTTCGCTATCGGCAAAAGGATCGGGTGCGCTATCACCTCCGGACTGGGGATCGACTCTTTGACCACCGGAAACAAATCCGGCCGGTTCAACAAAACTTCCAGTATTTGACGGTACGAACCGCTGCGGCTGTCCTCTTCCGGCTGGCCTGCGGTACTCCGCGGCGACTCCCGCTGGGGAACCTTTTTTTGCAGTTGATTGATTCGCTGATGTACTTCTTCCGCCGGCATGGCCACCAGCTTGGCAATATGGTTCACCAGAAACCCCCGGCTGATGCTATCCATATTCCCCTGCGAACTGGTCCGGGCCACCAGAGCCATAAAATCTTCCACAGCTCGTTTTCGGCCGTTGATCGTATCCGATTGCTCCACCCGCTGCCGGGTAGTCTTCCACTTGTATTCCAGGGCGTCGGTGGCGTTGGCAATGAGGTCCAAAAAGGCCTCCCCACCCCGCAGCAGGAGAAAATCACAGGGATCTTTTCCTTCGGGCACTGTCGCCAGCCGAAGCTCGACATTTTGGGACAAAAAGATCTCGACCGCTCGGTCAGAGGCTTTTTGACCGGCTTCATCCGAATCAAAAACCAGCACGATCCGGTCCGCATAGCGGGACAATACCCGTACATGGTCTGCTGTCAAAGCGGTCCCCAGGGTCGCCACCACATTTTTCACACCTTGCTGATGCGACATAATACAATCGGTATAGCCTTCCACAATCACCGCCAGCCGTTCTTTTACGATGGTATCTTTGGCGGCATGTAGCCCATACAACGACCGGCTCTTGATAAATATCGGACTTTCCGGACTATTCAGATATTTGGCAGGGTCATCGCCTAGCGTACGCCCGCCGAAAGCAATCACGCGGCCCAGAGCATCGATCACCGGAAACATCAACCGCTGCCGGAACCGGTCATAGTAACCACCCTGTTCCTTCGGGATTAAAAGGCCAACCTGCGCCAATCCATTATAATTTTGACCTTCTCTCTGGGCAGCATTCGTCATGCGATCCCATTCATCCGGTGCCCAGCCTAATCCAAATCGACGAGCCACATCCTCGGTTATACCTCTGGACGCTACATAGTCTCTGGCCCGCTTTCCAACAACTGGGTCGTCATACGATTTTCGGAAAATCTGGGCCGCCCATCGATTGACTCTCTCCAGCTGATTTCTATCGATACTATCTTCAGGGCTGCTGTTTTGCCTCTGCGTAATCTTGATACCCGCCCGATCCGCTAACAGTTGGACCGCTTCCGAAAACGACAGAAGTTCCTTCAACATCATAAACTTAATAACATCTCCACCCGTTCCACACGAAAAACATTTAAAAATCTGCTTGGAAGGATTTACATACAGGGAAGGTTTATGATCTTCATGAAAAGGACAAAGTCCTACCATTTCCCTGCCTTTGGGTTTGAGCGCAACATATTGGCTGACAAGCTCTACTATACTAACTGAATTCAGGATTTGCTGGATTTGTGATTCGTCGATATAGGTGCTCACTTTTTACCCAATATTAGTCTTGTTACTCTATAAAATTTATAAAAGTCCGAAATCGTAAAAGTATATCACCGAAATTGGCCTGTGTCAAACAAAACGGCAATAATTACTGAAATATCAAGCAATTATCAAGTTTCTTTTTTGCGACACCCTGTTAATCTTGCAACAGATTACCCCCTCGCATACATATATCCCATATTAACAGATGACAATCATGCATCACCTGTTGCTTTTCGTACTTTTATAGGGTTTAAATGGATTTTCCCAAATGCATCTTAACTATTTGCAGAAAAACAAATTACGCATGTTTCAATCCTTGGCGGACAGTATGTGTTTAAAAAAAACATCATCCAATCTGCCCCATTACCACTAGTATGGCCCGGATTTCTTAAAAATTACCAGCTAGTAAAGTCCCCAGCTATATGCAGTTGCGATCAAGATGGGGACAAATGGGTATAAAATTTACTTTTCGGCACATTTTTTGCTCTAACTTCCTACGTCTTAGGCAATTTGAGCGTAGTCAAGATTTCTTATTCATTTGTCCAATCAGATGTTCAAATTGATTCTTTGGAATTATGGATGTCGTTTCGAGTCAAATAACAGCAGAGTTTTTTTACAGGAATTCTGTTTGCATGAACTGGTCTATCCGGATTGATTTGAATCGTCAGCCGTAATTCGTAAATACTATTGATAGTCATGGTTACAAAGATGGCCTGGAGGAGAAAAGGTCATTATTGGATACCATATGCATGGGGCCGCTGGAGGGGCGGTCCCGTTGCTTTTTTATGGGTGCTTGAAATAAATTCCCCGGCGACTCGTTTCTCACTTGCCAAATCACTCGATTCCAGATATAAATAGAAGGAAAGCTCTTTTACATAAGAATATGGGGGCGAAAGGTTTCGACCGGACGAGTTGAGGTTCGAGCCGCGTGTCCAGGATGTCAGTTGGCCTGGTTAATCATCTGGCAAAAAACTTAAATGCGAACAATCAGTTACGCATGGCTGCCTAATTAAGGCGCCCGTTCACACCGCGACGCCCGCTAGCGGATGTGAGCGACAGCAGTGGGCTGGCCGGTACCGGCTGTTCGGCACGGTATCGGTGAGAAAATTGTCGGACTAGCCAAAGTAGAATCCTGTCGAGCGGAGTCTTCCCCGGCGAAACTCAATTGATCGACTATGCACGTAGAAACTCGTTCTGAAACGTCTCGGGACGGGGGTTCGACTCCCCCCGCCTCCATTTTTGCGCTAAATCTGTCCGCCTCCGCCAGTTCCGCCTGAACGTCCCGCAGCATAAACTACCTGGTTTGCAGCAGGGTGTAAGGGCCTTCGGGGATGACGGCCAGGCGGGCGGCGGGGTGATCTTCCAGGTACGTATCGATTGCCATCTGGACGCGGTGCCGGGCGGTACCGGGGCCAGGGAGGGGATGAACGGATAGTTTCCTTTGCAGTTCCGGAAGGATCCCGTCGCTGGCGCACCAGAGGTTTCTCAGCCCGACCCGCCCCAGTACGCGGGTTTGCATCTGGAATTGCCATTGGTCGAGTTGCGTTTCATCGGGGTGGGCGGCGATGTCAACCAGAAATGTTCGCCAGTCGTTGTCGTATCGGAGCATCAAATCCCGGTAGGCGGGGGAGCCGATCTGTTCGCCGCAATCCGAGGCAATCAGCAGGGTGGAATGATGGTTCAGGGCGGGCAGGGCGGTGCACATGCCTTTGACGGTCTGGTAAAAGGTCCGGTCCAGCGGATAACCGCCGCCATTGGTGACTACCAGGTCGTAGGGTTTCTCGAGAGCGGCGGACATCCATTGGGCCGCTTCCCGGCACCCAGCCGCATGGGCCTCTTCCAGCTCGCCGCAATATATGCCGGCAATTTGACGGTCTTTGGTAATGGCGACATTGAAGAGAAAATCCACGCCGACAGTCTGGGCAATCGCCAACGCTATGGCGTGGCAGGGATTGCCGGGCAGCACTCCATTATCAGCACGGGGATCGGCCAGCGTGGCATAGCCGTGGAATCGCTCTATCGTTTTCAAATCCACCAGGGCGGGACAGACCCCCTTGCGGCCCCCGGAAAAGCCGGCCATGAAGTGAGGTTCGATGTAGCCGGTGACGATTTTGAATTCCGCCTCGGCAAAGCGGCGGCAGATACTCACGGGCGGCTCGCTGCTGATCTTTACCAGGGTTTCCGGCTGATCTGCCCGGTGATTGATAACCTCCATCCGGCTGGTGATGGCGCGGCCTAGCAGGATTTGCTGTTCCTCAGCCGTACAGGGCCGGTGCATACCGGTGCCGATGATAATCACAATCTGGGAATCCCGGATACCCGCTTCGTTCAGCGTTTGCAGAATACCGGGCAGAAACCGCTGATTGGGCACCGGCCGGGTGATGTCAGATACGGTAATCGCGACGCGGGATGGTTTTTTGACCCGGAGTAATTCCCGCAGGGGCGGACTGCCAATCGGGTGAGCCAGGGCCGCGATGACAGCCTGGTCGGGATCGATCAGCGCGGGAATGTTTTGGCCTTCGAGGATATCGGCAGCCTCTGGAACGAGCAGCTCCATCCCCTCTTTGCCGTACCGAATAGTAATTTTTTGGGCCATATTCATTTTCACCAATCATAATCGTCATCCGAAATCTTGAATCGATCGAAAGCATTATACCCCACTCGCTCCTTTTGTCCATCCCGTCCATTTGCTTCCGCTTTGTTCTCCGCTCAACCTTCCGCTTGCCTTTCTCCATCTGGTATCTTCCCGCCATAGGCTCACGAGGTGTATTTCTGGGTAGGGTGTGCAGCTTGCTGCACACGCGGTTCTTCTCTCCTGTCATTGGCATTCAACCCAGCGGAAGCGCCTGCTTGCCGAACAACCTTTTTCTCCGCAGGCCCCGAAGGGGCCGTTCGTTTCTTAGCCGTGGGGCGTAAGCCCCCGGAAATCGAACCACCACCCCCTCCCCAAGCCCCAAAGGGGCGAAAGTATAAACCGCCCTCTACCAATAATCGTCCCCCTATTCCATTTCCGCGCCCAATGGTCATTCCTGCGAACAGGCTGTGTCGTAATTAAGAAAATGGATATTTTCCAGTTTATAGAATGTCTTATATTGAATGTAGGAGCTAGCTTCTACGCCTGTTTGCGATAATCCGTAGAGTTCAAAAACACGCAAAATTGAATTACGACACAGCCTGGGAAAGCAGGAATCCAGGATTCCCTTCCTTTCGTAATCCGTGCTTCGGCAGTAGCGGCTGGGTATGCACTGCATACCATCTTCCTCCCCAATTGTGCCACAGCCATTTCACCTAATTGACGCTCCTGCCGGTCGCTTCCACAAGGCGAGAAAGTGTAAAATAAATTTTCACCACGAAGAACCGAAGGATTCGCTATCGCGTTTCGGTTCATACGCCTCACAATAAAATTCCGCCTCGCCCTGCTGATCGCAGCGGGTCAGGTTGCACAGGATTTCCTCCTCACCCGACAGGCCGTCCTTCCGGCACGATACGCATAAATCCGGCTTGGCTACCAGATCTGGATTGATTTCGTCGCCGTCATCATCGTAATAGTGTGAATGGGATGGCTCCGTCATGGCGTAAATTTACCTGCCCTTATTTGTCATTTCCAAACCGTCTTGAATATCTTTTTCTAGTTTTTGACATATTTCTTTGAACCCTTGATAATCAGGATTCCCGAATTTGATCATCTTGTTTGCCAATTGGACGTGTTCCAATGCAAGTTGCAAGTATTCTCTATTATCAGGCTTAGAAACATACAGTGATTTAGCTGTTGCTAATAAGTTAGTCCAGGAATTGCGAATAAATTCGTCTTTATATTCATCTGGAATAACATCATCAACAAATAAGCAAATTTCACCTAGCGGAAGCTCGGCCTTGTCAAGCTCAGTGAAATCGTTTTTGTTTATGACAGTTGACATTCCCCTTTTATACAGGCAACGTGCATAATCAACCATTATGTCTCTCAAGAATTCACGTTTACGGAATGGTTTAAATCTTAGATTTTTCGGCTGATTATTCCCATGTGCTATGGGGGTATATCTCTTGTATTTGAGCCGTTCAATTTCTTTCTTTGGATCAAGGCTGTTAATTTTATCGAATGATATCGAATTTTCTGCATCTATCCAAAATAAATAGGTAGGTATGGGAGAACCCTCCCAATATTCGATTTTGTCTTTGATGTCGCTGTCTTTTGGTTCCGTGTTCCAATATTTAACTTGAACATAGAAAAGAATATTTGAAGGATATTTCCCCTTTGTTAATTCACAAATAAAATCATTCCCCAAATCTTGACTACTATCAATCTTGTGAACTAAACAAAAAGATGATAATATGCACTGAACGAATGCTTCTCCGATATTTCCTTTTCTTTTATTTTCGGTATATTGTGGCAGATTCGACATATCATTAATCCGTTTTTTTATGAGTGAGGTTGCTAACAACTTACTACCCACGCTTATAAGAATAAATTTCATAATATCACTGCCCAGCCCGATAAACAAGAAAAATCCGCTTATTTCCCCTGATTTCCTATTGAATCCGTGTCTGAAGAAGTCGCCGGATGGATTGCCTCATGATTTTGGCGAGGTTCTTTTTCTCGCTCATAGACAAAACGGATATCATCCTCCGTGCCGAACCGTCTGTCCGGCCCGGCACTCATAGCCGTGGTCCTGGATTTCTCCGGAAGATCCTGATGTCCGATACGAAAACCTGTCCCAAACGGATCCACCGCCTTGCCGCCCGAATCGATGGCCAGATTAATCACGCTGGCTTTATGCAAATTCCAGACCATGTGATCAATGTCTTTCTGGGTAACGTTTGGATTGTTTGCATAGAGGCGATCTGCCTCGCAGGCGATGACGTGCACTGCGTCCTGTGCATCAAATAGCAGTATGCTTTCATGAAACCGCCACCATCCGATAACGACCAATAGAATCAGAACGGCCAGCAGAATTAAAACCAAAGGAAACCACGGTCGTTTGTTTCTGTCGTCTCTGCCATTACTCATGCAAAACCCAAACCTCTAAATTTCCCAAAGAAATAATCCTGTACTCCGGTAGCATCGTCAATCCGTTTGCCGTCGCAAAACCAATTAATCATTCATCCAAATACCAGGATGTATCTTTGTCGGTACGAAACAGGATGGGATACCGATCGTCATTCGCACTTACTGCAAGGGAATAGCCCTTTCCCTCCGGCCTACATTCATAGTCCCAAACGCCTAAACCCCAGGTGGGTTCTTTTACTTTTGCGAGATATTGAGGCACAAGCTGCTGCAAGGTTTGAGGATATCTGCCTTGATCCGAGTAATAGTTCTTTAGCGAACTCACTATTGCATTACCAATTATCTTCGTTTTTTTTAATTTATACTTGTCAATTTTAGGCCCCAAAAAAACACTTTCCAACACAATCAGGACTACTGCCAATAACACGATTTTCAGGACAATGTGTTTTTTGGAGAAGGTGAATTGTTTTTTTATATCCATAGTATTACCACTTTTTCCTTTTCCCAAACTCCCAAATCAAAATCTCCAATCCTGCCAAACCAAATCTCCTTTTTCTTCGTCGCAAATTGAACTCTGCAGCGCCCGGCGGAAGCGTCATATCACCTTCCCGCCTCGCGCCGTATTCGCCGCAGGCCGTGCCTGCCTTCGTGCCCTCGGTGTTCTTCGTGGTTTATATGATTATTTTCTGTCACCATTAATATCTTTTCTTCTCTCTGTGCGCCTCGGTGCTCTTTGTGGTTGACTTTCTTTTCCTGGCCAGCCACCCCCTCATTCCGTACCTGTCTCAGCTTACCTCTACCCATAAAAACCCATCACCCTCCCAGCCAGTCCTGTCATTAAAAATCCCATATATCCCAGCTTCCCAGCTAAAAGCCGCTCACAAACCAGATTTAACACCACAAACCTTGATTGTATCTCCCCCCAGCCCCATCCGCCAATACAATTCCCCAAAAACATAACACCCTATCATTAAATTATTTACCAACCTTCTTCATCTGAGTCCATCGGCGTTAATCTGCGGATGAGTTTTTTCTTCCCCATTTTTTTAACTCGTAATCTGTAATTTGTAATTCGTAATTTCCTCCCGCCCCTCAATCAAATTCCCAAAAATTCTTCCTTCCTTTCTCGCCCCTGATGAAGTGACCGTCGGGAACGTCATATTCCCTTTACGCCCGCAGCGGATTGGTGCAGGCAATGCCTGCCCTTTGGCCCTACGGGGGGAAACCGGCATTCCATGCTCTCCGAGGCAGGCACCAGCCTGCACCGAAATCGCCGCGTACATTTGCCCCTTTCGTCACTCCCGCCGGTCGCTCCCGCCAGTCAGAACCGCTGGGGCAAGAGAGTTTATGACTGAAAGCCCCCCAGCCGAATGCTCTTCACGGGGGGAAACCGGTGTTCCATGCTCTCCGAGCTGAAACTTCCTATAAACCGTCCCACCCCTCCGACCACGAGGCGGTGGGCCAGTCTTCTTCTCACCATTCACTTTCTTGTAATTCGTAATTCATAACTCGTCATTTCCCCCACCTGTCCGACCTGTCTGATTTGTCCGATTTGTCAGATATGTCCGACTTTTTATGCTGTTAATCTGGGTAATATTTCCTCTCTTTTATTTCGTAACTCGTAATTCATAATTCGTAATTTCCCAACTTGCCACGTGTAAATACAATTCACTTTTACCTATGTTTTGCTATACTTTTATATATGTTTTACCCATGTTTTATATCACTTTCTTCATCTTTTACTATACTTTGTTCAACATTTACCAACTCAACCCAACCGTTAAACTTTACCAAATATGCCCTTAAATCTTACCCAATTACCCCATATTAATGCAGTTATCGGACTATATATCACGCCATCACGCTATCACTCCCCCACGCAAAATAAGCACTTACAGCAATTATTTGAGTTTCCTTTCGCTTTGTAACTCGTAATTCGTAATTTTCTAATTATCCGCCCCCGCCTTTCAATTTTTTCCTACTGCCATATCTTTCTGTGATTGGCCGGAGCATAATAAATGTTGAACCCTGTCTGGATGACAGGTATAATTCGAGTATGAGCAATGATTTAACCGAAACGCAGAAAATTGTCCTTTTGCGCCTGGCCCGCAAGATAGTTGAAGCGGCAGTCCGGGGCCAGCCGATCGGCACCTTTGAATCGGAAGATCCCCTCTTCAATGAAAAACGCGGATGTTTCGTAACTATCCATAATCACGGGCAGTTACGAGGCTGCATCGGCCAGTTCCAGCCTAGCCAGAGCCTGCTGAAAACCATACGGGAAATGGCCATCGCCGCCACCCGGGACAGCCGCTTTGCCAGTAACCCCGTTACTCCCAGGGAGTTAGCGCAGCTTGATATCGAAATTTCCGTCCTCTCCCCCCTGGAAAAAACCGACAATCCAATGGCTCTAACGCTGGGCCGGCATGGAATTTACATCAAAAAAGGCTACCACGCCGGCTGTTTCCTCCCCCAGGTAGCCACCGAAACCGGCTGGAGCACCGAAGAATTTCTAGGCAACTGCTGTGCCGGCAAAGCGGGCCTGCCCTATGACGCCTGGAAAAAGTCCGATACCGAGGTGTTTTTGTTCACCGCTGATGTCTTCGGCGAAAAGGATTTCCCGCAAAAAGCCGATTAAAAGGCTGAAAATCAGCATTTTTTTTACTAATTCACCCCACCCACCAATGTTTTTCCCGGGTTTTTCCCCAGAGATTATGCCGGTTTTCCGAAAAGACGATGATTTTATTACTACTTGGGCATACTATAAAAAAAGAAAAAATTCTGGCATAAGAACAAACTTTGTTTTATCATATTATGTTTATTTATCCAGAAAGGATTTAACTTACTATTTTATAACTATTTACCATAACGGAGGTCATTATTTTATGGCAACTTCAACGAAATCTACCGCCAAGGCGGAAACATCCGGCACCAAACAAAAAGTCATGCAGACGATCGACGGCAATACCGCCGCCTCGCATGTGGCGTACGCATTTAGCGATGTAGCCGCGATTTACCCGATCACCCCTTCCTCGACGATGGGCGAGATCGCCGATGACTGGGCAGCGTACGGACGTAAGAATATATTCGGCCAGGTATTACGCGTGCGGGAAATGCAGTCGGAAGCCGGTGCTGCCGGAGCGGTGCACGGATCGCTGGCCGCCGGGGCGATGACGACGACGTTTACCGCAAGTCAAGGCCTGCTGCTGATGATCCCGAACATGTACAAGATTGCCGGAGAATTGATTCCGGCGGTGTTTCATGTGTCGGCCCGAACGGTGGCCAGCCATGCGCTGAGTATTTTTGGGGATCATGGCGACGTGATGGCGGTGCGGCAGACCGGATTTGCGTTGATGGCTGCCGGCTCGGTGCAGGAAGTAATGGACCTGGCGACGGTGTGCCATCTGGCGACGCTGAAAGCGAAGGTGCCGTTTGTGAGCTTTTTCGACGGATTCCGGACCAGCCATGAAATCCAGAAGGTGGAGATGATCGATTATGAAACGATGGCCCGGCTGGTGGACCGGGACGCGATTGCCCACTTCCGCAAACGGGCAATGAACCCGGAAAACCCGCAGTTGCGGGGAACGGCCCAGAATCCGGATACCTTCTTCCAGGCCCGTGAGGCCTGCAACCGCTATTATCAGGCGGTGCCCGCAATTGTGGAAGCGACCATGAAGCAGGTGGGAGAGGCAACAGGTCGCCGTTATAACCTGTTTGATTATGTGGGCGCCCCGGATGCCGACCGGGTGATTATCGCGATGGGGTCCGGGTGCGAAGTAATCGAAGAGGCGGTGAATTATCTGACGGCCAAGGGCGAGAAGGTCGGCTTGCTGAAGGTGCGACTCTACCGGCCGTTCTCGGCGAAACATTTCCTGCAGGCCATGCCGGCCAGCGTGGAAAAGATCGCGGTTCTGGACCGGACGAAAGAGCCGGGCAGTCTGGGCGAGCCGATGTATGAGGATATCTGCACGGTTTATATGGAAAAGCGGGAGACCCCGATTATCGTGGGCGGCCGTTATGGCCTGTCCAGCGCAGAGTTCACGCCGAGCATGGTCAAGGCCGTGTATGATAACTTGTCGCAAAATGAGCCGAAGAATCACTTTACGGTCGGGATCGTCGATGATGTGACGATGACCTCGCTGCCGATCACCGAAGAGATCGACGCCTCGCCGAAGGGGACGGTGCGGTGCAAATTCTGGGGGCTTGGCAGTGACGGAACCGTCGGGGCAAACAAGAACGCCATCAAGATTATCGGTGATAATACGGATATGTATGCCCAGGGGTATTTCGCCTATGACAGCAAGAAGTCCGGCGGCCTGACGGTCTCGCATTTGCGGTTCGGCCATCAGCCGATCCAGTCTTCGTATCTGATTGATGTGGCGGACTTTGTGGCCTGTCATAATTCGGCGTATGTCCGCCTGTACGATGTGCTGGCGGGGATCAAGACCGGCGGCACTTTCCTATTGAATTCGCCCTGGTCCATGGCGGAAATGGAAACCCATTTGCCCGGTTCGATGAAGCAGACGATTGCCCAAAAGAAGCTGAAATTTTACAATATTGACGCCGTGGCTATCGCCGAGAAAGCAGGATTGGGCCAGCGGATCAACATGATCATGCAGACGGCATTTTTCAAACTGGCGGATGTGATTCCGGTTAATGATGCCATTGAATATTTAAAAACTGCTATCAAAAAGACTTATGGCCGCAAGGGTGATAAAGTTGTGGCAATGAATGTGGCGGGGGTGGATGCCTCGATTGAGAATCTGGTAGAGATTAAATATCCTGCCAGTTGGGCCGGTGCGGAGTTGGAGACGGAAGCGAAACGAAACGAACCGGAGTTTGTGACCAAAGTGATGCGGCCGATGCTGGCCCAGAAGGGTACGCAATTGCCGGTCAGTTCGTTTGCGGCGGAACTGGATGCTAGCTATGTAACCTCGGCTGCGGATGGCACTTATCCGACGGGAACCACCAAATATGAAAAACGTGGGATTGCAATCAATGTGCCGGAATGGATCAAGGAAAATTGCATCCAATGCAATCAGTGTGCGTTCGTATGCCCGCACGCGGTGATTCGGCCCATATTGGCAAAAGAGGAAGAGTTGAAGAACGCCCCAGCCGGTTTTGAGGCGGTACCCGCCAAGGGATCGGATGCCAAGGGATATCAGTACCGGCTTCAGATCAGCGTAATGGACTGTACCGGCTGCGGGAATTGTGCGGATATCTGCCCGGCGAAAGTAAAGGCACTGGAAATGAAGCCGCTGGAGAGCCAGAAGGAAGTACAGGTTCCGAACCAGGAATTTTCAGCCAAGATTCCCTATCGTAACTCGATGGACAAGAACACGTTGAAGGGCAGCCAGTTCCAGCAGCCGCTGTTTGAGTATAATGGTGCCTGCGCCGGCTGCGGTGAGACCCCCTATATCAAACTGATTACCCAGTTGTTCGGCGATCGCATGGTGGTTGCCAACGCGACGGGCTGTTCGAGTATTTACGGCGGGTCGGCACCGAGCTGCCCCTATACGGTGAATGAAAAAGGGTATGGCCCGACTTGGGCGAATTCATTGTTTGAGGATAATGCGGAGTTCGGTTACGGCTTTAATCTGGCGTTCAGCCAGCGTCGGGAATACTTGGCGGGCAAGATGCGGGAGGCGATGGCCAAAGAGATTCCGGCGGAGTTGAAGACGGCGATGCAGGCGTGGCTGGATGGCATGAATGACGGTGAGAAGAGCCGGGTGGTCGGCGATACACTGCGGGAACTGCTGGCGAAATCGGCAGTTAAGGATGAACTGCTGAAAGAGATCCTTTCGATGCAGGACCTGTTCACCAAGAAGAGCATCTGGGTGTTCGGTGGCGACGGGTGGGCGTATGATATCGGCTACGGCGGCCTGGACCATGTGCTGGCCAGCGGGGAGGATGTGAATGTGCTGGTGCTGGATACGGAAGTGTATTCAAATACCGGTGGGCAAAGCAGTAAGGCGACGCCGACCGGGTCCGTGGCGAAATTCGCGGCTTCCGGTAAAAAGACCAAGAAGAAAGATTTGGGGATGATGGCGATGTCATACGGGTATGTGTATGTGGCGTCGGTGGCGATGGGAGCCAATAAAAATCAACTAGTTAAGGCGCTGGCGGAAGCGGAAAGCTATCCGGGGCCGTCACTGATATTGGCGTATGCACCGTGTATTAATCATGGGATTAATATGGGCAGGAGCCAGAACGAAGAGAAGCTGGCGGTGGAATGCGGGTACTGGCCGCTGTACCGGTTCAATCCGCAGTTGAAGGAAGAAGGCAAGAATCCGTTTGTGTTTGAAACTAAAGAACTTACGGGTACGATTGCGGACTTCCTGAAGGGTGAGGTGCGGTATTCGACGCTGGTGAAGCAGTTCCCGGATGAGGCGAAGGTTTTGCATGAGCGGCTGGCGAAGGAATATGCTGAGCGGTACGAGATGTATAAGCGGATGGCGGGTGGGTAAGGAAGATAAGTCCTTTCAGCCAAATTGCTTAAAGAATCAAGAGGCTCCGGCAGAAATGCCGGGGCCTTTCTTTTATGATGTGATATACACAGCGAGGTGCGAAGAGTGGTGATTCCAGGTGGGGAAATTGGCACGCTGGGGATATTCTGGTTTTTGGATTGTAAGTCTTTATTTTTGATATGTGGAAATTGCTGTAAGGCAGGCAAGCCTGCACCACTTCGCCGCGGGCATTATACCCTGGCGACGCTCCCGCTGGTTGCTTCATATTTCTATAAGTGCTTATTTTTGGATTTGGGAAATTGCTGTAAGTGTTTATTTTGCGTGGGGGGAGTGATAGCGTGATGGCGTGATATATAGTCCGATAACTGCATTAATATAGGATGATTGGGTAAGATTTAAGGGCATATTTGGTAAAGTTTAACGGTTAGGTTGAGTTGGTAAATGTTGAAGAAAGTATAGTAAAAGATGAAGAAAATGATGTAAAACATGGGTAAAACATTGTAAAAGTAGAGCAAAAGACAGGTAAAAGTGAATGGTATTGGCACGTGGAAATAATAGTTATCAGTTATTGGTTATCAGTTATCAGAGAAGATGGGAATGGGGGAGAGAAATTACGAATTACGAATTACGAGTTACGAATTAAAAGGGAGGGGAGATTACCCAGATTAACAATGGTAAGATAGTCGGACAAGGGTGGGAAATTACGAATTATGAATTACGAGTTACATGGGGAAATTACGAATTACGAGTTACGAATTAAAAGAGGGGGGGATTGCCTAGATTATCCAGATTAACAGTGGCAAATTTACGGACAGGACGGGCAAAAACTGGACCCACCGTACGCTGCGCGAGAACAGGGGAGCAGGAGAAGGTGGCTCACCGCCTCGTGGTCGGAAGGCTGGGCGGTTGGTCGGGAGAATCTTTCCAGCTCGGAGAGCATGGAATGCCGGTTTCCCCCCGTGAAGAGACATGTGGGGCTTGGTGCTGGGAGTAAAATAGTTGCCGGTTAGTGGTGGGCCGTTAACGGTTAAAAAATTCACTGGAAAAAGAGGGGGATTTTGATTGAGGGGCGGGAGGGGGAGGGGTACAATTCGCAGTTGTGGCGTGAAATCTGGAACGTGTGCGGTTTTTGTCTGGGAAGCTGGAAAATATGGGATATTTTAATCTGGTATCATATGCCACTCCGATTATATTTACATAACTTGTTTATTAAAAATATCTTAAAGATTACATCCGAGAGTGGTTTTGATGAGGCGAGTACGCGGTATAGATTTGTTTTGCGGTGCAGGCGGAAGCAGTTGGGGAGCCAGCATGGCAGGGGTGGATATGGTTGCAGGATTTGACATGTGGGAGACGGCCGGAGCCGTTTACAAGGACAATCTGCCTGGGGCGAAATTTTACTGCGGCAGGCTGGAGGAAAGCACCCCGGAAAGGCTGTCTGACGGAATAGGGGAAATCGACCTTATTCTGGCCTCTCCTGAATGCACCAACCACAGTGTGGCCAAAGGGAACAAGCCGCGATGTGAAAAGAGCAAAGAAACCGCAATGCTGGTGCTGAAGTTCGCTAAAGTCTTCAAGCCGCGCTGGCTGGTTATCGAAAATGTGGTGAGCATGAAAAACTGGGATCGGTATGACAATCTGATTTCTGACATTAAAGAACTGGGATACCAAACCAACATGCAGGTTTTGAATTCCGCGGATTTTGGTGTGCCACAAAGCAGGCGACGGATGTTTATCCTTTGTGATCGAGAAAAAAAACCACAGGATGTCCGTGTTCCCCAAAGAAAGGTCAGACCAGTCAAAGAGGTTATCAATGGCAACGGATTGTATCCGTATACCCCATTACATTCAAAAAAGAGAGCCGGTGCCACATTGGAACGTGCTGAACGAGCCATTCGGGAACTGGGAACCAGAGAGCCGTTTCTCATCGTTTATTACGGTACAGATCATGCCGGAGGCTGGCAGAGTGTTGATGTTCCGCTGCGCACCATTACAACACTGGACCGATTCGCCTATGTGAAGCCCACATCACAGGGCCATATGATGCGTATGCTGCAACCGGAAGAATTAAAGCAGGCGATGGGGTGGCCCAAAGGGTATAGATTCGAACAGGGTTCCCGGCGTGACAGGATAAAAATGATTGGTAACGCCGTATGTCCGCCGGTAATGAAGGCAATTATAAAAATTTTAACAGATTAACGTGATCTTATGTCTGACAAATACAAAAAAGCAACAATGTCATTTCGGCCACGGGCAAGAATAATGCTACAGCTTGGCGAACAGTTGATAAAAAACGAGAGTATCGCCCTACTTGAACTGGTTAAGAACTCGTATGATGCAGATGCGAGTGTCGTAAATGTTATTATGAATGATATTGAAAACCCTGATAACGGAAGCATTATCATTGAAGATAATGGTACGGGGATGGACTTGGATACCGTTAAAGATGTCTGGATGGAGCCGGGAAGTGATAATAAGGAAAAACAATTTATTGAAAAAAAACGGAGCAAGAAATACAACCGCCTGCCGCTGGGTGAAAAAGGAATCGGACGATTTGGCGCTCACAAAATGGGGCGAATTATTGAACTGGTAACAAGACAGAATAACAAACCAGAAGTATATCTCACTATCGACTGGACCCGGTTTGAAGGACATCAGTATTTGAATGAAGTATCTATCAACATCACTGAAAGAGAGCCGGTTGTTTTTGTAAAAACTTCTCATGGTACAAGAATTACAATTAAAAAACTCAAAGATGTCTGGACAAGGGGAACTGTTCGGGATATTCATCGTTCATTAAATTCCCTGTGTTCACCATTCTCAAATCAAACACCTGATTCCTTTATGGTTAATTTTTGCCTGGGAAAAAATCAGGAATGGCTCGAGGATCTTATCACATGGAAAGAAATTGAAGAAACCGCACTTTATCATATACGATGTAGTATCCAGGAAGATCATATCACAAAATTTACCTATGAATTCAGACCCTGGACAATTATGGACAAGCTCAAAAAGCGAAAGGTTAATGAAAAAGATGAGCATTTTCAAAAATTAAACAGGATGGTCCAGAGAGTCGAAAAGAAAATCGTACCTCTTGACCTTTCCAGATTTGAGATTGGACAAATACATTTTGAAGCTCTGATTTTTGACAGGACACCAAAAATTCTTGCCCTGGGAGTACAGGATAAAAAGGGATTCAAGGAATATTTGGATCAGAATGGTGGCATTCGAGTTTACAGAGATGGTGTGCGTGTTTATGACTATGGGGAACCTGGAAATGACTGGTTAAATCTGGATGTAAGAAGAGTGAATGTTCCGACCAAAAGAATAAGTAACAATATTATTCTTGGTGCTGTTCATATAGATAGAGACAATAGCCATTCACTACTGGAGAAAACCAATCGTGAAGGATTTATTGAAAATGAGGCATATCAATATTTTAAAGCGGCAGTTCTATACACCCTTGGAGTAATTGAGACTTTTCGGTATCCGGACAAGGAAAAATTGCAGAACCTTTACGGAACAACGGCCAAATCTGAACCTGTATTGGCAACCATCAATGAATTACGGGATTATATTGAAAAAAAGGTAGATGATGTCCCTGCTAGAAAAGAAATTCTTAAATATGTGGATAGAATAGAACATGAATATCAAGACATTAGTGAAGTTTTGCTGAAAAGTGCGGGAGCTGGCTTAAGTTGAATTAGTCAAGACTTAATCTGACATTAACCGATAGATAAGAGGTAAAGGTTG
>CAZOMV010000046.1:0-43105 GCA_964580995.1 uncultured Pirellulales bacterium
CCACGACCCCGTGTCGCCTTGGGCATACAGCCCGGTAGAAGGCTTGCGGCCAGGTTCGGGCGTGTAATACCCCAGGCGCAACCTCCGCCAGTGATTATGGGCACCCAGACGGTCGCCCTGCCAGAATAGTGACAGAGTCCGCGGACTGCGGATTGCCACACCGGGGTGCAGCAGCAAATGGGTCTCTTCCATACCCGCCCGAACCTGGAAGGCTCCGGCATCACTTGCCTGCCGGATTCCGGCAGCCCAGGGACCGGTCCATCCCAGCCCAAACAGGAATCCCCTGCCGCTCAGCTCCAGGTTGAAAAAAGGAAGTGATTCGATAGCCGGTCCTCCCCCGCGTTTGCCCCCGCGTTTGCCGTGCGAGAATAATTTCAATTCCGCACCCGGCGCCAGGGAATCGGTTTGGGATGCAAAGTCAGAGGGCGTAGCATCCGTACCCCGGGCATGATGAACGGTTAAAATATTTTTCGGATTGCGGAAAGTGGTATCCAGCGCCTGAATATTTTCCAGAATCGGACTGTCCTGCTGGCCGGTATTTTTAAAATACAGAACCCACTCCACCGCCGGAAAATCCCGGTACTCAACACCCACGCAGCGAATTACCAGTCCGGTCTTGGAATCGGTATAAGTGAGTGTATGTTCGGTTCGGTTCTCATCCAGTTGGCGGCTGGCCCGCTTCAGGTCCCACGAGCCAAGTAACTCTGCTGAAGCGGCCCCGCCGCAGGTAAAGGAGAAAAACGGTCCGCTGCCAAACAGTACCTCACCTTCCGTCTCCGGCACACCCTGAAATGTAACGGCCGTAAAGCGGCTGGCTTCCTTCATTTCATTCTGAGTCGGGGCAACGGCACCAGCGTATAGTGGAAAAACCAACAAAACGAGTGTCATAATAATCCGTCGAATTCTTGATTTCATAGTGTTCACTCCTGAATAGTTATACCCTTATTATTGATTCAGGTTTTCCAGCAGCCGCAGAACCTTGCCATGCTGATTTTCATACAGCGCAGGATCATCTGGAAAACGGCTGATAGCAGGAAAATAATCTTCCAGTTTCAAAATATGTTCCGCTTGTTGCAGCATCTCTTCCTGCTGTTCGGTGATGTCCCCCTGGCCACGAAGCTGTGTTACCCTTTCCCGCAGCAAATGGAACAGATCGTAATCTTCAAATCCGTCACGGATTATTTCCAGGCGAATGGAAGGGTAGGGGGGTGAGGTTTTATCCGGGGCTGGGTAAAACAGGAATCCCTCGCCGTTGCCGCCGGGAAAGGCCACCGGATTGGCAAACACATCCTGCGGCCAGTAATCAACCGCCCAGTACAGGAATCCATCGCAACGGTAACGGCTGAGCCAACAGCCGATGGCACGATGCGAGGTGCCGCTGCGGTCGATCCGCCAGATGTCGGGAAATTCCGGTACATAAACCGTGGTGATGCAGACATACATCCAGCTCTGTTCCCCCATGGCCTGCCGGCGTTGCTGAAAATCCGGGTGAAAATGGTTGATATGCGGCACCCAGGCATAAGCCGGGGTGTCCAGCTTCACATCTTCATACGCCGGGTCACAGGTAACCATCAGAATCCGCAGATGGGGGGCGTGTTTCTGCACAAAACGGGCGAATTCCCGGATTTTGGCGGCGTTTTCCGGACCAATCGTATCCCCTTTTTGCGGATAATCCGGTGCGATCATCGGCTCATCAAAGGCATAGATACCGAACAATTGCTCCCATTTCTTCTCCGCCAGATGCTGGTCCAGCAGCGCCAGTTTCGCCGCCCACTCCCTGCGGGTGGCCTGATCTTCCGGAGAATCGGAGGCGGCGAAATTCAGGTTGTTCCGCCAGCCGGTAATAGCTTCCGCCCGGAAAAAGGTACTGCCCCTGGCCAGCCAGCCTTCCACCGCCTGGTCGAACAGTTTCCAGTCCGCCGTCCAGGTGCCGTCCGCCTGCGGAGTAAAGACCTGATCCCAGGGCAGGGGGGGAGAAGCGTTTAAACGATAGCGCAGCAACTGATCGTAAAACGGCTTTTGCAGCTTGTCTTCCCATACCTTCCCGTAGAATTCATCCTTACCCCCATGATTCCAGATTAGAAACAGGGTATGCAGATTGCTGGGGAAGGGCAATTTGACATGAGCGACTCTAAGTTCAATATCGATTTGAGACGGTCTTTCGCCTTCCGGTGTAAGGATGATATGCCCGGTATAATCACCGACCGGTGCGTCCTGCGGGACCCAGACGGTGACCCAGAGTGATTTTGCCTCCCCTTTTTTAATTGCAAAGGGCCGCAGGGGGACAAGCGGATCCGGGTAACGGCCGGGCACGCCGAAACCGCCGGGCGTGGGTTTTTCCACCGGTACATATTCCACCAGAGAGATTTCCGGTTGGATACGAGCGCCGTTCGGGCCGGTCAGGTTTTCCGCCGTTACCTCGATTTTGGTTATATCCTGGTTGGCAGTGATTCGGACCTGGGCACTTTCCGCCTCTCCCTGGGCAGCCGCGAACTGGATATAACGTTCTGCCGGTCCCGAATAGGACTCCTCCGGCCGCAGCTTGAGCAGGGGGGAAAGAACGGAAACCGCATAGGATAAGGGGGTGGCCTCCCGGATGAGGCTGCCGACTTCCTGAAGAGTTTTCACGTCGATTTCACGAAGTTTGCCTGTGCGGTCAGGGCCGATATCGAGCGAAAAAAGATTGCCGTATTTTACCGCTTCCTGATAAAGAGTAAAAATTTCCGCGGCGGCCCGGGCTAGCGTATCATTATCCGGATTGGTATAAAACCAGCGCCCCTGATCGCCCAGAATCGGAATCGCAAACTCCGCTATCAAATATTCCTCGCTCACGGCCTTATTGAATCCCCCTGCTTCCGGATTATCCAGCGGTCCCGGCCGACCGTATTCCCCCGCCCGCAGATCCCCAGCCGTCTGGCCGTGATTGAATCCCACAAAACAGTCCGGCTGCACGCTTTTCACAAATTGCGTGGTTTCGATATGATCCAGGCCGCCGTCCCCCTGGGCATGGTCAAACCAGATATAAGCAATCGGGCCATATTGGGTAAGCAGTTCCCGCAACTGCGCCTTCTTCAATTCCGCGTTTTTCCCGCCCACAAATTTATCGCTGCCGGTGGCCGGAGTTTCCGCACCCGGCCAGGTCCAGTCGCCTTCCGAAAAATACAAGGCCAGCTTCAGCCCATATTTGTCACAGGACTTT
The DNA here is from genome assembly GCA_964580995.1 of uncultured Pirellulales bacterium. GTDB lineage: Bacteria > Planctomycetota > Phycisphaerae > Sedimentisphaerales > SM23-30 > JAKJEP01. The sequence continues at coordinate 3,200 of CAZOMV010000046.1, forward strand.
TTCACCGCCGCCAGCACATCCTGCCCCAGCGGGCTGTTGGTAACCTTCCAGTCGGTAGTTTTCGTATCCCACAGGCAAAAACCGTCATGATGCTTGGTCAGAAACAAAATATACCCCATCCCTGCTTCTTTGGCCGCCCGACACCAATGGTCCGTATCCATGCCGCTGGGATTGAAATAACTCAAGTCTTTGACTCCCGGCGTCCATTCCTGATCCGAAAACGTACTGAACGACCAGCATATAAACATCCCAAACTTCAGATTTTTCAACTCCTGAGTCTGAATGCCTTTTTCATTATTTTTCGCACTCTCAGGAGCGGCCGTCGCCAGCCGGTTTCCCAACGCGAAAAATAAAACCAGCAGACAAACCAAACCGGACGATCGTTTCAAACGTTGGGAATGCATAAGACTCCTTTATCGATACGCTGGAATACCTCTCATTTGTTCTGAAAACGTGCGGGAACCATCTCGTCAAACGTTTCGGCGGGCCAGTAGCGAAGCCGCTCCATCCCCTCCGGCACCGCCTGCTCATACTGGACATACGCGCGAACCGTTCCCTTGGTAGTGTAGGAAACCTCCCCTGCCCTGGTTCCAAAAACCTTATACCCCATCAGGGTACAATCCTCGAAGTCAACATGAAGCTGTTTGCCGTCTTTGCAGCCGCAGCAGATAATCCCGGACGAGGGTGTGCCGCGCGGCTGGGAGAAATTGAGCACGATCAGGCGGCAGTTTTTAAATTTGACCCGGGTGTACAAATCATCCACGCCCGGCCAGCCCGCCTGCAGGGCGTTGTCGGGACTGACCAGCGTGCAGTTCTCAAAGGTGGCGTGGGGAATATCGGGCATGGCCGTGCTCTCGCCGCGAACGTACGCCGCTCCGGCATCTCCCCACCAGTCCAGATTCACAAAATAGCTGTCCTTGAACAGGACCGGCTCGCCTGGCCGGGGGGTATGCGCCATGACCGCCGCCCCAGCAAAACGCCCGATCCCGACGCAGTTCTCCACCAGGATGGAAAACTCAACGCCCTTGTCCGAGGTGATATCCACACCCAGCCCGCCTTCGCACCCGGTTACATATAAATTACGGAAAATCCAGCGGTCCCAGATCGAACCGGAAAAACTCGGATCGCATCTCCACGGGCCGTACCAGTCCACGCACTTCAGGCCCCATTCTTTAGAAGGATCGCCTTCCACGATTTTATAATGGTAATCCCCGCCTTCCCCGTACCGCAGCACTTCCGCCGTGGCCCCGCAATCGATGATCACCCGCCCCGTGGTCCCCGAGCCGTATCGGCCATCGATATCGCCCACCAGTTCATTGTACGACCCGGCCGCGCCCCGGAACGTCGGATAGAGATTCGCCTCTTCATACGTACCCGGACGCAGGATGACCCGATGGCCGCCTTGATCGTGGGGTATGGCTAGCAGCGCCTTCTGAATCGTCGTATATGCCTTGCCCCAACTGCTGCCATCGGAGTTATCCCCCAGCTTGGAAACATACAGGGTTATCCCTTTATGCCCGGCATAGGATGGGCTGTCCGGATCAAACCTATATCCGGATGAATGGGTTTTCACGCTATGTGACTGACAGGATGACAGAATGACTACAGCCGCGATTGCCAAACTGGCTGAAACAACAAATCTCCATTGTGAGTGGCGATATACCATGCGGTACCTCCAGATTTTCCTGATTATTACTTTTTTCCAATAGCCAAAATTCTTTACAAAAAGAAATTCGGCTAATACGTACATTCTTTGGCCGCGTCGGCATAAATACGCAGATTTTCCACCGGCGTCTCAAAAAAATGATCGGAGGCGCTGAGTATATATCCCCCCTCCGGGCCGAATCCTTCAAAAAGCCGGCGGACTTCGTTTCGAATCTGTTCTTGGGTGCCGGTGGAGAGAATATTAAACTGGTCCATGCCGCCGATCATGGCCACTTTGCCGCCATATTTTTTTCTGACCTTTTCCGGCTCCGAAATATTGCCCCCGGTCCCCGGCGGGGAAAGCGTTTCCGAGGCATCCGTTTCATTTTCGATGATCAGGTCCAGGATATGCATCATCCCCCCGCAGGTATGATACGTCGTAAGGTGGCCGCACTCGTGCAGCGCCCGGTGCATCTGCCGGTCATAAGGCATACAAAATTCGCGGTGAAGCTTCGGTGAAATCAGCGTATCGCTGCCGGCCCCGCCGCCGGTTTCAATCAAATCGAATTTCGCACCTTGCAGAGATTCCTCGATAAACCGCAGCTTCTTTTTCAGCAGGATCTGCATGAATCGGTGTACCCAGTCCGGATTTTCAAACGTCTCGATAATCAGATCATTCACATCCATCAGGCAGCAGGCATGTTGCCAGCAGCCGGCCTGATCCCCCCAGACAAACCCGCGCAAAATCCCGGCATCCCCGACTTCATCATAGGCCTTCGCCACATGGTCCTTGTTCAACGTGCCGACCGGCATGTATTTATCGATTAACTCGATATCTTCATGCTTTTTGACCAGATATTCGGTAATCCAGGTGGTCATGAGATTGCCGCCGGTTTTGTAGGTCAGGCTCCCTTCCGGGGTGGTAATGATATGATGGAGAATCTTGTTCGCAGGATCAGCACTGACCACCAGAATGTCATCCCGCCACTGCAAACTCTGGGCCGCCTGTCTTTCCGCCTCCGGAACCCAGAACTGCCCCATCGTCTCGAAATACTGGATGGCCGCATCCATGCCGGTGGCTTGAAAGGCGGAAAGAGCATCCATGCCGTTCATAAACTGATTGAGATGATAAGGCTGCCATTGATGCACGCTAACGGGCAGCCGGTCCGGCTGTTCCCGATGCAAGGCTCGCATCATTCGTTCTTTGGATGTCATCATAGCTGGTTCCTGCTCTCTAAAATAGGACACAAAACCGAATATATGGTTGGCTATATTATCTAAAGATTACAAACAAACTAACCATAGCAAGGAACAAAAGGGCACCGAATATCTGTGGTTATCATACCTACCCTTTAATGAATCATTTTCTCTTTAGAAGGCCGGAATTTAATGACATAAATCAGTCCGACGATAATAAGCAAAATACTCCACCATAGGTCCGCATGAAGATAGGCTAATGCTACCGGTTTTTCCGGCGGACAGACTGTTTTGTAAATACCGGTTCCCAGTATTAATATCCCGTATATCAATAAAAGCAAACCAATGAAGAACCAAATAGGAATTTGTTTTTCGCTCTCATGCATAATAACCTCACCAGAAAATAATGTTAATTGCCACCAAAATTACCGTTATTAATCCTGCCCATAAAATCGGTTTTTGATACCAGGCACATGGCCCTTCGTCCGGCAGGGGGGTAAGTCCCATCACCAGATTTTTTAACTCGATTTCAGGTTTCGGTTTCGTTACCAGACTCACCAGAACGGTAGCCAACACGCATACCACCAATGACCACCATCCGCTATACATATTCACTGCCATGGGTTTGGCCTTGGAGGAGCGGGCAATGTATTTCGTGTGATCAGGATTGAACGCTGAGGGCGAAAACCTTTCGGATATCGTCTGGCTCTGGACTTGAACGCCCGGTTTGAGAATCACCGGAATGCCTTCCACGCCGAATTTGCCGGTTTGATGCGTTTCGGTCAGCATTACTTCCGGCGCCAGAGTTTGTACTTGGACTTCAACATCTTTTTCTTTAAGGATCGGCAAAATAATTACCTCCGTCGCTTGAATCGTAAAGTTCCCCTCCCTAACGGGCGGTTTACCGGATTCCAGCAGAACCGGCACATTAACCAGACTCACGGTTCCGCTTTCAACAATAATCTTCCCTATTTTAGAATTCATCTCCGTGGGGATTTTTTCCAAAGTAACTACCGCGCCTTGGCCCAAAGAAACCTTAGGCTGCGGTCGATATCCTTCCGGGAAGGTGTGAACATAGACCCACATGCTGATGGATACCAGAATTGCCGTAAGAAATCCCCAGAATCCAGCCGCTGGAGTAGCCCTTTTCCAGAGCATTCCCAAGATCACCGTGCCAAACAACGGCACAATGAAAAAGAATACCAGTACCTGGAGATACTCGAGGATGTTAGAAAAAAAGAATAGAGCATACGCGGTGGCAATGGATATCAACACTCCTAGAATGGCACACCAGCGGCCCATGGCCAGATAATGTTTGTCGCTGGCCTTTTTGTTAAACAAGGGCCGGTACACATCATACGTCCATACCGTGGCAAAGGCGCTGATGTTCCCTGCCATGCCCGACATAAACCCCGCAATCATGCCGGTTACACCCAAACCCAGCAGGCCCGGTCCGAGATAATGGCCCATCAATAAAGGCAGGACATCATTGAAGGTGTGATGGGTGATACCGGCCCGCGGATCACTTTCTGGCACCAGAACCATCGGAGATCCGTCGGGATTGAGCAGGACAGCCAGGCCCAGCAATCCTGGGACGGTAACAATAAGCAGCACCAGCATCTTGAGAAATGCGCCGATGAGGGTGCCATTTTGTGCAGAGCGAAGGTCTTTGGCTACCATCACTCGTTGTACTTGCAGAAAGTCTGTGCACCAATATCCAAAACTTACCGCCAGGCCCAGCCCAAACACCATGCCAAACCAGTCGATCCCCATCGGGTTGGTGTCAAAAGAACCCAGGTTCCTCCATAAGCTGGTGAAGTCAGCATTCTGGACCGTTGGGTGTATCACCTTCACATTCTCTTGGATGGTAGCCATCATTTTGTGCCAGCCACCAGCCTGGATTAGCCCGAGGATAGGAATGAGAAGTGACCCCGCCCAAATGAGAAAATATTGCAATACTTCATTAAACACCGCCGACAACAATCCGCCCAGCGTTACATAAATAGCCACTGTGATGGATGACACCCAGATGCTTACGTCCATGTCCCAGCCCAGCAGCAGATGTAGGATCTTCGCCATCGCAAACATGCTCGCACCACTAACCATTACCGTCAGAAAGGTAAATGAGATGCCTGCCAGAATCCCTGCACTCTCGCCATATCGCAACTTGAGATAGCCGGGAACAGAGTGTGTCCTGCAGATATAATAAAAGGGCATCATGACAACAGCAAGGAAAAGAATGGCTGGAATCGCACCGATCAGGTAGGCATGGGCGCCGAGCATCCCGTACTGGTATGCCATTGCCGACCAGCCCATGGTTTCCAGAGAGCTTAAATTGGCGGAAATGAAACTCAAGCCAGCGATCCAGGCGGTCATTTTGCGGCCCGCTAGAAAAAAGTCTTCGCCGGTGCTGGTGTATTTTTTTAAGTAAAATCCGATTACTAATACTGCCACAAAATAAATCACAATGATCGCAAAATCAATCGGAGACAAGTTCAATAGATAAGAAGATGCTTTTCCGGCGGCATCGGCAGATTCAGCCGCTTCTGCTTTTAGAGGGGTCATAAAGATAACTAGAAGCAAGATCATAATCCAAAGATGCTTTAATAGCTTCATGCCAGATTCCTTTCGGTCGCGTGATTAAGTTACACGGTTTTGTTCACAGTTTTTTTGGAGGTTTCAATTGGATTTTATTTTTTACCGAAGACATTATCAGAAGTAGTAAGAGATCTGGCTATATATTATTGCGCATAAATTATAACATTTTGCGCAATTTTTATATTGCTTGAAATTTAGATGATTTTATAATAAATATCGCCTAATTTTAACCATGCGAACAAGATGTAGGTGTAATATCTTGTTATATAAATAGTTATAGGAGACAGTGTGTGACCGGATGGGCGAAGTAAGAAAAGTTTTATTATTGATGGATAAATCGCGGGCCAGCGACCGCGATATTTTACGGGGCATCTCCCAATATTCCCAGATTCACGGTCCCTGGAAATATTTTCGAAGTTACCCCCAATACCGCAGCCTCCCCAGCCGCAAAAAGGCGGTCAACAGAATGGATGTAAAAGGAATTCATGGCATCATCGCCGTGATGCACGAGTTGAATGAAAATCTGATTCAGCAGGTCCGTACGGCCCGGCTGCCGGTGATTGTCATCCCCACCCGCAGAAATATCGCAGGCGTTCCCAATGTTTTTGAAGAAAAGGAGTCGGTGGGGAAAATGGCCGCCGAATATCTGTTGAACCTGGGCTTCCGTCATTTCGCTTTTTGCGGTTTCGAAAATCTCTGCTGGTCCCAGTCCCGCTGCGAGGGTTTCTGCCGGACCATCGAAAAGGCGGGCTTTGCGGTCCATGTCTATCAGGAGCCGAAAGTGTCGGGAATCCTTTCCTGGGAGAAAGAAAGCAGTTACCTCGCCGGCTGGATTCGGTCACTCCCCATGCCGGTCGGTTTGATGGCCTGTAATGACGATCGCGGCCAACTGGTCATCGAAGCCTGCACGCAGGCCGGCCTGCTAGTGCCGGAACAAGTTGCGGTCATCGGCGTGGACAACGATGATCTCATCTGCGATCTGGCCGATATTCCCTTATCGAGTGTCGCGATGGATTTCGAGAAAACCGGCTATGAAATCGCCCGCCTTCTGGACGAAATGATGTCCGGCCATTCTGCCCATCGCCAAATCCTGATGAAACCGACCCATATTGTGGCCCGGCAATCCACCGATGTTATCGCCATCGAAGATACGGAGGTGGCTGAGGCGGTCCGCTTTATCCGCAATCACGCCAAAAACCAGATTCATGTCAATGATTTGATGAAAACCGTCACCTTGTCGCGTCGTACCCTGGAGATGAAGTTTCGCAAGGTATTGGGTCGCACCATTCACGAGGAAATCATGCGGGTCCGCATGGAACAGATTGCCTGGATGCTGACGGAAACAAATCTTTCCATCTCCCAGATCGCCTTGTCGATGGGCTACCCGAACCTGACGCCGATCTGGCGGTCCTTCCGCAAAGAAAAGGGAATGACCCCGCTGGAATATCGCAAATTACACCGCATTCAATAAAACGCATTTCCGGTTCATACCTTGAGAAATATTTTTCGCCGGTAGAGAAACCAGAGGAGCAGCCACTTGATCGCAATCAGGCCCAGCGCCAGAATGACAGGTTCCCAGGGATCGCCGATGGCCGCCAAACCCCCGAAGAAAAACTGTGCGATATCCTCGAAGTCAACCACCCGCTGCAGAAAATAAATGGCAATGGCATTGCTGCCGATGACGATAAAGAAAAAAGACCACTTCCAGCATTTGCGGACATCGATTACATAGTAAAACAGGGCCAGCAGCAAAAGGCTCCAGCCGCCCGCAAGCAAAACAAAGGAACTGGTCCAGATGACTTTGATAATGGGAAACTGTTGGCCCCACAAAAATCCCAGAATCAGGGAAATCAGGCCGGCGCCGATTAATCCGAATGTTTTCCATTCCGGCTTTCTTCCGCTGCGCAGCCAGTACCCGGCCAGGACTCCCAGCAGGGCAGTGCAAATAGCCGGAAATGTGGATAGAATGCCCTCGTTGTCGCCGTATCCGTAATACAAAGAACCAATCAGGAATTTCTGGTCAATATAGCTGGACAAACAGCCTTCCGGGGTGATCACGCCCGCCCCAAAACCCGGTACCGGCACCAGCATCAAAACCGCCCAGTACAGGATTAGAATAGAAACGAACGTGATGGCCAGCCCCCGCACTTTGCAATGAATGGTCAGCAGCGAAGCAAAAAAATAGCATAGGGCAATCCGCTGCAGAACTCCAGCATAGCGCATCTTCGCAAAATCAAAATTCAAAAGTCCATTGAAGGCCAGTCCCATCATTAGTAGAATTGCCGTCCGCGTAAAAATATGATAATAAAGCTGTTTACGGGTGGCCCCGCGTTGTATCCGGGTATGAATCGAGAACGGCAATACCAGGCCGACGATAAAAAGAAATAACGGAAAGATCAGGTCCTCGAAATGAAACCCTTCCCACCGGACATGCTCGCATTGGCTGCTCAAAAATTTCAGGAAAGAACAAGGATATACCTCAGCGATATGTTTTATCAGGCCGCCCCCGCCGATAATCCAGAACATATCAAAGCCGCGCAGCGCATCGATAGATTTCACTCGCTGGCTTGTCCGCTCGGATAATTCAGAATCAGCCATCATGAGCTGTGCCTAAAATCTGTTATTGTTGCTCCGGGCTTGCTTCTGCCGGGGGAGTGCTGGACGGTTCGGCGGGAGCTGCTCCGGTGATGGGGGCTTCCGGAGCTTCCGGTTTGGCATCTGCCGGCTTTTCCGCCGGTATATCTTCCACCAGGTCCTTGAGGTCTTTGGTCAGATTCTTCATCTGCCAGTTGGAAAGTTCATAAATCCAGCCGTTGTGTTTCTTGGTAAAAGTATCTGCTGCGTCACGGGCCAGCAGTTTTTCTTCTTTCTGTTTGAGTTCCTCTTCGGATTCTTCCCGGTTTTCCTTCATCACGGGGGTTGTGTCGGTAAATTCCGCGCTGCACCGGATATAGGCTTTCTCGTTCTGCTTGGCGATCTCGATCGTATATACGGTCGAATTTTTCACCTGGCAGACATACGACCGGTCAAATTTCAGATCTTCGGACGGCAGATTTTTCATGACATCGGTGAGATTCAGGTTCGCCAGCGCCGATAATACCGTTTTGCATTCGGCAGGCCGGACCTTCTTTCCTTCCGGAACCGGATTCAGAACCGGATCCTTGCCGGCCTCATTCGTAATGGTATAGGCATAATCCGGCGCCGCCACCTTTACTTCCACAATATCTTCCTCTTTGACCTTCAGCAGCTCCTTTTCAAAATAGTCCGCCGCATTCGTGCGAATCCAGGTGGAACTGCTGCTCAGATAAACGTCGTTGTTGTTGGCCAGGCGGACATACGTACCCCCGCCTTCCCCCGAGCTTTTCCCCACCAGAATCCCGGTGATCAGCTTGTCCTGCGCATCGTAGAATTTCGCCGCCTTGCTCGATTTTTCTTCGGAGACTTCGAGATCGGCATGGTTGTCGGGGCTGGAGGTGATCAATTCATCCGCCTTGATATCCAGGCAGGTATTCAGCAGAGAGTTCACTTCGCGGATGGTGGCCGGATAATTCTCTTTGTTCGTAATGACAAATTGATTGCTCGGGTCGCGGGTCAGGGTGACGGTATTGCTGCCGGTCCCTAGCACAATCTTGGCCACCTTGGCAATATCCAGCCCTTGAATCAGATAGGTGGAACCGGTAGCAGTGGGGGCGGTGCTCTCCCTTGCCATTCGCGATTGCAGGGCCGCCAGCACCATCATAACCGCCGCGATAATTCCTAAAATGGAAAGTGTCTTGTTGCTCATCCAAACAACTCCTTTATGCCTTATAAAATCCTGATATATCGATTACGCATCACTGGCGTGACTGATATAGCGCCTTCGCCGCGTCGTTCGATAAGAACTTAATACAATAGCTACCACGAGAATCGCGGCCGGAACGAGAATCATATTGATATTCCGCAGTCTGTCGCCAATACCTTCGATCTCTTCCCGATTTTGCCGTTTAACTTTCTGTAACTCACCCTCCTCTTTCCGAATTTCCAGTTCTACATTTTGTTTATCCTTCAGGGCGGTACTCTCCAGCAGGGCCTGATCCTTGGACTCCGCCGTAGACGCCATTTCCCTCAGCCTCTGCTGGAATCCGCTGATTTTCGCCTGGATATCCGCCACTTTCTTGGCACTGGCTTCTTCTGCTTTGGCTTCAATCTCATCGATGCGTTTAAACGGCCGCGTGAAATTCCCGCGCGACCGGATGGCAATCAGATCGCTGGAGCCGCTGACCACATCGATGGCATTCAGTAGCAAAGTGGCGTTGTCACCGATGGGGGCGGCGCCGAAGAAGGTCTTCTGATAGGCGACGATATCACTGATGAAATCCACATCGGCAAATACCACGACCGCGCATTTGGTTGTCTCGGCCGCCTCCGTAAGTCCGGTTAGCAGCCGGGTATTCGGATCCGTGGGTTTTTCTTTATCTTCTTCCGCATCATCGGGTTTGGCGGGTTCCGCGGAAACTTCCACACCGTTGGGGAAGCTGGATTTAAAGCGGCCGGTAATGAAATAGGCCATGTGCACCGGTTCGGTACCATCGATAAACCGGTCCATCAGTTTCGACGGGTCCATCATGGAAAGTTCATACGGATTGGTTACTTTCCAGGTGTTTCCCCGGTTGGTGGTGCTTAGCAGGGGGGTCAGCTCAATCTGGGAATTGCTCCCTTCCTCGCCGGCCGCGGCAATCGGCCGCAGAACGCCGGGAAAAATCATTCGCACCAGGTTCAGATTGGAAACCATCACGCTCTGCGAATTGAAACATTCCGGTTTGTTCAGGTCTATATAGGCGATTACCTTCTGAGGTCTTTCATTCGGTCGGGGGGCGGCAGAAAGAGCCAAACCGCGGTCCCCGGCAAAGGTCTGGTCCGGCATCTCCAGTCCCCAGGTGTGCAGCAAAGTATTCAGGCTCGAACTGCTGGAAGGGGGCTCCTGCTGCATCATCATGGCCTGCTGGGAAGGCATGTCGATAATGCTGTGCGGATCGACGCAAATAATAGTCCGTCCGCCTTTGAGCACATACTGGTCGATGGCAAACTGCGTCTTTTCGGGCAGATCCTTGGGGTGAATCACCAGGAGTACATCCACATCCTCATTTTTAATTTCTTCGACATCAGGCTTGATCGCCGAAACCTCAAATTGCTGTTTTAACTGTTCGACAATCGTCCAGGACGGTTTGGGCTGCTGGCCCTGCATCCGCATCATCTGGGCCATATAACCGGTCACGTCATCCCCGATTACCGGCAGGGAACTCAGCACGCCGATGCGGCTTTTTTCGCGGGTGATCGCCGCATCGATCAGCGAACTGACATCGTATTCGATAAAATTCTGCCGGTCGGGAGAAAAGAACGGAATGCTTTTGGTTACGCCGAATTCCGTCTGCACGATTAGGCCGAAAAAGAAATTTTCCTCCTCGGTGATCGGAAACCGTTTCAGATCGTACCGCAGGGCTTCCTCTTCTTCCTCGGAATAAGGCCGGGGATCGATGACCTTATAATCAATCATTCCTTGGGGGGCATTGGCCGCATACTCACCCAGCAGTTCTTTGACGAAGAAATAATAATCGTTGTAAAAACGAATCTGATCCGGCCCCTTCATGGCCGCCGTTTTGGCATAGTACAGTTTTAATTTGACGGGCTGTTTGAGCTTTTTCAGAATATTGAGGGTGCCGTCCGAAAGGGAGTAGATCTTCCCTTCCGTCAGGTCCACACGCAATGACTGCCCCAAATTCTGAAAAATCGAAATCGCGCAAAACATGATAACGCAAATAAAGACCACAGCGGTAATCGCTCGCAAAGTCCTGTTCATCAAGCTGCCTTCCTTTCTTCAAGAATAATCATCCCCGCCGCAATCCAGCCGACCATGAGAATCATATAATACAGGATGTCTTTCGCTTCCAGCACCCCTTTCTGGATGGATTCAAAATGAGACTGTATGCTCATGTTCTCCACCGCCTGTACCAGTCCCAGCGGCAGGAACGATGCCAGAAAATCCAGCGTGCTGGGCATGCCGATATACATCAACACCGCACAGGCAACCACCGCCAGGATAAAACTGATGACCTGATTTTTCGTAATGGCCGAGAAAAAGGATCCGACCGCCAGATACCCCCCGGCCATCAGAAACGTACCCAGATACCCCATGACAATCAGGCTGATATCCGGGTCTCCCAGCCAGCATACCGTCAGCGGCATGGGAAAGGTGAGTAATAAGGCGATTCCCAGAAAGATCCAGGCGGCAAAAAATTTACCCAGTACCGCCTGTGGAACGGTGATGGGCAGCGTCAGCAGCAGCTCAATCGAGCCGGTCTTGCGCTCTTCCGACCAGAGCCGCATCGTGGTGCAGGGAACCATAAAGACAAACAGCAGAGGCATGAAACTGAAAAAAGCCCGCATGTCCGCCTGCTGCATCTTAAAGAAGTCGCCTTTGGTAAAGGTCAGATACCCGGCAAAAAACAGAAAAATGACCAGAAACACATACGCCACCGGCGTAACAAAATACCCCTTTAACTCACGTTTACAAACTGCCCAAAAGCCGTTCATAGAAAAACTCCTTCGCGCAAACGATTGCGATTTACTATTCCCAACTAAGCACTTTTCTTCTGCGTGATCTTCCGGAAGACCTCATCCAGACTCATCTGATACTTCTCTTTCAACGCCTTGGGGGTGGCGTCAGCCAAAATCTTGCCCCGCGCGATAATAATGCAGCGGGTACAAATCGCCTCGACTTCTTCCAGAATATGCGTGGAAATGATGATACATTTATCCTGGGCCATTTTATTGATCAACTGCCGGACATCATGCTTCTGATTCGGGTCAAGACCATCCGTCGGCTCATCTAGGATCAGAACCTTGGGATCATGGATCAAGGCCTGGGCCAGGCCCACCCGCCGGTGATACCCTTTGGAGAGGGTTTCGATGGTCTGATGGTAAACCGATTGAATCGAACAAAGATTCACCACCCGGTCGATAGCCTCTTTCCGTGCCTTGCCGCTGATGTTCCGGGCGTCACAGACAAAATTCAGGAACGACCCCACCGTCATCTCCCCATAGGCCGGGGCGTTTTCCGCCAGATACCCCACCGACTGCCGGACTTGCACCGGCTCCCGGAGAATATCATGCCCGCAAACCGTGGCGGTCCCGCTGTCCGGTGCCAGGAAGCAGGCAATCATCTTCATGGCCGTGCTCTTGCCCGCCCCGTTGGGCCCCAAAAACCCCAGCACCTCACCCTGATTCACATCGAAAGAAATACCATCCACCGCGACAATCGGCCCGAAACTCCGCTTCAAATTCATGACGCTGATCATATTTTTCTCCGTCAGAATTACTTAATCCTGGTATTCATAAACACATAAATAAACATAACAATCTTGAAAATAAGAAGTTATGCCGATCAATAACCGGAACTATCTCCCGGTGCTCTCCCTGAGAGTCAGTCGAGCTATTATGATAGTAATGCGCTATGAGTCAATACACATTTTTTGACTTTTTTTGAAAGGCTGAGCCATCTGCCTATCATTTACTCTGGGATTTGATGTTTTGGATTAATAAAATCAGCGATCATCTTAGTTTTTTCTGTTACTTTGGAACTTGGGAAGTTAGAATTCCCTCCGAAAATAGAAAGGTTTTATGGATGAGACAATTTCATTTTCCAATCATGCGGATATTCTTTGGCACCATCGGATTTGTGGTATTGAGTTCCACATGTTACTCTGCGGGCGAGTCCTCCTCTTTTTCCGAGGTGAAGACATTTTTCCAGACTAATGAGCTGTATGACGCCCGCCTTGATCTGGCGGTGGATGGAATTGTGGTGCATCCGCATAATGATAAGGGCATTCAGTGGCAGGCAATGCACGAAACCTGGGCAGCACGGGGCCGACCGGTCGGAAGGATGTTTTTTGCCGATTCGGATGATATGAATGAATACTGGACCGGAAAATACGATGGGCAGGACCATCGCGAGGATACGGAACAAACCCAATCCGGGGAAACGGTTATGTGCGCCGGGGTGCGTCCTTACATGGTGCCCACCCGGGGATGGATCGATTATCTCAAGCATAAAGCGGAACAGTCGCTCAGCGTCCGGGCCTCCGCGATTCTGCCGGAAGAACCGCTTGCCCACGCCATTTCCGGGTACAGCGAAGGTTTTAAACAGCTCTGGCAGCAGCAGTACGGCAGTCCATGGCGTGCCCCGGATTCTTCCGAAGATGCCTGGTTCCTGGCCTGCCAGCTAAAAAGCCGGCTTCATCTGAATCTGGAAGCACAGCTTCTCGATCTGACCAAAAACTACGCAAAAAAAGAAGGACGAGACATTTCCTTTATCGTGCCCATTCATTCCTTATACAGCAATATGGCGGCAGGTCTGGTGGCTCCGTTAGGTACTTCCGCCGTTTTGCCGGAAATAGCTGGAATCGATGGTTACATCGGGCAAATCTGGACCGGACCGGTTTTATGGGCGTTAGCCAACTATGATTCGCCTCGAAAATCCGTTTTTGGCTCTGCGTATGCCTTGTACGATTACTTTTGTCAGTTGACGGTGGCGTCAGATAAAAAATTATGGCTGCTGGTCGATCCGGTCGAAGACAATCCCAATCACTCCTGGCAGGAGTTTCGACAATGGTATGAGCACGGGGTAACTGCCATGCTGATGATGGCGGATGTTAATCGGTATGAAGTGATGCCCTGGCCGGATCGGATCTTTCTGCCCGGCTATACCGCTGGTCCTGGTAAAAAGGCTCCGGAAGAGTTCCGCAAGACGGTTTTGGCGGTTACTCAGGTTTTACAAGAAATACCTTTGGGTGGACAATGGCTGAATTTTCAAGCCACACAAAGTTCCGCGAAAATCCCGAAAATCGGTATTGCGGTTGCCGACACTTTAATGTGGCAGAAACAGACCGGCCCCAAACTGCAGTGTGTCTATAGCCTGCTTCTGCCTCTGCTGGAAAGGGGTATTCCAGTTTCTTCGTTTGTGATGGAACGCTCCGGCCAGCCGGACTACTGTCAGCGATTTGACGTGATCGTTTTATCCTATGAGAGGTGGATTCCCGCCGAGGAACAGATGCACCGGCAATTGGCTCGATGGGTCGAACAGGGCGGGGTACTCGTGGTCTTGACAGGGCAAGATAATCCGTTGGATACTTTTCCCGAATTCTGGTGGAACAAAGCCGGTTATCCCAGCCCGGCCCATCATTTGCTGGAAATCCTGGGCAGGAAAGACAACAGCGAGGATTGGCCGTTCGGCCTTGGGCATGTTATGGTGTCCAGCGTTTCGCCGCACGAATTTGGAAAACCCCAGCAGGCGGAACAGAGGTACCTGCCGTTGATCGAAAAGGCCTTGCGAAAAACCTGGCCCGATGAAACCATGCTATGCCCGGGAAATTTCTGTATGCAAAGAGGGGATTTTATTATCGCTCATGCAGAAACCGCTCCTTTGTTTTTGCAGAAAAAGTTGATTAATATCTTTGACCCGGAGCTTGAAATTCTGAACCAGGTCGAACTGGCTGCCGGACAGAGCGGGGTATTTCGTGATGTCGGAAATAGGATGGAACAGGCAAAGGGGGAGCCGGTTGTCTTGCATTCTACCCATCGGTTGATGTCACAGCGGTATCAGCCGGATGAATTATTTTTTATTGTAAAAGGCCCTGCCGAAACGCCGGCGGTCATCCGGATTTGGCTGGGAACCGGAAAAATTCTGACGGTTCAGGCCTCCGATTCCAACGGGCAAATGGTGAAAGTGGATTATGTCGCTCAGGGACATACCGCAAAAATGGAATTTGACAACAATCCCGACGGAGTAACCGTACGTCTCCGGCTGGATCATGATTGAAACGAGGGATCATTTTGCAGGAACAGATACGAACGATATTTGTCAGTGCCGCCGAAGCCAGCGGCGATATGCATGCTGCTGCGCTGATCCGGCAGATCAAGCAGCAATTTCCTAATACCCGCTGTGAAGGCCTCGGCGGGCCGCGCATGGGCGACGCCGGCTGCAGCATTATCGAAAATCTTGTCCGCCGTAGTGCCATGCTGACCCATGCCGTGGCGCAGGTACCCTTTTATTTCAAGCTGCTCAAACGAATCAAGGAACATTTCGCCCGGCAACGGCCGGATATGGTGGTTCTGGTGGATTCTTTCGCCTGGAATAGCCACGTCGGCAAGGCCGCCCGTCAGTTGGGTATTCCGGTTTTATATTATATCCCGCCCCAACTGTGGGCCTGGGGAGCCTGGCGCGCAGGCAAATTGCGCCGCTGTGCCGATAAAGTGGCTTGCATCTTCCCGTTTGAACAGGAATGGTTCAGCCGCCGGAACATTGATGCCAATTATGTCGGCCACCCCTTGTTCGATGATCCCCACCCTGTCGATCTGCCTAAACTGCCGCCCAATACTTCCCATTACCCCACCATCGCTCTATTGCCCGGCTCCCGAACGCATGAAATTGATTACTTGTGGCAGCCCATGCAAAAGATCGCCGGCAGGATCAAGGAACGCTATCCCAATGCCCGGTTTTTAACGGCCGCTCCGGATAACGATAAGGTGGAAATCCTGCGTACAACTGCTGATGCGGATTTGCAAATTGATATTCGCCAGATGAGTATCGAGGCCGCCACCCGGTACGCCGATCTGGCCCTGGTCGCCTCGGGGACCGCCACCCTGGAGGTGGCCGCCCAGAGTTGCCCCATGATCGTGCTGTATCATGTGAATCGGCTGCATTGGCACCTGGTGGGAAAGTGGTTGATCAAAACCAGGCATATCTCGCTGGTCAATATCCTGGCGAATAAAGAACTGGTGCCGGAATTTATCCCTTTTTACGGCCATACTGAAAAAGTGGCATCCGCGGCCTTGGCGATATTGGCAGATGAAAACAAACGTCAGCTCCTGCGGCAGGAATTAAAAGAACTCCTCAAACCCATCCTCGTCCCCGGCGCTGCCCGGAAAGTAACCGAAATCATGAACCGAATGTTTCCCATCTATTGACGGAACCGACAAAAGTCGATATTGACTTCCAAAAACAGCTCTGGCTCTCCGATAACAAGGGGACGACGAGCTTTTGACGCTGGCGCCATCTATTAGTTTGCTGGATAGGCAATGTCAACAATTCTAAGATAGGAGGTAGTATGCGGGTAGTAATTATTGGCGGTACGGGACACGTAGGAACGTATCTGGTACCGCGGCTGGTGGCGGCGGGCCATGAGGTGATTTCCGTCAGTCGAAATCAGAGGTCTCCCTATCAGGCCCATGCCGCCTGGGCTTCCGTGGTGCAGGTAAAGATGGATCGGGCGCAAGCCGAGCGATCAGGAAACTTTGGTCAGCAGATCCGTCAAATGGAGCCGGACGTGGTCATTGACATGATTTGTTTCACGCCGGAGAGTGCCCGGCAGTTGGTGGAGGCGATGAAAGGCCGGGTGCGGCACTTTCTGCACTGCGGCACGATTTGGGTCCACGGGTACAGTGTACAGGTACCGACCACAGAGGACCAGCCGCGGAATCCGTTTGGTGAATATGGTATCCGTAAAGCGGCGATTGAAGAATATCTGCTGGACGAAGCGCGACGAACCGGCTTTCCGGCCACTATTTTACATCCCGGCCATATCGTAGGATCTGGCTGGAAACCGCTGAATCCGGTGGGGAATTTCAATCCGGAGGTGTTTGTCAGACTGGCGCAAGGGAAAGAAGTATGCCTGCCGAATCTGGGGATGGAAACGGTTCACCATGTCCATGCGGAAGATGTGGCCCAGGCCTTCATGCAGGCATTGACGAATGGGAACCATGCGGTGGGGGAAAGTTTTCATGTGGTATCAAAAGCGGCATTAACCCTGCGTGGTTATGCGGAGTCTATGGCGGCCTTTTTTGGCCAGTCGGCCAGGCTGGCCTTCCTCCCCTGGCATCAGTGGCAGAGCAAAGTCTCGCCAGAGGACGCGCTGGCAACCTGGGATCATATGATCCACAGTCCGAATTGCAGTATCGAAAAAGCGCAACGGTTACTGAATTTCCAGCCCCGTTACAGCTCGCTGCAGGCCGTGCAGGAGTCAGTGAAGTGGCTAATTGAAAACGAGGGATTGCTTGCCGCTAGCTCTTAAACGAGTACATCAAAAGGCAAAATGCGATCCTATCGGTTTATCGTTTTTCGCGGATTTCTTTTCGCAGTTTACGGTTTTCCTCCTCTAAGTCGTCGATTTTATCTTCCAGCTTTTTGATTTGTTTTTCGTAGTACTTTTTATCTTTTTCGCATTCCTGCTCGAGTGCATCGTACTTTTTTTCTTTGATTTTGGAGTATTGTTCACACTGGGCCAGATTCCGCTGGAGTCGCTGCTCGCGGGTTAATTGATCGTCTGGTACCCCCGGAGCAGGATCGGTAGTGGTAGTGGCAGTGGAACTTTCATCCTGCCCCAGATCCACCAGCGGTTTATCCACCTGCATGTTAAAACAACCGAAAATCCCCAAAACACCCGCAAGTAAGGTTGCGTAAATAAAAAAGTGGCGCATACGCTTCTCCTTAAGCTATTTATATTTTACAATTTTTCCAATTGCCTTATATTCTATAACCTATGAAAGAAATGTCAATGGCGCAGCCGATGCTTTTAATTATGGGATGTACCGCCAGCGGGAAAGGGAAGCTGGCGTTTGAACTGGCCCGGCGGTTAGGTGGGGAAATTCTGAGCATAGACTCCATGAAGGTTTATCGGCGGATGGATATCGGTACCGCTAAACCAAGTCCTGCCAATCGGTTAGCGATTCAACACCATCTGATTGATGTGGTGGAGCCGTCGGAGTCGTTCAGCCTGGGCCGGTATGTGGAACTGGCGGATCTGGCCATTCAGGAGATACAGGCTGCCGGACACACGGTCATTGCGGCGGGGGGGACCGCCCTGTATATACGCGGGCTGCTGGAAGGGGTGTTTGTCGGCCCGCCCGCAGACCCGGAACTGCGGGAAAGACTTAAACGGCAGGCAGAAACTGAAAGCCTGGAGAGTCTGCATCAGCGTCTGGCCAGGGTGGACGCCGCCACCGCCCAGCGGGTTCATCCCAATGATCTGAAGCGGATTGTGCGGGCACTGGAGGTATATGAGCTGACGGGCAAGCCGATTTCGTCGTTTCAGCAGCAGTTTCGCAGCGGCAAGTATCGGCACGACTGGAAACTGATTTACCTGTACCGCGACAAGGAGGAGGGCAACCGCCGGATCAATCAGCGGGTCAAGCGGATGATCGAGGAGGGGTTGGTCGAGGAAGTGAAGGGTCTGCTGGCGGAACCGGCCGGTTTGAGCTTGCAGGCGGCCCAGGCGGTCGGTTATGCGGAAATCATCGAGTATCTCCACCGCCGGCTTAAGCTGGAAGAGGCGATTGAGCAAATCAAGATCAATACCCGCCGGTTCGCCAAGAGCCAGCGGACGTGGTTCCGCAGTTTCGTCGGGGTAAACCGGTTTGAGGTTGGGGCGGAAGATGATGCAAGCAGTCTGGCGGACCGGATTATGAATCATTTTCATTTGTGAATTCCATTGCCGATTCCTGGATATCGAAAATGTTTTTTGGGCACCTTTGCGGCGGCAACTCGTTGGCGGATAAAGGATTATTATGACAGTAAAAACGTCAGATCCTGATTTAATTCGCTGGATTTTGGGAAAATCGGGAAAAATTATTTGACGTTGCACAAAGGATTGTTCATACTAGAACAAACGATTGTTCTAGTATTCCCGGAGTCCGGAATGTCTGTCAAAAAAACCAAACAGGTTGTAACTCTCAAAGCCATTGCCCAGCAATTGCAGGTTTCGGAAAGTACGGTATCGCGGGTTTTAAGCGGGAATGGGAAAAAATACCGCATCAGTGCCAAAACCGAAAAGGCGGTGCTGGAGCTGGCACGGAAATGGCATTTTGTTCCCAATCCGCTGGCCCAGGGTTTGCGATTGAACCGGACGCAGACTATCGGACTGATTATTCCGGATATTTCGAATCCTTTTTTCGCGCGGATAGCCCGCCAGATTGAGGTAGAGGCCCGGCAGGCGGGTTTTTCCATAATCTTATGCGACAGTGAAGAAGATACCGCTCTGGAAATCAAATCACTGGAATTGCTGGAGGCCCGCAAAGTGGATGGCTTCCTGATTGCCCCGGTGGGTGATTCGACCGAACATTTGCAGGAGTATGCCCAGCGGGACTGGCCGATGGTGATTGTGGACCGCTATTTTCCGGAGGTAAAACTTCCTTATGTCTCCTCGGATAATTTTAAAGGCGCCTATCAGGCGGTCAAATATTTGATTGAACGCGGACACCGGCATATTGCCTGTGTGCAGGGCCGTACCGCTTCCCTGCCGAATCGCGAACGGGTACGCGGTTATAGAGAGGCTCTGCGGGATGGCCGTCTATCCGTGGATGAATCCCTGGTCGTCGGTAATGATTTCGGCCTGGAAAACGGGTACATCAAAACCAAGCTGTTGTTACGGCAGGAAAAGAAGTTTTCAGCGATCATCGCGATGAGCAATTTGATATGCCTGGGGACCATACGCGCATTAACGGAAGAAGGGAGGGAGATCCCGCGGGATATTTCCTTAATCGGATTTGATGATCAGGTTTATTGTGAGTATTTACGAACCCCGGTAACGACGGTAGCGCAAAACGAAGATGAAATCGGCAGGATCGCCACCAAATTGTTAATCGAGTGGATTCAGCAGGGGGAAAAACCCGGCTCGGAAGGATTGCTGATTCCCACGCGGTTGGTGGAAAGAGCGTCGGTGCAGGCGATAAATCCAGTATGAGTGGAGAACAGGAGAATTTACTATGGCAGCCAGGGTGATTGTCGTGGGCAGTTCGAATATGGATCTTGTCATTCGGGCCGGGCGGATTCCCAGGGTGGGCGAAACGATTCTGGGGGATCAGTTCCGCATGATCCCGGGAGGAAAAGGGGCCAATCAGGCGGTGGCGGCGGCCCGGCTGGGGGCCGAGGTGTTTCTGGTGACCCGGCTGGGGGGGGACCTGTACGGGAAGGAACTGCGGGCGCAGTTTGCCGCGTTCGGCATCCGGGACAAATATATTTTGCAGACGAAGGAGGTATCCACGGGGGTGGCCGGTATCTTTGTGGATCAACAAGGCAGCAATGTGATTGTGGTGGTTCCGGGCGCCAATCATAAGCTTACACCGGAGGATGTGGGCCAGGCCGCTTCGGATATTCGTGCGGCCGGCGCAGTGGTAGCCCAGCTGGAGGTGCCGCTGGAAACGGTACAGTATGCCGCCGAGATGGCTCATCAATCTAAGGTTCCGTTTATCTTGAATCCAGCCCCGGCCCAGCCGCTGGGCAAGGGATTATTGGAGAAAACCGCCATCATCACGCCGAACGAGACCGAAGCGGAAATTCTGACCGGCATCCGGGTGGAAGATCGGGACTCCGCCCTGGCGGCGGCGGCCAAGTTGCGGGAGATGGGAGTGGAGTCGGTAATTATCACAATGGGGCAAAAGGGGTATGCGGTGGCCACCCCAACAGAAAAACGGTTTTGCCCGGCGATTGCCGTTGCCGCGGTCGATACCACGGCGGCGGGGGATGCCTTCACGGGCAGCCTGGCCTGGGGGATTGCCGGGGGCCAATCTGTTGTGGAGGCGGCCCGGTTTGCCAATTATGTTGCCGCCTTGTCGGTGACGCGCGAAGGTGCCCAGCCTTCCATGCCTGCGTATGAGGAAGTAGCCGGTTTTATAAAAACGTGTGAGTCGAAATGAATACAGGTATGAGTATTTTTTAAGGTGAAATTATGTTTATTGTGGATTCGTATTCAATCGCCGTGGTTATGTGTTTTGTGACGATGCTGTGCTGGGGCTCATGGGCCAATACCCAGAAGCTGGCCAGCAAACAATGGGCGTTTCAATTGTTCTACTGGGACTATTCCCTGGGAGTGCTGTTTCTTTCCCTGATTTTCGCCTTTACGCTGGGCAGCAGCGGAACAGAAGGACGCAGCTTCCTGGCCGATCTGGGGCAGGCGGAGACTTCTAGTATTGGTTCTGCCTTGCTGGGGGGTGTCATTTTTAATATAGCGAATATTCTGCTGGTGGCGGCTATCGATATTGCGGGTTTGGCCATTGCCTTTCCGATTGGTATCGGTCTGGCGCTGGTCCTGGGGGTGATAGTAAATTATATTGCCGCACCCGTTGGGAATGCCGGAATGCTGTTTGTCGGAACATCTTTGATCGTGGCGGCGATTATTCTGGCGGCAGTTGCCTATCGGCGTCTGCCGGCCCAGACTGCCAGGACTTCCGCTAAGGGTTATATAATCTCCATCGGGGCCGGGCTGCTGATGGGATTTTTTTACCGGTTTGTAGCCAACTCGATGTCCGGTGACTTTCATTTGCCGCAGGCCGGCAAGCTTACCCCCTATACGGCGGTGGTTATTTTTTCCGTTGGTTTGCTGTTGTCGAATTTCCTCTGGAACACGATTGCTATGTATAAACCGTTTACTGGTAAGCCGGTTTGCTATGCGGATTATTATCGCCAGGGCAATCCCCGGCTGCATCTGATCGGGATAGTGGGGGGGATGATCTGGTGCCTGGGGATGTCGTTCAGCATCATTGCCAGCGGTTCTGCCGGTTTTGCCGTGTCCTATGGCCTGGGGCAGGGGGCGACGATGGTGGCGGCCTTCTGGGGTGTGTTTATCTGGCGGGAATTCAAGGGGGCTTCTGCGAGTACCCGGCGCATCTTGACATTTATGTTTCTGGGTTATATATCTGGTTTGATATTACTTATTCTGGCAAGAGTCTATTGAGAAAGGAGCGAATACAAGATGAAAAGACTCGTATTATCGCTTTTACTGGTGAACCTGATGGCAGGGTGTATGGGGCCGGCTGATACGAAGGATCCGTCCCGTTATCGCCGCATCAAGGTGAGCGATTATGTGGATAAAATGAAGGCCGGCTGGATCGGCCAGATGACCGGCGTGGTGATGGGCGCACCGACGGAGTTCGGTTGGAGCGGCACGATCGTTCCCGAAGAGAAGGTGCCCAAGTGGCAGCCCGGGATGATCAACGGCGCGTTCGGCCAGGACGATCTGTACGTAGAAATGACCTTTCTTCGAACCCTCGAGCAGCATGGCATCGACGCCTCGATCCGTCAGGCGGGAATTGACTTTGCCAACAGCCGCTACTCGCTGTGGTGTGCAAACTTCGCCGGCCGCACGAACCTCCGCGATGGTATCGCGCCGCCCGACTCCAGCCACCCGCAGTTCAACCAGCGTTCGAACGACATCGACTACCAGATTGAGGCCGACTACTCGGGGCTGATTGCCCCTGGCTTGCCCAACGTGGCGGTGGCCCTGGGCGAGAAGTTCGGTCGGTTGATGAACTACGGCGACGGCATGTACGCCGGCCAATTCATCGGGGCGCTTTACACCGAGGCGTTTTTCGAGACCGATCCCGAGAAACTCTGTCTGGCGGCCGTCCAGGCGATTCCCGCTGAGTCCCAGTATGCCGAAATGGTGCGCGATATGGTCGCATGGCATCGCCAGCAGCCCGACGGCTGGCAGAAGACCTGGCAGTTGGCTGTCGACAAGTACCAGAAGGATCCGGCCTACCAAAAGGCCTCCAACGGCGCCATCGACTGCAAGATCAACGGGGCATGCGTCGTACTGGGACTGCTCTACGGCAACCGCGATCCCGAGCGGACGATCGAAATCGCCTTGCGCGGCGGCTACGACTCCGATTGCAATCCATCGAGCGCCGCAGGGGTGTTGTTCACGACCATCGGCCTGGCCAAGCTGCCGGAACGATTCGGCAAGGAGTTGAACCGGGAGGAGAAGTACGCATTTACCTCGTATAATTTTCCGGAACTGTTCGGCGTTTGCGAAAAACTCGCCCGCCAATTCGTCGTTTACGCCGGCGGCCAGGTGGTGACGGAAAACGGCCAGGAAGTCCTGATGATTCCGCTCCAGCAGCCCAAGCCGAGCCCCCTGGAATTAAACTGGGCCCCGGGTCCGATTGCCGGCAGTCGCTTCACGGAAGCCGAAGCGGCCCAGATCACCGAGCCGTCGTACACCAAGCAGTTTGCGTTACGATTCCCGGGCTGGAGCCTGGCCGACTGCGGTCAGATTTACATAAATCCCGGGCTGTGCGATCACAACGGCAAGGCGAACGTTTTTGTGACCTATCCCAAGGATCGGGAGACGCCCACCGTCCTGAGCACCACGGTTGCAATTTCTGCTGGTAAAACCACGCATTTGCATGTCGTCGTCGGCCATTACCCCGAGGGCGATTTCGATCTCGTCCTTCGTGTCAACGACCAGCAGACGCTTCGCCAACCCATCGGCAAAGCGACCAGCGATCAAGGCTGGGTGACCATCGACCACGACCTGACGAGCCTGGCCGGCCAGACCGTCAAGATCGAGCTGGTCAACCAGCCGACAGACTGGACCTCGCAAGGGGAAGCGGCCTATTGGGCGGTGATCGAATTGACCAGCGAGTGAGCGTGTTGCTGGTGTGGATCTCACGTGTTCAATGGTTTCATTATCACTCACAAAGGGAAAACCGATTGCCGGCAGCCGGTTCACCGCAGAAGAAATGGCACAGAGTACAGTTTCGCAATAATTGTAAGAAAGGTTTTTGTATGAAGATGTTATCGGTACTTTTGATTTGCTGTTGTATAATATCTGTTTTTCCCGTGGCTAATGCCGCGGCGCAGGTACATGAGGTACAAAAGATGGAACCGGAATCCCGGAATGAGCCGGTGCGGATTATTTTCGATACGGATATGGGCAATGATATTGATGATGCCCTGGCCCTGGCCTTGCTCCATGCATTTCAAAGCCGCGCGGAATGCCGGCTGCTGGCGGTGACGATTACCAAAGACCAGGAACAGGCGGCCCCGTTTGTCGGTCTGGTAAATACCTTTTATGGCCGGGGTGATATTCCGGTCGGGGTGGTGCGCAGCGGCGTGACCCCGGAAGAAAGTGCATACTTGCGGCCGGTGCTGGAGGCGGAGACGGCGGGTACCAAATGGTATCCGCATAAGCTCCAAAGCGGTAAGGAGGCCCCGGAGGCGGTTGAACTGCTGCGTAAGGTGCTCAGCCTGCAGCCGGATGGATCGGTGGTGATTGTGCAGGTTGGTTTTTCCACCAATCTGGCCCGGCTGCTGAAAAGTGAGGGAGATTCCTATTCGCCATTAAACGGTGTGGAACTGGTGAAACGAAAAGTTCGGCTGTTGTCCATCATGGCCGGGGCCTTTACGGATATCGAAGGCAAGCCATACCGGGAATACAATGTCGTAATGGACCTGGATTCGGCCCGGCAATTGTTCGCCAACTGGCCCGGCCCGATCGTGGCAAGCGGCTGGGAGATTGGCAACCGGATCCTCTATCCGGCTGTAAGTATTGAAAATGATTTCCGCTATGTGGAACATCATCCCGTTGCACAAGCGTATTGTTGTTATATGAAAATGCCCTATGACCGTCCTACTTGGGATTTGACCAGCGTCCTGTATGCCGTGCGGCCGCAGCGCGGCTATTTTGACCTGTCCGAACCGGGTACGATTCAGGTGGATGAGGCCGGGCACACGATTTTCACCCCCCAGCCCGGTGGCCGACACTGCTATCTGATGGTGAAGGAACCGCAAATCATTCGCGTTACAGAATTATTTACGAATTTGTGCTCCCAGCCGCCGGATGCCAAACCCTGAAACGAGCCTCTGTTCCATGAACCGTAACCAGCATATTCAAATAACATGTGTCAGATTTTTGCCGGTGCTCCTGCTGATTGTCATCGGATATGGAGCCGGGATTAGTTTGGCGGATGAACCGGAATGGACCGTGGTGTATCCACGTGAAACGGATATTCCTCTTCATAATCCTCTCCAGGGCTGGGTTCTCATCGATCATGCGATACCGGGGGAAATCGACGCCGGCCGGTCGGTGGCCCATGTCAAAGACGGCACGGCCTATGAATGGTATCAGGGTGCCGCGATTTTATCCACCTGGGCTCTGGTGGAACCTCAGCCGGATACCTACGACTGGTCTTTAATGGACAAAGCCATCCAATATTGGCAATCTGTGGGGAAAGAGATTCACTTGCGTTTCTCCACCGAAGATTTTGGTGCTATTCCCGGATGCCCGCGCTGGCTTTTTGAGATGGGGGTACCGCGATTTGATTGTCCCAATGATGGAACCTGTTTTCCGGACTATACCCATCCGGTTTATCAGGACCGGCTGAAGAAATTCATGGCAGAGTTTGCCCGCCATTTCTGCGATCATCCAAAAATTGAAACCATCGACCTGCGAGCCTATGGTAACTGGGGGGAGTGGCATTCGGGAACTAATTACCAAACTGCAGACCAGCGGATAGCGGCCCTGCGCCAGTTGATTGACATTTGGCGGCAGTATAATGACCGGCGCAAATGGCTGGTTTTGTCGGTCAGTCCCGAATGGCGCACCATTCACAACGCCGGAATGCAGTTACTGCCGCCGGGTACCGCCATCCATGAATTTCAGGCTCCCACTTATTATGACTATCTCCATCGCAGTGCCTTTGATTATGCCCTTGCTTTTCCCGAGATCACGATTCGCCGGGATGGGGTGGGGGGCTGTGTAGATGTGCGATACGACGGCAGGCTGATTGCCACTTTTTTTCAGCATACCCGCAAACCCCTTTTCATGGAATTTTATGGCAGTCAAAAGGATTTTCGCGGTCCATCCGCTGTCGGTTTCGGGCAAACCCGTCCAGGGGAGGATTATGTCGAAGCCGCTGTCGATGAAATGCTTTCCCATCACCCCAATTTCGCTTCGCCGATGGGTTGGCTGGCCGATGGGGGGGCTACTGATTTTTACAATCAGGATTTCAATCTTGTACTCAAAGGGCAGAAATACCTGGGGTATCGGTTGGTGCTGGTTCGCGTCGCTTATCCGGCCACGGTTACTGCCGGTTATGAATTCTGCTTGTATCAGACCTGGGAGAATCGGGCCATGGGCCGTAGTTATCGTCGGTTTCCCCTGGCGGTGTGTCTTATGAAAAATAATACCGTGGTTTGGCAGGGGATTGATCCGGATTTTGACCAGACCAATTTTCTCTCCGGCCAGAGTTATGATATCGTATCGCGTTTCCAACTGCCTTCCGACTTGCCGCCGGATTCCTATGAATTGCGACTGTCGATGGTAAATTCCGACAATCGGCCCGCCCTGAATCTGGCGATGGAAGGGATGGATGCGGAGAAGAGGTACGGTCTGGGCGATTTAATAGTTTCCCAGGAAAAAACACAAACTCCATCCGGCTATTCGTTACAGACTATGGAGGTATGCAAAGAAGATAACCGGTGGATTTCTCGGCAAACTCTGGAACCGGATCACGCGTATCTGGTTTCTTTCCGCTATGAAGTCACTTCCAATCCCGAATTCGATCTTGATACAGACCGCCCCGGTTTCTTCCGATTTTTAACGCGAGGGCAGGATTCTTTGCCTGGGAACGAAGTTCGCTGGTTTGATAAGGCTGCCCAGCCGCCCGCCTTCAAAACCTGCCTGGTAACCACTGGCAATAATACCGATTGCCGGTTGTTCTGGGAAGCGATCGGCGGCGGCACGATGAATGTGGATGAAGTTGCCATTCAGCCGCTGGAAAAATCACAGGTAATAGAGGTGCCGGTTCCTTCCCAGGGCAAAGGCCTGATTTTGGCCCCTGATGTCAAAACCCATCGTTTCGATCCGCATCGCATCGTGGCTCAGCGGGATGACTGCCAGCTTACTCTGCCCCATGACTGGTATGACTTTCTTACTACCGATCCCCAGGAACTGCCGTTGAAACCGGAAACGGTTTATACCGTCTGGTTTGACTGTGCTTTGCAGCCTCGAATAGGAATTGGGGATTATGCCTATCTATCGGTACGTCGCAACGGAAGTGATCGCAGCGAGGAAATAGCCTTTTTTCGCTGGACGCAGCGTCACAGTGCCAATCCCCTAAATCATGCCTATAGTTTTCGAACGGGACCCTTTGACGATTATCAACTGGTTTGGGGCCTTAAAAATGGCGGCCGGTGCGAACTGGCAAATATAACGATACTACGCCGCTAATCAAACCGGTTTATTCCCGCAAAGTCGGAAGGAATACGATTTTTTACTTCCAGGAATTTTGCAAATTTTTACTTCCAGGAATTTTGCAAAAACTCGATCATATGGGGTATGACCGTATCGAATTCCGTTAAAAGGCACGGTTTGAGGCTGTTAACAACCATGCTTTCGGTTTGGGCGTCCGTGTTTTTTTCGATCAAACGTGCGGAATGAATCAGTTTATCGTTGTTTTTATGATAGATCATCAGTAGGGACTGACTCTCGCTGAGCAAAGCTGCCTTGTGCACGGTTGACATCTGGGTGTCATTGGCCCGGAACCAGGTTTGACAGCCCCAGACAAATGCCGAGCAGAAGGCCTTGCCCAAAATACCGGACTGTCGCAGTTTTCGGGAAACCGCCGCCGCAAAATTGCTGTCCACATCCGCCACCACGATCGAACGGATACCATAATCCCGGCTGGCCGCCCCCAGAGCGGCTGCCCCACCCAGCCCCTGGCCGATCACCGATATTTTACTGGTATCCACGCTGGGCTGTTCCTCCAGATAATGAACCGCGGCGGTGACGTCTTCCTGTTCATGCAAACCGAAACTTCGGGCCTTGCCCTCGCTCAAGCCGCTGCCGCGAAAATCAAAGAGCAGGACTTCGATTCCCTCCCGGTTCAAGGTGGAAGCCAGGGCCAATAACTGATCGCGATTGGCGCCAAAATCATGACAGAGGACGACGCCGGGTCGTTTTCGGGTCAAGGCCTTGTCCCCATCGGTAAGGATATCATCCGCCTTCAACGAAGGAATAAACCACCCCATCAAACGAGTGCCGTCTTCACTTTTGAAACTGGCGTTTTTATAATACAATCCCATGCTGTCCGGATACAGGGAAATCTCCATCGCGGTCGGCCGCGTGCCGGTATAAACGATCGCGGCCACAAAAAATAGAATCACAATCGGCAACGCCAGAATACGCATCGTGATTTCATGGCCCACGCGCCGCAGGAAGGCACGGTTCAGACGATACCATTTGTCTTTTTCGTGTTTGCTCGAATCGGCTCCAGACCCTGCACTGGAATGTTTCGACGGATCGCTGCGCGGGCTGAAGACCGAATAACTCAAAATGGCAAAGAGCCGGTTCAGAAATTGATGCGTATGGGTGCGCAATGAATCCCGGAACGGATGAGCCTTTTTTCTATTTTTAGCATTCATGGTTTTTAAGTATAAAATACAAATCCAGGAAGTGCCAAAAAAGAAAAATATTTTTCTTATAGGACGTTATCGGCTAATCGGATAAAAAAAAGACGGCTCAAAAACGAGCCGCCTAGTTATGAAGAAAGTTAGCTTTAGTCCGTTGAGAAATTATATCGATTATGCCGTTTCCGCAAGGCATTCGTGTTCTTGGAATTCTTCCTTTTCCGAAAGAATTTCGGGCAGGGCCGCTTTCAGCCGCATTGCCACCCGCTTAATTCCCGGCAGAAAGGAATCAACCCGTATGACCTCTGACCAGTTGTAATAACTGGACATCTGAAAATCCTCCCCGGGATGCGGATAACTAAAACGCGTCAAAACATGATCCCCCGGTTTGGGACATTGATTTTCTTTGATGGTAAAACTGACACCGTGGCAGCTCAAATCCGCCATCTGACCCCGAGCGAACGCCCCGTTCAAATCATATCCAAACCAAAGCGGCCAACAAAAACTAATCCTTTTTTCCCTTCTGCGATTCAGTGTGTCATTCAGTGTGTCATTCATCGTTTTACGTGCCTTTTCAATGTCTTTATGCCCAAGTATTTTAACGGAACATAAATATTTTCGGCTGGATACCGTCGTACATTAATTGAAAAAAAGAAATAGCGGAAAAATTTTTGTTTGCCCCAAATAAATCAGGGGAAGTTACACGCGTCAAAGGTGAAAACACCGACTTGCTTATTGTAAAGGAAAGGGATGGGATGTCTGGAGAGGATCCGCCCCTGCGCCCTCAAAAGAATCCCCCGATTGCGAATCGGAGGCTCCCGATTATTCGATCAGAGAACGAACGGTTTCCAATTCTTCCTCGATCATATCGTTGATTTCCGCCAATTGTATATTCGTCAGGCCGATTTCTTCCAGCATATCCGCGGAAACCTCTTTGCACTCAACGGTCAGGGTAATGCCGAATCTTTTTTGACAGCAGAGAACGTCCGATACATAAGTGACCATCGCCAGCAGACGGTTTTCGCGTGCCAGTTCCCTGGGGTTATGATGATAGCCGGTTACATACTGGAAAGATCGGGGGAATTTCCATCGTGCCGCCAGGGCCATTCCGATTTCCTGATGATTGGTTCCCAGAACCTGTTCCTCGGCTTTGCGGAACGGGATCCCTGCCTTGGTTTGCTGTACGATTTCGGGAAGTTTGGCGGACTGGCTTTGCATGATGGCCACCAGCCCCAGATCATGAATCAGCCCCGCCAGAAACGCCTCATCCGGTAAAGCCAGACCGATGGCATTGGTGATTAATTTATTGGTAGCCCCGACCGCGACACTGTGCGTCCATAAATCCTTTCCGGTGAAATCATCGCAGCAAGTGCCTTTTTTGAACATCTTGGCCAGCGAGGCGGCAATCGCGATATTCTTTACCGCGTTCAGCCCCAGCATCATAATCGCCCGGTCAATACTGCCGATTTGTCCCGGCAAACCGTAAAATGCGGAATTCACCACTCGCAATACCCTTGCCGACAATGCGGGATCATTGCTCACAATTTTATGCAGATCGTGGGCTGTGCTGCGGGGATCCTGCACCACATCGATGATTCGCAGGGTTACTTCCGGCAATGTCGCGATTTCAACGGTCTGATTGATAATTTCTGCTGCTTCCACGATTCTTGTCCTTCTTTCAGTAGGTTAGTTTTTTCTGCCAAAATCGCCCATCTATCTTAATTTTTCCTAAAATATTCGCGATTTTTTGGCCGCTTTTTCCATTGCCATACAGGCGGGTTTTTGCCCTTTGAACATGGGATTGCTTTAGTATTTTGTCAATCGCCCGGCTGACATTTCGCCGTCCATAGTCCACATCAAGTACATTTTCACCATGTTCTCTGCCTTGCTGGCGATGTCCAACATTGACTACATCGACATTTAAATAGCCCGCCTCAATTATTCCGCTGGAACTATTTCCAACCAGCACCCGCGCCCGTTCCAGCAGTCCCAGGTAGATGCTGCGCGGCAGATTCGCAATCATGGGCCAGCCAAATTCCTTGCATATGGACTGGGCGCCTTCTATTATACCGGAAAAACCCGGATCGCAGTTTGGATATAAAACGATTGATCGAAAGCCTTTACGTCGGCAACCGTGCAGTGTTTCTTCCATTTGGGCCTTCTCCGCCTCTGCCGAAGCACCTGCCGGATGCTGGACAATCAGGAAAAAATCCTCCCGTACATCAAAATCAGCCCATTGATTTAGCTGAGGAATA
The DNA here is from genome assembly GCA_964580995.1 of uncultured Pirellulales bacterium. GTDB lineage: Bacteria > Planctomycetota > Phycisphaerae > Sedimentisphaerales > SM23-30 > JAKJEP01. The sequence continues at coordinate 34,109 of CAZOMV010000046.1, forward strand.
TTTTTGCAAATTGTTTTGGCTAAATCGTCAATTGCCGGTGAGCCGGTCTGATAAATACGATACGATTCCTCTCCCAGACGTAAAATCCGCTCATAGGCCCCTTTAGAAGCGGCAAAATGGATATGTGACAATTTCGTGATTGCGTGCCGATAGGCATCGTCTAGCACACCCGTCGCCACATCGCCGCCGTGGATGTGTCCGATAATCAAATGACTGGTCGCCCCGGCCGCCGCCGCCGCCAAGGCCTCCACCCGGTCCCCCAGCACTAAAACGATGTCCGTCCGCAACCGATGAAAAATATTCGTCAAACCGGTAATCGCCCGTCCCAGGCCCCGGCTTTGTCCGATAATGCTGTCTTTCTCATCCTGCAGCCGGACCTTCCCATCGATCCGCCACCCGTCCGCTTCAATCTCTTGTATCGTAGAGCCGAACCGTTTCAACAGGTGCATCCCTGTAACCACCACTTGCAGTTCCAGCTTCGGATGTTTGCGGATGGCCTTCATGACCGGCACGAATGCCCCATATTCTGCCCGGGTTCCGGTTACTACTGCTACTCGTCGCTTGGTATTTCCCTTGGCCATAAATATTATTCCAGATCCTTCCAATGAATAACCTGATCTGCCTGAATGTTTTTTGCCGCTGTTTTTCCAATTGTCTGTATAATCTGATCCGAGGGAATGCCTGATCCCGGTCGTTTGTAGGTCAGCATTTCCACGGAGATAACGGTACCCTGGGCGATAAAAGTTTTTGCCACGACACTCAATCGAGCCGCCGTTTTAATCGGCTGCTCATCCGGCAAAACGGTTTTTTCCCCACTGCCGCGCGCGGCCCAGGCCTGTCGGGTCAGTGTTACATATTGCCGGAGTTCCTCCGGGTTCATACTCATCGCCTGGTCCGGCCCTTCCCGCTTTTTATCCAGCGTGAAATGCTTTTCCAAAATTTCCGCGCCCGCGGCTGCCGCCAGTGCCCCGGTAATGACCTCCAGGGTATGATCCGAAAAGCCCGTAATGCAGCCGGTATGGTTTCGCAGGGTTTGGATTGTCTGCAAATTCACCTGATCCAGCCGCGTGGGATATAAACTTACACATTGCAGCAAGGCCAACTCTCCGCAGCCTGCTTCGCGCAGCCGGTTCAGGGTTCGATCCACTTCCTCCAGCGACGACATGCCTGTGGACAGAATGACCGGCAGATGCGTTTGCCCCATCGCCGCCAGCAAATCCAGCGCTACCAGATTGCCCGATCCGATCTTGAACGAATCCACTGCCATATCCGCGAACACGTTTACCCAATGCGGCGAAAAGGGGGTCACCAGAAAATCAATTCCCGCCTGATCACAATATTTTTTCAGAGCCTGAAAATCGTTCTCGCCTAACTCGCAGCGTTTGAGCATGTCATATTGCGTTTCCCCCTGATCGCCGCAGCGCTGCTGGTAATCGGCCTTTGCCGCCTCCTTCGTTACCAGTTCTTCCGCACGGAAGGCCTGAAACTTCACACAATCCGCTCCTGCCTCTTTAGCGGTCCGCACCAGTTCCCTGGCCATCTCCAAACTGCCATTATGATTCACGCCGGCTTCGGCAATTATATAGGGCCGCCGTTTTTCATCCTGCCAGCCGGCTCGCGGGGGGGGATCGGAGAATGTTTTTTTATATTTGTTTTTGAGTAATGTTTCCGCCCGCAGCAGATCGTCCATCGTATCGATATCTACGGTTTCCCCTTCCTCCTGAACAACACCGCGTCGATCTTCGCCCCAGAAGGCGTGCGGATTATCCTTGTTTTCCGATTCCATCAGCGACTCATAGGTCACAACGCCCACGGCTGCGTCAATGGAATACACCGGCGGCAGTTCCTGTCTTCGATAGATATTGTTGGGTGTGAATTTCTCTGCCTTATCGCCATTCAGCTTATAAAGCCAGAATGGATGATGCTTTAGCATGCCCAGCCGCGAAAATGTCTGCACCGAATCCGCGCCCGTCTGTATTAAATGTTCAACTGCTTTATCGATAATCCCTTCCGCCCGCACCGGAATATTCGCATACAGCAGCACCACAATATCCGGCCGGTATCCCTCCCGCCGCTCCAACTCCCGGCAGCATTGCCGCATCACATCATCCACCCGCGCTGTGTCAGACGCCAATTCCTCCGGCCGCGGCAACCTCTCAATCCCGTAGCTCCGGGAAATTTCCTCCGCCTGTTTTTCGTCGCTGCTTACGATTATCCGCGTCAGCCGCTTTGCCGCCAGGGCCGCCTCGATCGTATAGCAGATTACCGGCTTGCCCAGCAGATTCCGAAAATTCTTGCCCGGCAAACCCTTGCTTCCGCCGCGGGCCGGTATGATTCCCAAAATGTTCAAACTTGTTTCTCCCTGTTATTTACCGAAACCAATCCTTACATCGCTCACAAAGCGGATTCACTCCATAATTCCCATCCCGATGGGCCTGCCGCAGCCGCTCCATCGCCTGCGATTTCCATATCTCTTTCACGTTGCTGGTAAATACATTGCCGACTGCATGTGCTCCTCGGAAATCCTGCGAACACAGGCTCACCCGCCCGTCCGCCAGAATCATCATGCAGTTCGACAATCGGTTGCACGGAAAACGGCGCGGCGGCGACATGTTCATTACCGACCGGTCCTCAATCTGCCCTGCAAAGTCATTGAATCCCGTGATTACCGCACAACCGCACTGCCGGATCCACCGGTCATAAAATTCCTCCATTTCCCCCAGGCTCTGCCGCGTCTTTACCAGATGCGCCACAATCTTCGGCCCCGTGTCACCCCGCGTTTTCCGCTGTTCGGCGAATTCTTCCATCTGCTTCACTACCGCCTCAAAGCCGTCTTCCCCTTTGACCTGCCGGTATAATTCCGGGCTATTGGCATCCAGAAAAATGCTAATGGTATCGACCGGCGATGCCAGTAGCGATTCGGCCAGTTTTCCATTCAGTAATCTTCCGTCCGTCTCAATATTAATCCCGAAGATTCCCGCCTGTTTGGCCGCCTCGATTATGGCCAACAATTGCGGATGCGCCAGCGGCTCACCAAACCCGCCCAGCGTCAGGCAGATATCGTCATATTCCCGGCAGTCATTTACAATTTTGGCAAACTGCTCCAGGGTCATGGCCCCGCGTCCCAGATCGGACCGGCCATGCGGATATCCGGCCAGCCGCAAACTGCGTTCGGTGTTGATTTCCACCTCCAGCTCCCGCGGCAAAATATCCGTTTCCCGCAAAACATCCGCCATTTTTCGGACCGTCTGTACCGCATTCCTCTGGTTGCCATTGGCTCCCTGTAAGGTCTTTTTCATAGCATCAAAGCTGCGCTGGGTATCCGCCAAATAGCGAAACGGCGAAAAGCAAATCTCCTGCGGTACCTTGAAATTACTATCCTGATTGATCTGGTCGCCCTGGGTATGATCCGGATCGTAATTCATCAGATCGCCGATCCGCTGTCCCGTCAGCCGCAGTTCGTGGTATAAATCCAGCCGGTACGCCCACCCGCACAATCCCGGTGCCGCTTGCGTAAAGGTAAACCGCATCAGGCTGTCATGCTGCTGATGATGCTCAATTAATCCATCGATCAATTCCGGGTCTGTCAGTACCGCCTCCGCCGGCACGACCACCGCCGTGTAGATATCGCGGCTCCGGGCATATAACACCATCTCCTCCGTGATGGCTGGTTCGTCAAATAGAGTCGCTTCATGCAGTCCGCCGCGCCAACTCGTTAGTGCCCATTTCCGCCGCTGGATCGCCGGACCGATCGGTAGGGGGGATGACAACTCCTGGAGCAGCACATTTGGGTCATCTAGGATCGTTTGCAGCGATTCTTTCTGACCTGGCGGACAGAAGACGATCCTTTCCGCCAGACCTTTCACTTGCCCCAAACGAATCAGAGTTCGTTTCAATACCGCGGTCCCCGCCAAATCATCCGCTAACCGCGAACGGGTCCCCAGCCCGCTCTGGTTCAAATCTGCTGCAACCAATGCTGCCGTTTTTTTATCCGTACTGCTATTCGTCATCCGTAAACCGTTCTTTACCTTGCTCCAATAAACGCAGCAGCCGCCCGCAGCCCTTCTTCAGTTCGCTGACATACCCCACATCCCGCTGCAATTGCCGCCGCTGCCGGTCTTTACCCTGAATATTATTCACGTCGATCGTCCGATCCAGACGGAACCGGTGCAGCTCCGCCGTCTGGGAGACGAATCCCACCATCCGGTAGATTTCTATCCGCTGTTTCACTTTGGTCCGCAGTTCGTCCAGCCGCACCATGTTTTTATTCAGGGCCGGCTGGTCGTCCACCTGCCCCAGCATCGTTCGCACCAGCGAAATCGTCTCCTCCGTGATGGCCTCGAATTCCTTCACCTCGTCGATCCGCTTCTGCACCAGCTCGCCGGCCCGCTGCCGCTTTTTCGCATCCGGGACGGTCGGTTGCTTTAAATAGTCGAATCGGCCCTGCTCGATAGGCCTTATACAATATCTTTTCACCGCCTCCCGCAATGTCATCGTTTCGCAGGACTGCTTGCGGGCTCCGCCCTCGCTGGCGTCAATAATCCGGGCCGAACTCCTGGCAAAATCCTTTTCAAACTGCTGCAAGTATGTAAACATCTGCTCATCGGTGTAGATTTTTTGCCCGTGGATATCCGGAACTTTTCGCGAGATATGCCGGTGCCGGGCGATTCTCTCCCATTCCTTCATTTCAATCGTCATGAACCGGTTCATCTCCGGCCGCCAGTAATCATGCAGCGCGGTCCCCGGCGAATAATACACATGATCCGTAAAACCCAGGTCCTGCCCGACAAAAAGGATCGGATCGGCCCCGATGTATTCCGCCAGGTAAAACGACAAATGCGCCACCGTGCAGCCGGATGGAAGGCAATCGTGCCCATCCTCTTCTTCCCGCAGCGTCATCCCCAGAAACTCATTGCCCAGCAGCGACATCGGGCCGCGCGGATAATAATAGTCGATCACCTGCCAGTTGGATTTCGGTTCCGCCACCAGGTGAATATCGTGTAAATCGTTTTCCGTCAGCCCGTCGTAAAAACGCAAACTCACTTCGTGATAATCCAGGCAGGTGACGAAATCCGGCCGGATCCCCCGTGCCAGCAGCGGCTTCAGCGTCGTTTGCACCGCGATCACCACCACCCGGTCCCGAATCTCCTTCAAATACTCGATATTTCGCCCCAGCGACGGGCCCGCCGAAACCACCACCGCCGGACAACCGCGAAACCGGTTTTTGTGAATCGCGATAGAAGGGGTCGTTATATAAGCTGCCACATTATTCAGCAGGTTCTCGCAGGTCTTCAGGCTGTTGCCCATGATCGTCAGCAATTGCGTACGCAGAAAGGCCGCATACTCGCTCACCATCGTATGAATCGCCGCATGAAACTCCGTGTCCACCCGGTGCAGGCTGTGCGTGAAAATCACGCCCATCATGAGCAGGCTGGAATGGCACTTGAGCTTTTCGAAAATTTCCTCCCGATTCGTCCGTGTCAAAAGGATCAATCGGTCGCTGGCGAGCATCTGCGAATAATCCGAATGTTCCAGTGCCGTCCGCAACAGCGAGATATTCCGCTCGCTGACCAGAATGAATGCATCCCCATACAACCGATCGAACAGGGCCTTGATGTGATACCCTAGCCCAAAGCCATCCACGAAATAGCACATCGGAACCCGGCCGTTTTCGTCATCGTCCATCTGCTTGCGGGCCAGTTCTTCCACCCCGTCCGCCCATTTTTCCGCCTCCCGCTGGGGATCATACCGGCTGTGAAGAAAAACAGGCTCTCCCGTTACCCCAACCAACTGGCAGGTCGGCAGCCCGTTGCGGCTGGCCTGACAGGGAATAAAGTCCAGCTCGTCCACCTCATCCAACTGCTGCGCCAGAGAGGGCATGTGATTCCATAATGCCCGCATATTTGCGACGTAGGCACTTTGCGGTTCAATAATTTCCGGTAACTCGATCATCCGTGATTTTCCTGGCGTCTTATTTTTTTTCTTTATACCAAAATTTCATTACTCCCGCTATAATACCGGGTTATAATCCTACGATATCTATAAACAAAAAGTTATCGGACACTCGTTGAAATGTATCGTCATTCCATACGTAATTGCTTTAAAATTATTAACTTAGACGGAACCGTCAAAAGTCGATATTGACATCCAAAAACGGCTCTGGCTTCCCAATAACAAGGGTTCGAAGAGCTATTGACGCTGGCGTCAACTTACTAAAAACAGGGGTATGAACGATGAGCTACTATTTTTTTGACAATCCAACCAGTGGAATTGTATTCGCCATCCTGGTTGAATTTATCCTGATCCTAACCTGGATTTTTCTGCGCGAACGAACCAATCCCCTCACCCTGCTGGCCGGACCCGTCATTGCGGCCCTGTTTCTCCTGGGTGATTTCCTGGTGGAAACCAACCGTGAAAAAGTCGAAAAAACGGTTCGCCAGCTTTGCCTGACTGCCGAGCAGGAAAACGCCAATGCCTTCCTGGCCCTGCTCAGCCAGGACATAAAACTTCCCAACAGGATGGGCAAAGACCAGATTTCTGCCCGTATCCGCGAATTTTTCGCCCACCCTCTCATCGCCCATAACCGGATTAACCAGCTTCAGGTCAAAACCATGGACCAGCAGCAGGCCCAGGTCGAACTGAATGTCACTACCACCCTTGACGATAGCAGCCAGTACATCGCCTACACCCCTGTATTGACCATGAAATGGCAACTGGACTTTGCCCGCGATGATGATAATATCTACCGGTTGACCAGCGCGATTATGACAAGCCTGAACAATACCTCCGGCGTCGATGTCTTTACTTACCAGTAAATTCGATCCACGCTGGGGAAACAGATGGTCAACAGGAAAAAATGAAATCATGCTTTGACAGTGTATATATATATGTTCTCAATTTTCCGCTCCCTGAAATACAGAAATTACCGCCTTTATTTTATCGGCCAGAGCCTCTCCCTGACCGGAACCTGGATGCAAAGTGTCGCCATGGGCTGGCTGGTCTATCGCTTGACCGGCTCTGCCTGGATGCTGGGACTGGTGGCCTTTGCCAGCCAGATCCCCGGTTTCTTTTTAACCACCGTGGGGGGGGTACTCGCCGATCGTTATAACCGCCATCGCATCCTGATTCTGACCCAGTCGCTTTCCATGCTGCAAGCAACCCTGTTAGCCATTCTGGTCCTGACCGGTCGCATGGAAATTTGGCATCTGATGGTTTTGGGATTATTCCTCGGTACTATCAATGCCTTTGATATGCCCACCCGGCATGCCTTTGTCGTGGAACTGCTCGACGACCGGCAGGATATCGGCAATGCCCTGGCCTTGAACTCCTCCATGATTAATGTCTCCCGGCTGATTGGTCCTTCCATCGCCGGGATTCTCATTGCCACGGTAGGGGAGGGGATCTGTTTTCTCCTCAATGCCGTCAGCTTCCTGGCGGTGATTTCCTCCCTGCTCCTAATGAAAATTACCCCGGTGGTCAAACCTCCCGATTCCACCACCGTCTGGCAGCAGATGAAAACCGGCTTTTCCTATGTATTTGGCTTTGCCCCCGTAAAATATCTCATTACCCTACTGGCCTTTGTCGGTCTGGTCGGAATGCCCTATGCCACTCTGCTGCCGATCTTCGCCAAGGATATCCTGCACGGAAATTCGCGGACCCTGGGTTTTCTGATGGGTGCTTCCGGCATTGGTGCCCTTGGGGGGGTTGTCTTCCTGGCCCGCCGCAAGACGGTGCTGGGCCTGGGCAAAGTCATCGTCATGGCTTCCAGCCTCTTTGGCCTGGGCCTGATCGGCCTGGCCGTATCTACCGTCTTTTGGCTATCTCTGGTTTTCATGCTCATAATCGGTTTTGGCATGATGGTCCAGTGGGTTTCCTGCAATACCATATTACAGACGATGGTGGAGGATGACATGCGCGGCCGCGTGATGAGCTTTTACGTCTTGTCCTTTCTGGGAGTCACGCCCCCCGGAAACCTGCTGGCCGGCAGTGCCGCCGGATGGATCGGCGCCAACTATACCCTCTTGACCGCCGGCGTTTTATGCCTGCTGGCCGCCCTCCTGTTCGCCCGCAAACTCCCCGCCATGCGCCAAATGGTTCGCCCCATCTACATCCGCAAAGGCATCCTTCCCGAAGTGTCGAAAGCATAAGGTTTTATAAAATTCCCAATCTGCCGTGATCCCGGGTATTTTGTCGTAATGGGATTGACAGGTCCGGTATCTGGTTGTACCATTAACACAAGTTTCCGATGATGTCTATTGGGGAACCTGGACCTTGGAAAAAGGATTCGATGGTAATAAAATCTTTTCCCAAGTGTGGAGATATTCATGTTAACCAAAATGAAAATTCGTAATTTTAAACGGTTCGATGAAGCAGACATTGATTTGGGCAAAACCGTTATTTTTGTAGGACCGAATAACTCCGGCAAGACAACCGCTCTTCAGGCCCTGGCTCTTTGGGATATTGGTCTTCGTAGCTGGAATGCCAAACGCGAAGGAAAATCATCTCCGGAAAAACGACCGGGTGTGACCATTAACCGCAGGGATTTGATTGCCATTCCGGTCACCGCTTCCAGCTTATTATGGTGGGGCCTTCATGTCCGAAAAACAAAAACCAACGGGAAAGAACCTGGAACGCAGAATATCCGTATTGATATTCAGGTATCCGGTATCAATAACGGTAAAGTCTGGGAGTGCGGTCTGGAATTTGATTTCAGCAACGAAGAATCCTTTGTTTGTCGTCCCTTGCGAGAACCGGAGTGTACCGATAGCCCGGTAAATAAATCTAAATTTAGTGCTATTCCACCTGAAATGCCGGATATAAAAATTGCTTATCTTCCTCCCATGTCCGGATTGACAGCGGAAGAACCCCTGCTCCAGCCGGGTCGTATCAATGTTCTGATGGGACAGGGGGAAACCGCCCAGGTTTTACGGAATCTATGTTATCACTGAACTTTTGCAAAATTAGGGTAAGTCCAATTTCACCTTAACCCGTTGAAAA
>CAZOMV010000047.1:0-43021 GCA_964580995.1 uncultured Pirellulales bacterium
TGGACGGTTCGCTGCACACGGAAGCAACCTCGTACCCGAAAAAGGGCTGGGCCAGTGCCCAGGTGGATGCGGATTTGGCCGTCCATGACTACCAGATCCAGATCGGCGGGGGGGAAGACGGCTACTGGTCGCCCCCGCAGGCTTCCTTTGGGGCCTCCTGCTCGCTCGATTCGTCTGATGTTTATAAGCCTGTCTGGAATTACAGCTACGCTTCCAACTGGGACAAATCCTGGAGTATCGACAGCAACATCAGCGATAGAGACTCGTACAGCAATTCCGGCAAAACCACCGAAACCGGCGATTCGTTTCATTACCAGCAAGGCCTTTCGCTGGACACCGGGGAACTCTCCGTCACCCTGGAGGCGATCGTCGGCCATACCCTGGATTTCGACGCAAGCCTGTATGTCTACGCCAATGCCAATAACAACGGCATGTCGTGGGCGGACTTCGACAACACCATGGTTTTTGACGTCACCTCCGCGGACGGCGCCAGCCTCAACTGGGCGATAGCGCCGGAACCGGCCACCCTCCTGCTGCTGGGCATGGGAGGCCTTCTTCTCAGCCGGAAAAAATAATCGCCTTTTTGCCCAACCAAGACAAACCCCATAACACCCCTCCCGCCTAGCCGGCAGGGTCGGCAACTCGCTTGCCGACCAACCTCGCGTCGTAATGGTGCAGGCCCGCCTGCCATTCCCGTTCTGAGTTCAGCCTTTAGGCTGTCTTGCTCTTTCTCCGATTGCCACCTCCCATCTCGCTATGCTCGCTGGAAGGTACTCTTCAATTGTGCCACGGCCGCGATCTTCTCTTCCGTCATTTTGTCGTCCTCAATAGACCATTCCACCACCCGACTGCCATTCCCGCGCAGAGCCTGCCCTCGACCTGATCGGGGGCGGGAATCCATCTTCTCTCTTCTCCTTCATTCGTAATTCGTAATTCGTAATTCGTAATTTCTTATGCGGGAATCCATCTTCTCTTCTTTTTCGTAATTTGTAATTCGTATTTTATAATTTCCCCCGCCCCATTGGCCCCATAAGCCCCCTACGTCCCATCCTTCTCCCTGCCATTCTCACGCCCCTGTTTATCATTCCCTCACCCGCCGGTAATTCGACATTTTCAAATCCCAATATGTACTATATCATGTCCCGCGTCGGCAAACCAGTTGCCTGCACTACCTGACTTTTTAATACCCAAAATCATTTGGTGAGTCATTTTTTTTATTTTTCTTTGAGCGAAATTCTATTTGTATACCTTCTTTACTAAAAGATAAAATTAATTGCCCCATATAAATTTGAAAATCTTCAAGGTGCCCTTCAAGTTTAGTGACTTTAGCCGTATCAATTTGTAGATAAACAGACTTCTTTGCAGAAAATATCCTTCTTAAAACATTACTTGTTGAACAAACCTTTATTTCAAGGCCGAATATCTTGCCTGCTGGATATCCTATACTATCTCCTTCATAATCCGATAAAATTTTTTGAATGGAGTCTCTATTGTCCACTATATAACCTAATCTTGATAAATCGCACCAGTCAAATAAGAGATCAAAAATATCAATTTTTGCATATTCATCACCAATGGAGAAATTAACATATTCTTTATAAAATGTCTCAGAATTCTCCCTATTTTTCATCTTCAGCCAATCTATCATCAACTTTTCAGTTTCTAGGCATTCTTTAGTTCCTGCTATAATGCTTGATGTACGATAACTGGCGGATTTATCCCGCAAAACGTCGTTTTTTATCTTCGAATAAATTTCTGAGTACAAGAATACGTTATGTCCCGAGATATTTATATAAGGCATTCTTTAGGCTCCTTCTATTATTTGTCCTGTAATCCTGTCTAAAATATTTTTTTCACCACGTAGAAAAGAAGAACACAAAAAATAATCCAGCCGCCTGTAGTTCGACATAAAAATCCCTGTTATTATACTATGACAAACGTTTCCGATAACGTTGCTTGACTAATTGAATCTTATGTATTGTGTTTTGCAATCATATTATTTCTTTTATTCAACAAAATTTATTTGACCATAATAATTGGGGAAATCTTCTCGAAACTTTTTGGAATATTCCTTTGGTAAAATAATCCTTTCGACATTATCTAAACCAAAGTCGAGGCTACCCAAAAGACGCCATTCCCTCTCAAAATAGAAGTTCTCTTTATCATCATCTTCAAGCGTATGGTCAAAAAATTTCATCCGACTAAAAACATGAAAATACAAAAAAGCCTCTATTTGAAAGAGATCACCTAGGAGTGTTTTACTATTAAAATTAACATTGAATTTATCGCCTGGCTTTGAAGGATATTTATCACCAAGTTCTCCTTTTCTTATTTTCTCAAAAAAACATTTGCATACTTCGTGCATTTGGTCAAAACATCCTTTCTTTGTGTTACCCGGCGATAGTCCACATTCCTCTATTGATTTTTCTGCGATGTAAAAAATTGGTGATCCCCCTTTTTGAGCAATAAACTTCTTATCAAAAGAAAGCCCAAAGAAACTATAATTCTTCATGTGACGGCCAAGATCCTGAAGAGGTATATCACAAAAACAAATACCCATCGAATAATAAGCTTCATTACTGCTAATTGGCACATTAGGGTATTGAGTCAATTGAGGAATTATTCGCTGCTGATTTGGATGCGGAGTAAGCAAGCCATTCCTTAGGACATTTATTAAAATGGAATATTGTTTTTGAAATACTTCTTCTTTTTTAACAAAAGGTTCTCGATGCTTAATGTTTCGACCAACAAAATGTGTTAATTCATTAGAAATATATCTCTGGTTTGATTTAAACATATCTATTCTCCAAATAATGTATGATAATGACTAATATAACAATCCGGGTAATCGGGTAGGGTCGGCAACTCGCTTGCTGACACGAAACCTTATCATTTTTTCTTTTCCCAAACTCCAAAATCAAAACCTCCATTCCTGCCAATAATATTTTACCACAGAGGTCACAGAGATTCACAGAGAATATATATCCCATAATCTCATGTAAATCTCTTCGATGTTTATGTACATTTTTAAAATATCATTTCTGTTTGGCTTCTTGAACATAATCATTTAATCTGTCACCTATATATACTCTTCTTTTCTCCGTGATCTCTGTGTTCTGTGTGGTTAACTTTATTCGATTTTTCCCCAGTCTTACTTTCTCGCCCTGCCGCAGCGCCCGGCGGAAGCGTCATATTGCCTTCCCGCCTCGCGTCATATTCGCCGCATGCCGTGCCTGCCTTCGTGCCCTCGGTGTTCTTCGTGATTTAAATCTTTCTTAACTGTCTCCATTATATCTATCTCTTTTCTTTGCGCCTTTGCGCCTTCGCGGGATACTTTTGTAATCTCTCACTTTCTCGCCCCGCCGCAGCGCCCAGCGGAAGCGTCCTATTACCTTCCAGCCTCGCGTCGTGTTCGCCGCTGGCCGTGCCTGCCTCTGTGGTTGACTTTCTCTTTTCCACCAAACGGCAATCCCTGCCAACTATATCTATTAACACCGCATAATCTGACTTCGCTCTCCATTCTACTCCCTCCTCAATTCCCAACCAACAAAAATTTGTTTTCACCCAACCCTTCTTATTCGCGTGCATTCGCGCAGATTCGCGGTTTAAACTCTTTAATTTGACGGAACTGCCAAAAGTCGATTTTAACTGCCAAAAACAGCCTGGCTCCCCAATAACAATTGGACGACGAGCTTTTGACGCTGGCGTCTAATTTGGCACCTTCCCACCTTTCGTACTTTTTTGTCCCCTTATCCGTGCCAGTCCGTGCCAGTCCGTGTGAGTCCGTGTTAGTCCGTGCCTCCCATTTACCAATTTTAATCCAGGCAATCGGGATAATCTTCCCCACCGGATAGACCATCGCAGCAATCACCGGCAGCGTCGAAATGTATTTATTAGTGTCCGGTCCTTTCATGCCGTGCCACAACGAAGCGCCTAACAGAAGCGTCATGGGGTAAAATGTCCGCGTCGTGAGAAAAGCCTCTCGGCTTCGCGGCGTAAAAATGAGTTTTTTGGCCCTTCACTTTTATATATGTTTTACTCATGTTTTCTATATGTTTTGCTATACTTTTATATCATTTTCTTCATGTTATATTACACTTTATTCAACTTTTACCTAATCGTTACATCTTAACATTTTTTTACCCATCTTACCCATTTTTACCATGATTTCCGGCCATTCCAACTAATCAAAATTCAACATAAAAATAATATATTCATCTGCAATATAATCACTTATACAACTTTGCCGCGACCAGCGGGCCCGTCAAAAGCGGCAGGAGATCGCGGCGAAAGTGGTGCAAAATTGCCTGTCCCCTGATTCAACATTTAACATCTTACCTAATCGTTAAATTTTACCAAAAATGCCCCTACATCTTATCCATTTACTACAAATTAACATAGTTATAGGACGTCATCCAAGCCCATTTCCCACGTATAATAAGGACTTACATCATTTTCCCGTCCCCAAAAATAACGACTTACAGCATTTTCCCAATGGTCTTTTTTTTCCGTAACTCGTAATTTGTAATTCGTAATTTCTCCCCCCCCAGCCTAAACCATCCCCTTTTTTTTACATTTGCCAAATACAAATCCGTCCGCTCCCATTCGCCTCGACAATCTCCTCCATTAATTCCCTATCCATCGCAAAATTAAGCACTTGTCAACTCTTCTCCCCATAGCTATAGTATGAGCCAAAAACAAATACATCATTACTATCGAAAGGAGTACATAAATGGCCAAAGAGCCTAAAATTACAGTCGCGGTCAACACCACGGATCTGGCAAAATTCAAAGGGGACCTGCTGGCAATCTCATTACTTGAGGATAACAAACAACTTACGAACGAATACAAATCTTTGGATCGCTCGCTCAATTCCGCCCTCACCCACCTGCTCAAGCTCGGCGATTTCAAAGGCAAAGCCAACGAAACCACCGTCCTCTATCCAACCGGCAAATCCCTGTGCCAGCGAATCCTGGTGGTCGGGCTTGGCAAACGTAAAGATCTGAAAATAAATACCTTACGTCAAGCAGCCGGCACCGCCTTCCGCCAGGCAACCAAGCTGGGCGCCGCCCGCTGCGGTCTGGCCCTCCACTTCTCAGCCGCATCAGAAAAACTCGATCCCGAACAAATCGCCCAGGTCCTCACCGAAGGCGCCATCTTCGGCAGCTATAATTACAAAGATCACATATCCATAAGTTCCGATACTCCAAAGGCTTCGGCGCCAGCCAGCCTGACCATCCTCGAACCGGACCCCCGCCGGGCCGCAAAAATGAAAAAAGGCGCTGCCGTCGGCCAGATCATCGCCGCCGCCCAGAATCGCGCCCGCATGATCGCCAACCGCCCCGGCTGCGAGATCAACCCCCCCCTCCTGGCCAAAGAAGCCCAAAAATTCGCCCGCGAAGCTGGTATCCAATGTACCATTTTCGACGAAAAAAAACTGGCCAAAATGAAAATGAACGCCATCCTGGCCGTCGGCAGCGGCTCCGCCAGCAAACCGCGCCTAACAATACTGAAATACAACGGCCGCAAAGGCAAAAAAGGCATGGTTGACGTGGTCGTGGTCGGCAAGGCCATTACCTTCGACAGCGGCGGCCTGAGCCTCAAACCCTCCGAAAACATGGAATCCATGAAGTTCGATAAATCCGGCGGCTGCAACACGATAGCCATTCTCACCGCGGCCGCCCGCCTCAAACTTCCCCTGAATATCGTCGGCTTGATCCCCAGCGCCGAGAACCTGCCCTCCCACACCAGCTACCGCCCCGGCGATATCATCACCACCTACAGCGGCAAAACCATTGAGGTTCAGAACACCGACGCCGAAGGCCGAATCATTTTAAGTGACGCCCTAGCCTATGCCGCCGAAATGAAACCCAAAGCCATCATCGATATGGCCACCCTGACCGGTGCCTGCATGGTCGCCCTGGGCTATCATAACGCCGGCCTGTTCGGCAATAATGACACCCTCAAACTGCAACTTCAGGCAGCCGCCCAGTTTAGCGGCGAGCCGGTCTGGGCCATGCCCAGCGGACCGGAATATCTGGAACAAATGAAAAGCAAAGTCGCCGACCTGAAAAATGTAGGTGGGCGGCCCGGAGGTTCCTGCACAGCCGCGGCCTTTCTCGGAGAATTTGTCGGCGATGTTCCCTGGGCACATATCGACATTGCCGCCACCGCCGATGCCGACCAGGAAAAACCCTACCGCACCCACGGCGCCACCGGTTACGCCGTCCGCCTGGTTCTGGAGTATCTGCGTGGATTATAATTTCTAAGTTCTTCCAGCGGCAGTATTTCGGAGCTTCTCCTGATACTGCCGCCGGAAGGCCTGGGGGGTCAGGCCGGTCTTTTTCTTGAAAATCTTCGTGAAATACGAACTGGACTCGAATCCCAGATCAAAGGCGATTTCCTTGTTCGATCTGCCGGAATAACTTAGCATCCGGCAGGCCCGCTGAATCCGCAGTTGCATCTGATATTGTATGGGCGAAAGCCCGATATATTGTTTAAACATCCGCCGGAACCACGAATATCCCAGCTTCAAATCCCGTGCCAACTGCTGAGGATTCAGTGGTGAAGTTACGTGATTCAGGATAAAAAACCGTGCCTTTTGTATCGATTTTTCGATCTCTTTATCCGCGGCCACTTTATGATTCCTAACCGCATAGGCATGTGCCAGAATTTGAATCGTCAGGCTGGAGATAATCGGCTGGCATCCCACCCGTCCGGTCTGAATGGTCTCGTAAATCAGTATAAACTGCTTCAACAGATCTTCATTATATCCCACATTCAGAACCGGCTGGTCGGGGGATAGACATTTTCTTTCCAGAAGCTCCCTCGGATAATACCCATTAAATCCCACCCAATATTCATCCCACCCGGTCTTCCGCAGCGGCTTGTATCGATGCCATACATTCGGGAATAACAGAAGAATGGTACCGGCCTTGATTTTTTTACGGACATGAACCGACTCGAAAACCCCCTCCCCGCGAGTAATGTAAATAACCTGAAATTCCTGTAAGACCCGACCCTGCTGCCACGTAAAAAGGTAATCCCGCGGGTGCCTGCCCGGCGGATAATCAGTATGCGGCCCCACCCGGGTATAACCGGCATCCAGCACCTGGATACCCCAGTCCAGATCCTGCGATGTCACGGTCAGATATTCAGTAAAATGGTGCGATTTTTTATTCATCTTTCCGTGTCATATAATACCATAAAACTGTCATCCGTTCCATTGCCTTTTCATTACCCACCATATGGTTTCTGGCTATAATATTAGCAATATTCTCAAATAGTGTTCGTAAAATGGAATATAAACGATGGACTATCAAATTCGACAGGCAAAATCGCGTAAAAACCTGTACCTTTCCCGCTACCAAAAGTGAGCCGAAAAGCACGTAAAACCTTGGCGGCAACCGCCTAACCAATGAATTAAAGGAAATTTATGTCTCACAAAGAAACTATGACCTCCCGGCAGCGGGTGCTGGCCGCACTGAACCACAAAGAACCCGATCGGGTCCCCATCGATCTGGGCGGATTCCAAACCGGCATTCACAAAAAGGCATATGAAAGCCTGCTGAAACATCTGGATTTGCATGATGACATCACCATCATGGATCCGGTCCAACAACTGGCCAAGCCTTGTGATGAACTGCTGCAGAGATTTCATGTCGATGTTCGTTATGTCATCGCGCATGGCCCGGATAGTTTTCAGGGCAGGATTGAAGAAAACAGACGGAACGGCAGATTGTGGCATGATCTGAAAGATGAGTTTGGCGTCGTCTGGTCCATGCCGGACGATCAGCAGCTATACATGGATATTTCGCATCACCCGCTGGCGAATGCAACGATAGATGATATTGCGGATTATCCTTTTCCGGACGGCGGGGACCGTTCTCGCTTCAGCGGCGTTCGGGAACAGGCCGCACAGTTGCGGAAGGAAACTTCATACGCTCTCTCCACCGGCATTGGCGGAGTCGTCTATGAATTTTGCTGGTATATGCGGGGGCTGGAACAATGGTTTACCGATACCATTGAAAATCCGACTTTTTGTGAGGCACTACTGGACAAGACGCTGCAATTCTGGCTGAACTATTATACCGGCTTTATGGCGGAAGTGGGCGACCTGGTTGATGTGGTGATGATCGGAGATGACCTGGCCGGCCAATTCGGGCCTCTGTTTTCACCCACCTTCTATCGCAAAGTCGTCAAACCCCGCCAGAAAAAGCTGGTTCAGCATATCAAGAGTATGACCCAGGCAAAGATCTGGTACCATACCTGCGGCAGTTGTATTCCGTTGATTCCGGATCTGATCGACAACGGCGTCGATATTCTGAATCCCGTACAAATTAGCGCAGCGGAGATGGACCCGCGGGAATTAAAGAAGCAATTTGGCAGCCAACTGGTTTTCTGGGGCGGCGGGATCGACGCCCAGCATATCCTTCCTTTTGCCACACCCGCAGAAATCAAGCTGGAGGTGCGTAAGAATCTGGAATTATTCAAACCCGGCGGCGGTTATATTTTCAATAACGTGCACAATATTCAGGCCGGCGTCCCCACCGAAAACATCGTTGCCTTATTTGATGCTGCCTATGATAATGGTTTTTATCGGGTCTGATAGACTTTGTCTTAAAAATAGGAGAAAGACCATGTTCAAAAATAGTATAGGTGCTATGCTGTTGGTTCTTTTTATCACGGGTCATGTTTTTGCCGTTTCCCCCACCCAGAAGGAAATAGCCCAATCCAGCCAATGGTTCACCGACTATTTTGCCGCCTCGCCGGTCGTCTCCGTCCCATTCTCTTTTGTTTACGACGGCAAGTCATCGGCGGATTTTCTAAAAACCTGGAAGGCAGAAACCCGTGTCCGCAAATTGGACGAGGTGAAGACCGAGCGCGTCGCCACCTATACTGATCCGGGAACCGGTTTAATCCTAACCTGCCGTGCAATCAGGTATAGCGATTATCCCACCGTCGAATGGACTCTCTATTTTAAAAATTCAGGAACGGCGGATACCCCTATCATCGAAAACATCCAGGCACTTGATGCCGCCTTTACCTGCCCCGTCGACGGGGAATTCACCCTTCACTATAACAAGGGTGACCTCTGTGCGGCGGACAGTTTCGAACCTTTGACCGAGATACTGGGACCGAACATCACCAAACAATTCGCACCAGGCGGCGGACGGCCCACCAACGGCCAGGCCCCCTTCTGGAACATCGAAACCCAAAATAGCGGCTTCCTCGTCGTGCTCGGCTGGCCGGGCCAATGGTCCGCCAAATTCGAACGCGATAAAGCCTCTACCCTGCGTATCTGCGCCGGACAGGAACTGACTCGCTTTACACTCCACCCGAATGAAGAAATCCGCTCCCCTCTGGTCGTCATGCAGTTCTATCAGGGGGACTGGTTTCGAGCACAGAATATCTGGCGCCGCTGGATGGTGGCCCACAATATTCCCCGGCCCGGCGGCAAACTCGTCCCCACCCACTACGGCGCCTGCTGGAGCAACGATCTTCAGCCCCGCGCGGAAACCGAACTGGCGATAATGAACGGTTTTATACGAGAGAAAATCGATCTGGATTTCTGGTTCATTGACGCCGGCTGGTATCCGGACGGCGGCAACTGGCCTTACACCGGCACCTGGGTAATCGATACCGAGCAGTTCCCTAACGGCATACGGCCGGTTTCCGACCACGCCCGGGCCAACGGCATGCAGTTCGTCCTCTGGTTCGAGCCGGAGCGGGTAGCCGGCGGCACCTGGCTGACCGAGAACCACCCGGAATGGATTCTCGGCGGCAAAGACGGCGGACTGGTGAACCTCGGCAATCCCGAGGCCTGGAACTGGGTCCTGGAACGATTCGACAGCCTGATTGTTTCCGAAGGGGTGGATGTCTATCGCCAGGATTTCAATATTGACCCGCTGGGCTACTGGCGCGGCAACGACACCCCGGACCGGCAGGGCATCACTGAAATTGGCCATGTAACCGGCTACCTCGCCTACTGGGACGAACTGCTCCGCCGTCACCCGAATCTGTGGATTGATACCTGCGCCAGCGGCGGACGGCGGAACGATCTGGAAACCCTGCGGCGTAGTGTCCCGCTTTTGCGCAGCGATGCTTTCGGGGATCCCATCACCCAGCAGTGCCAGACCTACGGCCTTTCCTTCTGGGTCCCGTACTTCGGCTCCGGCCTGGGGGCCAGCAGTACCTACTGGTTCCGCAGTTGCATCTTTCCCGCCTCGCGCGTCGGCTGGGATACGAGAAATACGGAGCTTGACTATCCGCTGCTCCACCGCATGATCGCCGAATTCAGAAAGGTCCAGCCTTACCTCCTCGGTGACTTCTACCCTCTGACGCCCTATTCTCTGCAAAACAATGTCTGGATTGCCTGGCAGTATGACCAGCCGGAACTGGACGGCGGCATGATCCAGGCCTTCCGCCGGGAAGAATGTACCGAAGAATCCATAGTCTTGAAGCTTGGCGGGCTGGATCCAAAAGCCTCCTACCTGCTGGAAGATTTAGATACCGGCAAAACTGAAAAACGGACCGGACAGGAATTGATCGAAAACGGATTGCAAATCGTATTAAAAGAAATTCCTGCCGCTGCCCTTTTCACCTACCAGCGTATCAAATAAAAGCGTTACGTGCATGCCTGGGAAGTTGAAACCGCCTGTCCGTTGTAAGACGCTACTAAAAAGGATTTGAAATGAATAGTTTCGCAACCCTTCTGGTCTCTATGGTATTGTCGTTTGCAATTTTTTTCCTGGGCTATGAATCCCAAACCGTTATAGGAGAAACTTCCCCATCTACTCAAGCTGCTGCTACTGATAACTCGGAGCTGGCAGCCGGTGCGGAAGTGCCGATAGTGCTGGAAAATGATCATTTTTCGCTTGCCATCGACCCAGCCAGCGGAGCCATCCTTTCTTTTGTAATTAAAAAAAACAATGGCGAGATGATTGGGGAAAAGCGGCTCAAGGCTAATTTCCGCATCTGTCTGCCTTTGCAGGATTATCAGGCCAATTATATCGAGGGTATGGAACAGAAGCCGGTTGCGGTTTTTAAAACTGATAATGTTGTAACCGTTCAATTCCAGGGGATGAATTCGCCAAAGGGTGAATTCCCCATTGACCTGACCTACACCATCGCTCTCGAAGGTGACCAGGTTCGGTTTAAATCAAAACTGACCAACCACTGCAAAGAAGCCATCTCGGAATTCTGGTTTCCCCGCCTGGGCGGCTGGACAAACTTTGGCGACGACCGCAATTCGTCAATGGCTGTGCCGGGGTATAATTGTCCTTTCATCGGAAATGTAAGTTTATTTAACGGATTTCCGGGAAGCAGAAGTTTTGGAACCGATGCGGCGGAATGGTCGGTAAACTATCCCGGTATTCAGATGCCCTGGCTCGATTTATACAGCGCCAAATCCGATACCGGCCTGTATCTTGGTTATCACGATGATATCTATCGGCTCTCGACCTGGCATTTTAATCTATATCCCACTACTAGCGGCCGCTCCCCTGCCTGGCTGAAACCGGAGCAAATCGGCGGTGATCCAATCGGCCTGGTTTTCTCGCATGTGCGATACCCATTCATTCAGAATGGAGAAACTCTTGACAGCGGAGATTTTATTATTCGAGTTCACCAGGGCGACTGGCACAAAGGGTCTCTCCTTTACCGGAAATGGTTCACGGATCGTTGGCCCATTGATAAATCAGACCGGTGGTTACGTAAAAAGAGCGCCTGGTTCACTTCCATTATCTATCAGCCTGAGGATAAGATTGTGGCTGATTATAATCTGTACGGCCAGTGGTGCCGCGAGGCTTTTGACCAGGCCGGTATTGACTGTTTTGAGCTGATAGGCTGGGATAGCGGCGGATTGGAGCGTAATTATCCTGACTACACTCCCGAAGAAAAATTGGGCGGAAAAAATGGATTCAAAAAATTACTGAAAGATATTGATGAAAGCGGCGGCCGCTGTCTGGTTTTTGTCAATTACAATATTTTGGATCAAAATACAGACTGGTATCGAAGGGAGCTGTATTCTTATACCCATCAGGACCAATTCGGCAAAACACCCAACTGGATGGGCTGGGGGGAAAGCACCTTGATGGCCCGTACCCAGCTTAGCGTCCGGCGCCATGTATTAGCTTCCGTTGTGCCGCCGATGGAAAAAATTCTTGAGGACCATTATCTGCAGATAGCCCGCGATGGTGCTCATGGTCTTCAGATAGATAAACTCGTTGTCGGTTCCGCCCTTGATTTCAATCCATTAAACAAGTTGAAACCGGACGTAGCTCTCTGCGAGGGCCTTGTCCAATCGGTGGCCCGTGTGTGGCAAAAATGCCGCCAGATTGATCCGGATTTCTGCTTTGCTGCCGAATGCTCGGAAGACCGGTTCATTCCTTATATTGATGTGTTCTATCGCAGTGCCGGGGGAACCGATATCTCACCCTTACGATATGTATTCCCGGAATGGACCTCAGCCACACATATCGGCGGCGGACTATTTGAGTTTAACGGAGTCAACGGCGCCGTCCTCACCGGTGCTGTGATTTGCGTCGAACCGCAGTGTTACCAGGGCTCGCTGGGACATCCCCATTACCAGGAGTTGGCGCGTTATATAAAAGAAGTAGAACGCATCCGCCAGGAACTGGCCGATATTATCTTTCTAGGTAGGTATTACGATTATTTGGACGCACAAATTAACTTGGTCAACGGTGCAAGACCGGGGGATCTTGTTTTCAAAACGCATGGACATTACCAAACGGATCGTCGAGCCATTGTCGTCGCCAACCTTTCCGGGCAGCCTTATCAATATCAGTGGGAGTTTGGCCATCGCGATGTAAAAAAGGCCCAACTGTACGCTCCTTTTGAGCCGGTCAGAGAGGCACTCAAAGGCTCCCCGCTGGAAATAAAACCGGAAGGATTGCATATACTGGTGGAATCAGTTGACTAAAATGCTTCTGATTAATGTGATCGAATGAACATTTTGAAAGGAACACTGAATTCGAAGGCTTCGTGGTTAAACGTTTACTATGGAAAATCCCAGGTAAGAAAGGTTTTTACATGATCTCGAAATTGCTATTCCTATGCGGACTATTCAGTTTGGCCTTTATATCGAGCCTAAGCCAACCGGCCTGTCTCTCTGCCGATGAGGCAAATATCGATGCGGTGGAAGATGTCTTTCGCGCCTTACCGCCTTCAGCCCGGCGGCTGACCGGGCCGCTCTTGTGGCTGCATGGTGACGAAACCACCGAACGTATTGAATTGGAGATAGCCAAGGTGGCCGAAGGCGGCAACGGCTCATTCACGACGGAAGGCCGGCCCGCCCACGACTGGCTGGGCGAAAGCTGGTGGCGGGAACTGGCCATCTGCCGGGATGCCGCTAAAAAGCACGACCTCCAAATGTGGATCTTCGACGAAGAGTTTTTCCCCAGCGGCGAGGTAGCCGGCGAAGTGCCCCGCATCTACGGTTCCAAGGTCCTTTATGGGGAAACACAGCCAGTACAGGGACCGGCCAACTTTACCAAAACCGGTTTCTATGTTCCCAAGGTAGCCTCCTTTCAGCAGCGCTACAAGGGAAACCTGGTGGCCATTATCGCGGGCAAAGATACCGGCGCTGGCATGGATGGCAGCAGTTTGATCGACCTTACGCCCCTGGTCAAGGACGGCTCTCTGGCATGGGAGGCCCCGGCGGGCAACTGGCAGGTGATGACCTTCACCTGGGGCTACTACGTGGACGATCAGCGTTGGGCAAATAACTACGGCTACCTGTGGGATCCCATGTCCCCCCTGGTAGATGGTGCCAATCAGGAGGCGGTGGAATGGTACCTGCGGACGGTGTATGAGGCGCACTATGTGCGTTTTCATGAGGATTTCGGCAAGACCATCGTCGGCTTCTTCTATGACGAGCCAGATGTACCCGCCGACTGGGGAACGGAAGTTTCGACTGTCCTGACCGAACGCGGCGTGGACTGGAAAAAGGCCCTGGTGGCCTATAAATTCAAGCTGGCAGGCGAGGAGCAGATTGCGGCTAAATACCATTACATGGATGCCTTTGCTGAGGCCTGGGGCCGGACCATGTATGGCGGCATTACAGAATGGTGTCACAAACACAACGTCGAGTCGATCGGGCACTGGATTGAGCATAGCTGGTGCTATCTGACCCCGTGGTTCTGCGCCGGGAATATGTTCCAGGTACTGAAATATACGGACATGGGCGGCATCGATATGGTCTGTTCCCAGATCATCCCCGGCAAGAAAGACCTGTCGATGGACCTGATGCCCAAGCTGGCCAGTTCCATTTCACACGCCTACGGCAAGCGGGATGACCGGGCCATGTGCGAGATGTTCGGGGCCTATGGGCAGAATCTTACCTACCCCGACATGAAGTGGCAAACGGACCTCATGCAGGTTTGGGGCGTTAACTTCCTCATCCCGCATTCCTTCAATCCCCGGGCACCCCGCGATTTGGACTGCCCTCCATTTTTCTACAATGGCGGCCAGGAACCGCGCTGGCCGCTCTACCGGGTCTGGGCGGACTATACTTCGCGACTGAGCGTGCTCCTGACGGGCGGGCATCATGCGTGCCCGGTGGCCTTTCTGTTCATCGGCAGCAGCCACAATGTGGGCGCCGCGACGCCGCCCGAACAGATGACCCGAACCATGCAAGAGGCACTCTTCGACTGCGACTGGATCCCCTACGATGTCTTCGAGCAGAATACCAAACTGCATGACAAAACCATCCAGTTGTACAAGGAACAATACCGAGTTCTGGTCGTGCCGCCGGTCGAGGTGATCCCTTACGATACACTGGCCAAGGCTAAAGATTTCTTCGACCAGGGCGGGGTGGTAATCGGGTACCACTTCCTGCCCACGAAGTCGGCCACTCTGGGCCGCTCTTCCTCGGACATCGCCGGCCTTTGTGAGGCAATCTGGGGTCAAAGTCAAACGGAATCCCTGACTGTATGCAAGACCAATGCCAACGGCGGAAAATCGTATTTCCTGCCCGAGAAGCCCGGTACCGAGGATATCCAGCAGGTGCTGACCGCCGATGCGGGCATTCATCCCACCCTGGAAGTCTTGGAAGGCCGAACCGACAACTGGCTCTATATTCTACATAGGGTCAAGGCGGGACGGGATGTGTTTTTCATCTGCAATCAGGATCTGCAGCATGGAACCAAGCAATTTCGTTTTCGCCTCACAGCCGCTGGCGTGCCGGAGTGCTGGGATGCCATGCGCAACGAAATTACGGCAGTCCCCTACCAGCGGACGGGCGAAAAAACTGTCGAGTTAGACTTGCGCCTGGAGCCTTCCGAAAGTGTGTTCCTGGTCTTTCAGGACAAAGAACGGAACCTGCCCTTACGCCCCGATCATCTTACCGGACATATAATCGAGGTGGTGCGCGATCAGCCGGACCAATCCCAAACCGCTGCCACCGCAGAGAAAAAAAATAAGATGAACCTTTCCCTCCATAACGGTCCCTGGGTCTGGTACCCGCAGGGCGAAACGGATGTCGAAACAGCCGAGGGAACCAGATATTTCCGTTATCCAGTGAATGTACCGGATGACGCCCGGATTACTTCCGCACGATTCCTGATTACCGCCGATAATGCCTTTATCCTCTATGTAAACGGCAAGGAGGCTGGACGCGGCCAGGACTGGACCACCGCCGTCAATATGGACATAGCGTCTCTGCTCCAGCCGGGAGCAAACCAGCTAGCTATCGCAGCCACCAATACCGCTGCCAGCCCGGCCGGCCTGACCGGCATGTACCTGATCGAGCTGGACAATGGCCGGCAGTTGGCTGGACGCATTGACCAAAACTGGAAAACCGCAAGCCAAATCTTTGATAACTGGTCTTCCCTGGATTTCGATGACAGGGATTGGCGGCCGGCCCGGCCCTTTGCCAAACTGGGTGTTCCTCCCTGGGGTACTCCCGCCGGAGCCGATCCCGCCACCAATGGTCTGACGGTCAGCCCGGTCCAGGCGGATGTCTTTGCAGGCCGTTTCACGATCCCCGATGAGATTTCCCTGGCTGGAACGCCGGTGTATCTGGTACTGGAGGAACTTAGCCCGGAAGAGGCATCCCAGGTAACATTAAACGGCCGTTATGCGGGCGGATTCATCGGCAGGCCATTCCGCCTGGAAGTAGGCCGCTTTGTCCAGCCGGGATCCAACCAAATTACGATTGCTCCCTTTGCCCCGAAATCAGTCCGGCTCATTATCGAATAGACTTTTTTATTACTATCGTTAAAATAAATAAAAATGGAGTTTTATCTCACAAAATACAATTTCAGATATCGGAGACCTGTCATGGAAAACATATCATTATCGAAGCTCCTCAGTTTGCTTTCTTTACTGCTGGTATTGTTGCAAATGAATGGCCTGTTTGCAGCGAATTCCGATTCTCTCCGGACACTCTTTGCCGATCCCCTCCGTCAGTACACCGACGCCCCTCTCTGGGTCTGGAACGACCAACTCACCGAGGAACAGATTGTCTCGACCATGACCGACCTGGCCTCTCAGAATGTCCGGCAGGTCTTCGTCCATCCCCGCCCCGGCTTAATGACCCCCTACCTCTCGGACGAATGGTTTCACCTCTGGAACATCGCTCTGCGGGAAGCGGAGCGGCTGGATATGAATGTCTGGATTTACGATGAAAATTCCTACCCCTCCGGTTTTGCCGGCGGCCTGGTTCCTGACGCCATGCCCGAATCACAGGGCCGCGGCCTGGTTTTAAAGGAACAGGAAGAAACACCCCCAAATTCCGACAATCTGATTGCCGTTTATCGAATCAACGAAACCGATTATGAAAACATAACCGGCCAGGTTCGCTCGCAGCAAAATCTGCCGAAAGACCGTTACCTGGTCGCTTCGCTTAGCCGGGCCGGAACTTCGCCCTGGTTCGGGGGAAAGTATTATGTCGATTTGCTTTATCCCGGCGTCACCCAGAAATTCATTGAGTTAACGTTGGAGCCGTATCGTAAAAATATTGGCGGCCAGTTCGGCAAACGCGTTCCCGGCACCTTCACCGATGAACCGCATCTCCGACCCGCCGACGGACTGCCCTGGACCGACGACTTACCCGCCCGCTTTCAAAATAAATGGGGATATAGCCTCCTGGATAACCTGCCCGGCCTTGCCCTACCCATCGGGGACTGGAAGCAGCTCAGACATAATTATTATCAACTGCTGATGGAACTGTTCATTGATCGCTGGGCCAGGCCCCTCTATCAGTATTGTCAGGATAATCACCTCGAATTTACCGGCCATTACTGGGAGCACGATTGGCCCAATTGTACTTCCGTCCCCGATAATATGGCTATGTACTCCTGGCATCAGCGGCCGGCCATCGATATCCTGATGAACCAGTACAACGAGGATACCCACGCCCAGTTCGGAAACGCTCGTGTCGTGCTTGAACTGGCCAGCGCCGCCCATCAGATGGGCTACCCCCGCACCCTCTGCGAAGCCTATGGCGCCGGCGGCTGGGACCTCCGCTTTGAGGACATGAAACGCATCGCGGACTGGCTTTTCGCCCTGGGCGTCAACACCATCGACGAACACCTTTCCTATATCACCCTCCGCGGCGCTCGCAAGCGGGATCATCCCCAGTCCTTCTCCTATCATGAACCCTGGTGGGATGCCTACCACGTCATGGCAACCTATTGTGCCCGGCTCTCCTTCGCACTTTCCCAGGGCCGCCAGATCAATAAAATCCTGCTCCTGGAACCTACCACCTCCGTCTGGCTCTATCAGCCGGATTCCAGCCGCCGGGATGAAATAGGCAATACCTTCCAGAAAATGGTGGTCGATCTGGCCCAGTCGCAGGTGGCCTTTGACATCGGCTGTGAAGATATCATGGCCCGTAACGGTTCGGTCGCTGATGGCCAACTGCAAGTCGGACGCTGTAATTACGACACCATTGTCATCCCCCCTCTGACCGAAAATCTCAATGCCAAAACCGCCGAACTTTTTGAAACCTATCTGAATGCTGACGGTATCATCTACTGCTGCGGCACACCGCCATCTTTAATTGACGGCGCCCCCGCACCCCAACTGGCAGCCATCTGGAAAAATAAAAATTTCAAACGAATCGAACCTGCCGATATCATAGCAACCCTGCTCAATCGTTCGACAGATGGTTTCTTTATTCGCCGGAACGAAAATGACACGGGCATTCTGTATCACCACCGCCGCCATTGGGACGACGGGGAACTGCTTTTCCTGGTCAATACCAGTATCGAAGCCTCCTCATCTGGAAAAATTGAATCGTCTGCCCAAAGCATCCAGAAATGGGATGCGGAAAACGGAACCATCTCCGATTATGCTTTCCATACCGCCCAATCCGGTCTCACAGCCGAATTTTCCCTCCCCCCCTGCGGCTCTCTCCTGCTCTTTTTATCCCAAAAACCTGCCTCTTCCTCCCAGCAGCTAACGGAAAAATCTATTTCCATCCCCGCCATGGCATCCACTACTATCCGACGCCTTCAGCCCAATGTCCTGACCCTCGATTATGTCGATATTACCGCCGGTGGTGAAACCAAACAGAATATCTACTTCTACCAGGCCAACCGGTTCGCCTTTCAGAAAAACGGCCTGCCCCAAAATCCCTGGGATAGTTCCGTACAGTTCCGTGACGGGCTGATTACCACCACCTTCCCCCCCGATAGCGGCTTTGAGGCAAGCTATTCATTTACCCTGGCCGAAAAAATCCCCCAGCCGCTTACGATCGTGATCGAACGGCCCGACCTGTATCAGATTACCTGTAACGGCCAGCCGGTTACCGCTACCCCCGGCCAGTGGTGGCTGGACAAATCCTTCGGCAAGATCGACATCACCGCTGCCGCTCAGCTTGGCAAAAACACCGTAACCATCCAGGCCGCCCCCATGACCATCTATCACGAACTGGAACCAGCTTACCTGCTGGGCGATTTTGCCCTGGAATCCGCGGAATCCGGTTTCACCGTCGTGCCGGACCGTCCCTTGCAGATGAACGAGTCCGGCTGGAATCAGCAGGGCCATCCCTTCTACGCAGACGGCTTCTCCTACTCCCAGCAATTCGACCTCCCCCAGCCGCAAGGCCGCTTTTGTGTCCAATTGTCCAAATGGTACGGCAGCGTTGCCCGGGTAAAAATCAACGGCAAAACCGCCGGCTATATCTATGCCCAGCCCTGGCAATGCGAGGTTACCCAATGGATACAAAAAGGGATCAATACCATCGACGTCGAGGTCGTGGGAACCCTGAAAAATACCCTCGGCCCTCATCACGGCAATCCCCCCCTTGGCATGGCCTGGCCAGGCATGTTTCAAAACGGCCCTCAGACTGGCCCACCGCCCGGCAATCAGTACCACACCGTCCGTTACGGCCTGTTCGATCCCTTTGAACTGGTACAATTTCAGCCATGACAGTCCCCTCCCAGCCGACTGTGGTTTTTACGGATATTTCGGCCTCTGCCAGAAAAGTGTCGATGCAATTCTCTGTCTGTGCGTTACTTACAAACATTTTCCACCCCTCGTATTCAATATTTTATTTGTCCATCCCTTCAGGAAATCCTTTATTTGACGGAACCGCCAAAAGTCGATTTCGTCATCCAAAAACAGCTCTGGCTCCCCAATAACAAGGGATCGAAGAGCTTTTGACGCTGGCGTTTTACTTGACATTTTCTTACATCCAGCATATCATATATGAATCAGTTTGTTCCTGTAGGAACTATCTAATATGTTTAAAAAGAAAGGAAAACGATGGCTAAGCAATTGGAAATCTATAAATGCGAACTGTGCGGCAATATCGTCGAAGTCCTGCATGGAGGAGATGGCGAACTGGTCTGTTGTGACCAGCCCATGAAACTTATCCAGGAGAACACCGTGGATGCCTCCAGGGAAAAACATGTCCCTGTCATCGAAAAAACCCCAACCGGCATCAAAGTCAAGGTCGGCAGCGTCCCCCACCCGATGGAAGAAAAACATTACATCGAATGGATCGAGCTGATCGCCGACGGCAAGGCCTACCGCCAATTTCTCAAACCGGGGCAGGCCCCCGAAGCGACTTTCAACGTCACCGCCGGTCAGCTCACCGCCCGCGAATATTGTAACATTCATGGTTTATGGAAAGCATAAGGAGTACTACTAATGATCAGCAAAAAAATGCAGGATAGCATCAACGAACAAATCAAAAACGAAATGTATTCCGCCTATTTATACCTGTCGATGTCTGCTTACTGCACCAAAATCGACCTGAAAGGTTTTGCCAACTGGATGCGTGTTCAGTATCAGGAAGAAATGTTTCATGCCTTCAAAATGTACGACTATGTCCTGAATCAGGACGGGGAAGTAAAATTACTGGCCATCGACCAGCCGCCCCACGACTTCCAGTCCGCCGAAAACGTCTTCAAAACCACCCTGGAACATGAACGTAAGGTAACCGCCCTGATCAACAACATCATGGACTTGGCCGTGACGGAAAAAGATCACGCCACCAATATCTTCATGCAGTGGTTCGTCACCGAACAGATCGAAGAGGAGGCCACCGCCAAGGATCTCCTCCACCAGATCAAACTGGCCGGCGCCACCCCCCAGGGCCTCTTCCTGCTCGACCGCGAACTGGCCCAGCGTGTTTATACCCCCCCTGCCGCCGCGGCGGAATAAAACCGCCGGAATTTCCTTATTTCCGAAAACAAGGTTCCCGGTTTTGCGATCCCCCTTCCCGGTCGCAACAGTGGGAACCTTCCTTTATTATCGTCAAACAATTTTTCTTCTATTCACTGCCTCCCGATATAACCAGGTAATCTTCTTAACAAGATATCCATCCTTTCTAAGAACCTGGAGGTACGGGATCTTCCGGTAATTTCAGAATAATGATTACTTTATCCTCTTTGATAAAAACCGAGGAAGGGGCCGGCCAGGGCTGCCGTCCGGAACACTGGGACAAAACTCCGGTTTCATCCCGTGGAGTCCCCTTCTGCATGGGCAGTTTTAGAAAATTCAAAAGGATCCCGTATTTGCCCCATCTTGTTCCAAAAACTGTGCCAAACGAAAATTTCCTCTGCATTTGCTCACAAATTTTATCCTGAATTTTTTCCGCACAAATGTCCCCATCAAATTTTTTGAAATGTTCAGAGTAATCTCCTATTATCACCAATTTCAAGCCCTTCCGATAATCGGGTAAAGACTCCATGCGAGCCGCCATACGGTTTGCCATGGCCTGGTCCGCCTGATCTTGCAGATGGTGCTCATACATTCGGGCATTATCCACAATCATAAATACCGGAATCAAAAAACCGCCAAGAATCAGACTCATCTTTTTGGTATGATACTGGTTCCATAAAATGGTCCATAGTCCCAGGACAAAGATAATTAATCCCAGAGAAACACGCCAGGGAACAGATATTTCAGCAAGAGGAAGTGTGTGAATAATAGCCAAAACCGGTGCTCCAATCAACAAAAGGATAACCCACCAGCGGCATCGTGATTTCCACACCAGAATCCCTGATCCCATAAGAACAATCAGGAATATTCCAATTTTAGGCATCAGGGGAATCACATATTCGGGAATAAACGAAAGCCGAATAAATAATATAAAAAGAATATAACAGATATTCCGCAACGGATCCTTCCAGTGAAAAAAAGAATCCACGCGCGAATTCGATTCCACTCCAATCAGCGTCAGCTTTAAAATAATTCCATAAAGCACTACACCTAGCACAATCCATAGCCATCCGCGTAAATGATTGCATAGATCAGACTTGTTTATATGAAAATGCCTGTTCTGTGCACAGATTAAAAATGACATTCCCCAAGCACACATCGCCGTCCCCAGAGCGGGCTGATAAATACCAAGACTCAAGCATAACAGCATTGCACGAAGCCAGCCTTTTTTCTGATTCAGGCTTACCAATGCAAGATAATAGGACCAGGGAAAAGCCAGACTCACAATTCGAAAAACATACATTTCCAGATTGTAAGGATAAAGAGAGAAAAGCAGGATAAGAATAATACGGCAGGAAAAAGACCGGATACGCCACAATCGCGTCAACTCAAAACCAGCCAGAGCCATTCCGGTTATACCAACAAAAGAAGATAGAACCGGCAAATAATTATGCATACAAAGATAATTATAGATAATATGAAAACCCCACCGTCCGGAAGCCCTGATTGGAAACCTCTGAAGCAATAAGGCATAATCATCGGAGCTATACGACATAGAGAAAACGTAAATCCCCAAAGCCAACACACTAAAGCCAACACTTATGGCGGTTTCACGCCATCGCCTTAAAAACCACATCTCCCACCCGTACAAAATATTTTGTTTGATAATCATGATTGGATCCCTGTCGATTATGAGTTCTGTTGAATCTCACCCTTTCTGGCAATAATATACGATATATCATATGCATTTAGATAACAATGTAAGCGGGCCAAACCTGTTTTTTGAAACCTGCGGTATAGACGAGGATAACTATGTCTTAATACAAACAGGGTATAAGCAATTGTATCAAAACGGCGATAAAAACCACAATGACGGTGATAACAGATGGTAAAACCAAATTTTGATAACAGCCTCCCCAGCGTCCGAGGCGAAAAATAATGCAAATGGGTGGGCGGATGAATCAGCCTCCAATTCTGTTTTCGCCATCGGGCCATCAAACTGGAAATATCACCTGTTGTTAGGGCCAATATCGCACCAGGTGTTGTATGAAGAGCAATTTTTTCCAGATATCGATGCGGCTCCTTAAGGTGTTCGATGGTATCCCATAGGCAGACCACATCAAATTGGCGGTCTTGAAGGTCATAATCCAGAAAATCAATCGCAATGGCATCTAGTCCAAGTTCTTTCACGGCATGAGCAACACCCGCCTCGGTAATATCGATCCCAGATACGGATTCAAAATACGCCTCTGCCACTTCAAGGAAAAAACCATACGCACAGCCAATTTCAAGAAGACGCTTATGATATGTTTCATTTAAAAATGGTTTCAGTGCTTTCAAGCGAAGAGCAAAATTCTTTTGTATGACCTGCTTGTCTGCCAGATAATCAATATATTCATTTCCTTCAAAATACCCTCGTTGATAGAGAGAAGCAACTTCAGCCTTAGAGAGAAAACAGCCCGCAAAAACATGGCCGCATTCCCCGCAGCGAAGCAGGCCCGTATAAAGCGGGCTGGAAGAGGAGGAGCCGCAAACAATACAAATATTTGGGATGGAACCAGGATATGGATTATTCATAGTCAATTGATATTTGTTTTTCGAACAATATAGTTTGGCCTGTTTTTAGACTCAACAAACAGCTTTCCCAGGTATTCCCCGATAATCCCCAGCATCAGAAGTTGTATCCCCCCCAGAAACAAGACACTGAGAATCATGGAGGTCCAGCCGGAAATCACTTTATCAGAAAAAACGGACGCCCACAATGCAAAAAACGCATACAGGAAAGCAGTCAAGGAAATAATGGTTCCAAAAAGTGTACTTAAATGAAGCGGCCTGACACTAAATGACGTTACGCCATCAAAAGCCAGATGAACCATTTTCCGAATTGAATATTTGGTTTGACCATGCGTTCTTTTTTCCTGAATATAAGGAATATAGCATTGCCTAAAACCCATCCAGGATACAATCCCCCGTAAAAACAAATGCTGCTCATGGATCTGACGAAACACATCCAAGACCTTCCGATCTAATAAACGAAAATCCGCCGCATCGGAATGAATTTTCACTGGGGAAAGAAAATTCAACAGCTTATAAAACAGAGTTGACATTATCTTTTTAAAAAAAGGAATATTCGTATCATACTGCCGATAAGCACAGATAATTTCATATCCGTCTCTCCAAGCCGAGATCATTGTTGGTATAAATTCAGGGGGATGCTGGAGATCGGCATCCAAACTGATGGCACAATCTCCGCCAGCGCGGTCCAAACCCGCCTTAAGCGCTTTTTGGTGTCCGAAATTTCGTGAGAAAGATATATATTTTACCCGATGATCCATTCTAGCCAAACATTCAATTTCTTCCAAAGTACCGTCAGCGCTTCCATCATCAACAAACAATATTTCAAAACAATTGTCAGCCATGACAGAAACTATTCGCTTGTATATGAGTTCAATATTATCTTCTTCATTGAATGCCGGAATAACAATAGAAAAAAAACCACCATCCGCAGCCAAGCCAGGCTTTCCTTTATCTAGTTTCTCACTCATACTATGCCCTCATAAATCACTTGAACAAAAGATTGCATATTCATTTTCCCGCATGAATCGAATATAGCCTCTTGTTCGTTTCCTTCATGATATTTACCATATCGGAATAGGGTATATTGCAGATATCGACCAGACCGAAGTTATGGCTTTCGCCGGTATTGTCCGGATTACGGCCCAGCAGCACCTGATCGCGATACAAAAACCACATCGAACCCACCCAGTTCGGATGGGCAAACAGCTTTTCGTTAAATTTCTGGTAATGCAGCCCCCGCTCCTTCTGGCTGGCCACCTGGCAGCGAAACGGTTTGAAACCCCGCTGCGCCGTGGTAAAGCTGTATTCCCCCAGCAGCACCGGCTTATCGGCCGGCACGGCCAATGCCTGGACATAATTGGCCAGAATCCCGTCTGCCGCCAGCGGATAATCATCCAGCATCATCGCATCGCAATAGGGAATACTGCCCCGCACCCACTCCGGACAGCACTTCCACCAGAGGACAAAACTCGAACCCAGAATCAGCCGCCCCGGATCATGTTTGTCCACCGCCTCGCGCCACAGGCGATAATACTGCCCGCTGGAAAGTTCAATAAAACGGGAAATCTCGTCTTTGAGGCTGTCCTTATAATCCGTCAAATCCGTCTCCAGCACCTCCTCAAACGACACCCACCGTGCCTGGCACTTCTGATTTAAAGCCTGAATATCCTTATACTGGCCCTGCAACTGCCGGACGAATTCCTTTTTCGCCGGTTTGGCCGGCCGCGACTCCAGCACCGCCGTCGTCACCTCGCCATCCCACCACTCCTCATTCCCGATAGTAAACCCGATGAAGTACGAATCCGACCCATAATCTCTGGCCAATTGCTTGACCCGGTTCTCTACCGCCGTCGGATAATACGGATCCCACGGGTCCGCCAGCCCGTTATAGCTGGCAAAATCAATCCCCTTCTCAATCTCCAGCCCCGCCACCTGAATAAACGGCAGCGGCCGGTCGCTGCCATCCTTGCTGGTCCATTTGCCCCTGCTGTTGAATCCCCAGTCGATCAGCCGCCGCTGCACCAGATTCTCAAACCGCCGACCGTAGTTCTCCGACCCGAAACCCCGGATCACATTCGCCCGGAAAAAGTTAAACCGCCAGATTCCTTTCTGCTCTATCCCCATCCACCCCACCGGCGGACTCCACCAGCACTCCGCAAACCTTCCCTCCCGCGGCGGCAATTCCGCAAAATCCTTCGCCATCTCCGGCCTGCCCGGATACTCCACGGTGTTCATATTCAGCCCGTCCTCGAAACCCACCCCGTCCACCGCAATCATCACAAACGGATTGCCCGCCGGTGTGATAAACCACCAGCGACCGTTCATCTTCTCCAGCCGGAACTTCTCCCCCGCCTTGGCTTGAATCCCCAACGTGATATCTCCCCCATACCGGTCAAACCGGTCCGGGTCCAGCTCCACATCCAGCAGATAATCCTCATCGTCATGGATCTTCTCCACCAGTTCTTTTTCATCCAGGATCTTGCCCGGCCACTCATCCCGCGTCCACTGCCCGAACGTATCCACCGCCGGTGCCTCCACCTGCCGGCGATACACCTCCTGCAGCGGCACAATACTAAACTCCCCCGCCGGCGTCTCCCCCCCTACCGTCACCGCCGTAATATCGACCTCCCCAATCTGTACATGATTCCACGGCGGCACACTAAACCGCAGCCGCAAAAATCGCGCCTTCACTTTCGTTTCCAGTTCCGCCGCCACATAAAGCCCTTCTTCGTGCGGATATTGGGCGGCCAGCCCCGGATGATCCATCGTATGCGAAAACAAATTACCGTCCCCAGAAAACGACGCCTCAAAATAACAAATCCCCCACCACGCCGCCAGCCGGCTGCTCACCCGGATCGTCTGAATCTCCACCTCCTGCCCCAAATCCATCAGCACCACCCGCACATAACTGTTCTCCGGCGTCTGCGGCCAGGCAATAAACGCTCCCGGATCCTTCTGCCCCCCATCCATCAACACCCCCGTCCCAAACGGATGATATACCACCCCGATATCCCCGCCCGCTATCGGCGGATTCGCCGGCGGCGGCACATCATACGCATAAAATCCCGCCGTGCTCTTCTTACCGTTCAGATAATACGCCCCCTCCAGCGTCGCTGCCAACCAGCCTGAAATCCACAGCATCACTAATAAAATCGAAATCCGTTTCATTTGACTTCCTTTATCGCATCTACAGCCTGGACACCATCTCCGGCAGTTCCTTTTTAACCGATTCAGCAATAATTGCCAATAACTTTTCCAGTGTCTCCAGTTCAATCCCCAGCGGCGGCATAATCACCAGCACATTCCCCAGCGGCCGCAGGATCACCCCCTTACCCCGCATCGCCTGACACAACCGCGCTCCCACCCGCAGCCCCGGCTCAAACTCCCGCCCGCTCCCCTTATCCGCCACCAGCTCGATCCCCGCCATCATCCCCCGCTGCCGCGCATCCCCCACATAATCCAGAGCCGCCATTCCCTCCAGATACCGCCGTATCAATTCGATTTTCCCCGGCAACTGCCCCAGCGTATCCTCCTGCCCAAACACCTCCAGGCTGGCCAGCGCCGCCGCACACCCCAGCGCATTGCCGGTGTAAGTATGCCCGTGATAAAAAGTTGTGTCGATCCACGGCTCCCGCAAAAAGGCCTCGAACACCTTCTCGCTCGCCAGCGTCGCCGCCAGCGGCAGATACCCGCCCGTCAATCCCTTCGCCACACACATCAGGTCCGGCTCCACCCCCTCCTGCTCACAGGCGAACATCGTCCCCGTCCTGCCAAACCCCGTCGCCACCTCATCCGCAATCAGCAGCGTATCATACTCCCGCGCCAGCCGCGCCGCCCCCGCCAGAAACCCCGCCGGATGCACCAGTATCCCCGCCGCCCCCTGCACCAGTGGCTCCACCACCATTGCCGCAATCTTCCCCGCCTGCTGCCGCAACACCTTTTCCATCTCCGCCAGACCATGTTCCCGGCACTCCGCCGCCGTCCCGTCAAACCGGTACGGATGCGGACTCTCCGTAAAATGAGCCTTAAACGTCAGCGGCCCGAAGATCCGGTGAAAGATCTCGATCCCCCCCACGCTCACCGACCCCATCGTATCCCCATGATACGATTGCTTCAACGCGATAAAACTCGTCCGCCCCCCCTGCCCCAAATTGCGCCAATATTGAAACGCCATCTTCAGGGCGATCTCGACCGACGTCGCCCCGCTGTCCGAGTAAAACACGCGGCTTAGCCCTTTCGGGCTGATCTCCACCAATCGTTTCGCCAGCGCAATCGCCGGCTCACACGTCAGCCCCAGCAGTGTACTGTGCGCGATCTTCCCCAACTGCTCCTGAATCGCCGCATTGATATGCGGATGATTATGCCCGTGCACATTGCACCATAGCGACGACACCCCGTCAATATACCGCCGTTCCTCCGTATCTATCAGATACACTCCCTCCCCCCGCACAATGATCAGAGGCTCATCCGCCAGCCACAACCCCATTGCCGTAAACGGATGCCATAAATACTGCTTATCCCACTGCTGCCACTGCTTCGTATTCATCATTTCTTTCTTTTCCAACACCATTTTACCTCCGCCATCTTATACCCCCTTCCCCCCATCCTTGTCGAGCCGTAAATTCCGAACTTCAAACATATTATACTAACCATCCTCTTGACAACACTCCTCATATCATTTATACTGACCAATTGATTCATAAATCATTTTCGAGACTTGTTATGGAAAAAACTAATAAAGTACCCCAAACCAATACTTCTACCCATTCGAAACATGGAAAGCGACAATGGTTATTTTATCTGTTGATATTCTGGATTCTGGGAAAAACCGTGGGTTGTCTGACCTTAATCCCTCATCCCTGGGGGCCCAAAGTGCAAGCCTCTTTACCGAATGGGGATATTGTGTATTTCCAGTCACGAAGCATTGGCAGAGAAACGGATGATCGCTTGACTCTGATTACCTTCACCGATGATATACGATATGATTTCTGGGTAGATCAGATTCACGCCGGTTTTGGCCGTGTCATTATAAAACTCAAAGAGGATGGTACGGGTATATGGATTGAATCCGATGGGAAAGTCGGCGCCTCATTAGATTTGACTATCCGGGAATTTAGACCGGAATACAGCTCCCAATTCACCTGGGCCAAATTGGGAGAAGGCAAAATCATAGCCGATGGACAAACAGGCAATCCATTTAATCTATTTTTACCCTGGTAGTTTATAAAACATTCACAATTTTGACGACTACCCTCAACCCTCCTATATTGTCGACACCTCCTCAAAAGCGCCAGCCCACGGGGGGAAACCGGTGTTCCATGCTCTCGGAGCCGCTGGATCAACTGATAAAAGGACAGACCCTCTGATTTATGAGGCGGTTGGGGTTCATTTCTATGTCCGCTGTAGCGTATTTTAAAGCGGCCAACTTTTTGAAGTCAAACCATAATGTGGTTTATAGCAACGCCAATATCCCGCCATCCACATAAACAATCTGCCCCGTCACAAAGCTGCTGGCCTCCGAAGAGAGAAACACCGCCGCCCCCACCAACTCCTCCGGCTCGCCCCAGCGGTTCATCGGTGTCCGCGCCAGCATCCACTTATTAAAGGTCTCATCCGAGCTGGCTTTTTGCTGCATCCCCCAACGCCCCGATTCCTCCATCTGCCCCAGATAGGAAATGACACGCTGACGAGGACCGCGGCAGGTACGATAGGATTCCACCAACGCCCAGTAGCCGTGCCGCTTGCCGTTCTTTTGCCGATAACAGGGCCGAATAAACATGCCCGTATTATCCGGCAGGCGGTAATGGATTCAAGAGGCCTGGTCTTCACTACAACGGCTTTGGGAATGGTTCGGCACCACCCAACTCCGTTTTTAACCCAAAATCACCGATAATTTTTTTCAATTAATTCCTTTTTGCCAACTACTACGGACTTGGGTTAGATAGTTATGATAAAGTAATTTTTGCACCCCACGAGAAACTATTTATAGTCCACGAGGTAAATAATTCTGCTGAAATACTTCTGTCAGGTAATCCCAGAGCGCGGTTTTGGTTCCATCGGGGCGGATGAGCCAGTGGCCGACCATGTTTTCATTTTGGGGACGTCCTTCGTAGGGTTTTACCACGACATCGCAGTATAAATCCCAGACGCAGACATACTGCACGCCGAAATCGAAGGCGGTCTGGAGTTTTTCCTTAATAATACGCATCCGATTGTCTTCGCCTCCGTAGGTTTCCGGCCAGCCGAATTCGCCGAGAAAGATATTGTCCGCGCCGTAGAATTCGCTGTCCGGGGCCTTCTCTTTGATATAGTCCAATACCTTGCGGAAGGTCGCGGCATCTTTGTCCATGGCTTCATAGGCGGAATAGGAATACAGGTCGCAATGGGTGTAAGGCAGCACATCATTGGCCATGGAAGGGCGGCCGCTGATGGCCTTGAAGACCCGGTTCAGCTCGGTGGCGTGCATGACCCAAACGCCATCCATACCGACCTCGGCTCTTGCCCGGTCCACCCCGTCCTGCCGGGCATTGAGCCAGTCGATCGAACCGCGGATCGCCACCGGATCGGCGGTCTTGTTTTCGTCGGGGGCCGGGGTCAACACCCAGTCGCCTTCCCAATTTTGGAATATAAAGGTTTTGCCGGTTCCGCGGTATTTCGTCAGCAGATATTTGGTAAATTCATAGAAGGAATCCTGTTCCCGCTGGATATCTTCCGGCGTCATGCCGTTGGTAAAATAGAGAATGTGGCGGTCACCCGGGGTAAAGGCCATCAGAACATAGGTTTGGAAAGGTTTAGCGAAGACCTGTTGGAAATAGGGGGTTTCGGCAGCCTCCACCAGGCTATGGATCTCCGGCCAATTCATGTGGAAAGGATAGTAGGTCTCCAGCTTATCGCGGATGACCAGCTTGATGGTGCGGCTGCCCAGTTCCAGAATCCGGTCCGCGCCTTCATTGAGATAATCCTGGTCGGTGAACTGGTAAAAGCCGTTGATATGGCAGATGCCTATTCGGTCACGCAAATCTTTTTGGGGCGCAATCGGGAATCGGTTCTCGGCAGTGCAGCCGCAGATCAGTGCCAGGGAGATTCCTATCCCCCCCAGGACTCCTATTCTCTTTATTTGATTACGCATTAGTACCCTTTCGCAGGTATCGGTTTCATGAAGGTTTCGACGCTTATGAGTAACCTAATTCCTTTTCCGTCTCGCCTATCGCCTCGTCAATCATATCCAGGCCTTTCAGGAGCATGTCATCTTCCATGATAATCGGCGGACTCATACGCAGGATGTGGCCGGCGGGGATCCAGGCCAGTCCTTTGCGAAAGGCCTTCTGATAGACCAGCTCGCCGGCTTTGTTCAGCGGCTCTTTGGTGCCTTTGTCCTTCACCAGCTCGATGCCCATCAGGCAGCCTTTGGCCCGGACATCACCGACGATGGCATGTTCCTTTTTCATTTTTTCCATCCGCTTCTGGGCGATTTCCCCCAGATGCAGGGATCGGGCCAGCAGATTTTCCTCTTCAATCGCTTCGATGCTGGCCAGGGCGGCGGCACAGGCCATGGGATTGCCGCCGTAGCTGCTGGAGGCGGAGATGGATTCGAAGGATTCTTTGTAGGGTTCCCGTACCGCCACGCAGGTGACCGGAAAGCCGTTGCCGAAACCTTTGCCCAGCGTGACCACATCCGGCAGGACATCCCAGTGCTGCGAACAGAGCCATTTCCCGGTTCGGCCCATACTGGTCAGCACTTCATCACACATCAGCAGAATCTTGTTCTGATCGCATAATTTCCGCAGCTTGGGGAAAAAGTCATCCGGCGGGATGACCGAACCGCCCCAGCCCTGGATGGGTTCCAGGACAAAAGCGGCCACCTGGCCGGCGGTTCCCTTGTCCAGATATTCCTCGTAAAAGCTGATATAACGATCCGTATCGATGGTGCCGTCCGCCTTCGTCCAGTGCGGCCGGTAGGGATTGGGATGGGGGACCATATGGAAGCCGGGGGCACGCGTTGGGCCGTACACTTTGGAACGGATATGGCCCAGCGAGACGCCGCCGTAGGTTTTGCCGTGAAAATCGTAGAAACAGGAAATCATTTCGTGCTGGCCGGTAGCCGCCCGGCACACCCGCTGGCCGGCCTCCACGGCGGTCGTGCCGGAATCGTACAGTTGAAATCCCGACAAATCCCCGGGGAGAATTTCCGCCAGTTTTTCCATCAACTGAGTTTTGATCGGAGTGGTAAAATCATGGCAATTCATCAGAATACCGGCGTATTTCTGAACGGCTTCGGTTACTTTGGGATGGCAATGCCCCAGCGTGGTGACATAGATGCCGGAGGAGAAATCGATATATTGGTTACCGTCCACATCCGTCAGGACGCAGCCCTTGCCGGATTCAAACACCACCGGGAACAGCTTGACCTGACCGCTGAGGCCCTTGAAGTAACGGGTACAACGGGTATGATACGAGCGGCTCTGGGGACCGGGGGGGGTTACGGCAATATGGGGAACATCCTGTAGATTCACGTGGGACCATGACTGTAAAGCAGAACTTGATTTGGGACTCATTTATATAACTCCATTATTTTCAGACAGACGGGACTGTTCATTTGCTTTTCCGCTCTTTGTATTCCAGCCAGAACCTGCCGATTTCTTCCAGGGATAAATCCTTGGTTTCCGGCAGCATCTTCCATACGAATAAAACACAGCAAAGACATATCCCAGCAAATATGCCATAGGCCCCGGCGGGCGAGTGGAAGGTACGCTGGAACCAGTCGGTGATCATCGGAAAAAACTGGGCACAGCAGGAGGAGGAAACCCAGAAAAACAGCCCCACCAGACTCATCGCCTTGCCGCGTATCCGGTTGGGATAAATTTCGGACAAGATGACCCAACTCAGCGGCGCCAGGGTCAGGGTGAAAGAACCGGTCCCCCCAAACATAGCCAGCAGTGTATAAACCGATGACATCTTGTAATGGAAGGTCAAGCCCAGAAAAATATGTGCCAACGCCATGCAAAACACTCCCACCAGCAGAATCGGCCTTCTACCAAACCGGCCTATCAGCCAAAACGCAAAAACTGTGGTACTGAAAATCCACAAATTAATATACATGGTATTCAGAATCGCGTTGGTAGCACTTCCGATTCCCGCGTCCATAAGGATGGTCGGCCCGTACATTAACATCATGTTAACCCCATTAATCTGCGAAAAAACCATCAGAGCAATACCGATCAACAAGGCCCGGCGGATCCCCGGTCGAAATAATTCCATAAAATGACCGGTTTCCCGGCTCAGTTCCTCGTTGATTTCCCGCAGTTCCTTTTCCGCCTGCATCCGCCCATTGATTTTCGTCAATACCTCCAGCGCTTTCTGCTGCTTATTTTTTCCCGCCAGCCAACGCGGGCTGCCGGGAACAAAATACAATCCCGCCATCAAGAGTACCACCGGAAGAGCCTGCGAGCCAAACATCCACCGCCAATGGCCGCCAAAGGATAGCAAATAGGAAACAATAACCGCTAAGTTGATACCAATCACAATGGAAAGCTGATTCACCGTTACCAGGCGGCCCCGCAGTCTGACAGGAGATATTTCGGCAATATACATGGGGGATACGACGGTGGATAGCCCCACTCCTATACCGCCCAGCATCCTCCATATGATAAATTGCACGATATCGGGGGCAAAGGCCGAACCGACTGTGGAAACCATATAGCATAGGGCGGCAACAAACATACTTTTTTTGCGACCTACAGCATCCGCCAGCCATAAACCCAGTAGAGACCCTGAGATACTGCCCCAATACGCGCAACTAACTGTCAGGCCCTTCATAAACGGACTCAGATGAAATTGCTCTTCCAGAAATATAATAGCCCCAGAAATCAGGGAAAGATCGTAGCCGAACAAAAAACCGCCTATGGCTGCAACTAGAGAAATTACATAGACATAGGAGTTGTTCGCCTTGCCATCCATATTTTCGTTCATCGTACTATCCAATTCCAGTAGGGGACAAACTTTTATTGTTAATATATACCGGCAAAATTAGTTTGTATATGTTTATATGACATAAATATCACATAATCTAACAATAATGTCAACGAATTTTTCCGGTTTATTTATAACTTTTCGGTTTTGGTCATCAAGCCAGATCAACGACAATTAAATTCACGCCGATTTTTTCCAGGGCCAGGCGATGGGCCGGTTCGATGCGGCTGTCCGTAATCAGGCCGTCAACCGTTTTGAGGGAGCCGGTTCGTACCAGTTGGGTTTTCCCGATTTTGGAACTGTCCGCCAGGATATAAAAACGTTCGGCCCGCTGGCGGATTTTTTGATGGAATTTCGAATAATCCAGGTCCCAATTATAAAGCGTGCCGTCCAGCCCGATCCCATCGGAGCCTTCGAAGGCAACATCCGCCGAAAACATATCCAGAACCGTTTCCGCCACCATCCCGGTCAAATCGGCCCGCCCCCGCCGCAGCAGCCCACCCAGCAGGATGGTTTGGATATCTGGGCTGAAATGCAGCTCCGAAGCCACCGCCAGGCTGGGGGTGATGACGGTGATATTCTTCATTTCCTTGAGAAGATGGGCTAATTCCAGGGTGGTAGTACCCGTATCCAAAATCACCCGATCACCCGATTTTACCATTTTAACCGCTTCCCGTGCGATGGCCTGTTTGGCAGCGATATTGGATTGCCTCCGGGTGAGAAAATCGAACACAAAGTCCATTCGCTCCGCCGGAATTGCCCCCCCATGGGTCCGCTGGACCTGTCCGGTGCGCTCCAGCTTGTCCAAATCTCGCCGGATGGTCATCTCGCTGACCTCAAATTGCCGGGCCAAATCCGATATAGACACCATCCGCTCGCTTTGCAGCAACTTGCGAATTCTGGTTATACGCAGCTTTCCGGAAATCTTTTCCGCCATACAATCCTTTCCTGCATGATATCTCACATAAATAACACAATCTAACATTATTAAATATACCATTTTATGTCAAGTCTGTTTTACGGCAGATAGTTATGGCAGGGTGAATGCAAAATTCCATGGATAATTTATATTTGACACATATGTTAATAAATGTTAGGATGTGCATAATGTAACATATATAAACATAATGGTGGAGATTGGTATTATTATGGTTGCTGATTTAAGTAAAGTATCGCTGAGCGAGACAGACCAACGTATTTTTTCACAAAAATTCCAGGAACAGATGAAACAATGGGGAATCATCATGCCGGCGGTGGAACCTCTGTTTTTGCATTTCGGATTGAACGATTTTACTAAAACAGGTTTGATTGAGTACTGGATCGCCAACGAAATCGAAGCCGGATACTGCGGCAAATTTTTGTTTGTCTTTGACGGCCAAACCTGCCCCCTACACTGGCACAAAAATAAAATTGAAACCTTTTATATTGTAAAAGGAAAAGTCAACATGCGTTTCCAGGGGAAAGATTCCCAGATGTCGCCAGGCGATACCCTCCTGGTGAATGTCAACCAGAAACATTCCTTCACCGGGATTGGCCCGGCACTGCTGCTGGAAATTTCCAAGCCCTGTATCGTGGAAGATAACTATTTTGAAAACACGGCGATTCCCTTGGGCGGTAATTACCAGAACCAGTAAAGTCGGGAGAATTCATGGATACGCATTTGACAGCCGGGGCGGCTTGTCGGGAAATCACGCCCCGCAATTCCCAGTTTCTTTTCGGGTATCCTCATGTGCCCCGTTATAGCACGGGCGTTCACGATCCGTTATATAGTTCGGCTCTTTATCTGTTTGACGGTCATACGCGGTTACTGTTCATCGCTAATGATATCATTTTTATACCGAAATATTTGGCGCAATCCATTCGCCGCCAGATCGAACAGGCAACCGCCATTCCCGCCGCTCACATTATGGTCACTGCCACCCATACCCA
This sequence comes from uncultured Pirellulales bacterium, assembly GCA_964580995.1. Classification (GTDB taxonomy): domain Bacteria; phylum Planctomycetota; class Phycisphaerae; order Sedimentisphaerales; family SM23-30; genus JAKJEP01. The sequence goes on from CAZOMV010000047.1 coordinate 35,113, forward strand.
CTCCGGCCCGAAAACCGTGGATTGTATCAGCAACAGCGAGGATCCGGCTGTGCCGCCCACCGATCCGGATTATCTTTCGTTTCTGGAGGAACAGATCGTGGCATCTGCCCTCCAGGCTTATCACTCAGCCCAGCCAGCGGAGGTAGGTTTCGTACTGGCGGATGCGCACGGGGTAGGCACCAATCGCCGGGATCCGGCCGGACCTGCGGATTATCAGGTCCCGGTTCTAATGATACGCTCCGCCGGCCACCGCGTGCCTCTGGCTCTAATGATGGTCTATTCCATGCACCCCACGGTTTTGCAGCAAAACTCCACCCTCATCAGCGGCGATTTTCCCGGTATGGCGCGGGAATATCTCCATCAAACGATTCCGGGCTTACAACACTGCCCGATTTTGTACCATACCGGCCCCTGCGGCAATCTCAGCCCCCGCCACACCATCCGGGATACTACGTTTGAGGAATGCCAACGGCTGGGGCATATGCTGGGCCGGGCGGTAGAAAAGGTTTTGAGCCGGGTCGAATTTTCTACTGAAATTCCTTTGAATTGCCTTCAGGATTTTACCGATATGACCCGGCGAACGTTTTCCTCTGTGGAAGCCGCAAAAACCGGCGTGCAGTCCGCCATGCAAAAACTGGAACAGGCCCGCCAAAACCACAGTCCACGGGCAGAGATACGCACGGCCGAGTGCGACCTCTTTGGCGCTCAGGAAACTCTTACCCTGGCCAAAGCGGCGGCCGACAATCAGTTAAGCAAAACCTACCAAAGCTGTTCACCCACAGAAATTCAGGTTTTTTCCGTTGGTCCGTGGAAATATGTCGGCTGGCCGGGAGAAATCTTTGTGGAATATGCCCTGCAAATTAAAAGCAAAGCCTCTGATACCTTTGTGATTTCTCTGGCTAACGGAGAACTGCAAGGCTACCTCGTCACCAACGAAGCCTTCCGGGAGGGCGGCTACGAGGCATCCAACACCCTCTTCGATCCCCAAAGCGGCGATATTCTCGTGGAACGCACTTTGGAACTATTAAAAAAATAATTGCTTCGATAAAAAACGGTCGCCAACCCGCCTGCATTATTTCATATTATTCGGAATCGGCGATTTCCATAATCCCACCGACCGCCGGCCGAATCCGTGATTCCAATAAAGCAACAGTTCATCCTGAAGCGGCACCAGTGACCAGGACTCATACAGCGGCATGTTGCAAAAGACGATGGGCTGCTTTTCCAGTTCAGCATCGCCGCCCTTGAACGGACTGGTGCTGCGTTGAAGGAGTTGGTACGGCTGATCCCGGTCAAACAGGGCCTGCGCCGGGTAATGCGCATAAAGCATTCGCCGCAGATCGCCGTTGCCCTTCGGATCGTCGTTAATTCCATTGTAAATAAGCAGAATACCGTCCTTTCGCAACACAGCGGCTGCGGTGTCCAGGTAGAGGCTGTCAAAGTATCCCGGTCGCAGCGGCATGGGGTGGCGTAATTGGCCATTCTCGTCACGCACCACCTCCCAGTCGATCATATTCTCCGAGGTTGCCATGCACAAGGAATGAGGCCCCTTGGTGGCCAGGCAATTCAGATACATCCAGTATTTGCCGTTTATTTTGGTCACCACCAGCCGGTTTCCTTCCAGCCGTGTAACTACCGCCGGATGGGGGAACCGGCCGGGAGCGGCTTCCGGAATGACATCCATATCGCGCGGCGCCTTTTTGGCGAAAATTCGCCCATGCACCGTCCAATTCTTCATATCACGTGTGCTGGCGACCGCCAGTTCCTGAGCATTGACATGCCCATGACTGAAATAGTTAAACAGCAGGTAATAGGTGCCGCCCCCGTCCACGAAAAGACGCGAATCGCCGTAGGAGATACTGGCCACCTTGAGATCACGCAGCGAACCGAGGAATTCGTCCTGGGGCCGGGCATGAAAGACCGGCTGATCGCCGCGCGTGAAGTGCAGTCCATCCTCGCTCCAGGCCAGACCCATCCGCCACTGCTGATCGTCACCGAATGAACGGTAAACGCAATAGAGCTTATTGTCGAACACCGAAAAGGTAGGGCAATAGACATCCTGCTCCCACTTGACCTCTCGCTTAATAATCGGATCATAGAAAACCTTGTCGGATTCACCCGGCATGACCGAGAGCACGCGGGGATTGACATCGCTGAATTTCAATTCCCAGTCCGGCCGATCTTCTTCAAACAATGGCGCCGTTTCCGCATCAGGATTATGGGAACTGACGTTGGTATCATTTGGGCTAACCCGCAATGTCACGATTTTCCACGGCTGAATAGCAAAACGAATTTCCTTTCCGGCGATTTCGATATTGCCTGTCGAATCCATCGCCTCTCCCAGCAGATTCACCTGCTGCACCTGATTCATCTCACCGGCGAATTGAATGGTGACATCAGCCGGCTGGCCGGTGGTTTCATACAGTCGTAATTCGTATTGTGGTTTTCGGGCCTCATCATGGGAGGGAATCAGACGCATGGAGGAGAGAACCACATTCGCCGGGGATACAGAAACAAAGGAATTCATCGTCTGGGCCGCTGCCTGTTCCAATTGCAGCGGGAGAGTTCCAAAATAGGCCGGCGGCCCCGTGAGGCGGCTGGGAACCGCCTCCGCCGAAACTCCGCCGCGCGACAGATTATACCAGGGCGAGTACGCCAGCAGCGGCACCTGCTGCTCGAGTGCCTGCCGATAAGACAAAGCCTGCTGCCAGGAGCCTTCATGTGGTACCAAAGCAAAACGCCAGGTGTGGTGTCCTGTCCCCTGCAGCAAAGGATGGCAGGAACGGAAGACATCCACCGGCATGGTCCGCAGATGAAGCAGAATGAACTCCAGCGAATGGCTTTGCCTTTGGAATAGATAGCCGGTATGCATGCCCGGCGGGCAGATAAAAGTATAACCGTAATCGGCACTGGAAATATCCGTCCAGCGGGTGGCATAGTAGCCTTCCGGATAGCCGTCGGTAAAAAAGGTACCACGGAACGGTTCGGCCGCAAGATTGTCCCTCGATTCCACGCCGAAGGGTATCCCGGCCGCCGCCTGGTCGGCATCGCCCACCGGGAAACGAACGCAGAACACGCCATTATCTTCTTTGGCATCGATCTCGACCAGATATTCGATCCTTCTGCTGTTCTGCCAGAGGCGCACTTCCCGCAGGATTTCATGCGGCCCGATGCTGCCGTGGGCTCGCAGAGCTGCATAAACCGGCCCTGTGAAGGATTCACACCGGGTAATATCCACCTGCCAGTCCCGCCGGCTGCCGACCGGCCCATCATGCTCCCAATTGGCAGACGGGGGCAGATCATAAATCGCCAGATCGCCAAAACTGCCGTTCTGGTCCTGGGCCAGGATTTCGTTTTTGGTTTTATCGTAGATTTCCAGCTTGCCTTCCGGACTCATCCGCAGACGGTACCAAGTGTTTTCGATGACCAGCGAGCGATTATCCGCCATCGGGTCTGCGGTATTTTTTTCCTCCCCACGACGGAGATAAAAAGTCTGGTAGCCGCAGGCGGGAATCTGCTCTGCCAGAAACGCCAGGCAGTTGCCATTGGCCGGCTCATGCCGGATAAACTGCATGGGGATTTTTTGTCCGGCAGTATCCGTAAGGATAAGATTATCCACTTTTTCATCCACATAAAACTCCACCGGACCGCTGACCGGCCAGGACTGAAAATTGAACACCAACAGCGGCGTACCCGCCTGTTTATCAAACGAAACGGCGCAACTGACCGACGACAGTGCCTCCTCCAGAAAACGCCGGGCGCGGGCGGCAGTGCTATTAATAAGGGACATCCGTTCTTCATAATCTTCGCGAAACAGCCAATCGATGGCGTGGCCTGAGCAGGAAAGCAGGTCCTGCCAAAGCGGTTGAACCGGTTCCTCCACAAACTGCCGGCCCTGCAGCGCCGCCATTACCTGGGCCTTTTCCAGCATCAGCAGCAGGTCTTCATTCCGGTTATTTTGTGTGTAAATATTATAGCTGCCGTAGGCCCCGGCATTGGCAAAATAGCACAGGCTGTCCAGCGGCCCCTCCAGCTCGCTCAACTGCCCGCCATATTTTTCACATTCCGTAAAATAGCGGGCCATTGTTCCCAGTATCTTCTTCTTCGGATCCCAGGCCGCCGCGAGTTTGGCAACTTCCGCCGACGGCATGGCATCATCCATCCCCAGTCCGACTCGCCACACGGGTACCGGCTGAATCCCATCGACGACCTGATTGAATTCCTGCGGCGGAGGGGGTAGCTCCGGATTGCCGGCTATGGAAAAATTCCGCGAATACAGCATCCGCGTCCCATCCAGCCCTGTGTACCAGAATGTCCGCTGGGGACCGTCCTTACGCTGAAATTCATAATACGGATAGTCTGCCTGGCTCAACAACTGCGGCATCTGGCTGTGGCCGCTCATCACATCGATGGTGCTATAGACTTTCTGCTGCAAACCCGGCGCGTGGCGGCGAAAATATTCCTTGCCCAGCACCAGATTACGGACAAACGTTTCCGGATAAATCTCGCTAATCCGAGGATTGCTGTACCCGACTATAATCTCGATCCGACCCTCTCTGACCCGCTGCCAGAATTCCTCCGCCAGACCCGGCCAGTCCCGCTGTACCTTGGCCAGAAATGGCAGAATCTGTTCATTGACCGTTTCCATCTGGCAGACATAATCCGGGTATTCCCGCATGATCATCAGGTAACTGCGAATTGCCTCGGCATATCGCGCCTCATGCCAGGCCCGGGTGTGAATCCACGCCCAATCGCAATGCGAGTTTACTGTTACCACGGTCAGGACAGGTTCCTGACCTGCTTCCGATTCGGCCGCTTGAACTGCCGGATTATAAAAAGGAAATAACACGCTGCCCATCAGGACCAGCAGAAGAAATCGGGACATATTTAATTTTTTACGATGCTTTATATCACTCTTCATGTTTTTCCTTTCGTTATAAAAAAGTTGACCTGCTGCTTGAGTGTTACTTGGGATTCGAACGCTGGTATGTATAAATCAAAGCGGCCGGGGGATTATCAATACTCACCCGCAGCCCCTTGCTCATCAATTCCTGGCCGGAAAAGGTCTGCTCCTGCGGATCGTCCAGATTCTGAACCCGGTATATGCCATCCGGCTCCAGGCCCTTCAACCGAAACACCATCACCTCCGCATGGGCGATCCGGTCATGTTCCCCGGCCCGCCGGAACACCTGGACCATTCCCTCCCCCGCTTCCGGCCGGTCATATTGCCAGGCCAGCCAGGCATCCGTCTCCAGCGAGTAAGGCGTCAGGGGATAATAGTCACCCAGGTAATTCGCGGCAATCTCCCGCCATTCTTTGGTCAGTTTTCGTAAAGTATCATATTGCAGATCCTTCCGCCGCAGGTCATAATTCAACACCATCGCAGCCGTCATATTGCTGCGAAAACCATAGCTGTTGTCATGGATAGTTCCAGTCCCTTCATAAGGCAGCCAGAAAGCAATTCCGTACGTCTGGCATTGATGGCTGACCGGATCCCAGAACACATCGCTGCGCCATAGCGGCACCGACCGCCGCATGGTCTCCAGATCCAGCCGCCGCCCGCCCCGGCAGCAGTTATCGATCAGCAGATTCGGATGGCGACGCAGCAACTCGTCGTAAAAAGCCAAAAAGCCCGTCACATACCCGATCTCGGTTATCCCCTGCCGATCCTCGCTGTCGTTACCTCGCCAGATAGGCAGCGGCCCCATCCCCGTATCGTGCCGGTAACAATCGATCCCTTCCTCGGTGATTACCTTATCGATCAGATCGATTACCCACCGCAGCGCCTCCGGATTGCCGAAATTCAAAGCAGAGATATCCCCTCCCCGGCAAAGCGGTTCCTCCCCTTTGCCTTTGATGATCCACTCCGGTTTCGCTCCGAATGGGCTTGGCTCCGGGGCAAACCAGACAATCGTTTTCATGCCTTTCGTGCGGCCGTAATCACTCACCGCCCGAATGCCGTTGGGATAGCGGTCCCTGGCCACCTCCCAGCCGCCGGCATGCCAGCCATAGTCGATCCACCACCAGTTGATCCCAATCCTCTCCTCCACATACCGGTCAATAAACTCCTTCTGATTCTGTTCACTGGTGGTCGTATAACCCAGCAAATCCGTATTGCTGCCCGGCAGCATCGGCTCCAGCGGTTTGCCACCCGGTTGGGGAAGTCCATATGACATCATCCACCGCCGCCAGATATTCTGCCCGCCAATCCAGCCCCCTTCCCAGAATTGCAGCACCACCAGCGGACTGCGTACCTCTTCCCCCGGATGAAGCCGGAAATGCGTCAACTCTTGGCCGCACGATACCGCCAGCGACTGCTCCGCATCCCGCGCAAACCGGGCCTGCCACTGCCCCGGCCAGCCAATAGCCAGAATCATCCCGGTTCCGGTTTGTAAATCGATATTGAAATAGGACATATGGGGATCGGTGGAGTAACCCGTGGCCGGCACGAAACTGCGCACCAGGCTGGGCGAAAGAACCGTTTCCATCGGCCGGTAATCGTCCAGCCGGCAGGAACTGCCCAGAAAATGATGCAGCAGAAACTCCGTATCCGTCGGACGCTTCAGCCGCATGTCCAGCGCCTGAATCTTCTCGATAATCGGCGTATCCGCCGCACCGGTATTCTTAAAATACACCGTCCATTCCAGCGTCGGAAAATCCAGATATTCAATCCCGACCCAGCGAACCTCCAGACCGGTCTTGGGATCCGTGAAAACCAGGCTGTGCTCTCTCCGGCCGGCATCCAGTTGCCGGGAGGTCCGCTTCAGCCCCCAGGTGGGCAGCAGTTCGCCGGACGATTTTCCATCATAAAGGAATGAAAACGGATACGCTCCGACCGCCGCGATAACATCTTCACCCGGCAGCGCCAGCTCATCCAGCCGCACCGTCCGCCCGCTGGCCAGCGTCACCTGGGCATCGGCCCAGTCTCCTTCCCCCCAATCGTTGTATTTGTCCCCGGCAATCTCCAAAATAAACTCCCTGGCCCCCTCCAGATTCACTTCGATCGGATTGCCAGGCATATAATGACGAACAACATCAGATTTAAAAAGCTCTTTTTCGCCCGTTTTTACCCGGAAGATCATCTCCGGCCAGATCGGGCCGCTGGGCCAGTCATGCGGATCGCTTTGCACGCCCCGCTCCATCCCGATCACCGCCCGAAACGTCTGGCCCGCCTCCGGCAAACGCACTCGGATACGGCTGGGTACATAGCAAAACAAACCATGCTCAAATTTTCTATCCCCAATCTGCAAAGGCCGTCCGAAACGCGCGTTTTTCTGCACCGCGCCCCGATTCTCCAAAACCTCCAGCCCCGGATCCGCAGGACTATCGTCTCTAGCCCCGTTGAACATGGTTTGAACACACCGTTTCGACGTGAGCATCTCCCCTGCAGTAGAACCCAGAGCAACAGCCTGAATAGAAATCATAAAAAATATGCCTATCCGTATCAAACATCCGACTATTTTCCTTTTAACTGAAATATTACTTGCCTTTGAAACTACAGTTTTTTTGCTCCCAAAAGAAGTGCGGATCCTTGAATTCATTAAATTTACCATCTAATTTCCTTTCTAAAGCAAAAAAACTAACTATCTAATATGTAAATTTATGTAAATTTTAATTAATATTAACATTATTTAACACATAGTCAAGTCTTTTAGTTACAAATTTCAATCCGAACCGTAACACCAACAAATGGCAATCTGCCGCATATTTTCATAAAATCTAGAGAAAAATCGTTTGGGCAAACTGGCAAATTTAGGCAACCAATGGGGCAGTTTGGCAGTTGGGAGCCCCAAACGAATTTTCTCATCGCTAACCCGCATTTCTCACCATAATAGTTGAAAAACCTCTTTGTTCGGGTGTTCGCTTAAGATAGTGTGCATCCATGCCTCATGACATAGCTCCAGAACTG
>CAZOMV010000048.1:0-42099 GCA_964580995.1 uncultured Pirellulales bacterium
AGGGCTCGAAGAGCTTTTCATGCTGGCGTCAGAATTCTCTGAATGGTTCTTTATATTTCTGTGGTAAGCAGAAGCCGTATGACAGAAACGATATCCGCGAACGAGCCGCGGAAGGCCCACACCTGGGCAGCGTCGTCGCAGCGGGTCCGGCCGGTGCCTTTGCCAACGGCTGGGATGTGGTATTCCAGTTCGCTGAACTGGCCTAAACCGCTATTCACATTACAGGCCTGCGTGGAAAAACCGAAATACTCCGTGGCATCCCAGGGAACGTCCACGTATAGCCCGGAAGGATTCACAAAGAAATTCCGTATGATGACGGCCCAGCGGTCCGCGGTTTCGTAGAGATAACCAATCCGACCGGCGGTCGGTAGGGCACGGATGGAAATCTTGTGTTCCCCCTGTGCCCGCATTTTGTAGCGAATGAGATGATCGGTGACGATGAGATCCTCTTGGCTGATTTGGCCCATGATGAGCCGGGGCTGGGTGGGAACATAGGTGGGAATCAGCAGGTCGCCGCGATGCGGCATCTGCACCAGATTCCACAGGCCGACCGGTCCCATCTGGGAGGCATTCGGGCCTGGTATTGCCAGCGAAGTATATTGCGTATAGCCGGCATATTCGAGGCGGTTTCTCAATTTTTCGGCCTCGGCTTCGTGCCGCAGGGGATTGGGGGCCGCCCCAAAGGATTTGGTCATTTCCAGCGGAACTTCCTGCCCGGTCCGCGAGAGGGTTATGGCCAGCTTGTTAGTTAGTTGTACGGTGCCATCCTTTTTGACAACCTGGTAGTTCCCGGGATCCAACTGCCGCGGCTGGAAATAGGGATCGAGCTTGGGAAACTTGGGAAAAAAAACATCCGCTTCGGGCGCCAGCCAGGTCCGGTCGCCGCCGGAGTTGTGCCACTGCTGGCCGGCATAGAATTCTTTGGCCGATTCCACGCTTTCCAGGGCGGTATGCGTCCAATAGAAATTTTGCTCGCTGCCGGCAGCATACAACCCCAACATCCGACCGCCATAGGGCAATATCACGATGCTGGTGCCGTCCGGGCTTTCATAGGTTTCCGTCGCTTTTCCCACTTTCTTCAAATTATCGATGAGGGTTTTCTTGTTCATATAAGGCTCCATTTTGCAAAATTTCCGTTATTACCAGACAGTTTGAATTTTGACAGACTAGCCGGCCACTTTATTCCCATAGGCCATAATCAACGCCGCGATAATCAGCAGGGCGACCGCCGCGTAAATCAGCCGGCGCGGGGAGCCGTGCACTCCTTTCCATTCTCCCCCCACAAACCCCACTCCCTGCGTGCCGAGCATCTGCATGGCCTGCTGTACCCCGAACCCGACCGAAGCACCCAGGGCCCCCAGCATGAGCATGCCCTTGCCCATCAATGCTATGCCGACGCTGAGGTTGATGCTGATGATGGCAGCCAGAGCGATTTCTTTCCCTGCGCCTTTCATGACCTTCCAGGTTTTGTTTTTGGTCATCAGGTAAGCGGGATATAAGACATTAATCAGCGCACCGCCCATCAGGCCGACGGCCCAGACGGCAAAATTGGCCGGTATTTCGCCGGCGCCGCGGTCCTTCATGGCCTGCACGATCGGTCCCTGACTATACACGAAGGCGAAACTGATGCCGCAGGAAAGGGCGCCGGCGATGATGACCATGATTAAACCGGCCAGAAAGCTGCCGGATTTCTGCTGGGTCTTTTGCAGGGCCTTGTCCCGTCCGAAACCGGCCAGCGAGGCCACCACCACCCCTATAATCATAACGGCCACTCCGATCAATACAAGCCGGCCGGCCGGACTGTTCAGATCGGGCGCCTGACTGAAAAGGCCCGATCCCTTGAAAACCATAGGTATAATGACCCCCAACGACACACCGATTCCCGTAAGAATCCCGCCGGTAAGCGAAAAACCAATCCGCACAAAGCACAACATGCACAATATATTGGCAATCCCCCAGCTCAGGGAAAAGATATTTGATTTGATGAGGACCATCGGTTCGATACTGGCATACGCGGCAAAGGCATGGGGGCAGAACAACAGGGTGACGGCCCACGGGATAATAATCAGTCCTCCCAGCATCCCGATAAAGGCCCATTGCTCGTAACCGAACTTCTTCATGACCTTGATCGGCCAGCCGCCGCTGCCCTGGAGCAGTCCAGCCACCACCACCACCAAAATACCCAGCAACATTGTCGTGTCCATAATCACCTGCTTCCTGAAATAAATTTCCTTCGTGACCTGTTTTACTTCTTTTTATAAACAATAACGGCAGAACCGGGAGCATCCGGGAGGGTAACAGACAATCCCTGTTCCATCAGTGCACGGCCGGCATAGTTCTTTGTTCCTTCCACATCGAAATTGGTCAGTTCATATTGCGCCGCCGGCTCCAGGCCGCTAAGGCGGTAAGTTTGCGAAGTCTCCTGATTGTCGCTGCGCCGGAAGGCCTGAATCAGGCCATCCCCTTCCTCCGGCCGATTGAATTGCCAGGCAATCCACCGGTCGAGTTCCAGGCTGTAGGGCGTCAAGGGATAGTAATCGCCGAGCATATAGGGGGCAACCGTGCGGCATTCGGTATAGGCCTGTTTTTGCGCCTGGGCGTTCCCCTGGTTCATTCCGCCCATCCCGAACAGCAGCATGTAGAAACTCCGGTAGGAATACTTGTCATAAAAATAGCAGCCGTTGCCGTAAAACGGCAGCCAGAACGAAATCCCATAGGTATGGCATTGGTTGCCTTCCACCACGCCTGGCATGTCCGCAAACTGGAAATCGCTGCGGGTCAGCGGCACCGCCCGCCGCATCGTCTCCAGATCGTTGCGCCGTCCGCCCGAGGCGCAGGAATCGATCCGCAAGTGCGGGTTTCGCCGTCTCAGCTCATCCCAGAAAGCCAGATGCCCCTGCACATAGTGATTCTCCGTGATTCCCTGCCGGTCGGGTGTATCATGGTTGCGCCAGGCCGGCATAGGCCCGTCCCCGTTCATGTCTTCGCGATACCAGTCCAGCCCCTGGGATTTAACCATGCCGTCCACGTGATCGATCAGCCAGCGCAGCGCGTCCGGATGGCCTTCGTTGAGGATCAACCCCTGGCCCATACCCGGCATGAGCCAGTCCGGGTGATTGCGGCCCAGCCAGGAATTCGGATCGCCCACCCGTTCCGGCTCAAACCACAGGAGAAACTGCATCCCCTGCGAACGGACCCAGTCGCTAAACGGCCTGAAGCCGTCCGGATATCTCGCCGGGTCAGGCTCCCACGTCCCCGTATTAAGCCAGGCGAGGGGACCTTGATAAGGCCCGCTGCTAGTGGAGTACCATCCCGCATCGCGCCAGCAGATGTCCGGTTTGACAACCGTCTCGATAAATTTCTGGATGCCGGGGACTTCGGCCATCGAACCGCCGACCTGGATTTGGGTAACCGGCGGCTGGGTCCGGTCGTTGGTGCGGGGCATGTTGTGGGCCATATACCAGCGGCGCCAGAGGTTTTGCGCCCGTACCAGGTCCGTTCCCTGCCAGAATACCATCGCAATCAGCGGAGTACGTATTTCTTCGCCCGGTTTGAGCATCAGATGGGTCAATGCCTGACCGGCCTGGATCCGCAGGCCATCCGCCCCGTCGCGGACAAACGAAGCGCCCCATTGCCCCGGCCAGCCGACCGCTATCAGCACGCCCCCTCCGGGTATTTGCAGGTTGAAATAGGGCCAGCCGTCCGGTCCGGAACTGGATTTGCCCAGGTGATTGCTGGGGGTAAAATCTTTCCGGGCGTTCGGACCAAGCGGGATCTGATACGGCTGATACCCCTCCGCCACCGTCCAATCCCCCTTGATGCCGTTCAGCACGAATTCGCTCGCCTGACCCCGGTGCAAGACCGTATCCAAACCCTGGATATCCTCCAGAACCGGCGTATCCTGGGAACCGGTGTTCTTGAGGTACACGGTCCACTCTAATGCCGGATAATCCGCGTACTCCACGATCACGCAGCGAACCTGCAGCGCCGTTACAGGATCCTGAAAAAGCAGCGTGCGGGAACGGCGATTCGTATCCAGGGACTTTTGCGATTTTTCCAGCTTCCATCCGGAAAGTAATTCCGCTGATGGTTTGCCGTCATATGTAAAAGAGAAGGGCACCGAGGCAGCGGGAGCAGATTCCAACTGATCTGCCAGCCATTGCCGGGCCATTTCCTGTTCCTGGGCCGTGGGTGAAACCGCCCAACATCCGGCGCCGCCAGTAAAAATAAAAAACACAGTTACGAAAATTCTTTTCCACATGAGCGGATTCCTCAAACAGTTTCTTAGAGTTTTTTATAGATGACCACCGCCGCGCCGGGACTCTCTGCGATGGTAACGGACAGGCCTTTTTCCATCAATTCGCGGCCGGTGATGGTTTGTTCTCCCTTGCCGTCGATCGTGGAGATGGTATAGCGCGCCTGCGGATCCAAACCCCGCAGCGGGAACTGGGCCGTCAGGGTATAACTGTTGGACCGGCGGAAGGCCTGCACAAAGCCTTGGTTCAGGTCCGGCCGGTCAAACTGCCAGGCCATCCAGACATCATCCTGCAAACTATAGGGGCTGAGGGTGTAGTAGTCGCCGTAATAACCGGGAGCGACCCGCCGCCATTGCTCCAGCCAGCGGCGCAGCGACTCATAATCCAGGTTTTTGTCGCGCAGGTCCCAGCAGGGGGTCACATGCGGCGCCATGGTACTCCAGAAATGATACGGTTCAATCAGAAACGTTCCCGTGCCGTGATAGGGAATCCACCAATTAATCGCGTAGGAATGGCACTGCTGGCCGATTTCTTCGAAGATATAGTCGCTGCGGATGAAGGGCACCGCACGGCGCATTGTTTCCAGATCGTTCCGCCGGCCGCCGGAGGCACAGGAGTCGATCAGCATGTTCGGATGCCGCCGGCGCAGCTCATCCCAATAGGCCAGGTAGCCGCTGACATAATAATTTTCGGTGATTCCCTGCCGGTCCGGTTCGTCGTGATTCCGCCAGAAAAACAGGGGATCAATATTGAAATCCTGCCGGTATAAGTCTATCCCCTGTTCGGTAATCAGCTTATCCACGTGGTTGGTCAGCCAGTCCCAGGCCTGCGGGTTGCCCAGATCGAATATTTTCCATTGCCGCATCCAGCCGACCTTTTCCGGAACATCCCCGGGGCTGAGCAGCCATTCGGGATGATTGTCCCAGAGCCAGGAATCTTCCGTGACCCGTTCCGGCTCGAACCATACGATAATTTTGACCCCTTTGGCATGGGCATGATCCGAAACCGCCCGCAAGCCATTCGAAAAGCGTTTGGTATCGACCTCCCACGTCCCGGTATTCACCCAGGTGCCGTTGTTGACATACCAGCCGGCATCCATCCACCAGTAATCCGGATTCAATTTTTCCTCCAGATAGCGGTCGATGAATAATTTCTGATTTTCCTCGTTGGCATTGAGCATCTCATTAAACTGATGGGAACTGCACGGGGTCAGCAGCAGCGGGGGGAGCTGCCCGCCGGGCCGGGGCAGATTGTACTTCAGCATCCACTGCCGCCAGATATTCTGCGACCGCTGGCGGTCTCCCTCCCAATATTGCAGAACCATCAGGGGAGTCCGGATTTCTTCGCCGGGATGCAGGATCAAACTGGTCTGCTCCTGACCGGCCAGAATACGCAGCCCGTTGGTCTGATTGCGGATGAATTGCGCTGCCCATTGCCCGGGCCAGCCTACCACTACAATTACTCCCTTTCCCGGTTTTCGCTCCGTCCGGGTCTTTTCCCAGATGGCGGTTTTCCCTTCCGAGATAACCATCTGTTCGCCCGGCATCTCCACATTAAAGTAAGAGAGGTTTTCATTGGTTGACCGGCCGCCGAAGGGGGCGATGGTTTTGGAAAGGTTGGGACTCAGGATGGTCTGGTGCGGCTCAAAGTCATTCCGGGCGTGACTGCTGCCGGTATGATGGTGAAGAATGAATTCGGACATATCTTCGCCGGTATCATACATGTTCTTCTGGGCCTGATCCGAATTAGGCCGGCGTTCAATTTGGAAATCCAGGGCCTGGATATTTTTCAGAAGCGGCGTGTCTTTCGAACCGGTGTTTTTAAAATACAGCGTCCATTCGACGGTGGGAAAATCCAGATACGTAATGGCCACGCACCGCACCGCCAGCCCCGTCGCAGAATCCTGATACGCCAGGGTAATCTGGGTCCGCTGCCCATCCAGTTTTTTCTCGCTGCGGGAACAGGGCCATTTCGCCAGACAGGCCGCGGAACTTTGGTCGGCATATTCAAATGAAAAGGGACGCAGGGTCTCCGGCGACTCGGAAAATTTTTCCGCCACCCACTGCCGGGCCTGCTCCAGCTCGCTGGGAGTAACCTCCACAGCATATAATGGAGATACAAACAGGGTAAAAAATAAGGTTATGGTCCCTAAAAATAAGATCCGCTGCATGGTTAGATTCCTTTCCTGTATGGCGTCCTGTTCGTAAAAGACGATTACCTGGTTTTGATTTTGGCCGTTTTTTTGGCGGGACTGTCCGGAAGCGTATTCACTTCAAACCGCCGCAGTTTCGCAACGAAACCCGGTTGGGTCAGAACGGCCGGATTGAGGATGTGCTCCGGGATCCTGCCCTGGGCCGCCTCGATCATGCCCCGGGCCACGGCGGACCCGGTGGCATAGCACGCCTGCCGGGTGGATGGCAGCCAATGGGGAGTCAGGATCACATTATCCAGCTTCATCAAGGGATCTCCGGCCGGCAGCGGTTCCGTTTGATACACATCCAGGCCCGCCCCGGCAATCCAGTGCTCCCGCAGGCACCGGACCAGCACTTCCTGCTGGACCAGCTCGCCGCGTGCCACATTGATAAAGTAAGCCGTCGGTTTCATCAGGCGGAAATGTTTCTCGCCGATCAGGCCGTGGTTGTGTTTTTCCAGCCGGTTATGCAGGCTCACAAAATCCGACTCGTGAAACAGGGTATCCATATGATCCAGAAGGGTGATCCCCAGCCGTTCGGCCTGTGCCTTTTGGGCGTGGGGCGAATAGGCCAGGATCCGCATCCCAAAGGGCTGAACCAGCCGGGCCAGTTCCATCCCCGTTTTCCCCAGCCCGATGATCCCCAGCGTCATCCCTTCCAGGTCCAAACCGATAATTTTCGCCTGATAGTTCCAGCAGCCGCTATGGGCCATTTGTTCCTGTTCGGGCAGCCGCTTGGCCAGTGCCAGCATCAGCAGCAGGGCGGAAGAAGCCGTGGAGTGGGTGAGGGTGTCGGGGGCGTTAAATACCGCCACATTATTTTTCGTGCACGCTTCCAGATCGATTTTATCATAACCTGCCCCCGCGCGGCCTACCACTACCAGATTCTCCGCCCCCCCGGCAAAGGCCGACGCTTTCAGCCAGGGACGGAAAATCACCAGCCCATTCGCCTCGGCAAGATGTTCCGGTTCGATCTGAAGCGAATACAACCGGCCCCAATAGGTCGAATCGCCGGCTGGAGGGGCCTGGTCGCGGATAAAATCGTATTCCATATGCGGCAGATTTTCATACAAGCCCAGGCCGATGTCGCCATAAGCCACTTCCCCGGATTCATCCAGATAATCCCCCGTATAAAGTAAATTAAAAGTTCGCAAAACAATATCTCCTTTTATAATGCAATAGCGTTGTTATTTCTTTTTGGCCTTTCCGGTTCCCAGCCGTTTTTCCCAGCCTTTCTTGGACGTATCCAGATAGGCGTTCGGATCATACGGATGTTCCCGGACGACATCCAGATTTAAATCAATCCCCAGGCCCGGCGCGGTGGGAAACGACAAATGGCCGTTTTTCGGATCGATCTTCGGTACCCAGGTGACCAGATCGTTGGTCCAGGGATCGTTAAAGGGATCGAAATACTCCTGGATCAGGAAATTGTCCACACAAGCCGCCAGTTGCAGGCACACCGCCGTGGCCACCGGGCCGCCGCTCTGGTGCGGGGCGATCCAGGCGCCATTGGCCTTGGCAATGCCGGCTACGGCGATGGTATTGGTAATCCCGCCCAGCGACATCGGTTCCGGCTGGAATATGCCCACGCCGCCGCCCATGGCCAGCGTCTGGAACCGGCCGATTTTATCATATTGTTCGCCGGTCGCCACCGGGATCGGGCATTGGGCCGCGATTTCATTGGTAAGCTCTTCGCGTTCGCTGGAGGTGGGTTCTTCCCACCAGTACAGGTCCAGCGGCGCCAGCCGGGTAGCCACCCGCAGCGATTCCCGCGGCGTGAAGCGGCAATGCACATCAATCAGAATTTTAAACTCCGGCCCGAACTCCTCCCGCAGGGCCTTGAGGATATCATAGGACAGATCCAGGTCCTGATTGCTGATAAAGCCGCGGGCCAGACCGAAGGGATCCAGTTTGACCGCACGGAATCCCTTTTTCACCGCCACTTTTGCCGCTGCCACAAAATTCTCCGGCGTTCGCTCCGCGCGATACCAGCCGTTGGCATACCCCAGAATACTGTCGCGATGCTGGCCGCCCAGCAATTGATAGACAGGCACACCCAGCGATTTGCCCAGGATATCCCAGCAGGCCGTTTCGATACCCGCCATGACCAGCCGGTGAATATGGCCGGCGTCTTGGATCGTCTCAATGATCTTTTTGGCGATGGCATTCACCCGGCGGGGGTCCTGGCCGATGGCGAAATGCTTCAGTTCATGAACCGCCGCTTCCGTGGTCTTGATAAAGCCGTTAATGGTGGCTTCGCCGATTCCGTATAGTCCTTCATCGGTACAGACTTTGAGAAAAAGCCAGTTTTTCCACCCGGCACTCACGGTGTAAGTTTCAATCTCGGTAATTTTCATAGAACAATTTCTCCGTTTAAACTATGGATTTTGATTGGGTCTGATTTACCTTACTTTGGAATATCTCATTTACTTTGCGGGCCTCTTCGAGATCACGGGTGGAGACATGAATCGAGACGCCGTTGGCCGGCAGTTCCCACAGAACCCGTTCCAGCCAAACCGGAAAGTCATCCCCATACATCCGCCAGATAACCAGCGGCTTGCGGGCCTGAATTTTCTTCCACCCGTTCAGGGTTCCCTCCACGTCACAATTGGCGTCATCCAGATTGAGTTCCATCACGTCGATTTCAGGAACTCCCAGCAGATCGTCAATCGCCCACAGGGCCGAACCATGCAGATGAAAGGCAATGCAGGGAATTTGGCTGGCGATTTGCCGGTCCAGCGGCAGGAAAAATTCGCGAAAGATCTTCGGTGACAACAAAGCCATCGCATCTTCCTGCAGCCAGGCCAGTTTATCCGGCGCCCAGCTTCGCAGGGCCGCATCGCCGGCGATATATCCGGTATCCGAATGGGGGATACATTCCAGTTGTGCCAGAGCTGCTTCCACCCAGAATTCCGCGCAAAGCGCCGCCGCCCTCTTCACCACCTCCGGCTCATCGATCAAATCCATCAGCAGATTGGAAGCGCCCCGCAAGGCAAAAAGAATATCCGAAGGCCCCCGCATCAGGGTCGGCGCCACCTGGTACCGCCCGCGCGAGTGCTCAACCAGGGCCTGCATCAGCTCAATCAATTTCTGGTACCACGGATTCTGGCGGTCGGGCTTCTGCCAGTGCCACTGGTCCCATTGCGAAATACAGGGTTCCGCCCACAAATTGGTGTCCGAAGCCTGAATGGGACATCCCATGATTGCTTCCAGCCAGGCCATACCCGCAAACGGTGCCGCCACATAGGGATAATCGCCCAGGTTCTGATGCGTTTCGTATAGGCGGTCGCAATCCTGTAAAAACAGGTCCGCCCGCATATCCTCCGGCCGCACCGCCTTCCCGGCTACATGCTCCATCAGCAGCGGAAACCGCTGGCTGGCCATGAACCCGGCATTGATCCCCAGCAGCGGCCGGCCGATCTCCTGTCGTTTCCACATGGCTTTATGCTGATTCAGATTCATGAATGTATAATCCTTTATGGGAAGTATTATAGAGACTCGCTGTTATTCCGGCAAGGTTTCCGTATCCAGTTGCGGACGCTGAAACATCGGTATCCGCTGCCCGACAGGTGCAATATCCACAATCGTGTTTCCGCGCCACTTTTCCGTATATTCCACAAAGTCCGCCCCATATATGGTTTCTTTCACTTCCGCCATTCGCAGCGGGTACACCACGGTCAGTTGCTGTCCTTTCTTAATCTTGTCAAACACCACATAAGAACCCTGCCAGCCGGTTTTCAGAGGTTGTTTGTCGATGTAGGTCTTGACTTTTTCCTTCGGCGCCCAGCCGGGTATCCGCACCAGTACTTTCTGACTTTCCTTCACAATAATATTGATTTCTCCACGATGCGGCAAACACGATACCACCTGTACCAGCGGCGAATCATGAGAGAAAGCCAGGTTAATCCGCGTTTCCCGCTCATCACCGGTCACCGTATGCCGCCAGATCGCATGAGACGCCCGGATCACCGCATCCGCGCAGCAGCCCATCATATCAATCCCCGGCAGTTCCGCATCCAGAGGGGAGGTATAAAGGTTTACCCAATCGGGAAATCCACATAAACCGAGCAGCCGGCCTTCCATTCGTTCGGCGGTACGAATCGATTCCTGATAGTATTGTTCCAGCTTTTCTTTTTTATCCTTCTCAGAAGCACCGGGCATTTCCTTGGCCACCCGCTTCGTCAGACAATCTTTTAACACAGATTGATATTGGGGGGTAACATGGAAAATCGACTCCACCACCTGCCCGCGATAGATCTGTTCCGCCCGGTCGAAATAATCGACGAAAGGTTCCAGGCCGGGATCCAGCCGGCTGGCCATTCCCAGGGCAACGGCCGCCTGCACGATATCCCCCATCGTACACCCTTCGCAGTCCCCTTTGCGGTCCCAGCCGGACTTCACGCAGAGAAACTCCGGCAGCCACCCGGTCATACTCCCGGCGTCCGGATTCACCGAGGCATCATAGAGCCATTCGAAAATGGATTGCGTCTTCCTGATGAAGTCCAATCCCTTTTCACGCTGTCCGGAAGCTATTAGCTGCTCACCCAACAGCACCAGCCCCGGAAGAGCGTGGGTGTGTCCGTGCATATGCAAGCTGCCGCCGCTAGCAGCGCCAAATGAGCCATCCGGTCGAAAGGCCCCGTCGTTGCCGGCTTCGTCGGAGCTGTGAAACAGCCGGGTTGCCAGCGCGGTAGCAAATTTCAACGATTCCGGATCGCCCGTCATCTGATGCCATTTGGCAAACGCCCAGCTATTCCACCCCAGATACAGATGCTGCCAACCATCCAGACTCAGATCCGCTGTTGTACTGACCGGTGGCTCTCCTACATTAAAGCCGCCCTGGCCGCCACCACCACCCTGATGGTATTCCGCCACCATCCCAACATCGGGTATCTCTCTTTCAAAGGCATACCGCCGCAGCGTTCGCAGTATCTTTTCGGCCCAGTCGCGGACCCATTCCTCTTTTGTCTGCTCATAATACAGCATCACATTTTTAGCCAGTTCCCCATGCCCCAGGGCACAATGCCGGGGAAGTCTCTCCGGTGGGTACGGCAAACCGCCCTCCGGATCGGTAATGCTCAGCAGATAGCCAAGCTGCCCTTCCTCAATCGGATCATTCAACTTTTCCCGGCCAAACATCTCCCGCAGCAGGGCATGGGCGCCCAAATTGCGGTTGTTATTATCGAAGCCATCCACGCCGTGGTGTTTCATTTCCACCCAGGGCAGAATCCGGTCATCAAAAAAGAACCGGTAACTCGGCTTGCCTCCCGGCATCATCCCCCACGGCTCACACATCGTTTTCAGGTATCCATTCCAGGCATTCCGGGAGATGGCCAGCGGATCCAGGGTCTTGGCCCGCGTTACAAAAAGTGGGGGGGACTCGGCGTATTCCAGGGTGGTTACTTGTCGCGGCGGCTGTGGCCCGGACCTGGCTCCTGCCGTTTCCTCCGCTGCGGCTGAATACAAACCAATCTCAAATACGAATAATGCCAATACGCACAAAATTCTAACTTCAACTCGTTTCATAAGTAATATACCTCACTTATTGTTACCAAATTGCTTTGTGTATTATCGAAGGCGAACCCAGTAAAAACTACGCCATTTCTGGTAAAAATATCGCCATATTAGGCAATTCAGCAAATCCAGGAAATGACCTTCCTTTTTTTGACACTAAAAAAGAAACAGCATCGCAATTATTTGGTGTTGAAACGTTTACGGAATATCAAGGGCGTCATCCCGGTCTCTTTTTTGAAATACCTTGCCAAATGATCATCCCCGGTGTATCCCAGATGCACGGCAATTTGCGATACCGACAGATTCGTCTCCAGCAGCAGCCGGGAAATTTTATCGATGCGAAGTCGGGTGATTTCTTCGTGAATCGAACGGCCCAGCACCATCCGGAACCGGTCGAGCAGGCAGCGCCGGGACAGGGTCGTGGCCTCCACCACATCCGGAACCTGGATCATTTCACCGGAATGCTGGCGAATATATCGCACCGCCTTGGCCACCTCCGCATCTTCCATGGCTAAAATATCGGTCGATTGCCGGGTAACAATCTGGCGCGGCAACGCGATGATTTTTTGACTGTTCATCTTTTCACCGGCCATCAGCCTCTCCAGCAGTTCCGCCGCTTCATAGCCGGCCTTTTCAAAATTGATATCGATGCTGGAAAGCGGCGGCAAAAACAAATTACAGATTACCTCATCATTATCCACACCCAATACCGCCGCTTCTTCCGGCACATGAATCCGCGCTAATTTGCAGGCTTCCATCACCTGCTGGCCCCGATAATCACAGCAGGTCATGATCCCCACCGGTTTGGGCAGCGATTCCAGCCAGGCCGCCAGCCGATTCTGCTCTTTCTGCCAGATCCGCTGCGTTTTGCCGCGCGGCTGCTGGTACAGGTGAATTCGTAATCCAAATTCGGTTACCCGGGCGGCAAAACTTTCACTGCGCTTCAGCGACCACGCCATATCATCGTACCCGCAATAGGCAAAGTCCCGAAACCCGCGTTCGATGAAATGATCCGCACCCATCTTGCCGATCAGCTCCGAATCCGTAACAATCATGGGCAAATTGGATACCCCTTTTTTTACCGTACTGCCGACGATCACCGGCTTGCCCAGGGCCGCGATCTGCTCTACTTTTTCCAGATCGCGAACAATGATCCCATCGGCATCAATTTCCTTGATCCAGGCCAGCGTATTTTTCCGCTCCGTGATTTCCTTATACGATAAAGGTTCCAGGAAAAAGGCCCAGGGTTTGTGCAGAGACGAATAGTTCACGATTCCCCGTATCAAATTTCTTCCGCATTCCGAGGACGATTCAATCAGCAAAATAACTTTTCGGGGATTGTCCGGCATATGGCAATATCCTCAACGGCATCCAATAACAATTTACTACTATTCTATCATTGGCCGTCTCATCGCACAAGGGGATAACAAAGTAAAAAAAGGTAAGCCGCGTTTTTTTTGTCTGGCCCTCCAGGCGGCGGCGAGCGAGGCGGCCATGCCTCAAAGGCATGAGGGTAAACGGGGCGGCTGAGCCGATCAAAACGATAGTGGGATTATTTGTTACGTTGAATGAGAAGCCTCTGCGGGAACCGGTTCGGGATTGAATATTGACATTGTGCTAAATTTGTTGTAAAATGAAAATTGTTTAATTTTATCTATATGGCCCTTGTAATCGGATTTTCGGAAGCGATTCAGGGGTTATGATTTGAAATTATTTTAGGTACTTAAGGTCAGATAAAAACAAAGAAGGAGCAAAATTGTGAAAAGAAGAGGAATTCGGCGGACGTGGATTGTTGTGGCCCTGTTGTGGCTGGGTGTAATAAGCGGAGTTGCATCGGGCAGGGCCATTTATGTGAAGGCCGGTGCCACAGGAGCGGACAGTGGCAATTCCTGGACGGATGCCTATACCAGTCTCCAATCGGCATTGGCTGCGGCGTTGGACAACGATCAGATCTGGGTGGCGGCCGGCACCTATCGGCCCACTGCGGATACGGACCGGACGGTTAGTTTTCAAATGAAGAACAACGTAGCCATTTACGGCGGATTCCCAGCCGCTGGTGAGCCGGTGTGGGCCGATCGCGACTGGCAGAACCAGGTAACAATATTGAGCGGGGATATTGGAACAGCGGGTGCGGTCGGCGACAACAGTTACACGGTTGTCAACTGCAGCAATACTAATGCCACAGCCGTGCTCGATGGTTTCGTGATTACCGGCGGTTATGCCGATCAGTACGATAGTGGGAATGCAACGGCGGCCTCCTCAGGTGCCGGGATCTATAACGATCACGGCAATCCTGTGATTCGCAATTGCAGGATCCGGGATAATACGGCCTGTGTGGGTGGGGGTGGGATGTACAACAATTATGGAAGCCCCTATATGGAACATTGTGCTTTTGTGAACAATCAGGTTTATCAGGGCAGCGGCGGGGCCATGGTAAACTGGGGCAATGTACCGGCGCTGATCGGCTGCGTGTTTCAGAACAACAGCGTTTCCAATAATGGCGGGGGCCTGTTCAATGTTATGGCGCAAACCCGGATCTTCAATTGCAGCTTTTTCGGCAATTCCGCCCCGGCGGAGGCGTCCTCGGGCGGCGCCATTTTCGACTATTTTTGTTCCAATGCCTCGGTAGTCAATACCGTTTTCAGCGGCAACACAGCCCAGACCTACGGCGGTGCCGTGATTGCCCAGTTGAGCACTACCAGCTATATCAACTGCACCTTTAGCGGCAACTCCGCGGCCCAGGGCGGGGCTGTGGCCAGTTATGGGGAGAGCCAAAGCCCAGCAATTACCAACAGCATTCTCTGGAACAATCCCGGCGGCGAAATTTTTGTGGTAGCCGGCCCCAGCCCGACAATTACCTACAGCGTTGTCAACGGTATCGGCCTCGGCTACGGCAACCTCAGCGTCAATCCGGGTTTTGCCGATCCGGACGGGCCGGATAATCTGCTGGGGACAACGGATGATAACTTGCGGCTGAATTCCGTATCCCCAGCCGAAGATGCCGGAAATAATACCGCCATACCGCAGGACGGCTATGACCTGAACGGCGACGGCAATATCGTCGAACCGATCCCCTATGATAACGACGGCAATCCCCGCTTCCGGGACGACCCAGCCAAGGCAAACACCGGCTATGCCGGTTCGACCGGCCTGCCGGTGGTGGATATGGGCGCTTACGAATGGCATCATCCCTGTGACCTGCATGTGGACGGCCAGATTGATCTGGCGGACCTGGCGGTGCTGGCGGCCCACTGGCTGGAGACGGACTGCGGTCATTGCGGCGGTGCGGACCTGGCCGGCGACGGCGGCGTGGACCTGAATGATTTCGCCAAATTCGCCGCTTGCTGGGGCACCGCCATCCCCTGAGCCGCCTGCCGATATTATTCTTTCAGAAGGTAGGCGTTCAAAAACCGGTTGATAAAAATAGTTTCGACCCGGTCTCTGGTAGTGAAGATGGCGAAGGTGACGAACAACATAACGATATAAGAAAAAATGTTCAACCAGTATTCCGGATGCTGCTCCAGCAAACCGCCCTGGCCGGCCATCAGGCAGATGATGAGGCCGAAAAAGGCAACTCCCTCCAAAAAAGCAAACCGGACGATCGTACCGGTTCGGATGAGGGATAGGCATTTTTCCGCGATCTGGGCCGTGTCCGGCTGGTTCGCCAGATACATGCTGCCGGCCAGGCGTTTGTGGCTCACGATAAAACGATAAACCACGTGGGCGGCGGTGTAGGCGGCCAATGCCAGGCCCAGATGGATCAGGGATAGGATATTCAGGAGAGAAGGATCCATTGGCTCCCGAGCAGTCCAATTCCCAGGCAGTACCAGAACAAGGATCAAGAAAGCCGAACTGCCCGCGGTCATCCCCAGTTGAATTGCTTGCATCGGCAGCAGGTTTTTCCAGGTCAGAAGCTGCTGAAAATCCGACAGGTTGATACGGTCTGTATCCATTCTATTTTCCTTGCTTTGTTCATTACGGTTTCCTGTAATCTCGTCAGGATTTCACCGCATACCAATCCACTTTTCGGGTGATGTACATAATAATCGCCAGCGCGACAAACAGGCCGAGCGAGCCGATTAACAGGGCATAATCCTGATTCATCAGCAGGATATACAAATAACCGTACAGCAGCAGCAGGACGATACTCACGATCAGGGCCCGCAGATAGCTGTGCAGCACAATCAGGCAATAGCACCAGATAAGCAGGGTAACCGCCAGCGTGGCGCAGAGATAGGCCAGCAGAAAGCCCAGGTGTTCGGCCAGCGACAGTTCCAATAGATAGAACAGGCATAAGCCGCTGCCGACCAGCAGGTACTGTATGGAATGGATGCGAAGTTTCGCCAGCACCTGGAACAGCCATAAGACGGCGAAGGTCAGGGACAGGAAAAGAATTTCATATTTGATGCTCCGCTGCGACATGCGGTAGTGATCCATCGGGGTAATAAAATCGACGCCGAACCGGGATACCAGTATATTGTCAGCCGGATTATCCTCGTTTTTCCATTGCTGCGGATAGTTCCGCCCCAGGAACGGGATATTCCACCTGGCCTGAAATCCATCTTTGCTTACCGTGCGCTCCACCGGCAGCCAGTTCCCCTGAAAACTGGGGTTGCCCCAGTTCGAGTTGACTTCCGCGACGGTGGTTTTGCCCAGGGGGGCAAAATACACCCCGCCGCTGCCGTTGACGTTCAGCCGGCAGGAGAAAGGAAAGGTTTCGCCGGCCATCTGCCCTTTCAGCGGGACATGAATTCCCGGGCATCGTTCGCCATAATCCCCGGTGCCGGGCAGGAAGGAAAGCGCCTGCTCGTTCCACAGCAGCGAGACCTGGTTGGTGATCGCCCGGGCATCCGATATTCGCAGGGACAGGTAAGCCCGGTCCCAGGCAATATCATTGCCGTCAATTTCCCACTCGGAAAAATCCGGGCGCGTGAAAGTGCCGGTGATCTCCAGCTCGGCGGTATAAACCGGTACCTGGAAAATGCCGCGATAGCGGACTTCCCCATGGATAGTTCCGGAGATATGCAGGTCGCCGGGCAGGAAGGTGGCGGCCCGCTGCTGGGTTCGTATCTTTTGGTTGCCGTCCTGGTCCGTTTCCGTGATGCGGTGTAGATAAGGGACCGTGAGCAGCGGGCCGGTAATGGACTGCTGCCGGCCCCATTTGGAGGTGATCTCCTCAAAGGCTTCCTGCTGCCTGGCCTGCCGTTCCCCAACCACGCCTCGGATCAGCCCGATGGGGATCTGGAGCAGGATAACCAGAAAACCCACCAGCAGAACCCGCAGCAGGTGGGAGTTTCGAATAAATTCAACCGTGTTAGGTATAATCCTGTCATTCATAATATAGCTCCTGTTCCTAATCTATCTCTTTATAAGAAAGAGCTTGACGCCGGCTATTAAAATTCCTGCCAGCGCCAGTCCCCACACAGAAGGTAAGTTAAGGGCAAAACCAATGGGCAGGCCGATAATGCAGAGAATCAGGCTGCCGATAAGAACCCGTTGGTGGTAGGCATCAAACTTGGGCTCGGCGGAGATGCCGGCAATCGGCACGCCGCACGACGGACAAGTCGGCGCCCGATCCGAGACTTCTTTGGAACATTCGGGACACTTGATTAACGCCATCTGTCCTATTCTCCTCGATTACGTATGATTCAGGCCGACAAACAAAACAGGATTCCTCTTGTTGATAATATCCCCACCCACTATATCCCCAGTCCCGGGCCTGTCAAGAAATATTCGGAGATTTTTGCCTGGCCCAGCCGGCGGCGAGGGAGGCGATTCCTTGAACTATGCCATCAGCTTCTGAATTGCCTGTACCGCATCGCGCACCGTTCGGATGGTTTCGGCCTCTTCGTCGGGCACGGCAATATCGAATTTATCTTCGACCATCATGACAAATTCGGCCAGATCCAGACTGTCAAATCCCAGATCGGTTATAAATTGAGAATCGAGCGATATTTGTTCTTGTGGGATGCCAGACTGATTGCTGGCAAGTTCGATTACCTGCTGACTCACGGTTTCGGCAGTTTGTGTTGCCATGGTTTAGCTCCTATCCAATTTACTATATTCGTTAATGGCGATTACCAGTTTTCGTATGGTTTTAAAGTCGGGCGTGGTCCGGCCTTTCTCGATACGGTTTAAGGTTTCCACGCGGATACCCGCCAGCCGGGCCAAATCCTTTTGCGTCAACTCCGCCTCCTGACGCCGCTCCAGCAGACGATCCGCCAAACGCTGATCGCTGATATTCATGACATGCAGTGCATCATTCTTGCTTGAAGGATTGCGAGCCTGCGTCAAAGCTCGAAATTCATCTTCCGCAATAATAACATACCACCTGCCGTCCAGTTGCACTCGCGGATACGCTGTTTTTTGATTTCTCATATTGATGAGTATATCATAATTGACTTCTAAGTCAATTTAAAAATACCATTTTTTTTATCCCTCGCGCGAACCAATCGTAAATCTTTTATCCCAAAGACTTTGCCATCCCGCCCGCCCCGCTCTCTTCTCCTTATCGGATCGGGTTGCAAGCCATTTACTCCAACCTTTGAAGACCACCCCTTGGCCCCCATCCCCGCGACTGCCTGCTATCCCGGTAGGGTGGGTTCTTAACCCACCATTCTTCTCGTCCCTTACAGTCGGGTAGGGTATGCTCTGCATACCATCTTCTCTTCCTCCGCTCTCATACCACGTCCCTCTATTTCATTCCGCAAAGGTCATTCCCGTAGGGTGGGCACTGCCCACCACTCCCCTTCCGTTCCCATACCACGCCCCCATATACCGTTCTCCCGCCCGCCGGTCATTCCTGCGCAAGCTTGCCCTCGACCTGATCGGGGGCAGGAATCCAGGATTCTCTTCTTTTATCCATCTCTTTTCTCGTCCGATATGTCCGATTTGTCCGATTTGTCCGACTCTTCTATTTTCTCAAATCGTATATTTCATATTCTTTTCCCCTGTCCATATCGTCCATAAAGTCCATATCGTCCATCTCTTTTTTCCCCTCCACCTCCCGCCCGCTTTCATGGCTCATACCACCCTGCTCCCTCAGCCATTCCACGCAAGCCCCCAACTTTATGTTGGGGGTTATAGACCTGCCGCCACTTTCCAAATCTTGACATTGGTATAATCTACCCCCGAAGTAGCCAGAAGCGTGGAATCCGGTGAAAAGGTCACACTATATACCGTGTACTGGCCGGTTTTAATATTCTGGATCATCTTTCCCGTTTGGGCTTCAAAGATAAACACATCCCCGCTTACTTCCGTGCCGCCCGCTCAGCCACGCCCCCGCCAGCCTCCCCAAATCCGCCATATCCACCCGCCCATCCTCATCCAAATCCGCCGGATTCGACCCCGCCTCATCTGCCCCCATATCCACCCGCCCCAGCCGTACCCGCGCCTCCCCGTCCATATCTGCCTCCCGCGCCCGTCTTTCCCTCCCATCCTTCTCTTAACGGGGGGAAACCGGTGTTCCATGCGCCCGAGCCGGGCTATCTCTGAACATGGTAGCTCACAACGTGAGCGCCGATAGGGTAGAATGATCGCGGCGGAATGGTGCAGGCTCTTGCCTGCCGAGGCGGTGGGGCACTCTTTTCCTTTCGTCTGACCTGTCTGATTTGTCATCCATCTTTTCTTCATCATGAATTTTCTGTCCCCTTCGTGCATTCCACCGGCAGCGGATATAACCATCGCTCCTTTTTGCGGTCAGCCTCAATCACTACCTCCACCTGCCACCGGGATCGCCACCTCGGCTTTCCCTGCGGGTTGGTCTTGGGACGTTTGCCTGACGGAATATGAAAGCCAATCTCCTGTACCACATCCTCCCCCGGCTGGCAGGTAGTCTCCGTCAGAATCTTTTTCTTATGACATCGGAATCGCCGCGGATTCCATCGGGTATATTGGGGAATGATGGTATCTTTCACCAGCCCCGCCTGGAAAATGTGAACCTGGGTGACCGCCGTCACCGGCCAGTAAATCCAGATGGAAAATCCGCTTCCGCTAACTATCGGATTGGTATCCACCGCCAGCCTGGGTATCTCTCTCAGCCGCTGCCTCCACGACTGAATCCCCAATCCGATTGGAACCAGTCCCGGCGCCGCCCCGAACATCGTCCCAATATCCGGCCCCAACCCATGCTTCGGCCACAAATAATTATAATGCACCCACATCAAAAACGTGATCCCCATATACAGCAGCCCCGCCCCCAACAGCATCCGTATTTCCCCCGCCTTTTCGCTGATCCCCTCCAGATCATACCACCCGTCCCCCCGGTCCCTGGCCCTTGCCGGCCGGTCCAGCTTAAACGGCCTTGATGTACCAGGTAAAAAAAATAATCCACAAAACCATACCGCAAAATGACCTATAAAAAAAACTCCGTAAGGCAAAAACTGGCATTCCTTGGTCAAAACCACCGCCTCCGGATCATGCGGATTATAATAGGCAGTATGTGTTGAACCTTTATGGTATCTTCCCACCAGCCTGGCGATGACCTCTTCTAAATCACCATGATCATCGGGTACCATATATATTTTTGTACTTGTATATATTTTTCCGCCAACTTGGTACTGGTACTCTATTTTTGGCTTGTAATGATGAAGGCCCTTGGCCCAAATTTTTAGTTTCATATCTGATTTTATAATCCTGGCTTCCACCGGCTGATACACACGAATAATATAATGCTGCAAACAAATTTCATAGATAGACCATACGAAGGCGAAAATATAAAAGCCTATAAAAATGATTTTTCCCCATGGAACCGTATTCCGCAAGGTTCGTTTAACTTTATTTATTGAGCCATTCATTCTCTTTATCAGGTCCAGTACTATCGTTCCCTAATTTCGCCCTGCCACACACCCGCAAAACTCCTCCGCCTCCTCTTCCTGTTGTAATAATGAATATAACAGGCGGGTGGCCGCTTCTGCCTTTTTCCTATTTTTGGTAACCCGAATCCTAAACTGAAGCCAGCCTAAATCGGTGCCCTCATCAAAATTCGATTTCCCCATAACCGGTCCATTATACGCAATCACCATAGCCTCCCTGGCCTCTGGTTCCCCCGAAAAATATCGGCTGTCAAGTCTTCTGAGCCTGACAATTTTCCCGGACTTGCTGTCCTCCAGATTCTCTGTCTGGACAGCTACGCCCTGTTCCAGCTCAAAGTCAATTTGGGAACAATCCCTTTTCTTCTTCAGGCACAGGATCATAAATTCATCCATGTGCGCCACCTGCCCTTTTCCATGCCAGCTCAGTACTACATAATATGTTTCGTCTTCCTCCCCGTACACTCCATCGAGATGCCCGTTGAATCCATCGGTTGAATGTTCTGACCATACATAATTCGGTTTGGCCAGTGATAGCTGCCTGTCGCAGGAAACCACACTGCCTGAAATAATTAAGGCTATAATAATAAGATAGGTTATCCTAATCATTGCCTTCCACGCCAGCCCCAACTTTCTGTTGGCTGTTTAAAACCTCCACCGCAGAGGCTGCCCCCCCATAGGGTGGCACCTTCCTGCCTTCAAGCAGGGAGGTGTTCTTTAAATAATTGCGCCACAGACCTATTGGCCGCGCCTGCCATTCCACGCCAGCCCCAACTTTCTGTTGGCTGTTTTAATCCATCGTCGATGTCCTCGCCTCGACCGTTTCCAAGTCGGCCAAACAATATTTAGGGATCCTGCCGATGGGAAAATTCTTAGCAACAGGGTGTAAGAGCAACAGTTACTGAAAATCCAGGACCACACGAAAACCGATACTATCACTTTGGGTGGACAGGTAGCCGTAGTTGCGGAACGCTACCCGGCAGTGGTAGGCAGTGAGGTCCCAACTGCCGCCGCGGATCACACGAACTGAGCCGCTGGTAGGTCCGGTGGGATTTGTCTGCGAACTGGAACTATATACTCCATACCAGTCGTTACACCACTCCCAGACGTTCCCGGCCATATCATATAGACCATAGCCATTGCCGCCGTTGGCTGTCTGGTAGCTGGTGGCACTGCCCGGCCAGTTGTAATTCGTTTTATATTTCAAACTTCCATCGAAAAAGCCTACCGGTGAGGTATAAGGATAAACTCCGTCGTTCCAGATAGGATGATATTGATTTTTCACCGGACTGACATCGTAATAAACGTAGGATGAGCTACTTTTAAAATTGGCCTGCGTCTGATTGATAGTGTTACTCCAGGGAAACCGTCTGCCTGCCAAACCACCTCGGGCCGCATATTCCCATTCCGCCTCCGTTGGCAGACGGTATCCCTTTTTATTGAAATCACAAGGCCATGTTCCACTAAGAGTATAGTATGGTTCCCGACCTTCCTGCTGGCTCCGCCAGTTGCAATAGGCCACCGCTCCGTACCAGCTTACCCTTACCATCGGATCATTGGTCATATTTCGCCCGCTCTTGGGCTGGACCATAAATACCCCGCCGCTGTAGGCTATCTGACTGAAGCCGCTTGAGGTCGATGTGTCACAGTAGTACTTATTATTGCCGGTTCCATAGACCAGACCACTCGAAACATAGATCGTCCCGCCGTTCAAGGCGGAATTGAGATAGGCACAATATTGAGCATTGGTGATCTCAAATTTACCCATGGCAAACGTTGACACTGTCACTGTATGCACAGGTCTTTCGTCGGAATCCACTTCACCGAACGAATCTCCCATTGCAAACGTCCCACCGGGTATGTCAACCATGTCGTCGGGCAGGCGACTACCGGTCAGCCATTGTTCAGACATATCCACCAGATTAACCAGGTTGGATTCTTCCAGCCATTCACCGGCCAACACGGCAAAATCCGCCAAATCAACAAAACAATCCCTGGTCAAATCCGCCGAGGGACATTCTGCCGAAACCGGCATAACCAGCGACCAAACCAAAACCATTGCCAGAAAGCTTTTTGTTATTAGGCGATTCATCTTTTACTCTCCTGTTATCGCAATTTCCAGAAAAACCGCTCTCTCTACTCACCGGGTACCATATCTTTATTATTCCCGCCTGTGATCTAAATCGACCTCACAAGCAATCTTACTATACCAAATCCCCGCCCCTATTACCAGAAAATTCTTTTTATGTCACATAGTATTGCCATCCTTCAGCTTCTTTCCCGCAAGATGTTACAATTGGTTTGGAAAATGGGGTATTTGATGATTCGAATTTGTTTAGAATTTAGAGTGTAGAATGTAAATTTGCTCCCCGCTCCCATCCATAACCGCCGGTAGCGTCAAAATATATCGCCTAAAAACCGCCGCCATAATCCTCTTCATGGGGGAAACCGGTGTTCCATGCGCCCAAGCCGGATGATCCAATGAAACCTCAGAATCGTACCTCTTTCGAGGCGGTGGGGTCCTCTTGCACTCCTTCCTATAGGAACCTTTGTTTGGTTGTGGCTATGTCACGCCAAGTCATCCGTACCACAATCCTTCAACTTCTTGTTTTTTATGCTTGATTATGAATTGGTGTTACTGATAAACTCCTTTTTCGCAAGATGTTGCAGTTTGTTTTTAAATTTATATTTGATGATTTTGAATTTGTTTAGAATTTAGAGTTTAGAATTTAGGATTTGGTTGCGGCCCAAGGCCGCGCTAAGTAATCCGTGGTTCCCATTATCCAACCATCTCAATTATACCACATATTCTACATAAAGCAAATAATATTTATATTTAGTTAATATAAATACATACATTTTCCAAAAATTACACATAAACACTTGCCACCACAAACTTTAAATCAAACAAAATAATACCGCAGTTTTATCGTTCCAGCACCTTTTCCCCATGCGTTTCCTGTTCCCCCTCCCCAATTAACCGCCCAAACACCCCGCCTGTCTCCTATTCCCCATCCCACCCGTACCGTCAGCCTCTGGCCGGCACTCTTCATATTTCCCTTCGCCCCCTCCCTTTTAACTCGTAACTCGTAATTCATAATTCGTAATTTTCCCCCCCCCTTCCCTGCCTTCGTTGCCTTTTGTTCAAAATTCTTCTCTTCCAATTTTTGATTTTCGCTCTGTCAATTTTTTTGTTTTGAAATTCGCATTTTGAAAATTTGACATTATTTAGAATTTAGATATTAGAATTTAGAATTTACCTATTCACCCTATCTTGCCAAATTCAATCTGGGTAATCCAGGCAATATTTCTAAGCCAATATTCCCGCCCAAACTCAAATGCCACGTGCCTAAACCATTCACTTTTACCTATGTTTTGCCCTGCTTTTATATCACTTTAACACACTTTTACCCCATTTTCTTCATGTTTTGCTATACTTTCTTCAACATTTACCAACTCAACCTAACCGTTAAATCTTACTAAAAATCTTACCCATCTTACCAAAAATCTTACCCAATCGTTACAATCGTTATAATCCCTACTTTATTATCGGACTATACTTTCCAACGTAAAATATGCACTTACATCAATTTCCCAAAACTAAAAATAAGTACTTATAGAAATACGAAGCAACCAGCGGGAGCGTCAGAATTATTATTATACGGTCCTCCCGTTTTTTACCACAGTGAAGCGCCTATCAGAAGCGTCAAATACCCATTTATCCCCGCGTCGGCAAACAGGGTTTCTCGCCCTCGCCGCGTGAGTGGTGCAGGCAATGCCTGCCCTTATCGGACGATTCACCATCCAAAAAATTCCTTCATAACCCCTTGTCCTTTTTGCACTACGGCAAAACAAAAATGTATCGTTATCAGACCCTACCCCGCTTATCAATACTGATAATCATCCTGTGCTTTCTAACCCTCAAAAAAATATAAAAAAATTTCGCTTTTTGCTTTCGAAAATCCCACTTTCCATGAAGTTCCCTCTTGTCTTGTGACGATAAATTTTTATAATCGTGCTCATTAGTAAACGTACCCGCTAAAATAAAGGTTATTTCCGTGGGGTACTGGTATCTTTCGTATCCATTATGGGACAGGGAAGTCTGGATGGTAAATCAAGGAAGATTGACAAAAGTAATGCTCATGTTGGTAGTCGCCATGACTACGGGGGCGCTGGTACTTCTGGCCTTGGAAGGCAAACCCATTAAACCGATGCCCTTCAGCTTATCCAGCCAGATTCAATTGAACAATATCCATTCTACCCTGGGTACCGAAGCGGGTATTGAGCTGGGCCGTTGGAATCGGATCGAAGTCAGCTATACTTCGGAACAAAGTGCTCTTTCACTGCTCCAAAGTATTAATAACAAGCAATCTCAGGGATACCACTTTGTTATCAGCAATGGCAGTGTGGGTAAAGATGGCCAGATTTTCGCCACCCCTCGCTGGCTGAAGCAGCTTCCCTGCAATAATGGCAAAGCCTCCGATCGGACCATTAAAATTTGCCTGGTAACCGATTCAGCCGCTTCCCGGAAAAGCACCATCCAACAGGCCAGCCAGTTGGAAGACCTGGCCAAAAGCCTGGTACTCTCCTGCCAGATTGAACCGAAAATCATCTGGAAAAGCCGCTAATCCTCCTGTTATTTGCTTATAATCCCTTCTAGGCAAAGAAGTTACGCAAATACTATCCGGCGGGGATTCGCTGTTTCTGCCTGGGGTTTTTCATCCATAATACTCTCCCACTCGAATTTTTTTTTCTGGAAACCAAATCTTCTTGTCAGAAGCAGCAGGAATAGCTAAAATACGCGCGATTATTATACGATAAGTATTATAGATGTCATGACCATTAAGTAGTGCAGAAGCGGACATTTATTATAGGAAACCGGGCCAACCGGGGTTGGCTGATATCTCGCTATATTTTTATTATTCGATTATACTATTTTCCGCCCCCGCTTCCATTCTACTGTTGGGTTTGTGACTTTAGAGAAATTCCAATTGGAATCAGAAGCCTCGCGAAAGTTCTGTCTGGTCCAGCAGGTAGTATTTGCCTGTAATAGAAAGGCTTAGGGTACGACAACCTAACCAGGCAGAAAGTAAAGTTCACAGGGAGCGATGTTGAATAACAAAAAAGTACAACGTGCTTTGGGATCCAGTGAGCCTCCGGTTTTCGACGGATATGAAATCGTCCGAAGACTCGGATTGGGTGCCGCCAGTATCATCTTTGCCGTAAAAAACAAAGAAACAGAGGAGCTTCGCGCTCTAAAACATGTCATCCGCCAGGAAGGCGAAGACGGACGTATGATCGAGCAGGTCGAAACGGAATTCCGGATTGGTTCCCGAATCGATCATCCGTATATCCGTAAAGTATTTGAAATCCAAAGACGAAAACGGAGATTCCAGACCCGGGAAGTTTTATTGCTGATGGAATATTGCTCAGGGATCAGTCTGGAACAAAGTCCCAGCCGCAGCCTGCTCGATTTGCTGCTGATTTTCCGCATGGTAGCCGACGGCCTGGGCGGCATGCATAGCCACGGGATCCTCCACTGTGATATAAAACCCAATAATATAATCATCGCAGACAACGGGGCTATCCGGATCATTGATCTGGGGCAAAGCTGCAATATTGGCACGGTTAAGCCCCGGATTCAAGGAACTCCGGATTATATTGCTCCCGAGCAGGTCAAGAGAAAGCCCCTGACCCAGCAAACGGATGTGTTTAACCTGGGGGCCACCATGTACTGGGCACTCACGGGTAAGCATGTTCCCACCCTGATTCCTAAAAATACCGACCGGGTGGATCTGATTTCCGAGGCAGGCCCGCCTCAAAGCCCCAATCAATTGAAGCCGCAAATCCCGATCGGAGTTTCCAATCTGATAATGGATTGCATCAAAAACTCTCCCAGAGATCGGCCCGGCGATATGCCCACCGTAGTTTCGCGTCTGGATTTATTGATACATATGATTGCCGGGGGACGTCCGGTGGCTAACGGTAACAAATGACTATTAAAGAGATTATATCAGCTTTCGAAACCGGGGCCATCGCCAACCGGGAAAACATATTCCGCCAGGGGAATCTAATTCACCTGAAAGGGCCGGGTGAAGTAATCATGACGGGGGATTTACATGGTCATCAACGAAATTTTGAGAAACTGATCCGGTATGCCAAACTGGACCAAAATCCGCAGCGGCATCTGATATTACATGAATTGCTGCATAATACCTCCAATAATCAGTCGGAATGCCACTCTTACCTGCTGGTCGCTCAGGCCGCGGAGTTGAAGGCCCGATTTCCCAATCAGGTCCATTATATACTGGGCAATCACGGTATGTCCCAGGTGGCCCGGGATGAGGTGCTGAAAAATGGCCAGCCCATGGTGCGGGCACTGCACAGCGGAATGTCCACAACATTTGCGGAAAAAGCCGGCCTGGTCATTCAGGCACTGGATGAATTTCTTTTATCCCTGCCGCTGGCGGTTCGCACCGACAACCGGATCTGGATGTCCCATTCGCTGCCCTCGGAACGCCATATCGACGATTTTGATGACGATATTTTCCGCCGAAAACTCGCCTTGAGCGATATGAAAACCGATCCCTCTTTGCACGCCCTTACCTGGGACCGTGCTCATTCGGAGGAATGCCTGAACCGGTTACGACAGCGATGGGATGTCGATATGTTTATTGTGGGCCATCAGCCCCAAGCAGATGGGAAACGCCTTTGCTACGAGCGGATGATGATTTTAGCCAGTGATCATAATCATGGTTGTTTTTTACCGTTTGATCTGGTAAAACAATATCAGCCGGACGAATTGTTTTCTTTGGTTAAACCCCTGGCAATGATTATGTAGGTATTCCCGGCAGGAGAGATATTATGAGAAGCAAAAAAACGATCAATATAGTTACGGTACTGCTGCTTGCGATAGTTTTGGTTTTCGCCGGATCTTGCAAAAAACGGGAAGTTACAGAAAAACCGGCGGCCTTTGATCCCCATATTGACGGGGTCGCGGTTGCGCCCCTGCCTCAACTGGAAGTACAGGCGCCCGCCAGAAACCCCAGCAGTGCCCCTGCCTTTGAAGAAAAAGAACAGGAATCCGTACCTGCCTCCTCGTCCACCGCCGAACCGGTGGCGGAAGAAGTCCCCACCCCATCTCCATCAAGTACAAGTACTTTTGATCCAAATAGTTAGCTTAAAAGTGGTTGCATGGAATTGAATCGTTCGGTTTGGTATGCTTTTTATGCGGCAAGCTATATTGCCCGGCAGGAGGATGGCGTACCTGTCATGGCTAAAGACATAGCCGAATCTTTCCGGATTCCCCTGGAATACCTTCTAAAAATCCTTCATCAACTGGTTCGCTCTGATGTGCTGTGCAGCATTCGCGGACCGCGCGGGGGGTTTTATTTGTCCCGGCCGGCGCGAGAGATCACTCTTTTGCAGATCTTCGAGGCCATCGAAGGACCGCTGGAAAACATTTCGGATATTACTTCCCCAAAAGTCCATGCCGATATGGTACGAAAGTTATCCGAGATTTATCGGCAGGCCGTCAGCGGGGCGGCAAAGATATTCAGCAAGACCACTCTGGTTGATCTGATAACAAGCCCAACGGATAAAAAATCCTAACTCGTTTCCTATTCGTATCTTAAACAGGGGAAATAGATGCAATTGACAGAAAATAGTAAATTACGCTTAACCATATTTATGCCATTGTGTCACATATAGTATTTAAGGAGCGATAGTATGCATAAAAGTATGATAGTCTGGACACTGGGATTATTTTTGGTGCTACAAGTTCTTACTCTTTCTTTGCAGGCGGAAAACCTCTATACGACGGGAATGGTCAGTCTGGATGGTTCCGACTGGTTGCTTGCCACGGATCCGGAGAACGCGGGGCGGGAGCAGAAGTGGTGGCAGGAGCCGCGTGTGGAAGCCAGGCAGACCCGAGTTCCCTGGATCATTCAGGATGCCTTTCCAGGTTATCATGGGGTAGTCTGGTACTGGAAGGAATTTACCGCACCAACCAATCCGCATAAAGACGGCCGGTATGTGCTCCGATTCTGGCAGGTGGATTACCTGGCCGATGTCTGGGTCAATGGCGTCGCTGTCGGCAGCCATGAGGGTGGGGAAGATCCTTTCGAGTTGGATGTGACCGGTGCGGTCAAGCAAGGGGGCGGCAACCGGCTGGCGGTGCGGGTTTTAAATCCGACGGACCAGCCGATTGACGGTTATGTTTTGGGGGAGACACCCCATCGGAACAAGATTGTGAATTATAGTGCCGGTTCCTCCTATAATCATGGCGGGATTATGGATTCGGTGGAACTTTTAACGACCGCCGCAGTGCGGGTGATGGATGTTTTTGCCCAACCGGAGGTAAAGACCGGCAAGATCCGGATTGAAGCAACCATTCACAATACCTCGGATCAAACTAGCGGAGGGGAAGTGGAATTTTCGGTTTCCCCGGCGGCCAGCGGGGAGACGCTGGATGTTTCGATAGTACAGAAAACCTGGCCGGCAGGCGATACGGTGGTGGAAGGGGAATTGCAGGTAAACAATCCCCGTTTGTGGCAGTTGAATGATCCGGCTTTGTACCGGGTTACGGTTCGGATCCGGGATAACTCACATCCGAAGTCGGTGGATGAATATTCAGTAAAATGCGGATATCGGGAATTTGTTTTCCGGGATGGCTATTTCCAGTTGAACGGCAAGCGGATCTTTTTGCGTTGTTCGCATACGGGCAATCATTGCCCGATCGGGCTGGAGATGCCGCACGATCCGGATTTGCTGCGGAGGGATCTGGTGAATTGTAAGGTGATGGGATTTAACGCCATCCGGTTTATCGCGGGGGTGGCCAAACGTTACCAGTTGGATATGTGCGATGAAATCGGCTTGATGGTCTATGAGAGTAACTACGCCGGGTGGGCACTGGGCAATTCGCTGAAGATGGCGGAACGATTTAATCATTCGACCTTCGCAATGATTCGCCGGGACCGCAATCACCCCAGCATTACCATGTGGGAACTTTTGAACGAAACAGGCCCGGGTCCGGTCTTCCAGCAGGCGGTATCCGTGTTACCCGAAGTGCGCAAGCTGGATAACACCCGTCTGGTGATGCTCAATAGCGGCCGGTTTGATGGTTTTACCAGCGGGTCGAATATCTCCGGCCCGGCCATGTGGACGGCCACGGAACTATCCCTCGTTCCCCACCTGTCGTTTAATAATCAGGAGTCTCCCATTGTTTTTGAAGGCAGCCGGTGGGAACCGGATCAGTTGGCCCTGCACGGCGGGGAACGTGGTGAGTACAGTGTCATTCGCTGGACCGCTCCGCAAAATGACAATTATGAGATTGCGGTTATGTTTACGGGCATCGCCCAGGCCAAGCCGGCCACTTCCGATATTTACGTCTTTGCCGGAGGACAACCGGTCTTTGAAAGTTTTTTGAATGTACAGGGAAAGGGCAATCAGGAAGCATTTAAGAAAACGCTATCTCTGCGAACGGGTGATTCGGTAGATGTCGCGGCGGGGGTGGGGACCGATAGCCCCTATAGTGATACTACGGCCCTGGCGATGACTGTTATTTCCGGGAAGGGGGAAACGTATGATCTGGTCAAGGATTTTTCGCTAAGCAAGAATCCCAATGGCACCTGGAGCTATGGGTATCTGGCGGCCGGTTCCAAACCTGACCTGGCTACTTTTACCGCTTACGCAGCCAGCGAATCCGGGGTTCGCAAAAAAGGGATCGGCAGTCTGAGCAATCCAGGCTCAGTGGTGTGGGAAGATACGCTGCACGATCAGCATCGGTATCTGGGTCTGCCGCAGAAACCGGAGGTGATTAACCATTTGCGCACTCTTAGCGGTGGGGACCGGCATGTGTTTTTATCGGAGTACGGAGTGGGCAGCGGGGTCAATCTGGCCCGTGTCTGGCGGCTCTACGAACAGAACGGTTATCCGCACGTAGAGGATGGTTTGTTTTATAAGGACAAATTGGATCGCTTCCTGGCAGATTTTGCCGCCTGGAAGATGGATGAAGTGTTTGGCCGGCCGGAAGATTTTTTTGAGCAAAGTCTGGCAGCGATGGGAGAATGGCGTTTGGAAGGTTTAAATGCCATTCGATCCAATCCGGATATGGTGGGGTACAGTTTAACGGGGACTGTCGATCAGGGGATGTCCGGCGAAGGCCTGACTACGACCTTCCGCGAACTGAAGCCGGGGACGATAGATGACATGTTCGACGGGTGGGCGCCGCTGCGATTGTGCCTGTTTGCCGAGCCGCTGAATCTTTACCGGGGCGGCCAGGTACATCTGGAAGCGGTGCTGGCGAACGAAGATGTATTGATACCGGGTGTGTATCCGGTTCATGTATGGGTATTCGGTCCAAATCAGGAAAAGATTTTCGATCGGGTAGTGGAGGTTACAATTCCCGACCCGGCGGATAAGCCACCGTT
The DNA here is from genome assembly GCA_964580995.1 of uncultured Pirellulales bacterium. Classification (GTDB taxonomy): domain Bacteria; phylum Planctomycetota; class Phycisphaerae; order Sedimentisphaerales; family SM23-30; genus JAKJEP01. The sequence goes on from CAZOMV010000048.1 coordinate 31,202, forward strand.
TGCCCTGTCGATATTTAATGAGGAAGTGGCGATTGACGGGCCGGAAGGGCAATACCGATGGGTAGCCAATTTTGAGCGGGGAGCCGCCGCAGCGGGCGGGGAAGAGATATTTTATGTTATGGACCCGGCCCAGATGCCCGGAGTGGATAAGGAAGTGGTGTTATGGGGAGAGGACGCGGAACTGACCGGCTGGCTGAAGGAACATGGAATTACTTCCCGGCCCTATCAGCCGGGCCGTTCGGATCGGCGGGAAGTGATTCTGGTATCACGAACGCCGGCAGTTCCAGGCGGGGCGGAGGTATTCACAGATTTGTACCGGCGAATCGCACAGGGATCGACCGCGATCTTTTTGGCGCCGGAGGTATTTCATAAAGGGGATCAGCCGCTGGCCTGGGCACCTTTGAAGAACAAGGGGGGAATCCAGGGTATTGGGGGCAGCCTGTATCATCCGGATCACTGGAACAAGAAGCATCCAATTTTCGCGGGGATGCCCAGCGGCGGCCTGATGGATTATACGTACTATCAGCAGATTATTCCCGATCCGGTCTGGGTAGGGATGGATGTTCCGGATGAAGCGCTGGCAGGAGGCAATAATGTGGCATTTAATTATTCGGCCGGCCTGATGGTTGCGCTCTATAAATTAGGTGCGGGAAAGGTGATTTTAAATACGATGCGGATTCGAGAGAATCTGGGTACCGTTCCCCAGGCGGAGAAATTATTGCGAAACCTGCTCCATTACGCCGCGGAAGATATTGGTAAACCGGTGATCGCATTGCCGACAGATTTTGATGAACAACTCCAGGCGATGGGATTATAAGGGCAGGAAAATTTCCGGTTAAATGTGATTATAATCACATAATTAACATTTGTTTCGACTATACTGGCTGGTAATGAAAAATCGGTATATCAAATTTACTTATCAAATACATTCCGGTGGTTTTCAGATGTGTCATTTGTCATTTTCACGAGTCAATTTCAGGAGCAGGTAAGGGGGAATGTAACAAGCGAAAGGAGTTACAAAATGAAAAAGTCTCTTCTGATGGTATTGTTGGCAGGATGTGTGATGGGGATGGTTTTTCCGGGTGTGGCAAACGCCGCCTCTTCAGATATGTCATCCAGCAGTTCCCTGTTGCTGGATGGGGATGACTGGCTGATCGCCACGGATCCGGATAACAAGGGCAAGGACCAAAACTGGTGGGATAAGCCGCAGGCGGAGGCCAAAGCGACCAAGGTGCCCTGGATTATTCAGGAGATCTTTCCCTATTACTACGGTCTGGCGTGGTACTGGAAGGATTTTACCGCTCCGGCGAATCCGCATGCCAATGGGCGGTATCTGATGAAGTTTGTCTATGTGGATTACAAGGCGGACGTGTGGGTCAACGGGGTGTATGCGGGCAGCCATGAAACCGGGGATGGATCCTTTTTCCTGGATGTAACCGAAGGGATCAAACCCGGCAAAACGAATCGTCTGGCCGTGCGGGTATTGAATCCCCGCTATGAACCGATCGACGGCATCACCCTGAATGAAACGCCGCATCGCAATCGGGGCTATCCGATGCGGCTCGGCTGCGATGCCAACAACGGAGGGATTGAAGGTTCGGTGGAACTGCTGGTGGTGCCGGCGGTGTATGTCTCAGATATTTTTGTCGTGCCGGATCCCAAAACCGGGATCATGCAGATTGAGACCACAGTGGTTAATACCCGGAAAAAATCTGTGAAAGCGGATATGGGATTGGCAGTGGCCCCCGCCTTTGCCGGCCAGATGGTTACCTCCCAGCAGGAAAAACAAACTCTCCAGACGGGTGAAAATAAAATCAAGTCCCAAATCAAGATGATCAATCCCCGCTTATGGGATATCGATGACCCGTATTTGTATCGTCTGTCGGTTCGGGTGAGTGAGGAAGGGTCGAAATCTTTTGATGAAAGTTCCACCCGCTGCGGATTCCGGGATTTCCGGTTTGCGGACGGATATTTCCGGCTGAACGGCAAGCGGCTGTTTTTGAAGTGTTCCCATACCGGCGATTCCTTCCCCATCGGGATTCACCTGCCGCCTTCGCCGGATTTGCTGCAGCGGGATTTGCTCAATGTCAAGGCGATGGGGTTTAACTCAATTCGATATATATCGGGTGTCGCGTTGAAGCCGCATCTGGACTATTGCGATGAGATCGGCCTGATGGTTTATGAGGAGGCCGCCGCCGCCTGGTGTCTGAACCATTCGGAAAAAATGGCGGAACGGTTTAATCTGTCCACCTTTGGCATGATTCAGCGGGACCGCAATCACCCCAGCATCGTGATGTGGGGGCTATTGAATGAAACGGTGGCCAACCCGGTTTTCATGCACGCGGTTTCGCTGCTGCCGGAAGTGCGCAAGTATGACAACAGCCGGCTGGTCATGCTAAACAGCGGCCGGTTTGACGGCTTCACCAAAGGCAGCGGGGTATTCGGTCCGGCAACCTGGCGCAGCTCTTCCCTGCTGGTTCCCAATATTACCTTCAACAGCCTGGACAAACCCATAACTTTTGACGGCACTACCTGGGCGCCGGGACAGTTGGCCCTCCATCCGGGGATCAATGGGGAATACAGCGTGCTGCGCTGGACCTGCCCGGCGGATGATTCGTATGAGATTGCCGCGAAATTTACCGGTATTGCCGAGAATACCACGACCTCCGATATCCATATCTTCAGCGATGGAAAAGCGGTTTTTGAAGGTTTTCTGAATGTAAACGGTCAGGGCAATACGGGAGAATATACCGGCAAGCTGGACCTCAAGAAAGGCAAGAATATCGAGGTTGTGGCGGGGATCGGCAACGGTAGTCCCTACAGCGACACGACGGCCCTGGAGATGACTATCACCTCCGGCAAGGGAAAAACCTATGATGTCGTAAAGGATTTCACCCTGAAAAACAATCCCAACGGAGTCTGGACTTATGGATATCTGCCGGCGGCGGAGAAGCCCAATCCGGCGGCTTTTGTCGTATTGGACAAAAGTGAGTCCGAAACCAAAACCGGTATCGGCAGCCTGAGCAATCCCGGTTCGGCGGAATGGGAAGATGTGCTGGACGATCAGCATCCCTATCGCCGGGTACCGCAGTTGGCCGGCGATATTAGTTTTCTCCGTACGGTCGGCAATCCGCCCAAACCGTATTTTATTTCGGAATATGGCATCGGTTCGGCCAATCATCTGCCGCGTCTGGTGCGGCTCTATCAGCAGTATAATGGCGCCCATACTGAAGATTATGCCATGCTGAACAGCTATCTGGGGCAGTTCATGAACGACTGGCAAAACTGGAAGATGCAGGAAGCGTTTGCCAATCCGGAGGATTATTTCGATCAGTCGCTGGCCCGCATGGCCGAGCAGCGGTTGCAGGGCTGGAATGCCATTCGCGCCAATCCCAACATCGTAGCCCATAGTATGACCGGTACAGTGGATCAAGGCACACCCTCCTGTGCGGAAGGGTTGACGACTGCGTTTCGGGAACTGAAGCCGGGAACCGTGGATGCCTTATTCGACGGCACCGCCAAACTGCGGCTTTGCTTGTTTGTCGAACCGGTAAATCTCTATCGCGGCTCGGCTGTGCAGTTGGATGCGGTGCTGGCCAACGAGGACGCCCTGAAACCGGGCAAATATCCGGTACGGCTTCAGGTAGTCGGGCCTAATAACGAGCCGGTTTACGACAAGACCATCGAGGTCGAAGTGCCCGGCCTGCAGGACGGCAAGGAACCTCCCTTTGCCATCACCTTCTCCAGCGAAAAAATTAGTGTCGATGGTCCCTCCGGCAAATATCGCTTCCTGGCCAATATGCAAAGCGGCGGAGCACCCGCCGGCGGCAGGGCAGTCTTTTATGTGACCGATCCGGCTGATATGCCTGCGGTCGGGAAAGAAGTGGTTTTGTGGGGCGACGACGGGGAACTGGAGCAATGGCTGCAAGCGCGTGGAATCAAAACGCGCAAATTTGATCCGGCCGTTGCCGATCAGCGGCAGTTGATTCTCGTATCCGGCCAGCCGCAGGCACCGGGCGGCGCGGAAGCCTTCCGCGACCTGGCCACCCGCATTGCTCGCGGCAGTTCAGTTGTGTTCCTGGTACCCTCCGTATTCAAAGACGGTGACAATTCCACCCGCTGGGTGCCGCTGAAAAACAAGGGTAGCATCGGCGGCATTTCCCGCTGGCTGTATCTGGCCGATGACTGGGCGAAAAAGCACCCGATTTTCGACGGCCTGCAAAGCGGCGCATTACTGGACTTCACGATTTACCGCGAACTGATTCCCAACGAAGTCTGGTATAGCCAGGAAATTCCGGCTGAGGCGGTCACCGGCAGTATCTGCGCCTCGCTGGGTTATTCCTCTGCTTTGACCCTGACGGTTCAGAAATTGGGTGCCGGTCAATTTATCCTGAATACGCTGTGGATTCGCGGCAATCTGGGATCGATTCCCCCGGCGGAACGGCTGTTGAGGAATATGCTCAACTATGCCGCGCGGGATATCGACAAACCGGTAGCCGACCTGCCCGCTGATTTCGAGGAACAATTGAAAGCAATGGGTTATTGACGTCTAGCGAATTATTTGGCCTTGGGTTCAGGTTGCCCGATTTAACCAGTCGGGCAGCCTGTTCCCGAAGGCTTTGACTAAACCGTCAAATTCAACTTCTCGCACTGACAATAGCGATTATCAAATCATTCTATTCTTTACTTGATTGATATGGTTATCGGGTAATTTTAATCTCACAATCACCATCAATGCCGGTTATATAAACCGGGGCACGGGATAAGGTGATAACCGCCAGGTGATCCGGATTGTAGCGGATTTCCACGGGATGGCCCAGGTTGTCCATCGCCTGAAGCGGCCAGGAACTGTTGGTTTCGATGGTGACTTCCTGTCGGCCCTCGATGCACCAGGCCGCAACCTGATACCGCATCGGACCCTCGAATAAAAAGGCCTGGACCCCCTGGGTGGGTTGCTCGTAGCCGTTGATCTGCCGCAGGAGACGGCACGGGCCAAGCTGCCGGCTCATTACCTGGAAGGCGGTATAGCTCAGCCGCTCCCGGCCGTCGTTGGCCACCAGATTATACTCTTCATCGGCGTTCAGCACATACCAGTTCAGGCAGCGGACATTTTCCGCCGCGGAAATGATGTACGCCCGGGGCAGAAAAGCGGCAACCGTTTCCTCGGTCACCTTTTCCTCTTCGCTGATTTTTCCGCCCAGATGATACCCCCATTCCGTCGCCCAGATTTCCGGTGTATGTCCCAGCTTTTCCGCATACTGCTTTCGGATATTCCGGTAAAGAGAACGCATCGACCGGTCTTCATCAATGACATGAAAAGGCTTGAGCCATTCGGTATCGGCCCCCCAACTGTTAATTTCCGGTCCCGGCGAGCCGTGGTTGTAGGGATGCACCGCCACCCCGTCCAGCTCTTTCGGCAGCCCCAGTTCCAGGAACCAGTAATGGGCCACCCATACATCCTCATCGTCCAGCAGCTTGACCGACGGATCAAACGCCTTGACCTGCCGCACCGCCTCGTGCACCATTTTCACATACTGATCCGCCCAGGGCGAGGGCGGGGCCGCATTCCAGTTGCCGCCATAATGATTCCGCAGCTCAAAGTTGTGCGGCTCGTTCCAGATCTCCAGCACAAACTCCACCCCGATCTCCTTAAACATTTTTGCCACTGCCGCTGCATAGCGGCCGTAGGCCTCGGCGTTAAAAGGATCATCGGGATACGCCCGTTTGTTGCCGTACCACATTCCATACAGAATTCCTATATTATGTTGTTTGTAGAACTCCAGACACTTCTGAAACCGCTCGCTGAAAGCATATTTCCCCGGCTCCGTTTCCACCGCGGGCCATGGTTCCGAGTCATCCCGAACCCAGCGCACCCCCAGATCGACCAGCCGCTGCATCATGGGATCGTCCGCCGGAACGCCGGCCAGATGGGCTGTCATGCCGATCCGATCCCCGAAGGTTAAATCAGTGTTGGATTGCGAGGCAGTTTTTTGGTCCGGTATGCTGCAACCGGCCATAACCAGTGAAATAATTCCAAAAAGCACAATAATGCGATTCATAAGTATTCTCCTGTTACATTTACATGCGTGCATTTTTTGTTGACAAGTGGTTAAAATCAGTAATAATTAGTCATAAATCGTCATTATTTTAAACAAGGTGATAGGAGAAGCCAATGAAAAAATGGGTATTTATTCTATCGTTTTTCATCGAGCTGGGATTCATCCCCTCGGCAGGAAACAGCGAGGAACTCTATTTGAATTTCTGCGACGATCCGGGGCAGTGGCGGGTGCATCTGGGCTGGGAATTCCCCGGGGCCGCGGGGGCACTGGCCGCCTTTGGTGATTCGCAGCGGGGCGACTGTCTGCGGGTCAACTATGATTTTCGTAAGGGAGGCCGTTATGTCGGGGCGGTGCTGGATGGTCCGTTCAGCCAAAGCGAAAACCTCTCTTTCTGGATTTGGACTACGCCCGGCCATGGTGGGGTATTTATGCGGGTCGAGGACCAGACCGGTCAAAACCTGGTCAGGGATATTCTCACGGAAAATAATAAATGGATAAAGGTGGAAGCGGCCCTGGTGGATAGTTCCTTTGGTGCGCACTGGGCTGGGGCTAACGACGGGAAGCTGCATTTCCCCCTGCGAAATATCGCCGTTTGCCTGCAGAACGGCCAGACACCGGAGGGGTATTTCCTGCTGGATTCCGTAACCGCTGATATCCAGAATCCTCCCGCCCCCATGAAATGGGATATTGCGATTCTGCCCAATGTTCCCCAGGGGGCGGCCTTTGTGGCAGAACCGGTGGAATATGAAATCCGGCTGGAAAATAAACGGGTACAGGCCCGGCAGGCCGACATAGTGCTGGATGTAACCACGGACCAGGGTAAGGTTAGCCGGCAAAAGTGGCAAAAGGAAATTCCCGGCGGCGGCACGGTAACCGAAAAAGTAAAACTCTCAACCGATGAGGTGGGATATCAGGGTCTGCGGGTCGGGATTATAACCGACGGGCAGGAGGAATTATCCAAAGAGAGCGGACTGGCGGTGGTGGTGAAACCGCAGTTGTATCCAAAATGTGATCCGGATAGTTATTTTGGCGTATGCGCTGCTTCCCTAGGCCCGGAATCCATGTTTCGGCTGGGCTGCAGTGCGGTTATGTACGATGCTCATTGGAAAAATACCGAGATAAATCCGGATGAATACAACTGGAGCTGGATTCCTTCCGCCTGCCGGGAGGTAAAAGAGCGAGGAGGCCGGTTGCTTTTGAAACTGTCGCCGCGCCCGCCGGACTGGGCGGCCTGGAAGGTCGAAGGCAAACCGAATCTGGCAGGGTATCCTTCACCGGAGCATATGAAAGACTGGCAGGATTTTGTGCATGATGTGGTGGAACAGGTCAAGGGGGATATTTATGGTATTGAAGTGGATAATGAGCCGGACCTGAGCGAATGGCTGCATCCGGGCTTGACGTTGGAGGAAGGAGCGGAATTGTATTATCAACTGCTCAAGGCCGCCCATGACGGCGCGAAATCCGCCGATCCGAATTGCGTGGTGGCGGGGCTGGGCGTCAGCGGCAGCGATTACCACGGCGGCTTGAAATTCTGCCGCGCGGTATTGGAAAAGGATCCGAAGCTGGTCGATTTATTCCCCGGCCACCCCTATGCCTTTGTTCGCTATTATGGGCCGGATCAAAAACCCACCGGCCCCGAAGAAAACGGCCAGGCGGCCCTCTGTCAGGCCGCCTTTGCTATGCTGGCGGAATTCGGCAAACCCCGGCGGATGTGGATCGGCGAGCTGGGCTGGGCCTTGAATGTCAATTCGCCGGTTCTCAGTGACTATTCGCTGGATTTTGCCGCCACCGTCGCCCAATCGCTAATGATTGGGTATGTCTCCGGGGTGGAAACGTACCTCTGGTTTACCCAGTTCGGCTGTAACGAAGGTGGACATGAGTACGGCCTGTTTCGCGGTCGGCATGCCTATGCCCTGCCGGCCGCCTGTGCCTATTCCACCTGTGCCCACATGATCGACCGGACCACCGTAGCCGGCCCCGTCAATCTGGGTGAGAACGTCCGTGCCTGGCGATTCGACGGCAATCGGCAGGATCAATCGGTAGTGGCTCTGTGGACCGTTGCAGGATCGGCACGACTGGTCTGCCAGTTACCGTCGGATGCCCGGATCGTAAATTCTTTCGGTCGAAACCTGTCTACTGCCAAAACGGTGGAACTGGACCTGGGACGAATGCCGGTGTATATTTCCATTCCCCTTTCTCAGGCGAAGGAACTGGCCGAAAAAATCGCCCGGGCGGAACTGAAGGTAAAAGATCCCCTGAAACTCAACCAGGCATATCTGGCCAGCCGCCAGGAACTGCATATCGTGATTTCCAATCAGCTCAATAAAAAGATACCGGCTCGGATTCAAGCGGAGAGCCAGGAGAAAACCCTGGAAATAGAGCCGGGAACAACGAATATACCAATAGCTTTGGCAAAGGCTCCAGCCGGAGAATTGGAAATTCTGGTAGATTCAGAATACGGCCGCCAAACAAAAACCTTGGCTGTGAATCTGCTTCCCATAAAATATCTGGAAACGATTCGCATCGACGGAAATCTCGCCGAAACCAATTCCTTAAAGCCGATCGTGCTGACGGAACGGACAGCCGTCCTGCCCGCCGATCCGGGGATTCCCTGGAACGGGCCTGATGATCTGAGCGTCCGCGCCTGGCTGGGCTATGATGCGCAGAAGCTGTATTTTGCCGCCCGGGTTACCGATGATACTCATATCGTGGACCGGGAGGATGCCGGGTCATTCTGGCAATCGGATAGTATTCAATTGGCCATCGACCCGGAAAACGATTCGCAGGACAATTACAATGGCGATGATGTGGAAATCGGCCTGGTTTCCAGCAAGGATCAGCCTCTGGTTTATATGACCAATCCTGACCGGAAACAAATCGCCGCCCAGGCCAGTATAAAACAGGAAGTCACAGAGACGGTTTATGAGGCCACGATTCCCTGGGGAGAACTAGGTATCGAACCGCCGCAACCGGGCAAAGTCATGGCGATCAATTTCATAGTGAATGACAACGACGGCCAGGGCCGCTTATATTGGATGGGTTTGACCCCCGGCATCGCCGAAGGCAAAAATCCGGCTGTGTATCGCAAATTTATATTTGAACAATAGCAAACGGATTTTCAATTGAGCCAGTTGGCAGCCAGGATGGTAAAGTCCCGGAGATCGACAAAACCATTATCATCCAGGTCCGCCCTTAAATCGGGCGGTTCGCTGCCAAGCCACTGCTGTGCAAAAACCAACAGGTCTCCGATATCGATCTGATGGTCGCCGTTTAAGTCTTCCTTTCGAAAATATCGTAAAGCCTCAGAGGCATTCAGCAGTCCCCAGCCGTAGGATTCATCCCAGCCGGCATCCCCCAGATCGGTGGTGGTTTGTTCCAAAGCTTCACGGACGGCGTCCGGTTCCGAAACTCCGTTGGTTATCAGAAGTCCTGCCACCCCCGCCACATGCGGACACGCCATCGAGGTGCCCTGATAAAACCAGTACGAAAAATTCGTCGGATCAATACTGAAGGTCTGCTGCAGAATTCCGTCCCCATATCCATCTCCATTCTGATCGACCGTTACGTCTCCGCCCGGTGCTGCCAGGTCCAGATAGCTGCCGGTATTGGAATAGTAGGCCCGCGCCTGATCATACCGGGTCGCACCCACCGCAATGCAATAATCGTCATAGGCTGCCGGATAGGAAGGGGCATTCCCCTCCCAATACGCATTCCCTGCCGCACAGACCACCGTTACCCCATGCTCATACGCATACTGAACCGCATTCCGCAGCGTTATGGAACCGGTATCTCCTCCCAGGCTCATATTAATCACCTTGGCACCCTGATCCACCGCAAAATAAATTCCGTTGGCAATGGTGGTATGGTTTCCGTTGCCTTTCTTATCCAAAACTTTGACCGGCATGATGGAACAGCCAAACGCCACGCCCGCCACGCCCCGCTGGTTGTTGGTGCTCTGGGCCAGAGTTCCCGCCACATGCGTGCCATGCCCGTGATCATCATTCGGATGGCTGTCATTATTCACAAAGTCATATCCCGCCACGAATAGAGTATTTGCCAAATCCGGCGCTTGTTGATAGGCCAAATAGGTTTCGTAGGCAACGCCCGTGTCGATCACCGCAATCACTACCTCGGGATCGCCCGTTTGCAGATCCCAGGCCGCTTCCATCTGAATACCGCCAATTCCCTCATCGTCCAGATGCCATTGATACGCATAATAAGTATCGTTAGGTACCCATAACGCCCGCGCGAAATAATCCGGCTCTGCATATTCCACTTCCGGCTGCTTCCGGTACTTTGCTACCATCTCTTCCACCGTCCGGGAAGCGGGAATCTGCAAACGCATAAATCGGGCCGCCTGATTTTGCGGCCCGGTCGCCCGCAGTTCCTTGCATCCGTGCTTCTGAATCATTTGCTCGCGAACCGCAGCGGGCATAGTATCTTTAAATTGAACGATAATCTCGCTTTCCGACCTTTTGGGAATTCCCGCCCCCTCAAACGACGATAGTTCCTGAACCCGTAATTCCGCCGCCCCGCCGTCGCTAACCCATCCCAGGATCAGTACCGTTAGATAAAATAGTATCAATTTTTCGCTATTTATGAGCATATGCTCATTTCCAAAATTCAGGCCAATATTTCGTAAGTAGCGGTATTTTCACATATTATAGCAACCTGTAGCTGGCTTGACAATCTCACCACAATACCCAAAACACCCCTTTTCACCTTACTTTTTCATCGTCCCGCCGTCAATCCTGCTTTAGCCCAAGTTCCGCAGTTAGGGGTGGAAAACGTTGATTTTGGCGTAAAAACGCGGAAAGTTTTCACTACATTTTTTTCAAA